>CAMDDZ010000096.1 GCA_945893145.1 Rhodoplanes serenus | reverse complement strand
TAGCAAATGCGATATCGGGCCTTGGGCCTAAACCTCCGGATTCTGCAGAGCAAAAAGTAAAACGCCGCTATAGCGAGCGGCTTTCAGAATGTGTCGCGCTAGCAATAGCTGCAGACCTTCGTGAACGCGGTCTCAACGAAGCCCGTCCAGCCAGTCCCGGTGAACTCGATTCATCTGGTGCCGAGCGCCGGATGGCCGGTGGTCTCGGTGCGAAGAAAGTCGATGTGACGTGGGCGACTGAAGAAGCTGGGTTGCTCATGGCGATTTCAATCAAGAGCATCAACTTTCGCGACGGAGGCACGAAAAACTTTCAGAAGAATCTCGTAAACCGACGTGGCGATATGCTCATGGAAGCCGTCACGCTTCATCGCCGTTTTCCATATGCGGTGCTTGGCGCATTTTTCTTTTTCGATAAAGACGCCGATCTCGATAATACCACGAAGCGAAAATCGACATTCATCAATGCGCATGCTCGATTGCGTCTATTCACCGGCCGCAATGACCCCGCCGGTAGAGACGAGCAATTCGAACGCTTCTACATCATGCTGCTCGACGCTTCGGCTGCTGCTGCACCCATCCGAGCCTTTGAAGTCGGAAAGCCAAACGAGCCCGTACCTCTTGCTGACATCATCGACGATCTTCTGAAAATTACGGCGGAAAGAAATCCCGATTTCTATGAATTCGATTCTGGAAATCTCCGCAACGTGAAGTAGCACCGCGCTTCCGCTATTCGGATAGCGTCATGAAAAGTTTCGACTCCCGTGTCTGCACCCAACCGGCACGTCAGCGACCTTGGTGTCCTGCGCGTCCGCACCCGGGCGTAGCGCGCCGAGCCGGTGCGGCACCTCCCAGATGTCGTCCTGATCGGCGACCAGAACCTTGCCGTCGCGCCAGGCGAGGCCGTAGGGCCCATTCAGCCCCTCGATATGGCGTTGCCGCCAGTCGGCCTTGCCGTCGCCGTCGTCGTCGCGCAGCAGCGTCACGTAGCCAACCTTCTGCTCGGCGACGAGCACATCGCCATTCGGCAGCACCAGCAGACGGCGCGGATGTTCGAGGCCGGTGGCGAAGGCCGTCACCGTGAAGCCTTCCGGCACGCGCGGCGCTTGCCCGGTGTAGGGCACGACCAGCGAACGGCTCGCCACGATCGGCCCGGTCTTGGGTGCGGGCAGGTCCTCGGCGTTGACCGAAATGCGCTTGCCGATCTGCTGCTCGGGCAGGGTTGAGGGATCGAATGGGGCCGCTGCCTGCTGCGCCCATCCGGGCGCCAGGACCGCACCGTGTAGAACCGAAAGGGCAAGCGCCGTGCTCGCCAGCAACGCCAACACCAGAGATTTTTTCATGATGTTCTCCCTGCGCTCCGGCCGCGGGTGTGCTCGAAATCAATGCGCAATCGTCATCCGGGTTCCGCCTCGCGGCTTTACGGCCGGGGCTGGCGCGCTAGAGTCTGATCCGATTTGATTGAATCGGATCAGACTCTAGCTTTCTTTTTGTTTGAGCATGATCTTTTCCGAAAACCGGTATCCACTTTTCGGGATCATGCTCTAAAATGCCTCAAACAGGAGCTTCCGCCATGCTCAACCCCGATCGACAGATTGCCATTCCGTTCGACACCGCGCGTCTCGACCGGCTGATGGATGACGCCGGCATGGACGTGCTGATCGCCACATCGAAGCACAACGTCCAATACCTGCTCGGCGGGCACCGGGCGTTCTTCTTCGACTACATGGACGCGATGGGGCTGAGCCGGTACCTGCCGGTCCTGGTCTATGCCAAGGGCGCGCCCGACAAAGCCGCGTACTTCGGCCACCGCCTGGAGAACTTTCAGCGCGAGAACAATCCGTTCTGGACGCCGGTGCAGCAGTGCAACAACTCCGGCTCGATCGACACGATGCAAAAGGCGATCGAGCACATCAAGAAGTCCGGCATCAAGACCAAGGGTATCGGCCCTGAATTGTCATTCCTGCCGGCCGACAGCGCCAAGGTGCTGCGCGACGCTTTCCCTGATGCGGCACTCTCCGACAGCCTGTTCGTGCTGGAGCGGTTGCGCTCGGTGAAGACGCCGGACGAATTGAAGAAGCTCAAGATCGCGTCCGAAGCTGTCATTGAATCGATGAAGGCGGTGATCGCCAATCACGGACCCGGCGCCACCAAGGCTGAACTGACCGAGGCGCTGCGTCGCGAGGAAACCAACCGCGGGCTCACGTTCGAATATTGCTTGATTACGGCGGGCACTTCGCTCAATCGCGCACCATCGGACCAGGTCTGGGGCAAGGGCGATATCCTGTCGCTCGACTCCGGCGGCAACTACCACGGCTACATCGGCGATCTCTGCCGCATGGCGATCCACGGCGAGCCCGATACCGAGCTCCAGGACATGCTGGGCGACATCGAGGAAATTCAGCGCGCTTCGATGAAGCCGATCAAGGCCGGGGTCATGGGCAGTGAAGTCTATGCCAGCGGCGAGGCGCGGCTCGCCAAGTCAAAGTATCACAACAACATGCACTTCCTCGGCCATGGCATGGGGCTCGTCAGCCACGAGGCGCCGCGGCTCACATCATCCGGGCCGGTGCCGTATGACGACTACGACGCCAAGCGGCCGCTCGAAACCGGCATGGTGATCTCGGTCGAGACCACGCTGGCGCATCCCAAGCGCGGCTTCATCAAGCTCGAAGATACCGTCATCGTCACCGACAAGGGCTTCGACATCTACGGTGAAGGCGCCCGCGGCTGGAACCGCGGCGGCACGGCGGTCTGATTTCGGCTTTGGACAGGCGGCTTACTCCGCCTTGATGCCGGCTGACTTGATCACACCCGACCATTTCTCGAACTCGCCGGCGATGAACTTGGTCAGTTCGGCGGGCGTCATTCGCATCGGTTCGACGCCAAGGCTTGCCAGCCGCGCCTTGACGGCAGGGTCGGCGAGCGATGCGTTGGTCGCTTCATTGAGCTTGCCGATAATCTCGGCGGGCGTGTTCCGCGGCACGCACAGGCCATACCAGCCGGTCGCCTCGTAGCCCGGCACGAACTCGCGCACGGTCGGGATGTCGGGCAGCGCGCCGAGGCGCTGCGCGGTCGTCACCGCGAGCGCGCGCAGTGTTCCGCTCCGGACATATTCCATTGCCTGCGGTATCGGATTGATCGTCATCTGCACTTGGCCTGAGAGCAGGTCCGGCATGAAGCTCGAACGATACGGCACATGCACCAGATCGACACCGGCGAGCTTTTTGAACAGCTCGCCGAAAATATGCGATGAGCTGCCGTTACCGCCGGACGCGTAGTTGATCTTGCCCGGATTGGCTTTCGCATAGGCAATGAATTCGGGCATGGTTTTCGCCGGCACCGATGGGTTGATCACCACCACGTATGGGGCGTTGGCGATGCCGGCGACCGGCGCGATGTCGCGCATGAAATTGAATTTGAGGTTGGTGTAGAGCGCTGCGTTGAACACGTTGGTCAGCACGATCATCAGTAGCGTGTAACCGTCCGCCGGTGCGCTCAGCGCAGCTTCGGTCGCGATATTGCTGGCCGCGCCAGGGCGATTATCGATGACGAATTGCTGGCCGAGCCGATCCGACAGCCATTGGCCCATCAGACGCGCGATGATGTCCGGCGCGTTGCCGGCCGGAAAGCCGACCACGAAACGCACCGGCCGCGACGGATAGGCTTGCGCGGCGGCAACACGTGATAGAGCAGGCAACGCGGCAGCGCCCGCCGCGAGATGCAGGAATCGACGTCGCGGAAATTCCATGACTGCCTCCCAATCACCGTCGGCGCGCCCGCGCGCCGGTGCCGTCGGGAATTCAGCGTAGCACGGGGCGTGGGCGGTTGCCCCATGTGGCGACGCTTCCATCCCCGCCGTTCGCTGGCAGGGGTGGCCCGATTTCATTACCATCCCGGGAAAGGCGCCGGTCACAGGCGCCATAGGGAGGTCCCGATGCGCACGCTCGATCGCTTCGCTCTGGTTTTTGCAGTTGCCGCATTCGGGATTGGCTTGGCCACGCCGGTCGCAGCCGAGAACATTGCGGTCAGCAATTACGGCGTCGCCGCCAACGCGATGCCTTACGCGGTCGCGCTGGAAAAGAAATTTTACCAGCAGCAGGGCGCGAACGTGACCGGCATTATCTCGTCGCAGGGCGGCGGCACCTCGATCCGCAACATGCTGGCCGGTGGCGTGGCCTACGCCGAAGCCAATCCGGGCGCGACCGCGGTCGCAATCCAGCAGGGCGCGGATCTGAAGATCATCAGCGACAATGTGCTCACCGTTGCGGAATTCGTCTGGGCCGTGAAGCCCGACAGCCCGATCAAAAGCATCAAGGACTTCAAGGGCAAGAAGATCGGCTACACCAATCCACGCTCGACCAGCCAGGCACTCGCGCTGCTGTTGTTGCAGGCCGCTGGTCTCAAGCCCGAGGATGCCGAACTGGTGCGCACTGGCGGCTTTGGCGAAGGCGTCGCCGCGCTCGATATCGGCGCGATTGACGTGGCGCCCATGGCCGAGCCGGTGTGGTCGAAGTTCAAGGGCAAGTATCGCGCCGTGGTGGCGGCAAGCGACGTGCTGCCGCCGCTCGACAACGTGGTCGGCGTCACCACCAGCGCGGCAGCGGCAAGCCGCGCCGATTTCATCAAGGCGGTGATCCGCGCCCGCCGTCAGGCGGTCGAGTTCATGAACGCCAACCCCGACGAGGCGGGCGACATCGTCGCCAAGCATTACAATATCGACAAGGAGGTTGCGCGCAGCGCCGTGCGCAGTCTCACGGCGAGCCGCACCCATGGCATTCCGTATTGGGGCACCGGCCAGTTCCACCTCGACGGCATGAAGCGGATGATGGACGTGCAGAAGATGGTGGGCGCGATCTCGGGCGACTTCGACCTCGCCAAGATGATCGACACCAGCTTCCTGCCCGAGGACATCCGGACACCCAAGTAGCTGCGGGCAGGGGGTGAGCGTGTCGCAGGCGTCCGCTCACGTTTCGCTCCGCGGCGTTACCAAGACTTTCCCATCCGCGGCCGGCGGCGAGTTGCATGCGCTGGGCCCGGTCGATCTCGATCTTCGCAGGGGCGAGTTTCTCGCCGTGGTCGGGCCGTCCGGCTGCGGGAAGTCGACGCTGCTGGAATTGATCGCGGGGCTCTCGCCGCCGACCGCAGGCACAATCGAATTCGAAGGGCGGCGGATTGCCGGCGACATCCCTGATGGCATCGGCGTGGTGTTCCAGGAGGACGCCTGCTTTCCCTGGCTGTCGGTCGAGGCGAACGTGGCGTTTGGTCTGCGGAAGTCGGCAATCGAGCCCGCGGCGAAGACCAAACGTGTCCGCGAGGTGATCGAGCTGATGGGTCTCACGGATTTCGCCAAAAGCTACCCGGCGCAACTCTCCGGCGGCATGCGCCAGCGCGTCTGTATCGCGCGCACGCTGGTGAAGGAGCCGCGTCTCATTTTGCTCGACGAGCCATTTGGCGCGCTCGACCAGCAGACCCGCCTGCTGATGGGTGACGAGGTGCTCAAGCTCTGGCGGCAGACCGGCGCGACCGTGTTCCTGATCACACATGCGCTCGACGAGGCTGCGATGCTGGCCGACCGCATCGCGGTGATGTCGGCGCGTCCGGGCCGGCTGATCGACGCAGTGGAGACGAATTGGCCGCGCGAGCGTGACAGCCGCATCGTCGAGCGTCCGGAGTTCGGCGTCATCACGGCGCGGTTGTGGAAATCGCTGCGCGAGGAATCGCTGAAAACCATCGGGCGGGCGAAATGACTCGCGTCGCGCTCTACCGCGTGCTGGTGATCCTGGCCGCCGTGCTGCTGCTCGAGCTTCTGTGCGCGATCGGCGTGATCGATCGCATCACCATGCAGCCGCCGCATCTGATCCTGCGCGACCTTGGGCGCATTCTGATCTCCGGGAAACAGAACGCAGCGATCCTCAAAACCATGACGAATGCGTCGATTGCCTTCAGCCTGGCGCTGCTGGTCGGCATCGCCACCGCAGCCGTGCTGCACGGCTATCGCGCGCTGCGTGAGACGCTCGACCCGCTGTTCGCCACCTACTACGCCATCCCGGTGTTCGCCTTCTATCCACTGCTGATCGTGCTGTTCGGGCTCGGCGACGCGCCGCAGATCGGCATCGGCTTCATGCTGGGCGTCGTCGCCGTGATCGTGAATACGCTGAACGGCCTCGACCGCGTCCCGCGCGTGCTGCGCAAGGCCGCGCTCATCGAGCGGCTCGGTGCAGCTGAAGTTGCCCTCAAGGTCGCGCTGCCCTATGCGGCGCCTTACGTGCTGACCGGCGCTAAGTTTGCGGTCGCCTATACGCTGATCGGCATCATCGGCGCCGAATTCATCATGTCGCGTGGCGGCATGGGCTACGAGATCAGCTTCGCCTACAACAATTTCGACAACGCGACGATGTATCCGCTGATCGTGCTGATCCTTGCGGTGTCGATCTCGATCAACACCGCGCTGTCCTGGTGGGAGAAGCGCCTGCTGGCGAGGCGGGGCCTGTGAGTGCCAACGCCCTCAAAGGCGTACGTAACGCCGCGATGCTGATCGCAGGCCTGCTGGTCGCCTGGCAGGCGCTGTACTGGTTCGTCGGCGATGCCGCGCTGCGGCCGCCGCTCGCCACGTTCCGCTACACGCTCAACCTCGTGACGTCGGAGGCGTTCTGGCCGCACCTTTCGGAAACCATGCGCGCGTTCGCGGTGGCGCTCGCGATCGCGGTCAGCGTGGGGCTCGCCACCGGCTTCTGGCTTGGCTCCCATAAGCTCTCGAGCCAAGTGTTCGAGCCGATGCTGGTTGCAGTCTATTCGATCCCGAAGATCACGCTCTATCCGATCCTGCTGCTCGCCTTCGGGCTTGGCATGCCGGCGAAGATCGCGTTCGGCGCGATTCACGGCATCGTCCCGGTCGCGCTGTTCACCATCAACGCGGTGCGCAACGTGCGGCCGATCCTGATCAAGACTGGGCGAGTGCATGGCCTTTCGGCCACCGAAATGGTGCGTGCGGTACTGTTTCCCGCGGCGCTGCCCGAGATCTTCACCGGGTTTCGCGTCGGCTTTTCGCTCACGCTGATCGGCACGCTGCTGGGCGAGATGTTTGCGGCCCAGCGCGGGCTCGGCTACCTCCTGATGACCGCCATCGGCCTGCACAACGTCGATCTGATCATGGCGGTGACCTTGCTGCTGATCACGTTCGCCGCCGCGGTATCGAGCGTGCTGCTCGCCATCGATCGCCGCCTGCACCGGCGCATATGATTAGGAAACGTGAAAGCCGCGCAGGAAGGGACCTTAAAAATCGAGGTCTCGATTGCGCCTTTCGTCATGCCGTTGCCGGACATGCACGAGAGTTGCGGTGCAGGTGACGAAGGCTTGCGTTTCGGCGGTAATGCCAAGCTTGCCGCACAACTCTCGATTTTCCTGTTCGACTTCTTGGGCTGTTTGACTCTCTGCCGCGGCCCTCATTTGAGGTCCATTGATCAGGGCGTAGATGAGAATCCAGGCTCCCAGGACGACGGCGAGAGCAAGCGCAATGCCGGGCAGCCAGGCTGCAAACGTGGGCGGCTGGTCGCTTCTGACAACGAGATCGGAGTTCATCGCAGTACCTCTCATCTGAGTGCAGGCTGTTCAGCGATTAGAATGGCAGTGCAAGCAATCGGGTGGCCGCGTCATTCCACTTTGATGTTTGCTGCCTTGACGATCGGCCACCACTTGTCGATCTCGGCCTTATGAAAGGCTCCGAGCGCTTCCGGGGTTTGCTGCTCGCGGGGCGGAATTTCCTGACCCAAATCGGCAAGCCGTTGACGAACAGCCGGATCGGCCAGGGTTTCGACAACTGCACGATTGAGGGCGGCGACGATGCTCTTGGGCGTCCCTTTCGGCGTCCACAGCCCGTGCCAAACCGAAACGTGAAATCCCGGCAGCCCTGCTTCATCAACCGTGGGGATATCGGGTGCCGCGATCGATCGCTTCTTCCCTGTGATGGCATACGCCCGGATCGTGCCGCCGCGCACTTGCGGCAACGCGTTCGAAGCCTGGTCGAAGATCAAGTCGATCTGCCCCGCCATCAACGCTTGCATCGCCGGGCCGAGGCCGCGGTAGGGCACCGGCTGGATCGTTGTGCCGGTCATGTTCTGGAACAGGACGCTTGTAATGTGAGTCCCTGTGCCAACTCCGCCCGTGCCGGCGGAAACCTTGTTCGGGTTCGCCTTCACCCAAGCGATCAGCTCCTTGAGGTTGCCGGCCGGCAATCCATTCTTCGATACGATGACACAGTCATTGCTGGCGAGCAGCGCGATGGGCTGCAGGTCGCTCAGCAGATCGTAGTTGAGCTTGTAGACCGCGCCGTTGAGCACATGTGAATTCCACGGGCCGATGCTGAGCGTGTAGCCGTCGCCATCGGCGCGTGCCACGCGACCGACGCCGATGGTGCCCGAAGCGCCGGTGACATTCTCGACGATCACCGGCTGTCCGAGCGCAACGCGCATGCGCTCGCCGAGGATGCGCGCGAGCGTGTCGGTCGGCCCTCCCGCGGCGAAAGGCACAACCATTGTAATCGGACGAGCGGGATAGACCTGCGCCTCGGCGCTGCAAATGCTTCCAAACGCTGCAGCAAGGGCGAGCGCGATCAGTTTTTTCACGGGCTGCTCCGTCAATCGGTATCGCGGTTCTCGCGTACAACGATTTGCGTCAGGTCTGAGCGTCAAAGCATCCGCGATCGTGGGTATTAAAGGAATTCCCTAATAAGCTTAGTCGTGTTAGGTAAAAGCCTTATGTCAAAACTGATCCAGTGGGAACAGCAGATCGGCCGCCGGCTCCAGCTGCGCGATCTGTTCGTCTTCTTCACTGTTGTCGAATACGGCAGCATGGCCAGGGCCGCCGCCACGCTCGGCGTATCGACCCCGTCGATTTCGGAAGTCATTGCCGGCCTGGAACATGCGCTCGGCGTGCGGCTGCTCGATCGAAGTCCGAAGGGAGTCGTTACGACCGCTTATGGCGATGCCCTGTTGGCGCGCGGCCGCGCTGCGTTTGACGAGCTCCGCCAGGGCATCAGGGATATCGAGTTCATCGCCGACCCTCGTGCGGGTGAGGTGAGGATCGGATGCCCGGAATCGATTGCGGCCGGGCTCCTTGTGCCGGTTCTCGAGCGCCTGTCCAAAGACTATCCACGGGTGAGATTTCATGTCGAGCAGGTGCGCACACCGACCGTGGAATTTCCGGAGCTTCACGAGCGCAAGGTCGATCTGGTCCTAGCCCGGTTGGTGAAGCTCCCTGCGCAAGGTGTGATCAATGACGAGTTGAATGCGGAGGTCCTGTTCGACGATCCGTTCTCCTTGGTGGTCGGCGAGAAAAGCAAGTGGGCGCGCCGCCGCAACGTTGGACTTGCGGATCTGGTGGATGAGCCGTGGGTCATGACACCCCTCGATGCTTTGGGCGGCGCGTTCGTGGCGGAAGCGTTCAGAACGAGCGGATTGAAGCCCCCGAATCTGGTCATCTCCACGTTCTCAATTCATTTGCGCAACAATCTCGTCGGCAGCGGGCAATTCATCACCGCCCTGCCGGCCTCGGTGCTGCGGGTCAACGGCAAGCGCCATTCGCTCAAGGAGCTGCCGATCCAGTTGCCTGGTCAGCAATCTCCCGTCGCGATCGTGACGTTGAGAAATCGGACGCTGGGTCCGGCCGTGCAGTTGTTCATCCAATGCGCCCGCGAAGTCGCGAAATCGATGGCCGGCGTGCCAAAAGCCCGCAAGGGATGATGCTCGAAGCGCACCCGATTGAATCCAACCGGGATGCGCCCTAGCGTACCGCCGCCATGAAGATCGTCCGCGTCACCGCCACCCCGCTCAACGTTCCCCTTCACATCAGGCTCGTCGGTGTCGACCGCAAGACCTCGCTCGCCGCCTGTCACGTCGAGGTCGAGACCGACGAGGGGCTGATCGGCCACGGGCTGACCAGCATCACCGAAGAGGACGTGATCGCGCAGATCGTCAATGGCGTCGCGGGCCCCGCGATCGTCGGCGACGACCCGCTGGCGCACGAGCGCGTTTGGGACAAGCTCTACTGGACGCTGATGCCTCGCGGGCAGACCGGTTACGCCGCGCACGCGTTAGCGGCTATCGACGTGGCGTTGTGGGACCTCAAGGGTAAGGCGTTCGGGCAGCCGATCTGGCGGCTGCTAGGTGGCGCGCATCCGCGCGTGCCGGTCTATGCCACCTTTGGGTTCGGCTTTTTCGACCGCGAGCAGTTGGCCGCCGCCGCCAAGCTCTGGGTGTCACAGGGTTTCCGGCGGTTGAAGATGACTGTCGGCAACGAGGCGCTGAAGCGGCGTGACGATGCGCCGGTCATGGACGTGATCCGCGAGGATGCCGCGCGGGTGAGGGCGGTGCGCGAAGCGGTCGGACCGGACATCGAATTGTTCATCGACGCCAACTGCAATCTCGACCTCTATCACGCGACCAAGCTGGTCGAGATGATCAAGCCCTATGGCATCTCGTTCTTCGAAGAGCCGCTCACGCAGAACGACGCGCCTGGCATGGCGCAGCTTCGGCGCGCGACCGGCATGGCGCTGGCCTGCGGACAGAACGAAGGTTTGGCGTACCGTTTCCGCGATTTGCTGAAGGCGGAAGCGATCGACTACGCGCAGCCCAACGTCTGCATCACCGGCGGCTTCAGTCAGTGTGTGAAGATCGCCGGCATGGCTGCGGCCTTCAACGTCTCAGTGGCCAATGGCGGCGCCTGGGGTTTCCACAACATGCATCTGCAAGCCGGCGTCGCCAACGGCACGCTGGTCGAGCATCATTATCTCGCGACGGAGCTGTGCCAGCAGATCTATCGCGATTTGCCGGCGCCGCAAGACGGTTTTTTCAACATGTCTGAAAAGCCCGGGCTCGGCTTCGAGCCTAACCGCGACGCCATCCGCGAGATCGCCAAGCTCCCGCTCAGTCAGGGACGCGGCAAAGGCTGACGACTCTGATCCGATTCAATGGAATCGGATCAGAGTTTCGCTTTTCGGGATCACGCTCTAACGATTGCGGAAGTGCGCGCGCCGCTGGCCGGTTGCCGACGGCAATGGCTTGTCGGACTTGTGGCGGAAGCTGATGCGCCCGCGACTCAGATCGTAGGGCGACATCTCGACCGTGACGCGGTCACCCGCGCCGGTGCGGATGCGGAACTTGCGCATCTTGCCCGCCGTGTAGGCGAGCACCTCGTGTTCGTTGTCGAGTTTGACGCGGAAGTGGCCGTCCGGCAGCACCTCCGTCACCACGCCCTCGAACTCCAGCATTTCTTCCTTGGCCATTGGTTTTCCTCTTTCGGCCGTTGGCTCAGCGCGACTGCATGAACGGGACGTTGGCGAACGCGCTGCCAATCGGCTGCGTCGATGCCACCGGCCGGGGCTTGTTCTGGCCGTGATCCGCGTGGGCTTGCTGATGGCCTTGATGGGCCTGCCGTTGCTGGCCAGCCGCCGGCTCCCGGTTGCGGTCGTGGTTGCGATCGTTGCGGTTCTGCCCGTTGTTGTGCTGCCCATTGCGCTGGCCTTGTCGATGACCATTGCGATTGTTGCGCTGACCGCCGCGAGCTTGTTGGTGCTGGGGCGGACGCTGCGCCGTGCGCGTCGGGACAATCCCGGTTGCCGGGATCTGCATGCGGATCAGCTTCTCGATATCGCGCAGATAATCCGCCTCATCGGCCGAGCAGAGCGAGATCGCAACGCCATCGGCGCCGGCGCGCGCGGTGCGGCCGATGCGGTGGACGTAGCTTTCCGGAATGTTCGGCAGATCGAAGTTGATGACGTGGCTGATGCCATCGACGTCGATGCCGCGGGCCGCGATATCGGTCGCGACCAGCGTGCGGACGCGGCCGTTGCGGAAATCTTTCAGCACGCGCTCGCGCTGATTTTGCGATTTGTTGCCGTGGATCGCTTCGGCCAGGATGCCGTCCTTGACCAGGCCGCGGACGACCTTGTCGGCGCCGTGCTTGGTGCGGGTGAAGACCAGGACGCGGTCGACGTTTTGCTCCTGCTTGATGATGTCGGACAGCATCTTCGACTTGTTGCCGCGGTCGACGTGGACGATCCGCTGAGCGATGCGCTCGACCGTGGTGGCCTGCGGCGTCACCGAAACCTTGGCCGGGTCCTTGAGCATCTGGCGGCCGAGTTCGGCGATGTCTTCCGGCATGGTGGCCGAGAACATCAGCGTCTGCCGCTCCTTCGGGAGCTTGGTGATGATCTTCCGGATGTCCCGGATGAAGCCCATGTCGAGCATGCGATCGGCTTCGTCCAGCACGAACGTCTCGACACTGTTGAGACGGACCGCATTGCTCTGCACCAGGTCGAGCAGCCGGCCCGGCGTTGCCACCAGCACGTCGACGCCGTTGAGCAGCGCGCGCACCTGGGCGCCCATCGAGACGCCGCCGATGGCGAGCGCCGATTGGATGCGCAGGTGCCGGCCGTAGGTCCGGAAGCTGTCGAGGATCTGGCCGGAGAGTTCGCGGGTCGGGCTCAGCACCAGCACGCGGCAGGACTTGCGCTCAGGGCGGACGTGGTTGGCGGCGAGCCGGTGCAGGATCGGCAGCGCAAAGGCTGCGGTCTTGCCGGTGCCGGTCTGCGCGATACCGACGAGGTCCTTGCCGGTGAGCAGGATTGGAATGGACTGGGCCTGGATCGGAGTGGGCGTAACGTAGCGCTCTTCTGCGAGGGCGCGAGTAATCGGCTCTGCGAGGCCGAAATCGTTAAATGAGTTCAATTCAAGAATCTTTCTATAAGCGGGCCGGAGCGCTGGCCTTGGGGGCGAGCGCCGACGGATCGCGGGTTTGGACATCCCGCGTGGACAGGGCTGTCAGTCAGGGAAGCCGAGAAGTCGGGCTGAAACCGTTTTGCGGGTTTCTTGCACGCGGCCCGTGGGCGACCCGAATCTCAGGTCGATGTCCCGGCAGACAGGGACATGGCAGGTTCCGGTGTTCTTTTCAAGGCTTTTGTGAAATGTCAGGGTTGTGGTTATCGCCGTATGACCGGGTTGGCCCGTAACTACCAAGGAAAGAGCGTGTCCGAACATCAATTCAGAGGACGGCGGGAAGACCTTCGGTTGGTCACCGGCCGTGGCCGTTACACCTCCGATCATCACTTCAATGGGCAGGTCGCGGGGCACTTCCTCCGCGCCGACCGCGCGCACGCCAAGATCGTCAGCATCGACATCGAGGCCGCGCGAAAATTGCCCGGTGTGCTCGATGTCCTGACCGGCGCCGATCTCATGGCGGCGGGATGGAAGGGCGCTCCCGCCATGGCCTTCTTCAAGGGCGTTGGCGGGTCGTCGCTTCGCGTGCCGTTCCGCACCGGGCTCGCGCATGAGCGGGTGCGCTTCGTCGGCGAGCCGGTGGCGCTGGTCGTTGCCAAGACCGAGGCCATCGCCCAGGACGCCGCCGAGCTCATCGCCATCGAATACGAAGATCTACCGGTCGCCGTGACAGCGAGCGCAGCGCTTGCGCAGGGGGCGACGCCGCTGCACGGCGACGCGCCCGGCAACCTGGCGTTCGACTACGAGTACGGCAACCGCGACAGCACCGAGACCGGATTCAAGGACGCGGCGCACGTCGTTCGCGTCGAACTGCACGCGCAACGCATCTCCGGCAATCCGATGGAGCCGAAGTCCTGCATCGCGGTCTATGACGCAGCCGATGACGCCTATGAACTCTGCATCCCGACGCAGGGCGCCTCTGACATCAAGAACACGCTGTCCGGGATGGTCGGTCTCGCGCCGGACAAATTTCGTATTCGTTCGTTCGATGTTGGCGGCGCGTTCGGCGTGCGCAATGAGGTCTATCCGGAATTTCTCGCCGTCATGCTGGCGGCGAAACGAACCGGCAAGCCGATCCAATGGCTCGGCACGCGCTCGGAGACGATCTCCGGCGATCATCACGCCCGGGCGGCCGACCTGATCGGCGAGCTCGCCGTCGACCCCAAGGGAAAATTCCTCGCCTTGCGCGTCGAGTGGCTGGTCAACCTCGGGGCGTTTTCGTCAAACGCCGGGCCGCTGATCAACACGGTCGCGGCGCCGACCAGTTCAGCGATGAGCCTCTATAAGGTCGGCGCGCTGCACGGCCGGCACCGGCTGGTGTTCACCAACACGACGCCGACCACCGCCTATCGCGGCGCCGGACGCCCCAACGTGGCGTATCTCTGGGAGCGGCTGGTCGAGGAGGCCGCGGCTGTCACCGGCGTCGATCCAATCGCTCTTCGACGCCGCAACGCGCTTCGCAAGGATGTATTCCCGCTCAAGACGCTGACCGGCTCGTCCTACGACAGCGCCGATCCGGCGCGGCTGCTCGACGCTGCGCTCGAGGCTGCCGAGTGGGACGGCTTCAAGGCGCGCCGCAAGGCCGCGCGAAAGAGCGGCAAGCTGCGCGGCATCGGGCTGGCGCTGTTCCTCGAGCCGTCTGGCGGCATGGGCAAGGAGCAGGTCGAAATCCGCGTCGGCTCCGACGGCAAGCTTGCGATGTATGCGAACGCCGGACCCTCAGGGCAGGGGCACGAGACGGTGTTTCCGGCGCTGGTCGCGGACATCCTCGGCTTTGCCGAGGACCGCATCGAGCTGCGCTACAACGACGTGGCGCAGCCGAAGCTACTCGGCACCGGCAGCTTTGGCTCACGTTCGTTGATCTGTCACGGCGCGGCGCTGACCGTGGCGGCGAAAGAGATCGTCGAGAAAGGCAAGAAGCTCGCGGCGACCGAACTCGAAGTGGCGCCGACCGACGTCACCTTCGACAAGGGGCAGTATCGCGTCGCCGGCACCGACCTCACGGTCAGCATCAAGACGCTGATCGAGAAGAAGTGGGGCGAGGGGGCGCATCCGCTCGACACCAACACGGCAATCGATCTGGCGTTCGCCTATCCGAGCGGCGCGCACGTCGCCGAAGTCGAGATCGATCCCGACACCGGACTGTGCGCTATCGTCAATTACGTCGCGGCGGACGATTGCGGCAACATCATCAATCACACGCTGGTCGAGGGGCAGCTGCAGGGCGGGCTGATGCAGGGCATCGGCCAGGTGTTCGGCGAGCACATCGTCTATGACCCGGACAACGGCCAGCTTTTGTCCGGCACCTTCATGGACTACGCCATGCCGCGCGCGGATTATCTGTCGCCGCTCAAGCTGATCGATTGTGGCGCGCCGTCGCCCGTCAACGTGCTGGGCGCCAAGGGCGCCGGTGAGGCGGGCGCCACCGGCGCAGTTCCGGCGCTCGCCAACGCGGTGCTCGACGCGCTCAAAGCCGTGAACGTGCGAAAGCTCGACATGCCGTACTCGCCGCATCGCGTGTGGCGGGCGATCCAGGAGGCGCAGTGAGATTGGTGGCTGAGTTCGGTTGGGACGTAGCGCTTCGATTTGAAGCGAGATTGGCTCCCCTTCGTGGAATCGAACTCTTTACCTTTCTCTCAGCAAAGAAGTACGGACAGTTTTCGAGCAGTTAAAGGCCGAGCGCAGCCTTCCGGCTGGCAGTATGAACACAGCGCCCGAATTCCCCTTACGCATCTCCTGAAAATCCAATGTGCGCCGACAGCCGGCCGCGAAGTGTTTGATGCTAGTTGTGTCGCCGTCGTCGAGCGATCAACTCACACAATAAAAATATCGAGAGCCCAACAAGGGGTAGTACTACCAACGGCCAATCTGCTCTATTAAAACACGCCAGTATTGCGATAGAACCCAGGATAACCACGATTGTTACTAGGCCAGGAGGGCTGATCTTTCTAAACAGTCCCATCGTGCGCCGCGCGATTTCCGATCGCCAGCCAGGCGTCTGATTGTGCCTACTGCTAGGCTTCTTGGAACTCCCCGCTTTCGCACTCATTGTCGAGGATCCTTTTCGATCGCAACCTAGATCAGCCTCTTTCCCTGGCACACCAAGAACTGATTTATCAGAGCTGCTGCTTTAGCTCTGTCCGTGGCGTCTCATCCAACTTTCTTTAAACGGCGCATAAATATTCGCGTCGTGTTCAGCGCGCTCCAAAACGTTTGGCATCATGTAATTGAAGCGCATTCGATCCAGCCGCAATACCGGATCACGATGCAAATGCGCTCGTTCAATTTCTTCTAAGTCCTTTTCCTTTGGCGTACCTCGAGGTCGATTATCAAAAAACGATCTAAGCCATACTTCATAATCAAGACCAAAATCACTTCTGATAATGTCGTGCGTTCGTGTGACGCAAGTGACCTCCGCAATAAATGCGTCAAGGTCAGGAGGTGTCCAGTCGACTCTCACCAGGACAATGCTGGCGGCGCTCGAAGCACTATCTTCTCGCTGTCGTGTGGTGGTCAGAATGCCGTGCTTGCAGTTTCTCAGCACAGGAGCGCTGCGATCATCGTGAAAGAACAGGCTGCAAGCTCGATCCGCTTGACCCACTCGATCGACACTCCAGCCTATGCACATGACCGATGACCCAACCGGCAGTGCATGACCCGAGAATTCACGCGGAGCTTCGAGAGGAATCCTTGGGTACGACATTCGAAACCGCAGCGTTGAGGCTTCTAACCAAATGTGCACGACTTGGCGGACTATCTGTTCATCGGAAGGGGCATCTACCCCATAACGATACGCAACGTAGGTTCCGCACAGCCAATGCGCCGCATCCGCTATCTTTGTTTGATATCCGGGAATGTTGAATCGAACTGCGTCTTGATTATTTCCGCGAGCAAGCAATGCGCGAAAGGCCTCGATATCGGTGACAGATAGCCAGCGCGCCTCAATGTCGGGTACTACTTCTTTGAAACAGTGTGCTAACCGGCTGAGAGTGTGTGTGTGCGGCTGTTTACGACCAGCGTCTTGCAGTAACGCTCTGATTGTTACTGCGCTCAGCCCGCTTTTTTCATGGAAGTATTTT
The DNA here is from genome assembly GCA_945893145.1 of Rhodoplanes serenus. GTDB lineage: Bacteria > Pseudomonadota > Alphaproteobacteria > Rhizobiales > Xanthobacteraceae > Z2-YC6860. The sequence goes on along the minus strand of CAMDDZ010000096.1, from coordinate 706 downwards.
GCAATTTGATTCGTACCCTCGGGAATTCCGAGGTGAGGCCTGAAGGTCTCGATCAAATACTGGAAGTTGCGCGCTGGGCCAGAAACAGGGCCCGCATCAGAGGGAGATCGCTTTCGCTCCATCTCACGCTCCTGGAACAACGGCCAAAAGCCCCGTTCCTCGCCGTGACAGCTATGTTACAGAATCGGTATCAAGTAACATAGAGATTGGATCAGAGTTATACACGAAAGATGATCATAATGTAGTGCGATACGGATGTTTCTGCCCTGCAAACCACCTAGAATGCCGTTTGTGGTACTGTAGTGGGGTTTAGCCAAGGTCGCAGCCCTCAGGCTGCAGCAGATGTCGTGCGGAACCGGCACCTCGAATGGGTGCTTTTTACAGAAATAAGTTGCGGAATGCCCGGCGAGCTAGCTTCGTTTTTGTGGTTCATCGGCAGGAGTTTTCACCCACGCCAAGAGCGCTGTGCGTGAGGCCAAAAGTGACGCGCGCAGCAAAGAAACATCGGGAGCGGTTTTTGGTCGAGCAGGCTGCCAAGTCTCTTGGCAAGCAGTGGGTTCTTGGACTTGACCGCGAGCATCCCGATTTTTTCGTCATGGAAGGTGCGAGCCAGTTTGGACTTGAGGTTTGCGAAGTCTTCACGGGCCCTCAAGATCGTGCCGGCGCACACATGAAAGCAACGGAGGCGGTGACGCAACGTGCGGTC
>CAMDDZ010000095.1 GCA_945893145.1 Rhodoplanes serenus | reverse complement strand
CGGCCGGAAACGCATCTTCACGGCATCGACCTCGAAGAATGCCTTGCAGAATTCCTCGAGAATCCATTTCAGATGTCCAAGATGCGAGCCCTTGTCGATGACAAGGCCTTCGACCTGATGGAACATCGGCGTGTGGGTCTGGTCACTATCGCTGCGATAGGTGCGGCCGGGAATGATCACGCGGATCGGCGGCTTCTGCGACAGCATGGTGCGCACCTGCACCGGCGAGGTGTGCGTGCGCAGCAGCATGCGCGAGCCGTCGGGCTTCGGCGGAAAATAGAACGTGTCGTGCATCTCGCGGGCCGGATGGCCCTCGGGAAAGTTCAGCTTGGTGAAGTTGTAGTCGTCGGTCTCGATGTCCGGCCCTTCGGCGACCGCAAATCCCATGTCGGCGAAGATCGCGGTGAGCTCATCCACCACCTGGCTGATCGGGTGCACACGGCCGGCTTCCGTCGGCGCCTCGCGCACCGGCAGTGTGACATCCACGGTCTCGGTGTTGAGCCGAGCATCGAGGGCCGCGCCCTTGAAGGCGTCCTTGCGCGCGGCGAGCGCCGCGTTAACGCGATCCTTCAGCCCGTTGATGGCGGGGCCTTGCACCTTGCGCTCGTCCGGCGTCATGCCGCCGAGCGTTTTCAGAAGCGCGGTCACCGAGCCGCTCTTGCCCAGGGCTGCGACGCGAACGGACTCAACCGCCGCCTCGTCGCCTGCGGCAGCGATGGCGTCGGTCAGCTGCGTTTCAAGCTGTGCAATGTCGGACATGCCGTCCGCCTTTCGTCGTCATGCCCGGTCTTGAGCCGGGCATCCAACCGTCAGGCGGGCGCTGGCATCGCGGCCTTAGCCTTTTCCACGATCACCTGGAACGCAGTCGGTTCCGCGATGGCGAGCTCGGCCAGCACCTTGCGATCGACCAGCACGCCTGCCTTGATGAGCCCGTCGATGAAGCGGCTGTAGGTCAAGCCGAACGGCCGCACCGCGGCGTTGATGCGCTGAATCCAAAGCGCGCGGAACGTACGCTTCTTGTTCTTGCGGTCGCGGTAGGCGTACTGGTTCGCCTTCTCCATCGATTGACGCGCAATTCGGATGGTGTTCTTGCGCCGGCCGTAGTGGCCCTTGACCGCCTTGTAGACCTTCTTGTGTCTGGCGTGTCCGGTGACGCCGCGCTTGACGCGTGCCATGACAAATCTCCTTCGAAGTAGAACGGATGGCCGCGCGGAGCGGCCTCGTTAATGTGAAATGTTGCGAACGGTCGCGCTCGGCGGCCGCAGGCGGCCGATCAGCCGTTCGGCATCCAATACTTCCGGATGTTCTCGCCGTCGGTCTTGAACAGCACGCGGGTGCCGCGATGCTGCAGAACCTGCTTCGGCGTCCGTTTGATCATGCCATGGCGCTTGCCGGCCATGGCCGACTTGACCTTGCCACTGGCAGTGATCCTGAAGCGCTTTTTGGCGCCCGACTTGGTCTTGATCTTGGGCATTTGGCTCTCCTTTTGGCTTCGACCACGGCAAAGCTCCGGGTCAGCCGGATGTGCTCGAAACGAGCGTGCTGATTGAGCATTGTCGCCGCCACGGCAGCCCTTGTTTAGCCGGGCGACGAGCGGGGCGGTTATGGCAGAGGCGTCCCAAAAAGACAACCACGCGGGAATGCCCGTGGTTGGTGCGGCGCCAGTATCCTGAACGCGGCCCGCCGGGCCTATCTCTTAGGGCACTTCTGCTCCACGCCGAGCGATACGCATCAATACCCCTGACCTGAAATGCTTGTGCCAGCTCAACGCAACGTCCGTTTCAACGTGGCGCCAGCACCATCACCATCTGGCGGCCCTCAAAGCGGGCCTCCATCTCGACCTTGGCGATCTTGAGGGTGTCTTCCTTGACGCGGTTCAGCAGCTGGATCCCCAGCTCCTGGTGCGCCATCTCGCGGCCGCGGAAGCGGAGCGTCACCTTGACCTTGTCGCCCTCTTCGAAGAAGCGCTGCATCGAGCGCATCTTCACTTCGTAGTCGTGATCGTCGATCATCGGCCGGAACTTCAGTTCCTTGACCTCGACGACCTTCTGCTTTTTGCGGGCTTCGGCCTGCTTCTTCTGCTCCTGGTATTTGTACTTACCGTAATCGAGCAGCTTGCAGACCGGCGGCGTGGCATTGGGTGAAATCTCGACCAGATCGAGGCCGGCCTCCTGGGCCTTGACCAAAGCGTCTGCGATCGGGAGGTTGCCGAGGTTAGCACCGTCTTTATCGATCAGGTGAACCTCGCGGACTCGGATCTCCTCGTTAATACGCGGGCCGTCCTTCTGGACGGGTGCCGGTGCTCTCATCGGGCGACGAATGGCAGGCTTCTCCTCTCAAGTTGTAGATGGGGCGAGGATCGGGACAAACCGCCCATAAGTCAACGTGATTCCAGCCCGATTCCGACCGGGAATTAGGGAGTTAGGGGAGTTAAGCGTTAATCCGCCGGGCCGCAACCTCGGCATAAAGCTTGAGCGTGAGCTCGGCGGCGGCCGGCGCGGTGAAATGGCCGAGCACCCAGGCGCGGCCGCGTGCGCCGATCGCGTGCTGTGTCGCGGGCGGCATTGAAAACAACCGCATCAGCGCGGCTGCGAGCGCTGAACTGTCGCCGGTCGGAAAACGCATGCCGGTCATCTGGTCGTGCGGCACGGCGGGCGGCGCGAGCACCACATCGGGACCGGCGCCAAGCTCGGAGACGATCACCGGCCGCGCCATGGCCTGCGCCTCGATCAGCCCGCGCTGCATACCTTCGGGTTGCACCGCTGCCGACACCACAACGGATGCCGCGGCGTAGCCCGCCGGCACGTCGTCCATCGGGCCGGTCATGCGGATGACGTCCGCTGTCCCGGTGGCGAGCACTTGGTCCCACAATTCGGCGGCGTAGCGGGTGCCCTGGTCGACGCTTGCGAAAATGCAGACGATGTCCTTGGCGCCCATCACCTTGAGGCGGCGCACCGTGTCCACCACCACGTGGTGGCCCTTGCGGCGAAGCATGCGGCCGACCACCAGGATCACGCGATCGCTCCGCCCGACGCCCCAGGCGTTGCGCATCGCTTCGATGCGCGCCCGCGACACCGCGGCCGGATCGAAGCGCTGGAAATCGACGCTCGCCGGTACCACGGCGATGCGGCTCCACGGCGTGCCGTAGCGGTCGTGAATCAGTTGGGCGATCTGCTCGCTGACCGCGATCACCCGGTCGCCGCGCGCCATGATGCCGTTGTAGAGGCGCTTGAACGGGTTCTGCTCGCGGAAGCCCTTGTGCCAGGTGGTGAGGAACGGCACGCCGGTCATCCGCGCGGCGAAATAGGCGCTCCACGCTGGCGCGCGGCCGTGCGCATGGACGACCGCGCAGCCGCGCTCGCGCACGATCCGTCGCAGCGCCCATCCGTTGCGCAGCATGACGGCTGGGTTGCGGCTCGCCATGTCGATCTGCACGCATTCGCCGCCGGCCGCGATGACGTCATCGACCAGGCGTCCGCCACACGAGGCGACGATCGGTTTGTGTCCGGCGCTCGCCAGGATGCGGACGAGATCGAGCGCGCCGTTGTCGGCGGCGCCGGCGTGCAGCGTTGGCACGACGATGAGCGCCGTCAGCGCGTGGCTGGGTGCGGCCACGACGGTTGCACTTGCTGTCTTGGGTTCGGCCGATTGCGAGAGATCGGGCGACTCAGCGTCCGCCGCGATACGCGCTGTCGAAGAACGAGGGGTCACGAAATACCGCCAGTTGATACCAACGCACGTCCCGCCAGCCGCAATACATTACCGCAATTGTGGTGATATTCCGGTTTTCAACCGGGCGCAACTAGCGGTCAACAGCCAACAGCGACGTGTAAATCTCGAGCATGACGGCCGCGGCACGCTGTGGCGAGAACGCGAACTCGCCGAATTGCCGGGCCCGTGCGGCAAGCGCACGGTAGTGCTCGGCGTCGAGCGCCAATGCGGTCGCAAGCGCACGCGCAAGCTCGCCGGCATCTCCTGGACGCACCAGCCAGCCGGTGCGCACATCGTCCGGCATGCGGGGCGGCGCCAGAAGATTTTCCGGCAACGGGCCGATCGCGGATGCGACCACCGGCCGCGCCATGGCCTGCGCCTCAGCCACCACCCGTCCGTAAAGCGGCGGCACCACCGAGGGCACCACCACGACGTCCGCTGCCGCATAAGCGGCCGGCATGTCGGCGCAGTGCCCGACCAGACGGAACAGTGCGCCGACACCCGCCGCATTGGCGCGATTGGTGACCGCGCGGGCATAGGGCAGGTAGCGCCGGTCGTCGCCGGCCAGCACGAAAGTCACCCCGCGCATGCCGCCGTCGCTCAACAGGCGTGCGGCGTTCGGCAGCGTGAGCTGGCCGTTCCAAGGCGCGAGCCGTCCGGGCACCAGGACAATCCGCACGCCCGAGGGAATGCCCCAAGTTTGCCGTAGCGCAGCCACCCGCTCCGGCCGCACCGTCGCCGGATCGAACCGCACGGTGTCGATGCTGGGCGGGATGACCTTCACGCGCTCCGGCGGGATGCGATAGCGATCCATCCACGGCTTCGCCATGAACAGCGAACGCGCGATGATGCGATCGCCGCGGCCCAGCGCACTCATATAGAGGCTCGCGAGCCGCATGCGGGTGCGCGGCAGCTCGGGAAGATCGGTGACGAGCCACACGCCATTGTGGTCGGTCGCCACCAGCGCGCTCCAGGCCGCGCCTGCGCTCTTGGCATGGACGATATCGACGCGCTCGGCGGCGACGAACCGGCCCAGCGTCTCAGCGTTGCGCCGCAACTTGATTGGGTTGAACGTTGCGCTGGCGAATGGCAGCCACTCGCCGCCGAAGGATCGGAGCTCGCTCACCAGCGGCCCATCCTCGGCGCCGACGATGGCGCGCGCGCCGGCTTGCACCAGCGTGTGCGCGATCTGCACGGCGGCGCGCGCTAACGCGTCCTCATGGAGCGACGGCACGAGCTGCAACACGGTCGCGCCCGCGACCGCGCGTGCAAGTACGCGCGCTTCCGCCATATCGGCGGTCTTAATGGCCATCCCCTAGCCTCAGCCTTGTCCCACGCCCCTGGAACCCCGGCATGAAGCCCTTGCATCGAGCGGCGGCTTGCGGCGAAACACATCTGCGCAATTTGCGCTGCCAGCCGGCCGTCCGAACAAGGCGTCATGCCATGACCGAGTCATGCCTGAAATTTCTGGAGGTGGAAACCGGTCCAAAGGTTTACCGCATTGCGGTGCGGCAGCGGGCGGGGACAGGGCCAGGCCTGCTTTGGCTTGGCGGCTTTAAATCCGACATGCTGGGCACCAAGGCTGCGGCGCTCGACCAGTGGGCGGCCGAGCGGGGACGCGCCTGCACGCGCTTCGATTATTCGGGTCATGGCGAGTCGGGCGGGGCTTTCGTGGACGGCACCATCGGAAGCTGGCTCAAAGACAGCCTTGCGGTGTTCGACACACTGCAGGGGCCGCAGGTGCTGGTGGGCTCCTCGATGGGCGGCTGGCTGGCGCTGCTGCTGGTGCGGGAGGTCAGGCGGCGGACAGCCAAGCCCTCGGAAGCGTCGGTCGCCGGTCTGGTGTTGATCGCACCGGCGGTTGATTTCACCGAAGAGCTGATGTGGAACAAGTTCTCGCCGGAGGTGAAACGCGAGATCGAGGCCAAAGGTGCTTGGCAGCGACCGTCGCAATATTCGGAGGAGCCCTATGTCATCACCCGTGCGCTGATCGAGGACGGACGTAAACACCTCATGCTCGGCGGGTTGATCGAGACCGGCTGCCCGGTGCGCATTTTGCAGGGCGTGCAGGATTCGGATGTGCCCTGGCAGCACGCGGTCGAGCTGTCGTCGCGTCTCGCGCACGACGACGTGGTGCTGACGCTGGTGAAGGACGGCGATCACCGCCTGTCGCGGCCGGAGGACATCGATCGGCTGGTCGCCGCGGTGGCGGAGTTTTAGAGTGCTATTGCAGCGCTTTCCGTTTGCTCACGGTGGGCTAGCGTGCAGGACGATGCCGATAACGATCAAAGACTGCTGCAACCTGCTCATCGGTTGCGAATCGCTTGCTGCGAGCATCGGCAAGACTTCGATCAATCGCAGCCATATCTTCTTTTGAAAGTTGATGTTCCGATCGCGTTTTGACGCGTTCGGAGTCGTTTTTGTTCATAGCAAGATCATAGCACAAGTTGGTGCAGCTTGGATCAAATCCGCTCGATGCCGGCGTCGGCGATCACTTTGGTCCAACGCGCGATATCCTTGGCGATCAGCGCCTTGAAATCGTCCGGCGTGCCGCCCTTCGGATCGCTGCCGAGTGCGCGGATTTTTTCGGCCGCGGCGGGCTCGGCAATCAGCGCGTTGAGCTCGCGGTTGAGCCGCGCCGCAATATCCGGCGGCAGCTTGGCCGGACCAACCAGCCCCATCCACGAGGTCACCGAAAATCCCGGGAAGCCCGCCTCGGCGATGGTGCCGACCTCCGGCAGTGGTGTGTAGCGTTTGTCGCCGGTGACCCCGATGGCGTGCAGTCCGCCGGACTTGATCTGGCCGATCAGTGCGATCGGCGGATCGAGCAAAAAGTCGAGCCGCTTGCCGAGCAGTTCGGTGAGCGCCTGATTGCCGCCGCGGAACGGCACCACCTGGATTTTGATGCCGGCGAGCCGCATGAAATATTCCATCAGCAGGTGCTGCGGCGTGCCGGCGCCCGGCACGCCGGCGAGCAACGACTCCGAGCGTGACTTTGCGGTCTTGATGACATCCGCAATGTTGCGAATCGTGTGATCCGGATAGGTCACAATCAGGAACGGAAACTCGATGGCCTGGCCGATGATGGTGAAGTCGTCGATCGGATGAAACGGCAATTGCTTGTAGGTCGCGGCGGTGACGGCGTGGCCGCTTGGAATCCAGCCGAGCTGATAGCCGTCGGGATTGGCGCGCGCCATCTGCGCCGCGGCCAATGTGCCGGCGGCGCCGGGCTTCGGCTCGACCACGATTTGCTGGCCGAGCTTTTTCGATAGACCCTCCGCGATCACCCGTGCGCTGACGTCAACGCCGCCGCCGGCCGTCAGCCCGTGAATGAGCGAGATGTTGCGCTCCGGCCAGGCCGCGAACGCGCGGTCGGGCCGCACCACCGCGAGCGCCGAAAGCCCGCCCAGCATGGTACGGCGCGTGAGTGCGGCCATGACGATCCTCCCATTTATGTTTGGCGAAAGCCTAACATGCTCTGCGCCGCGCGGGCATTACGTCGTTGCCGCAGCGGACCATTCTTCGGCGACTGACGGATCGGCTTCGGCGGCGCGATGACTCGGCGCGAGAGCCGCGAGCCGCCGCGGATCGAGCTGTCCCAGTGCCCACACCGCCGCGCCGCGAACCAGCGGCGAATTGTCGTCCAGCAGCCGCTCGGCATCCGGCACCAGCGCTGCGTCGCCCGAGTTTCCGATTGCGATCAGCACGTTGCGCACGAAGCGGTCGCGGCCGGCGCGCTTCACCGCGGTCTTGGCGAACAACGCGCGAAACGCTGTGTCATCGAGCCGCGAAAGCTCGGCGAGTTTTGGGGCGCGCAAGGCGTCGCGTGCGGCAAGCTTTGCTTCGCGCCCGGCCTGCGCAAACTTGTTCCACGGGCACACCGCGAGACAATCGTCGCAGCCGTAGATGTGGTTGCCCATCAGCGGCCGCAGTTCGCGGTCGATCGGTCCCTTGTGTTCGATGGTGAGATACGAGATGCAGCGCCGCGCATCGAGCCGGTACGGTTCGGGAAATGCGGCGGTCGGGCAGACATCGAGGCAATTGCGACAGGTGCCGCAGTGATCGGGCTCGGCTGCATCCGGCGGCAGTTCGAGCGTGGTGAAGATTGCACCGAGAAACAGCCAGGACCCGAACTCGCGCGATACCAGATTGGTATGCTTGCCCTGCCAGCCGAGACCGGCGCTCGCCGCGAGCAGCTTCTCCATCACCGCGGCGGTATCGACGAACACCTTCACGTCGCCGCCCGCATTGGCGGCGAGCCAGCGCGCCACCGTCTTGAGCCGCTTTTTGATCAGCTCGTGATAGTCCTCGCCTTGCGCATAGACCGAGATCGCACCGCGCTCACGCTGCTGGAGGATCGCGAGGGGATTGCTGTCCGGCCCGTAGTTGACGCCGAGCATGACGACCGAGTGCACCTCCGGCCACAGCGCACGGGGATCGCCGCGCCGCGCGGCGGTGGTTTCCATCCAATCCATGTCGCCATGCGCGCCGCTTGCGATGAATTGTTCGAGCCGAGCCTTGCTGTCTGGCACGGGATCCGGACGCGTCACGCCGACGGTGTCAAAGCCTTGTTCGCGCGCGAGCTTCGTCAGTGCGGTCTTGAGTTCGGTGGGATCGCTCAGAAGTCGAGGTCGGCGTAGGTCTTCGACGCCGGCACGCCCGGCACCGCGTCGGCCAGGAGCGCGCGGAACGACGGGCGCGACTTCACCCGCGCGTACCAGGTCTTCGCGGCCTCGTCTTCGCTCCATGGCACATCGCCCAGGTAGTCGATCGATGACAGGTGCGCCGCCGCCGCAAGGTCGGCGAAACTGAGATGGTCGCCCGCCAGATAGTCGCGCCGGCCCGCCAGCCATCCGATATAGGACAGATGATAGCGGATGTTGGCGCGCGCCGCACGGATCGCGTCGGTGTTGGGCGGTCCGCCGCCCTGCTCGATGCGCATGTGGCGGCGGTAGAACCGCTCGCTCACGATCGGACCGCTGACCTCGGCAAAGAACTTGTCGTTGAACCAAGAGGTCAGCCGGCGCACTTCCACGCGCGCGCGCAGATCGGTTGGCATCAGCCGGCGCTCGCCGAACGCGGCGCCCTGGGTCTCATCGATGTATTCGGCGATGATGCTGGCGCCCGGCACCGGCGGATGGCCTTCCTCAACCAGCACTGGGGTGTTGCCGGCCGGATTGAGCATCAGGAAGGCCTCGCGGCGGTCCCACACCCGCTCCTCGACCAGCCGCGCCTCAAGGCCGTACTCGGCTAGCGCCAGCCGGATGAAGCGCGAATGCGGACAGAATGGGTGATGAAACAGCGTCAACATGCGGGCGTCGAGGCAATGTCCAAACGGGCCGCCGCGGCGAGAATCATGCGTACAGCCTGCGCATCGATTTACGGCGGAAATCGCGCCGATGGCGAAAATTGTAGCCATAGGGGTAACGATCTCTTAACCGGCCTTGCCCGGCTCGAGCGCTTGCGCCAAAAGCGAAGTGCCGGTGATTCCCCAGTATTTCCCGCCGCTCCGGAGCCCGCCGTATGGCCGACATCGCCACTTTCGACGTCATCAAGGCCGTTGCCCTTGGCATCGTCGAAGGCCTGACCGAATTCGTGCCGGTGTCCTCGACCGGGCACCTTCTGCTGGTGCAGCGCTTTTTCGGCTTCGACGACGAGAACTTCGGCAAGACCTTCGCAGTGCTGATCCAGTTCGGCGCAATCCTGGCGCTGCTGTCGATCTACTTCGTCCGCATCTTCCAGCTTGCCATCGGGTTCTTCACCGATCCTCAGGCGCGCCGCTTCGTGCTGGGCGTGCTGCTGGCGTTTCTGCCCGCTGCCCTGGTCGGTGCGCTGGCGCACGACTTCATCAAGGCGGTGCTATTTAACGTGTGGATCATTTGCTTCACGTTGATCGCCGGTGGCGCGGTGCTGCTCTGGATCGACCGGCTGAATCTAAAGCCGCGTTATCGCGACGTCATGACGTTCACGCTGCCGATGTACGTGATCATCGGCATCTCTCAGTGCGCCGCCATGGTGCCCGGCGTGTCGCGTTCGGGAGCGACCATTGTGGCTGCGATGCTGACTGGCGCCGATCGCCGCTCATCCGCTGAATTCTCGTTCTGGCTCGCCATGCCGACCATGGCCGGCGCCTTCGCCTACGACCTCTACAAATCGCGCGGCGATCTAAGCACCGATAACTTGATGATCGTGGGCGTCGGCTTTGCGGTGTCGTTCGTCAGCGCCTGGATCGTCGTGAAGATGTTCCTGGGCTACGTGCAGCGCCACGGCTTTGCGCTGTTCGCCTGGTGGCGTGTGATCGTCGGCTCGCTCGGGCTGATTGCGCTCGCGCTCGGCCTCTAGCGATTCACGTCCTAGGCGGCGCGCTCGCCCATCGCTTGCTCCATGGCGTGAAGCAGATCGCCCGGCCGAAACGGCTTTTGCAGGCACACGACCTTCGAAAGCTCCGGCACCATCGAGATGAAGTCGAGCGCGGTGCGGCCCGACGACTTCAGCGGCACGCCAGAGATTGCGACGATCGGCAATCCTGGCGCGCGATCATGCAGCGTCTTGATAACCTTGGTGCCGTCGAGACCCGGCATGAAAATATCGACGATGGCGAGATCGAATTTCGATTCCTCGAATTCCTTGATACCCGCTGCGCCGTTATCGACCGCAACCACATGGAAGCCCTTAGCCTGCAGCGCGATCGCAATCGTCGAGCGCACGTGCGGCTGATCGTCGATTACGAGAATGCGTTGCATGGAGGCTCCCTGAGTAATTGTACGCGACACGCCCAAGTGATGTTTGCGCTTGATGCAGTGCCCGGTTGTAGCCCAAAACTGTAAAGGAAAAATTATTCCAGGCCGGGGGTTTAGCCGGCCTGCGCGCTTCGGTTGGCCGGTTGGATGCCTGCCAAAGTTCCCATGCCGTGCGACAAAAGCGCCTGTCGGAGCATGCGGGCCAGGTCAGCTTTCCGGTACGGTTTCGCCAACAGCAGGACACCGGGCTCGAGCCGGCCGTGGTGGATGATGGCGTCCTCGGTATAGCCGGAGGTGAACAGCACTCGGAGCGGCGAGCGCCGCTTGATCATCTCTTCGACCAGCTGCCGCCCGTTCATCTGGCCGGGCATGATGACATCGGTAAACAACAAATCAAATGATACACCGCTGTCGGCAATGACGAGCGCTTCCGCCGCGTTGCCAGCCGATAGCGTCTTGTAGCCGAGGCCCTGAACCTGCGCCGTGACGGAGGCGCGCACCAGCGGATCGTCCTCGACGATCAGAATGGTTTCGTTGTTGCCCTCAGAAAGCGAGGCCGAAACTTCTTCGGCCGCTTCGACCGGCGGCGGATCGCCCGCCTGCGGCAGGTAAATGCGGAAGGTCGTGCCGACGCCCTCCTCACTGTATATCTTGATCTGCCCGCCGGATTGTTTGACGAAACCATAGACCATGCTGAGACCGAGGCCGGTTCCCTTGCCGACGTCCTTGGTGGTGAAGAACGGCTCGAACACCTTGTCGCGGATCTCCTTCGGAATGCCGCTGCCGGTGTCGCTCACTGCGATCACGACGTAGTGCCCGGGCTCGATGTCGCCGATGCTGTCGGCGATGGTCCGGTCGATGGTGATGTTGTCGGCCTCGATCATCAGCCTGCCACCGCCCGGCATGGCGTCGCGCGCGTTGACCGCGAGATTGAGCAGCGCGTTGCTGAGCTGGCTCGGATCGATCAGCGCTGGCCAGATGTCGGTTTGCAGCTTGGTCTCGATCTGGATGTGCTCGCCCAGGGTTGGGCGCAGCAGTTTGGTGGTTTCGACCAGCAGCTCGTAGATGTCGGTGTCACGCGGTTGCAGCGGCTGCTTGCGGGCGAAGGCGAGCAGGTGGCCGGTCAATTCGGCGCCGCGGTCGGCGGCTTCACTAATCAGTTTTGCGATCGCCACAAGCTGCGGCTTGTCGGCGACGCCTTCAGCCAGGATATCGATGGTGCCGGTGATGACGGTCAGCATGTTGTTGAAGTCGTGCGCGATGCCGCCGGTGAGCTGGCCGACCGACTCCATCTTTTGCGCTTGCCGGAGCTGCTCCTCGGCGGCGATCTTTTCGGTGAGGTCGCGCACGAACCCGTTGAACACATAGCCGTCGTGCCGGCGCAGCGCGGTCAGCGCCACTTCGACCTTAATCTTGCGGCCGTCCTTGCGCGACGCTTCGATCTCGAAGCGCTCGCCCGCATGGCCGCTCTCGCCGGTCTGCAGCAACCGCGCGAGCAGCCCATCGGAGCGCAATGGAGACTCTGCCGGCAGGAACAGTTCGGTGAGGCGCTTGCCCAGCGCCTCTTGCCGCGACCAGCCGAAGATCGCTTCGGCTCGCGGATTCCATTCGATCACCGCTCCGGCCTCATTAACCTGCGTGAAGCCGTCGAGCGCGCCGGCAATGATGTCGCGCGCCATCTGCTCGCTTTCGCGCAATGCCTCCTGGGCCTTCTTGGTCTCGGTGATGTCGCGATAGATCGTCACCGCGCCCTGCAGCTCTCCGGCTTCGTTCCGGATCGGGCGTCCGCTGGTGACGAGGTGGGTGCCATTCCCCGTTCCCTTCTGCCGGATAATGTATTCGAGATCGTCGACCGCTTCGCCGCGCACCGCGCGGTAGAGCGCTGTCTGCTCGAACGGGAACGGCGTCACCCCGTCAGGATAAAATCGGTCGTACGGACGCTCGTATTTGTCCGAATCGACGCCCGGAAGCCGGCCGAAAATCCGCTGCGCCGCCGGATTGACGACCAGAACCTTGCCCTTGGCGTCGGCGACCAGCACGGGATCGACCATGCTGGTGATGGTGTTGTGCAGCACTTCGGCGACGCGCTTTCGCTCATCGACCTCCTGCTGAAGTGCCTCCTGGGCTTTTCTGTTCTCGGTGACATCGCGCCCGATGAAGAAGTGCTGTTGCACCGCTTCCGACCACACGCCCGTCCATGACAGCGTGACGGGATGGCCATCTTTATGAACGTAGCGCGTCTCGAAATTGCGGATGTCGCGGCCGCGGCGCGCGGCGCGCATTTCCTGCCGGGTCGGATCGAGATCGGCTGGGAAGATGAACTCGACGCCGCTGCGGCCGATCATCTCTTGGGGTTCATAACCGAGCAGCACTTTGGAGCTCGGGCTGACGCGGATGAACCGGCCGCGGCGATCGGTGATCAAGATCAAATCGAGCGAGGTGTCGAAAATCTGGCGGTGTTCCTCCGCCGTGCGCTGGCGCTCCTGTTGCTCGGTCTGGAACGAGCGGAACAGCCGCGCATACAGCACGCCGGTTTCGCGCAGCAGCATCAGCAACACGAAGGAGGCCGCCAGCAACCCGTAGATGCGGCCGGCGTAAAAGCCGAGATCGAAGCGCCCGGCGTTGAAGACCGCACTCAGTCCCACGTCGAACGTCCAGGCGCACATCACAACGATGAGCCAGAGGTCGAGCGCGGAGCGCTGGCGGCGCAGCCCCAGAATGACGAGCGGCACGAGGCCCAACACCCAGACCGCGGAAACCACTGCGATCATCGCGGGCGTGTAGGAATTGCCCTGCATGATGGACGGCAAGTTGGCTTGTCCTGCGGTCGCGAGCATCGCGAGGCCGTAGGCAGCAGCAGAAGCAACGACGATGCCGGCCCAGACGGTGGTGCGGCTTGATTCAACAGCCGGCTTTGCTTTGGTCTTGCGATCGTTCAGCCACGCGTAGGCGATCACGAACAGCGGAAAGCCGCCGTGCCAGAACATGTAAATCCAGGCCGTGCTCTGCGGTCCCGCGCCAATCAGACCCTTCGGCGAAAACAGACCGGGAAAGGTAAGCGCGTGCAGCACCACCATCGCGGCGGCGAACAGGTAGCCGCAGGCGAGCGCCAGCACGGCGCGCGAGCGCAGGATCGAGAACTGTACGAACAGCAGCGCCGCCGTTATCACATCGTTGATGGCGAGCGCGGATTCGTAGATCGGGATGAAGGCCCAGACCTGTGGCAGTGGCACGCGGGCGAATGGGACGGCGGCAATAAAGATTAAGGTCGAGAGCAGGATGACCGTCAGCGCCACTCTCTGCTCCGTGCGCTCCGGCTGCACGGTCGCCAGCAAAGCTGGATTCTCGTCCACGGCATCGTGCGCCATTGTGTCCTCCGGGCGTGCGGATTGAGCGGCTCGCACTGGGAACATGTCCGTCGAACGCAACGCAAAGGTTACGATCGGAACGAAATTTCGAAGGAAAACGACAGCGCGGTACGAAGCCGGCGAATCAGTCGCGCGATCTTGCCTCAATTCTTGGCAGATCGCTGCTGTCTTGCTTTGGCGATGGGGTCGCCGTTCAGGCGAAGCGGCCGGTCTTGAACTGTCCGGTCTTGCGGAACCGCCAGAGATAGGACGGCACAATCACTTCCATCGCGGTCGGTTCGATGCCGAGCGCTTGCAGGGTGCGGCCGTCGCGCCGCGCCTCGTCCGACACCACGTTGTCGCCGCGCAGCAGCTCGACCATGTCAGGCGTGAGCGGCGGCTTGGGCAGGAATTGCAGGAACTGCGCTTGCAGTTTCATCAGGCCGAACGGCACCGGGACCAGCAGCCGCTGGCGTTCGATGGTGGCGAGCATGTACTCCATCAGTTGCCGGAAGGTGCGCACCTCCGGGCCGCCAAGCTCATAGACGGTGCCCGGCTTGGCATTGCCATCGACCGCGCGCGCGATCGCTTCCGCCACGTCGCCGACGAACACCGGCTGAAAGCGGGTGGCGCCGCCGCCGATCAGCGGCAGCGCCGGCGCAAAACGCGCGATTGCGGCGAACTTGTTGAAGAAATTATCCTCCGGCCCGAACAACGCGGAGGGACGGAATACGACGGCGTCCGGCGTTGCCACCCGCACCGCCTTTTCGCCCGCGGCCTTGGAGCGCGCGTAGGCCGACGGCGAATTCTCGTCGGCGCCGATCGCCGAGACATGGATCATGCGCGCGCCGTGGGCGGAGGCCGCGAGCGCCACCTGCTCGGCGCCGAAAACCTGCACGGCCTCGAAGCGCTGGCGCCCGCGCTCGTACAGCACGGCGACAAGGTTGATGACGATGTCGGCGCCGCGCACCGCGGCTTCGATCGAGCCCGGATAGCGCACGTTGGCCTGCACCGTGTGGATCTGGCCGACCCGGCCGAGCGGCTGCAGGTGGCCGGCGAGATCGGGCCGCCTGCAGGCGACACGGATGCGGTAGTGCCTTCGGGCCAGCGCCCGGACGAGGTGCCGGCCGAGGAAACCGGAGCCGCCGAAAACAGTGATCAGCGTGTCGTTGTTGGCTTGCAGCGTCATGTGGCTTGCAGCGTTATCTTGCAGCGTTATGGCGTCGGCCGCGGGCGGTGTCAGGCCTTGCGAATACCGGATGGGCTTCCGGCTGTATAGAGGGCGTAAACCCCTCGATTGACAAGGCGAAAGGCGGCACCTTATCTGTCCGCCACTTCCGGACTGCACCTGTGCCCAGGTGGCGGAATTGGTAGACGCACTAGTTTCAGGTACTAGCGGTGAAAGCCGTGGAGGTTCGAGTCCTCTCCTGGGCACCAAGGAATATATTCATAGACACACATAAATAAATATTGTCATTTGCAATCAGCCGCTTAGTGCAAGATTTCGACTCATAGCTTCTCATAGCAACCCGTGACTTCGCCTGTAATTTGAGTATACGATTGAGCAGATGACCCGTTCACATGAAGGGCCGTATACTCATGCCCCTCGCTCTGTTCACGATCCAAAAAGCAAAGCCGCAACCGAAGCCCTACCTCCTCACGGACGGCGACGGCTTGCATCTTCTGGTCAACTCCAACGGGAGCAAACTGTGGCGCCTTCGATATCGTTTCGGAGGCAAGCAGAACATGCTCGGCCTTGGCTCCTTCCCTGAAGTCTCGCTCGCGATGGCTCGCGAGCGGCGCCACGATGCACGCAAACTCATCGCCGCCGGGACTGATCCCTCGCAACAACGCAAAGCGGAGAAAGCGGCGGCGGCAATGGCCACAGCAAATACGTTCGGTGCCCTTGCCGCCGAGCATCTCGCGCGACTTGAAGAAAACGGAACCGCGGCAACCACGATGGCCAAGAACCGCTGGATGCTTGAGCGCCTGGCGGGCGCACTTTCGAGGCGGCCCATCACGGAGATCACCCCAGCCGAAGTGCTCGACGTACTAAGGAAAGTCGAAAAAAGCGGCCGGCGAGAAACCGCGCGGAAGATGCGGGGCACGATCGGCAGCGTCTTTCGGTTCGCCATCCAAACTCTTCGAGCCCAGAACGATCCGACTTTTGCACTTCGCGGTGCGCTCTTGAGGCCGCAGGTTAAGCACCTACCCGCGATCACAGACGAGCGTGAATTGGGCGCCCTGATGGTGTGCATTGATGAGTTCGACGGCTGGCCAACAATTCGGGCCGCGTTGCGGCTCATTGCCCTCACGATGACCAGGCCGGGTGAGCTGCGGTTAATGCGTCGCTCTGAAATCATCTGGCCCAAGGCTATGTGGCGCATCCCGGCCGAACGAATGAAAATGCGCCGTCCCCACGACGTGCCGCTTTCCCAACAGGCTCTCGCTGTGCTGCGAGACATCTGGGCGTTGTCCGAAAATGACGGCCTTGTGTTGCCCTCGATCCGATGTGCGACCAAGCCACTTTCTGAAAACGCGATGAACTCCGCACTTCGGAGGATGGGATACACGAGCGAACAAATGTGTTCGCATGGCTTCAGGTCATCCGCGAGTACGATCTTGAACGAGCGCGGACATAACCCGCAGGTGATCGAAGCTGTGCTCGCTCACCAGGACGAGAATCAAATTCGCCGCGCCTACAATCGGGCCACCTATTGGCCGGACCGAGTCAAGCTCATGCAGGCATGGGCAGATATGCTGGACGAGTTCAGGTGCCTCTCTGTCACTGACCGTCACGTCGCCTGAGCACCAATCGACATTTGGAAGCGTGAAATGTTTCGCTATGTGCACGTTGAACCGACATCTATGCGAGCGTATGATTGTCGTTGCCCGTTAACTGGCTAACCCGGGCGTTGCAACGTCCCTTTCATGAGGGACTTGCGATGACACGGAAGCTGGTATCGAAGAAGGAACTCAAGTCGATCTATGGTGTCCCGTATTCTTTCGCTCACATTGCGCGGCTCGAAACCGCCGGCCAATTCCCTCCTCGGGTACGGCTTGGCGCTTGCAGGGTCGCGTGGGTAGCTGAAGAGGTGGAAACCTGGATCGAGGAGAAAGTCGCTAACCGCGCTCAAACATCTCCTTCCTAAGGGCGAGGGGTCTGGGGTCCAACCCAGACCCCTTTTGCGTAATCACTGAACTTACAAGTCCCTCCATTTCAGATCGCGCGAATCCCTGCTAATTCTCGCGCGATGACGCCCGGCGAATTCATCGACAAGTGGAGCCGCGCCGACCGTACGGAGCGGCAGGCGGCGCAGGAGCATTTCATCGACCTCTGCCGGCTGTTGGACGAGCCGACGCCGAACGAGGCGGTCGACCCCGACGGCTACACTTTCGAAAAGGGCGTCTCCAAGATCGACGGCACCGGCGGCTTCGCCGACGTATGGAAGCGCGGTTGCTTTGGCTGGGAATACAAGAAAGACAAGGCCAATCTCGACCGCGCCTACCAGCAGCTCCAGCTCTATTCGGTCGCGTTGGAGCATCCCCCGCTGTTGGTGGTCTCCGACACCAAGCGCTTTCGCATCTACACCAACTGGACCAACACGGTTCAGGAAATCCACGACTTCACGCTCGATGACCTCGCGCATTCGGGCACGCGCGAGCTTCTCCGCAACGTCTTCCGCCATCCCGAGCGGCTACAGCCTAAGAAGACCCGCGAGCAGGTCACCAAAGACGCCGCCAAGGAATTCTCGGCGATCGCTGAGCGACTGCGCATGAAGGGCCACGCGCCGGAGAAGGTCGCGCACTTCCTCAACCGCATCGTGTTCTGCCTGTTCGCCGAAGACGTGGACCTGCTGCAAGACGACCTGTTCAAACGCCTGCTCGACACATTGGCAAAACGACGTGAACAGGTGCCGGAACGTTCGCAGAAAATGCTGTCGGAACTTTTCCGCAATATGCGCGAAGGCGGCCAATACGGGCTTGAGCATATCCTGCATTTCAACGGTGGACTGTTCAACGACGACGAGGCGCTCCCGCTCGACGCGGATTCGCTCGACATGCTGCGGACGATTGCGCGGCAGGACTGGTCGTCGATCGACCCGACCATCTTCGGCACGCTTTTCGAACGTTTCCTCGACCCCGACAAGCGCGCCCAGATCGGCGCGCATTACACCGACCCGCAGAAGATCATGATGATCGTCGAGCCGGTGATCCTGCGGTTGCTCAACGCCGAGTGGGACACGGTAAAGGCCGAGATGGCTGACATTCTCGCCAAGGGTCGCACGCGCGACGGCCGCCCTGGTCCTGCGGCGAAGTCGAGGGCGGAAGCACAGCTCGATCAATTCCTCAAGCGTCTCGCGGACGTGCGCGTGCTCGATCCGGCCTGCGGTTCGGGCAATTTTCTCTACCTCGCGCTGCAATCGCTGAAGGATCTGGAGCGCCGCGTCATCGTCGAGGCGGTGGACATGGGGCTCGCGCTGCGCGTCATTCATTGCG
>CAMDDZ010000094.1 GCA_945893145.1 Rhodoplanes serenus | reverse complement strand
TTCGGCGACTACGTCGATCAGCACCCGCGCTGGTCCACCTTCAAGAAGGTCGACAAGGAGTACGGCGACGCGATCAAGGCGGCCGGCGGCACGGTCGATTGGATCAACCTTCCGGAGATCGGCATCAAGGGCAATTCCCACATGATGATGCAGGACAAGAACAACCTGGAGATCGCCGAAGTGATCCAGAAATGGCTGGTCAGCAAAGGGCTGTCCGACTGAGGCGCCGTATTGCACTGCAGCGGACCGGGCGGCGCGCCGTCCGGTCCGAGTTGCAGGTAACGTTACCGGCGCAACTGGCGAAGCGCTTGCGCATTGATCGAGATCAAAGCCATGCGGTGCGGTTGGGTGTCTCTGCTCTTGGCAGAGGACAAGTTCGCGACTATAGGTCGCCCGCCATTGGGCCGAGAGCTATAATCGCCCAAAAGGCCGCCCCAAAAGGGGCTGTTCCAGGGAGGTTCCGGCCGAATGCGGCGGCCGGACGCGTGAGGAGGAATTTCCGTGCGAGAAACCGGTCTGCGCAACAGCGCCTATGGCGCCGATAAATTCGGCCTTAAAGACCTCGCCGCGGTTCACTGGAACCTGACCGAAGCACCGCTCTATGAGCACGCGATCCGCAACGGCGAGGCCACCGTCGTCGCCGGCGGCGCGCTCTGTGCCGAGACCGGCCATCACACCGGCCGATCGCCGAAGGACAAGCACACCAAGGTCGATGCGCTCACCGAAAACACCGTGTGGTGGGCCGGCAACCGCAAGCAGAGCCAGGAGCACTTCGACAACATGCTCCAGGATTTTCTGGCGCACGCGAAGGGCAAGCAGCTCTACGCGCAGGATCTCTACGGCGGCGCCGACCCAAAGTATCGGATCAGGACGCGCGTCTATACCGAATACGCCTGGCATTCGTTGTTCATCCGCCAGCTTCTGATCCGTCCGGAGCGCGCCGAGCTCGCGGGCTTTACGCCGGACATGACCATCGTCGACATGCCGTCGTTCAAGCCGGACCATAAGCGCCACGGCGGCCGCGAGGGCTCCGACACCCAGGTGGCGATCGATTTCACCCGCAAGATCGTGCTGATCTGCGGCTCGTCCTACGCGGGCGAGATCAAGAAGTCGGTGTTCACGACGCTGAATTTCTACCTGCCGGCGCAGGGTGTCATGCCGATGCACTGCTCCGCCAACGTCGGCAAGGCCGGCGACAGCGCGCTGTTCTTCGGCCTCTCGGGCACCGGCAAGACCACGCTGTCGGCCGATCCGAACCGCACCCTGATCGGCGACGACGAGACCGGCTGGTCGCCGGACGGAATCTTCAACTTCGAAGGCGGCTGCTACGCCAAGACCATCAAGCTCTCGCAGGAAGCGGAGCCGATGATCTGGGACGCCACCAACCGCTTCGGCGCCGTTCTGGAGAACGTCGAGTTCGATCCGGAGACCCGCATTCCGGATTACAACAGCGACAAGAAGACCGAGAACACCCGCTCGGCCTATCCGCTCGACTTCATCCCGAACGCGTCGCGCACCGGGATGGCCGGGCATCCGAAGAACATCATCTTCCTCACCGCCGACGCCTATGGCGTGATGCCACCAATCGCCAAGCTTTCGCCCGCGCAGGCGATGTACCACTTCCTGTCCGGCTACACCGCCAAGGTCGCCGGAACCGAAAAGGGTCTGGTCGGCGTCGAGCCGGAATTTTCCACCTGCTTCGGCGCGCCGTTCCTGCCGCGCCCGCCGGCGGAATACGGCCGGCTGCTGCGCGACTACATCGCCAAATACAAGGTCGACTGTTGGCTGGTGAACTCGGGCTGGACCGGCGGCATTTACGGCGTCGGCCGCCGCATGCCGATCAAGGTGACGCGCGCGCTGGTGACCGGCGCGCTCGACGGCTCACTGAAGAACGCGAGCTACCACACCGATCCCTATTTCGGCTTCGCGGTGCCGTCCTCGGTGCCGGGCATTGAGCCGCACCTGCTTTATCCGATGAAGACCTGGAAGGACAAAGCCGCGTTCGACGACACCGCGCGCAAGCTCGTCGGCATGTTCCAGAAAAACTTCGCCAAGTACGAGCAGGACGTCGATCCCGAGGTGCGCGCCGCCGCGCCCGAGGTGCGGATCGCCGCGGAATAGATTTGGCAAACCGTTGAAGAAAATTGCGAAGAAAAGGGCGCCGGCGACGGCGCCCTTTTTGATTCTCGGTTTGGTGCCGGGAAGTCTTTAACGGCTCGCGGTCGCGCTCATCGAATTGAAGCGAGCCTTCTGCTCGTTGCTGAGCGAGCCGTAGAACTCGTTCAGCGCCGGCTCGACCTGATGGGCCGCTTGGCTCATCGCGGTGAGCCGCTTCTCCATGGCTTCGAGCCGGCCCACCGGCGTCAGCGCGATGACGTCCGGGCAGGCGGCCTGCAGCGTTTGCAGTGCTTGGTCGGTCGCTTGCGCCAGGCGGTCGAGCGCGGCCTTCTGCGCCTCGGCGGGCTGCACCACCTGTTCGATCCGCTCGATCGGCAGATTGGTCAGGCCGGGCTTCGGCTCGGCGCAGCTTGCGGTGGCGTCCTGCTGCGGCGGATTCTGCGCCGCGTTGCGATTGACGTTCGGTCCGAGCGTGTTGAAGCGCGCCTTCTGCTCATCCGAAAGCGAGTCGTAAAACTTCTCGAGCGCCGGACGCACGGCGCGTACCGCTTCGAGCGTGGCGTCGATGCGGTTCGCCATCACTTGCAAACGTGCCGGAGGTGTCAGCGCCACGGCATCGGTACAGGACGCCTTGAAGGTGTCGGCAGCAAGCGCCGCGGCCTGCTTCAACTCGTCGAGCAGGGCGCGTTGTTCCGGATTGGGCTGCACAGTCTGCTCGATGCGCGCGAGCGGCCAAGCCGTGATGCCGTTGCCCGGATCGGCGCAGACCTGCCGGACCGCTTGCGGGCTGCGGTATTGCTGCGGGGCGGTGCCGTAGGGCGCGGTGGGCCCGGCGGAGGCGTAGTTGGAAGACGGGCTGCCGGAGGGCCAGAACACGCCGTCGAGCAAGTCGTCATAGGCATAGGCCCAATAGCCTTCGTCGTAGGCAGCGGGCCAGAACGCATAGTCGAAGATGTCCGAATAGGCGTAGGGCCAGAACACCGGGCCAAACCACGGCACGAAATGCGCGCGCCAGCCGCGCCGCCAGGCGTCGCGCGGCGCTATACCGGCGAAGCGTTGCGCGCGGATCGCGGGCGTCGCGTTCACGGTTGCGAAGCGGGACGAGAAACGGCCCTGCCGCGCCGCCTGGATCGACGTACGGTCACGGATTGCCGTGCGGTCGCGATTGGACGGGGTACCGACGCCAGTGGTCTCTGCTGGCCGGCGCTGCTGGATCGCTTGCTGCCGCTGCTGGATGGCTTGCGAACGGTCAAGCGCACGCTGCCGCGGGTTCTGAACCGCACTCGGCACACTCACGCTGCGCTGCTGCTGGCGAATGGCCGCGTTGTCGCGGCGCTGGAACGCAGGGTTAGCCACGCGCGCGGAAGGCACCGAGCGCGTCACGGCTGATGGAGCGTGCCGCAATGCTGGGCCTGGTGCGGCAACGCGCGGCGTGAACGCAGGCCGTGAGATTGCCGGTGCGCGCGAGATGGCTGGCGCCGACGGGCGCGAGATAGCGGGCGCGGAAATCCGTGGTGCGGCCGGAGCGGCGCGCGGTGCCGCGGGTGCTGCTCGTGCGGCGGGTGCGGCACCGACCGCACGTTTTGGCTCCGCGGATGCGCTGGTCACCGGCGCTGCGATGACGGATAGCGCAAAGATCATTGCTGCGTTGCGAACGCGTGGACTGAACATGACTGGCTCCCAATCGCCCTCAACAACCAACGCGCCAATGCTGGGTTTGGTTCGCTGCGAACGGATGCCGATTTGCCGCACGCTACGGGCTGCTGAAAAACAAAAATGGCCGGGACAGCCCCGGCCATTGTCATTGTGCCGTACCCTATAGCCGACGCTATTTGATCATTTCCATCGCGTGCTTGAGGCTTTCGCGCATGCGATTGAACGATATCGAGAGCGACGAAATCTCGTCAGAGCCGGGCTTCACATATTGCTCGACATCCTCATTTCCGAGGCTGACCGCATCTGCCATCGCGGTGACACGCGCGACCGGCGCGAGCACCAAGTAGTGCAACAGCGCGTTCAGGACCGCCAGCACGACAACAAAGATTGCGACTAGGATGAGGAGAAACTTGACGTAAGCGTCATGCGCAGCCTGCAGCGGCAGCGCCATCGGCAGCGACAGCAGTTGTGCTCCAATGGTCTCGTTCAGCTTCCAGCCGAAGCCGTTGACCGTGCCATAGGTCTTCGTCAACGCAGGAGGCGCCGCCGATGGCGTGCTGTGGCATTGCAGGCAGGCCGCGTCGCGGATTGTGATGGGCCGCGCCAGGTTGAGCGTCGGCCCGGTCGGGGTGTCGCGTTCGACGATCAGCTCCGGCTTGGTCGCATCGTTGCGGAACAGCTGGATGATGTCCGCTTCCCATGTCTGAGCGCGGTTGGACAGGTTGGTCGGGTTCAGCGTCGGTTCGCGATACGAGTAGCCGGCAAACTCGGCCTGCACGTCCTTGAAATTCTTCTGCGCCGCGTAGGCCGGCACGGTCTCGGCGACGAACTTGCCGTCACGTTCCATCGGCAGCAGACGCCCGATGTCCTGTGCGGTGTATTTGCGGATCGCATTGGCGGTCGTGATCATGATGCGCGCGTTCTGCAATACCTGTTCGCGCGCGCTGTCGATGAACACCCCGCGCAACCCCACCGCCGCGATGAGAAATCCCACCGTGAAGGCGGCCAGAATCGCGAGATTGAACTTAATCCTAAGACCCATGCCCATATGGTCAGACCTGATGTTCTTTGTTTTGTCCGGACGGTAGTTATGGAGGCGAGACCGCCTTCATAACATTCGACATAGCCCATGATGGAAAATGCAAGGCTCTCCACGAGAAACTGGCCGCCGCTTGTATAACGTGCAGCAAAGCCGCTAGTTTGCCTAGCAGCTTGCGTAACTCGCTCGTCTGCACTGCCTCCAGAGCGGCGAGCAGGCTGGGATTCCGGTGGACAACGCTTCTCACATTTTCATCTGCTACTCGTCGAAGGATGAGGCGACGGCGCGCCGCGTCGTGCAGTTCCTCGAAGCCGACGGGTTGAAGTGCTGGATTGCCTCGCGTGACGTTCCGCCTGGCCGGAACTATCAGGAGACCATCGTCCAAGCACTGGAAAGGTCGAAAAGCATTGTGTTCCTGTTCTCCGAGAATTCGGCAGGGTCCGGGGAGATCAAAAAGGAGCTTTCGCTCGCCGGCGGTCTGAACGCGCCGGTGTTCCCGCTGCGGCTAAGCCAGATCGCGCCAAGTGGTGCGCTCCGTTATGAGCTCGCGACGCGTCAATGGATCGATATGTTCCCGGATGCCGACCAGGCATTACGCATGCTGGTAGCGACGCTGCGCGGAGAGTCGGTCGAGTCACCTCAAGTCAAAGCCGAAGCGCCTGTCGCCAATAATGCCCTCGACCCTGCGCCTCCGGCGCGGAAACGCACCCGCAAGCGTGCGCCGATCGTCGCGCCCGATAGCGCGGAGTTCGAAGCGATCCGCGTCATGCTGGCCCGCCACATCGGGCCGATTGCCAAGGTTTTTGTGCAGAAAGCCGCAACCGAATCGCGCACCCCGGACGAATTCATCGAGCGGCTGTCCGGTCATCTCAGCACGCCAGCGCAGCGCCCGGCTTTCCAGCAGGCGGTGCGGGCGCAGCTCGGTGCAAAGTCCTAACGACGTGCGGCCTCGTCTCTCACCAGGGCGGTTTTCCTGATGCAAGTGCTTGTGGTCGGCGCAGGCGTGGTGGGGCTCGCGGTCGCACGCGCTGCGGCGCTCGCCGGCCATGAGGTGATCGTCGCCGAACAGACCAAGGGCATTGGCAACGGCGTGTCGTCTCGCAATAGCGAGGTGATCCACGGCGGCATGTATTACCCGACCGGCTCGCTGCGCGCGCATCACTGCCCGCGCGGCCGCCGTATGCTCTACGAGTTCTGCGCCTCGCACGGCGTGCCGCACCGCAAGTGCGGCAAGCTCGTCGTCGCGACCGAACAGGCCGAGGTCGGCAAGATGGAGGCGATCCTCAAGCAGGGTGTCACCAACGGCGTCGAAGGCTTCACGATGATCGACGGCGCGGCGGCGCGCGCCATGGAGCCGGCGTTGGATTGCGTTGCCGCGCTGCATTCGCCGGAAACCGGCATCATCGACAGCCACACCTTCATGCGCGCGCTGCAAGGCGATCTGGAGGATCGCGGCGGCATGATCGCGTTCGGCACGCGGATCGAGCGGCTCAATCATACTCAGGCCGGATGGCTGGTGCGCTACAGCGGCAGCGACACCGGCGAGCTTGCGGTCGATGCTGTGATCAATTCGGCCGGGCTCGGCGCGCAGGCGCTAGCGCGACACACCGAGGACTATCCGGCGGCTCGCGTGCCGCGGCTCGTGATGGCGCGCGGCAATTACTTCGGCTACGCGGGCCGCCCGGCGTTTTCCCGACTGATCTATCCGGCGCCGCGCATTGACGGCGGGCTCGGCATTCACGTCACGCTCGACCTCGCGGGGCGGATGCGGTTCGGACCAGACGTGGAGTGGATCGAGACCGAGGACTACAACGTCAACGCCAGCCGGGCGCAGTCGTTCTATGGCGCGATCCGCCGCTACTGGCCGGCGCTGAAGGACGGCATGCTGCAGCCCGATTACGCCGGTATCCGGCCGAAGCTCACCGGGCCGGGGGAGCCTGCCGCCGATTTCATGATCGAGGCGCCCGCGCAGCACGGGCTGCCACGCCTCATCCATTTGTTCGGAATTGAATCACCGGGATTGACCTCGTCGCTGTCGCTTGCCGACGAGGTGGTGTCTTATCTGTCGATCTGAACGCGGCGGCGATCTGTGCGCGGCGGCGGATCGTTGTTGACCTGCGCCGGCGGCGCAGCCGCAGGGGGCGCCGGGACCACCTTCACCTCGGACAACTGGCGGCCTTCATACGACGCCGGACTGACCGGTGTGAACTGGGCGCTCTTCCCGGAGGTCTTGCCGCGGAAGGTCGCAAAACCCTCGTTGGTGGCGACGAGATCGCCCGGCCGAAGCGTCGGATCACTGGCGCTATTGATCTGCACCAGGCCGAAGGCGTCCTTGCCGTTGCAGGTGCAGCCGTCCACGAGGCGCTCGCGATAGACGAAAGCCTTGTCCAGATCGGCGTAGCGTGTGCCATTCGGGGCTATCGCGGTGTCGATCTTGTTGCCCGAAAAGATCATGGTCTTGCTCGCCGGGCAGAACGACCGGCACAGGTCGGCGGGCGACGCGTTGGCGTGGCGCTGGATCGGGAAGAAACGGCCGTCGCAGGTGCGCACGCAGTAGCTCGCCGACGGCCCGATCGACGGCTCGGCCGGCGTATGTCGCTCGCTGGGCGTATACGGGTCGGCATAAGAGCTGGCGCTCGGCGGCGGGCCAGGCTGGTAGGCGGGCCGGTTAAACGAGCCGAACAGCGATTCCAAAAAGCCCTGGGCGGAGGCCGGCGGAGCCAGTGTCGCGCCTGCCAGTACAAGTGTGGCGGCAAGCCACAGAAGCCCACGAATTGACCTGTTGCAGTGACGCGTACCCACGAAACTCTCCCTGGCCGGCGGGTTTTTTCTGCCGCACCGACCCTTCAACGCGCCGCTGCCATTATGGTTGCAGGGTCGTTACTGGGCGCGGCTTGGGACCGTCCGGTTCGGTGGGAAATGTACTGATGAGGCGTAAATTGCCGATGATTGGACACACGGAAATTTGCAGCTGTCCGTACAGAATTCCTTATTCCGGAGGCGCAGGCCTCAGAAGTATCGCAACCACACATAGACGTGGCAGATCGCAATCGACACCAGCATCATGGGAAAGGCGTAGCAGGTGTAGGTCATGAACCGGAATGGCACACCGGCGCGTTCGGATAGGCCCGCCACCGTGAGGTTCGCCGAGGCTCCGATCAGCGTGCCGTTGCCGCCGAGGCACGCGCCGAGCGACAGACACCACCACAGCGGCATGATGTGATCGGCCCCGCCATAGGCCGGCGCCATGCTCTTGATGAGCGGAATCATGGTCGCAACGAACGGAATGTTGTCGACGATCGCCGACAGCACAGCGGATGACCACAGGATAGCGTAGCCGGCGTTGGCCAGGCTGCCGCCGGTCGCGGCCACGAGTTTGCTGGCGAGCAGCGCCAGCAGTCCGCCGACCTCGACGCCGTGAACTACCACGAACAGGCCGATGAAGAAGAAGATGGTAATCCACTCCACATCGCCGAAGGTTTTGTGGATGTTCTCGGAGGATTTCTCGCTGTGGTGAGCCCAGTTGTCGAGCAGCATGAGCACCGCGGCGCCGAACATCGCAATCGTCGCCGGCTCCAAGTGCAGGGGCCGTGCCAGCACGAAGGCGATCATCACCGCGATCAACACCGCGAGCGATTGCTTCAGCAACCGCCAATCGAGGATCGTGTCGCGCGGGTTCATCGCCATCACACGCGCCTCGCGTTCGGGCGTGGCTTTGAGGTCCTTGCCCCAAACGAGGTGAATCATGATGGCCTGCACGACCATCACGACGATGATGACGGGCGTCAGATGGACGACGAAGGCATTGAAGTCGAGGCCCACCTGCGAGCCGATCAGGATGTTGGGCGGATCGCCGATCAGTGTGGCGGTGCCACCGATGTTGGAAGCGAAGATTTCGGCGAACAAATAGGGGTAGGGCGGAACATCGAGCTCCTTGGTGATCGCAAGCGTCACCGGTACGACCAGCAGCACCGTGGTGACATTGTCGAGCAAGGCCGACAGCACCGCGGTGGTGATCTGCAACAGAAACAGAATGCCAGCCGGATGGGCCTTGGCAATCTTCGCCGACGACACGGCGACATACTGGAACATGCCGGACCGGCGCGAGACCGAGACCAGGATCATCATGCCGACGAGGAGGCCGATCGTGTTCCAATCGATGCCTTTGAGGGCCTCTTCCTGGCTCAGCACGCCGACCAGCACCATTAGTCCGGCGCCGACCAGCGCCACCACGGCGCGGTTGACCTTCTCGGCAATGATGACCGCGTAGGTGACCGCCAGCAGGCACGTCGAGACCCACATGGGGTCGAGCCCGAAATAGACGCTTGATGCGTGGCCCGTCATGAACGCCCTTCCCCGGCACGAAAGACAAAGGGTCTGGGACGTGGGCGGCGAAGTCAATGCGACTCTCGGCCCTGGCAGCGCCTCGCGCAGCGTCTGGTCGCAGGCGGCGGAATGACGCTGCGAAATTCCAGCCGGGCTGTCTTACGTTCGGCCCATGACAAGTCATGCAATGTTGCTCGCCGTAGCCGCGATCTGGATCGGCTGCAATTTCTATCTATGGTCCTGGAAGCAAAGCCACTCGATGCTTTTCCTGCAGTCTTTTGGGATGGCGGCGCTCGCATACCCCGCGCTCTATTGGTATGTGACTCGGCGACGAAACTAAGAAGCCGCCCGCTGTGTCGGGCGAGGGAGGAATTCGTGAGCCACAAATTCATCAACCCGAAGGCCATTCCGGCGCCGCGCGGCTACACCCATGTGGTGGAAACCAGCGCGCCGGGCCGCACGATCTATTTTTCGGGACAGCTCGGCATGACGCTGGACGGCAAGTTCGCCGGCGCGCCCGGCGACTTCCGGGCGCAGGCCACGCAGTGCTTCGAGAACCTGAAGGCCGGGCTCAAGGCGGTCGGCGGCGGTTTCGAGCACGTGGTGAAGATCACCAATTTCTTCGTCGATATGGCGCACCTGCCGTTGTTCTTCGAAGTGCGCGATCGCTATGTGAACACCAAGGCGCCGCCGGCCTCGACCGCCGTGCAGATCGGCAAGCTCGCGCGCGACGGCGCGCTGTTCGAGATCGAGGCGGTGGCGGTCATTCCGGACAAGAAGGCCAAGGCTGCCGCGAAGGGCGGCGCCAAATCCGCAAAGCGGGCTGTGAAGAAGCGCCGAAGTTAGCGAAACGGACGGCTCCTGCCATGAAGGGCATCGAAGGCAAGCGCGCGACGTACGCGCACCTCACAACGAGTAGCAACAAGATGCAGTTTGCTAAGCGGTTCTTAGTCTGGCGACCGTACGGCGCATCGCGGGACTCGTAGCTCGCGGCGCGCTAGCCTCTCCGAGCTTCGTATGCTCGTGCGGCTTGGGCATCATGCGTACGAGCCCGCCATTAAGCGTTTTGCATCTTCAAGAGGCTTTGCATCGCGTGCCATGCCAGACCTATTCGCCAGTCCACGTAGTATGTTCAATCGTGCAAAGGATCACATCAGCGAATTTGAAAGGAAGGTCAACGCTTACATTGGCAGTAAGCCGGGGACCTACACGGTCGAAACCGATATAGATCGGGTTCACAAGCTTCATAAGATCAAGCTCACTCGGCCACCCGAAGTCCTAGCCAATATCGTTTTCGACGCTGCAAATAACCTCCGCGCCACACTCGATCAGGCTGGCTACGCTGCGGCTGTGGCAGCAAAAAGCTCATTCCTCAAGGCCACTAAATTCCCCTTTGCGCCGGACGCCGGTCATTTCGCTAACAATCTTGCGGGAGGCTGTAAGGACTTGCCGCCGGAAATCCGAACGCTGTTTGGCTCGTTCAATTCTTACAAGGGAGGAAATGACACCCTCTGGGCTATGAACGAGCTTTGTAACACCAGCAAGCATCTTTCCCTTGTGCCCGTGGCGCTCAAGCGTGGTGCGATGTCATGGGGCAAAATCCACTACACCTCCGTCGCCGCGACTGGACTGCCCGACATTAAATGGGACCCGGACAAGCATGAGATCGTATTCGACAGAAGCGATCCTATGACGATAGTTCATTTCGATATTGATAAAAACTTCAAGATTTCGGTAGCGATCGAGTCCATTGATGTTATTCGCGATGAGCCTGCGGTTGGCGTCCTTCTCGACATGGCGAGCATAGTCGAGAACATTCTGATGGCTACCGAAGCGGAGTGCCGACGTATGGGATTGATCTGACTTTTCGCCTCACAATCCGACCTCGGGTTTGCGAAACGCATTTCCTCCCTTTCGGGGTTTTAGGGTCCCGCAGTTTGCGGATCACTACAGCCCAAAAGTATGTAAATGCGAGCCGGAGAGAGGAAATCAGTCCGTGGCTCGCGCCTGCCCTAATGCGCCTCTTCCCAATTGTTGGCGGCGCGGGCATCGACCTGGAGTGGCACGGAGAGCGACAGCGCCGGCATCGGCGCGTCCTCCATCACCTTCTTCACCACCGGCAGGGTTTTTGCGACCTCGCTCTCCGGCACCTCGAAGATCAATTCGTCGTGCACCTGGAGCAGCATCTGCGCCTTCAGCTTTGCCTTGGTTAGCGCCGGCTCGATCCGCACCATGGCGCGGCGGATGATGTCGGCGGCGGTGCCTTGCAGGCGGGCGTTGATGGCGGCGCGCTCGTTGAAGGCGCGCACCGACGCGTTGGAGTTGGCGATGTCGGGATAGTGGCACTTGCGGCCGAACAGCGTGGCCACGTAGCCGTTCTTTTTGGCGAATGCCTTGGTCTCGTCCATGTAGTCGCGGATGCCGGGGAAGCGCTCGAAGTACTTCTTGATATAGGCGCCGGCCTCCTCGCGCTCGATGCCGAGCTGGTTGGCAAGGCCGAACGCTGAGATGCCATAGATGATGCCGAAGTTGATCGCCTTGGCGCGCCGGCGCACCTCGCCTGGCATGCCTTTGATCGGCACGCCGAACATCTCCGACGCCGTCATGGCGTGAATGTCGAGGCCATCGCGGAACGCCTTCTTCAGCGTCGCGATATCCGCGATTTCGGCGAGCAACCGCAATTCGATCTGCGAGTAGTCGGCGGACACGAGCTTGCAGCCGTCGTCGGCCACGAAGGCGCGACGGATCTTCCGCCCTTCCTCGGTGCGGACCGGGATGTTCTGCAGGTTCGGCTCGGATGAGGACAGCCGGCCGGTCGTGGTCGCCGCCAGCGCGTAGCTGGTGTGGACGCGGTGCGTCTCGGCGTTGACATAGCCCGGCAGCGCGTCGGTGTAGGTCGAACGCAGCTTCGACACCTGCCGCCAATCGAGAATCTTGCGCGGCAATTCGTGACCGGCCTCGGCCAGCTCCTCCAGCGCGCGCGCGCCGGTGGCCCATTGCCCGGTTTTGGTCTTGGTGCCGCCGGGCAGGTTCATCTTGCCGAACAGCACGTCGCCCAATTGCTTCGGACTGCCGGGATTGAGCGGCATGCCGGCGAGCTTGCTGATCTCGTCCTCGAGGCCCCCCTGCTTCTGCGCGAATTCGCCGGACAGCCGCGACAGCACCTGCCGGTCGATCGAAATGCCGCGGCCTTCCATGCGGGCGAGCACGGTGACCAGCGGCCGCTCGAGCGTCTCATAGACGGTGGTGACCTGCTCGGCGGCCAGGCGGGGCTTTAGTGCCTTCCACAGTCGCAGCGTCACGTCGGCGTCCTCGGCGGCGTATTCGCTCGCCTTCTCGATCGAGACGCAATCGAAGGTGACCTGCTGTTTGCCGGAGCCGGCGACGTGCTCGAAGTGGATGGTCTGGTGACCGAGCCATTTCTCCGACAGGCTGTCCATGCCGTGACCGCCTTTGCCGGCATCGAGCACATAGGACATCAGCATGGTGTCGTCGTAGGGCCGCACGTCGATGCCGCGGCGCGCGAAAATCTGCCAGTCGTATTTCAGGTTCTGCGCGATTTTCAGCACCGCCGGATCTTCCAGCAGCGCCTTGAGGGCGGCGAGCGCGGCTTTTTCCGGAATCTGATCGGCGCAAAGCTTTGACTCCGGCGCGAACAGGTCGCCGCCGCCCGCGCTGCCGCCGTCGCGATGGCCGATTGGCACGTAGCAGGCCTCGTTGTCGGCGACCGCGAGCGAAAAGCCGCACAGATGCGCCGTCATCGGGTCGAGGCTGGTGGTTTCGGTATCGACCGCGACGACGCCGATATCCTTCGCGCGCGCCACCCAGGCGTTCAGCCGATCGAGCGTGCGCACGGTTTCATATTTGGAGCGGTCGATCTTGTTCGCCTTCGCGGCGGCCTGATACGCGGCGGCAAGCGTTGCAGGGGTGAGATTGCCGTTGAGTCCCGCGGCGCCGTTCGGTTTTG
The DNA here is from genome assembly GCA_945893145.1 of Rhodoplanes serenus. Classification (GTDB taxonomy): domain Bacteria; phylum Pseudomonadota; class Alphaproteobacteria; order Rhizobiales; family Xanthobacteraceae; genus Z2-YC6860. The sequence goes on along the minus strand of CAMDDZ010000094.1, from coordinate 5,243 downwards.
CTCCGCCGCTCGTGGGAGGGTGAGCGGGCGCGAACAGATCGCCACTTTTCCCTGGCTGGCTGCGCTCGGCCATCGGCGGCGCCGAGGAAGGCGGCGGGCTGGTGATGGCGACCTCGCCGGATTTAAGCTTCGCATCCGGCTCGATCTCATTGGCCTCGATACCGCCCAGTTCGGCGACGCGGCGGGTGAGGGTCGAGAACTCCATCGCTTTAAGGAATGCGATCAGCCGCTTGTAGTCCGGCTCGTGGACCGCAAGATCCGCAACCGGCACTTCGAGTTTCACGCGCTGGTCGAGCGTCACCAGCCGTTTGGAGAGGCGGGCCAGCTCGGCATTGTCGACCAGCGACTGGCGGCGCTTCTCCTGCTTGATCTCGCCGGCGCGCTTGAGCAGCGTTTCGAGATCGCCGTACTCGATGATGAGCTGCGCCGCGGTCTTGACGCCGATGCCGGGCACGCCGGGCACGTTGTCGGAGGAATCGCCGATCAGCGATTGCACCTCGATGACCTTTTCGGGGCCGACGCCGAACTTCTCGATCACCTCGGCGCGGCCGATGCGCTTGTCCTTCATGGTGTCGTAAAGCACCACGGTGTCGCAGACGAGCTGCATCAGGTCTTTGTCGGACGACACGATGGTGGTCGTCGCCTTGGCTTCGCAGGCGAGGCGCGTGTAGGTCGCGATCAGGTCGTCGGCCTCGAAGCCGGCTTGCTCCAGGCACGGAATATCGAAGGCGTGCACGGCCTCGCGCACCAGCGGAAATTGCGGAATGAGATCGTCCGGCGGCGGCGGCCGGTGCGCCTTGTAGTCGGGATAGAAGTCGGTGCGGAACGTCTTCTCGGACTTGTCGAACACCACCGCCAGATGGGTCGGCCGCTCCTCGGGCTTCATGTCGCGCAAGAGCTTCCACAGCATGTTGCAGAAGCCGAGCACGGCGTTGACCTGCAAGCCGTCCGACTTGCGGCTGAGCGGCGGCAGCGCGTGGTAGGCGCGAAAGATGTAGCCCGAGCCATCGACCAGGAAGAGATGGTCGCCGGCCTTGAGCGGACGGGATGTGAGGGCCGGCTTGGCGGGCTTCGCCGGTTCTTTGGTCTTTTCTTTGGATTCTTTGGGCTTTGCGGGGGCTGGCATGGCCCGAATGTGGGCCGTCAGCCTCGTTGAATCAATGCGCGCGGGCCATGCTGTGAATCATTCCGCAGGCTGCATCGCCACGCGCGATCGCGGGCTCAGCCGCGCCCAGTTGGGCCGCCGGAACAAGAAGCCCAGGAAGGTCCCGCGCACCGCCCAGAACCAGACGAGCGCGCCGACCACGCCTGCGGTTGTGACCAGCAACGAAATCGTGCCGAGGTCGGTAATCAGCCCGGTCTTGAGCAGGGCCGCGCGGCTTGCCGCCATCGGCAGGAAGAATGCGAGATAGATGACGATCGAGTTCTCGCCGCAATAGCGCAGCGGCCTGAACAGATCGACCTTCGCCATCAGCGCCGCAGCCGTCACCACGGCGCACGCGCCGACAAAGCCGAGCACGAGCGACATCACTTGAAGATCGGCAAAGCCTTGGAACACCAGCAGTCCGTTGAGGATGCCCCAGAGCGCGAGCCCGACCATGGCGGCGGCAGGCCGTGCCTGCATGGCCGTGGCCATCGTGAAGATGTGCGGCGCCAACAGGTAGCCGGAGTAGAAATAGACGAAGCGGCTCGCGAATTCGTCGATCAGGGTCCAGCCGGTGTGGACTCTGGCGATCTCAAGCGCCGCCGCGACCACAAAGATGAGCACCGGCGGGATGCCGCGTGTGAGCTTGGTCACGATGAAGAAGACCGGCAGCAGATAGATGAACCACAGCGTGCCGAACGGCTCGATGAAGGCCAGCGCATAGGCCAAGCCGACGCCCTGCCAACCCTGCTCAGCGGCGATGCCCGGCGCCTTGAAGACGAACTGGATCGTCACCCACAGCACATAGAAATAGACAAAGTGCATGACCTTGCGGTCGAGATAGTCGCGCCAGTCGCGGTTGATGACGCGCGCCAGGAACAGGCCGGAGATCATGAAGAAGTCGGGCATGCGGAACGGCTTCGCAAACGCGACCGCATAGTGCATCCAGCCTTCGCGGCCGGCGACGGCTTCGACGCCCAGCGTCGAATGCATCATCACCACCATGACGATGCAGAAGCCTTTGGCGTAATCGACCCAGTCGATGCGGCCGGTTTGCAGCGTGCCCATGACGTCTCCCAATTTGCCGGCATTCTGCATCAATTCTGGTTTCGGGCCGGTTTACGGGCACGGATAAACTGCCTCGCCAGTGCGGGACGCCTCTGCTAAGAGGCCCAATAAGAGACAAGTCCGGCGTTGGGCCGGACGCTCATTAACCATGTTGTTGCGCTGATGCGCGTTGCAATGATCGGCACTGGCTACGTGGGCCTCGTTTCGGGCGCCTGCTTTGCCGATTTCGGCCACCACGTGACCTGCGTCGATAAGGCGGCCGGCAAAATCGCGGCGTTGAAGCGCGGCGAAATGCCGATCTACGAGCCGGGACTCGACGATCTGGTTGCCGCCAATGTGCGCACCGGACGGCTCGCCTTCACCACCGATTTGAAAGCGCCTGTTGCTGAGGCCGAAGCGGTGTTCATCGCGGTCGGCACGCCGTCGCGGCGCGGCGATGGGCACGCCGACCTGACCTACGTGTATGACGCGGCTCGCGAGATCGCAGGCTCCCTCGGCGGCTTCACCGTGGTGGTGACCAAATCCACCGTGCCGGTCGGCACCGGCGACGAGGTCGAGCGCATCATCCGCGAAACACGACCGGATGCCGATGTCGCGGTGGTGGCGAACCCGGAATTCCTCCGCGAAGGCGCGGCGATTCAGGACTTCAAGCATCCCGACCGCATCGTTGTCGGCTCGCACGATCCGCGCGCCGACCGCGTGATGGCGGAGCTGTACCGGCCGCTCTATCTCAACCAGGCCCCGATCCTGACCACAGACCGGCGCACCGCCGAGCTGATCAAATATGCGGCCAATGCATTTCTCGCCACGAAAATCACCTTTATCAATGAGATCGCCGATCTGTGCGAGCGCGTTGGCGCCGACGTGCAGCACGTTGCGCGTGGCATCGGCCTCGACAATCGCATTGGCGGCAAGTTTCTGCACGCCGGTCCCGGCTTCGGCGGCTCGTGCTTTCCGAAAGATGCGCTGGCGCTGGTGAAGACAGCGCAGGACAACGGCGCGGCGCTCCGTATCGTCGAGACCGTGATCGACGTCAACGACACGCGCAAACGCGCCATGGCCCGCAAGGTGATCGCGGCGCTCGGTGGCGCCGCCCGCGGCAAGACCGTTGCGGTGCTGGGGCTGACGTTCAAGCCCAGCACCGACGACATGCGCGACGCGCCGTCGATCCCGCTGATCACCGGACTGCACGACGCCGGCGCCCAGGTGCGGGCCTACGATCCGGCCGGCATGGAGCAGGCCAAGGCCATGCTCGCGGACGTGACCTATTGCGATAACCCCTACGCTTGCGCCGAGAAGGCCGACGCGCTGGTGATCGTGACCGAATGGGAGGAGTTCCGCGCGCTCGACTTCGCCCGGCTCAAGGCCGTGATGGCGCGGCCGGTGGTGGTCGATCTGCGCAATGTCTACCGGCCGGACGAAGTGGCGAAGCACGGCTTCGCCTATGTCAGCGTGGGCCGGCCTGATCAGGGCGCGTGAGCGCGGTGCGCGCGTTCAACACGACATTGCCCATCGACGCAGCGCTGCCAAAGCTCACGGCAGCCTTGCGCAGCAATGCCGCCGCCGTTCTGGTCGCGCCGCCGGGCGCCGGCAAGACCACCCGCGTGCCGCTCGTGCTCGGCGATGAGCCCTGGGCGTTAAACCGCAAGATCATCGTGCTGGAGCCACGCCGGCTCGCCGCCCGGGCGGCGGCCGAGTTCATGGCGGCGACGCTCGGCGAGAAGGTTGGCGACACCGTTGGCCTGCGCGTGCGCTTCGGCTCCAAGGTGTCACGTAAGACGCGGATCGAGGTCGTGACTGAAGGCGTCTTCACGCGGCTGATCCTCGACGATCCGTCGCTGGATGGCGTGGCCGCGGTACTGTTCGATGAGTTTCACGAGCGCTCGCTCGATGCCGACCTCGGCCTGGCGCTGGCCCGGGAGGCGCAGCAAGGCCTGCGCGACGATCTCAAGCTTTTGGTGATGTCGGCGACGCTCGATGGCGCGCGCGTCGGCAGGCTGCTGGGCGACGCGCCGGTGATCGAGAGCGAGGGCCGCGCCTTCCCGGTCGAGACACGTTATCTCGGCCGCGAACAGCGCGAGCCGGTCGAGCGGCAGATCGCGGACGCCGTGGCGCGCGCCTTGCGCGCCGATCCGGGCTCGGCCCTGGTGTTCCTGCCGGGAGCGGCCGAAATCCGCCGCACCGAAACCTTGCTCAAGGAGCGCAGCCTCGGCCCGTCGGTCGATGTTGTGACGCTCTACGGCGCGCTCGACGCGCAGACTCAGGACCGCGCCATTGCGCCGTCGCCACCCGGCCGGCGCAAGGTCGTGCTGGCGACCTCGATTGCCGAAACCTCGCTGACCATCGAAGGCGTGCGCATTGTGATCGACGCCGGTCTCGCGCGGGTGCCGCGCTACGAACCGGACGTTGGCCTGACCAGACTGGAAACCGTGCGGGTGTCGCGCGCAGCGGCCGACCAGCGCCGCGGCCGCGCTGGCCGCACCGAGCCCGGCGTCTGCTATCGGCTGTGGGACGAGCCGCAAACGGCTTCGCTCGAACCTTACGCGCGACCTGAAGTCCTCGCGGCCGATCTTTCCGGCATGTTGCTCGATCTCGCGCAATGGGGCGCGAGCGATCCATCGAAGCTTGCCTTCCTCGATCCGCTGCCTGCCGGCGCGTTCCAGGAGGCCAAGGCGCTGCTCGGCGAGCTTGGCGCCATCGACGGCGCGGGGCGGATCACCGAGGAAGGCCGCAAGCTGCGGGCGTTGCCGCTGCCGCCGCGGCTTGCGCGCATGGTGGTCGATGCGGCGCGGCAAGGCGCCGGTTTGCGCGCCGCCGAGATTGCCGCGATCCTCTCGGAGCGCGGGCTGGGTGGCGATGGCGTCGATCTCGGCCATCGTCTCGACCAGTTCCGCCGTGACCGCTCGCGTCGCGGCGACGATGCGCGGCGCATGGCGAAGCGATGGGCGGACCAGGCTGGAGCGTCTGCGCCGCAGACGCAGGCTACTCCCTCCCCCGTTTACGGGGGAGGGTTGGGGAGGGGGGGGGGGGG
>CAMDDZ010000093.1 GCA_945893145.1 Rhodoplanes serenus | reverse complement strand
CTAGTCTATCGCCTTAGTCTCATGCAATTAGTCTCATGCAATTTCCAGACCGCACCGCTGCTTTAGGTTAAGCGAGCCGAACCAGCAGCGGGGGAAATTCTGGCGTCTTTTCAGGCGATTAGCGCCGCCCGGCGGAGCCAACGGCGCGCCGGAGCCCCGCCACCATCCCACTCAGCATCCCGCGGTTGCCGCCTCGTGCCGCCAGAATGCGGGCGTGGATGAAGGACAGTTTGACGATGACGGGTGGCGCCAGAACGAAAGGATAGAGGTCCGGAATGCCCATGCTGCGGTTGATCGAGTTCACCGCAAAGGTCAGAGGCAGCCAGGATTCGATGATGCGCTCCATGGTCGCCGTGTGCGGGTCGAAGTCGATGGCCGTCGCGGCGCCGCGGGCAACCTTCGGCCGAACCCGGAGCCCAAAGGCGCTCGCCGTCTCCAGCGTATCGACCATGTGGAAGTAATGCGCCCAGGTCTCGGCGAAGTCCTCCCAAGGGTGTGAACTGGCATAGGCGGTGACGAACCGGTCCGCCCAATCGGGCGCCGGGCCGTTGGCGTAATAGTTCTGCAGCGCCGCGCCGTAGTCCTGCCGCTCATCGCCGAACAATTGCCGGAACTCATCAATGCTCGGCTGATCGCGGACCAGCCGATCCCAATAATAGTGCGCGATCTCGTGGCGGAAGTGGCCGAGCAACGTGCGATAGGGCTCGCCCATCTGGTGCCGCAGGCGTTCGCGCTCGGCATCGTCGGCTTCCGCCAGATTGATGGTGATGAGTCCGTTCTCATGGCCGGTCATCACCGATTCAGCGGCCGGTGCGCCCTCCGGCGGCGGCGCCAGGAAGTCGAATGCCAGGCCGCCTTCCGGGTCTTCCTGTTTGGTGGTGAGCGGCAGCTTGAGCTTGAGGATGGTGTAGATCAGCCGGTGCTTGGCCAACTCCATCTTGCGCCAGTTGATCAAATTGTTCGGGACGGACAGATCGGGGATCAGGTGGTTGTGGCGGCAGGCGGAGCAAAACTGCTCCGGACTGTCGACCGCCACCAGCCAGTTGCAGACACCGGGCTGTACGTTGGCGCAATAGCGGTAGCGCCGCCGGGGCTCCGCGAGCGCGCGCAGGCCGCGCTTGCCGTCTTCCAGCGCGGTGATGGTTTCCTTGGACGGCAGATAGCCAAGCATGTGCCCGCAGCTTTCGCAGCGGACGTTCTCGAAATAAAGCGGTTGCCCGCAATGTTGGCACTCAAACAGCTTCATGGGTTGCCGATCGATTGTGTCCCGCAGGCTGCGGAGAAAAGGACAATTTATCGCTGCCCTTCTCGTTCCCGTGCCCCGTGCACGATAGTCACGATGACGATTTCATCGCGATCGTCATGCACTTTGTAGACAATAATGTACGGCCATTCGAGAAGTTCACGGGTGCCTTCAACAAAACCAGGGCGGCCCATATGTGCCAGCTCCGGCGTCGCGAGCCGCGTGACCTTTTCCTCGATGCGCGCGATCATCTCAAGCGCCGCACGTGGATTGTCACTGGCTATCCATGAAAAAATACGGCCGAGCTCGTCGCGGGCAGCAGGTTCGAATGTAACCTTCATGCCTAAGACGAGCGAAAACGCTTGAAGACTTCCTCTGCCGGAATTCTGCTCGGGCTGGGATCGGCCAATCGCCGACGCACCTCAGCCGCTTGCTCATCAGTCAGTCTCAGCGTGCTGCTGTCCTGTTCTTCCATGAGCGTGAGCATTTCGGCTGCGTCCTGCTGTCGCTGCTGCGGCCAGGTCAGTACGCGATCGAGAATCTCTTTCACCTGTTCTTTTGTCATAACGGCATTGTACCAAAATAACACCGAATTGGAACGCCGGCCGGCATGGCGTGTACCTAAACAACGAACCGCGGATAAAGTTTCCAATCGCAATCAAAAACGGCAGCTTTAGCGCCGCTGACGCGTCAGCAGCGCGCGGGCGCGAGCGAGCACAGGCTCGTCCACCATCTTGCCGTCGAGTTCAAACGCGCCCTTGCCCTGCGCGGTCGCGGCCTCGGCCGCCGCAATCAGACGCTTGGCGCGGTCGATTTCGGCCGCCGACGGCGAGAAAGCCTCGTTGAGGATCGGCACGATGCTCGGATGAACGCAAGTTGCGCCGTCGAAGCCGAACTCGCGGGCCTCGCGCGCGGCGCGCGTGATCGCGTCGGTGTCGCGGTAGTCCGCGACCGTGCGGATCAGCCCAAGCGACAGCACGCCGGCCGCTTTGGCGGCGAGATGCACCATCAGCTTCGGAAGGCGCAGCGCTTCGGGCGTCGGCTCGGCCCCCATCGAGGTGGCGATATCCTCGCCGCCGGTGATCAGCCCCAGCACCCGCGGCGACGCTTTGCCGATGATGCGGGCGTCGAACACCGCGCCGGCGTCCTCGATCATCGCCACGAACCGCATTGGCTGGCGGCCGATCTCGCGCTCCATCTGGTCGAGATACGAAGCGAGCTGGACCAATGCCTGAGGGTCGCGCGCCTTGGGGACGAACAAGCCATAGGCGCCGGCGCGGCAGGCAGCTTCGGCGTCGGCGCGCGATGTGCCGGCGTTGATCCGGACAAACACTTGCGCGCCGTTGCGCGCGACGGCCGGCACTGACGCGGCGAGACCGGTGCGGGCTTTGAGCTTTTCGCTCGGCGCCACGGCGTCTTCCAGGTCGAGCACGATGGCGTCGGCGCCGCGCTCATGCGCTTTGGCGACGAAACGTTCGGAATCGGCCGGCACATACAACAGAGATCTGATCACGCGGCCGCTCCTTCTTGCTTCAACCGCGCGATGGCGTTGCGGTCGAATCCCAGGCTTCCGAGAATCGCATCGGTGTGCTCACCGAGCCGCGGCGCGGGCCTGCGCCACACGCCGGGCGTAGCGGACAGGCGCGGCATGACATTATGCATCGCGACGCTGCCCAAGTCGGCGTCCTCGACTGGAACGATGATGCCGCGTTCTTGGAAATGCGCGTCCACCATGGCATCCGCGATGTCATAGACCGGGCCCACCGTGACCTCCGCGGCGCGCATCAGCTCGAGTGCCTGATCGCGTGTTTTGGTCGCGAACCAGGCGCCGACCGCTTCGTCTACCAGCGGGCGATGCTTGACGCGCTCGGTGTTGGTGCGAAAGCGCGGGTCTTCGATCATGTCGGCGCGACCGATGGCGCGGAACAGCCGTTGCGCCATGGCCTGGATCGAGGCGGACAGCGCGACGTATTTGCCATCCGCGCAGCGATAGACGTTGCGCGGCGACGAGGTGTTGGAGGCGCTGCCGGCGCGCTCCTTCACGGCGCCGGTCACCTGGTAGATCGCGGCCTCGGGGCCGAGCACGGAGAATATCGATTCGAGCAGCGACAGGTCGATGATCTGGCCCTTGGCCTGGCCCCGGTCGCGCGCCCGCAACGCTGTCGTCACCGCAAAGGCTCCGTAGAGGCCCGCGATCATGTCGGCGAGCGCCAGCGGTGGCAGCACCGGCTCGCGGTCGGGAAAGCCGGTGCGCGCCGCAAAGCCGCTCATCGCCTCCACTAGCGTGCCGAAGCCGGGTAGCGGCGCATAAGGTCCGGTCTGGCCGAAGCCGGAGACGCGTACGACGATGAGGCCCGGGCTTTTGCCGAACAGAATGTCCGGTGCGAGGCCGATCTCCTCCAGCGTGCCCGGACGATAGTTCTCGATGAACACGTCGGCGGTGGCGGTGAGCCGCAGCAGCGCGTCCTTCGCCGCATCGTGCCGCAGGTTCAGCACGATGGAGCGTTTGTTGCGCGCGTAGGTCTTCCAATGCAGCGAGTGGCCGTTGTCGCGCCAGTCGCGCAGCGGATCGCCAGACGGCGGCTCGATCTTGATGACATCGGCGCCGAAGTCGGCGAGCTGCAGCGACAGCATGTTGCCGGCCACGAGCCGCGACAGATCGAGCACGCGGATGCCGTCGAGCGGCCCCTTGGCGTCGGGGTCGAACCGGATCGGCGCTGTGTCATCATTCGGCATTGGCCGCACCATAGAGGAAGGCCCGCACGTAAAGTAGGGCGAGCCTCCCCAGCCGGGTGGTCTAGCCGTCGAGCCTGATCTTGGCGTCGCGGATCAGCGGGCCCCAGCGATCCATTTCGGCCTTGATGTACTGCGCCAGCGCTTCCGGCGTGGAGCCCTGCACGTCGTCGCCCAAATCCTCCAGCCGCTTCTTGATCGTGGGCTCGGCCAGCACACTGGCGAAATCCTTGGAGATCTTGCTGACGATCTCCGGCGGCGTGCGCGCCGGCGCGAGGGCGGCGACAAGGCCGGCCGCCTCGAAGCCGGGCAGGGCGGTTTCGGCGAGCGGCCGCAACTGCGGCAGCACCGCGAGCGGCCGGGTCGCGGTGACGCCGAGCGCCCGCAGCGTGCCGGACTGGATGTGCGGAATGACACCGGAGACGCTGTCGATCATCAGGTCGAGGCGGCCGGGAATGAGATCGTTCAACGCAGGCGCCGAGCCGCGATAGGGCACGTGGGTCATCTCGACGCCGATGCGCCGCGCGAACAGCTCGCCGCACATATGGCTCGACGTGCCGTTGCCGGCCGAGCCGTAGGTCAGCGTCTTGGTCTTGGCATAGGCGATCAGCTCCTCGACCGTCTTGGCGGGCGAGGAGGCCGGTACCACCATCACGTTGGGAACCAGCGCCAAGAGCGACACTGGCGCAAAATCGGCAACCGGATCGTAGGCCAGCTTCGGGTAGAGGAAGCGATTGACCACGATGCCCGATTGCGTGAACAGGATCGTGTAGCCATCGGGCGCGGCGCGGGCGACCAGCTCATTGCCGATGTTGCCGCCAGCGCCGGGCTTGTTCTCGATCACGACCTCCTTGCCCCAGATCTGCTGGAGCCGGGTGACCATCAGCCGCGCCACCACGTCAATCGCGCCAGCGGGCGGGAACGGCACCACGAGCCGCACCAGGCGCTCCGGCCATTCGGCCGCATGCGCCGTGCCGCCAGCGCCGAACGCGAGCGCGGCAGTCCCAGCGCCGATCAAAAGCTGGCGGCGATCCATCATTGCATTCCTCTCATCTGGGTTTTTCTTGCGAATTTTTTTAGAGGATAGCGTGGCCGCGCGTGCGGAACTACAGTGAGCGCCCCGCCAACGCTGCATCAACACGTCGCAGAAACGCATGACATCCATCGTCCTGATCCTGGGCCTGCCGCCCCTCATGGCGCGCCGCTATCACGAGGGCATCCAGTCGGCGTTTCCCGATGTGGCGGTGACGCTGGTCGATCACGTCAGCAAGGCCGATCCTTATCTCGCGGACATGGACGTGCTGGTCACGCATGGGCCGTTCCTTGCCGATCGCTCCGATCATGTGCTGAGCAATGCGCCGAAGCTGAAATGGATTCAGGGCATCGGCACCGGCGTCGACAATTTCGCCGACCGGCCGACGCTGCGCGATGATGTTACGGTCACCAACATCCATGGCGTGCACGGCAATCCCATGTCGGAGGCGGCGTTCGGCGCGATGCTGGCGTTGAGCCGGCGGATCCCGAAGAGCGTCCGCAACCAGGACAAGCGGAAGTGGGAGGCTTGGCCGTCGCGGCTGATCACCGGCAAGACCATCGGCATCTTCGGTATCGGCTCGATTGCGAAAACCGTGGCGCCGCGCTGCAAGGCGTTCGACATGACGGTTATCGGGATCAGCTCGGGCCCGCGCTACGTACCGGGCTTCGACCGCATGGTGCATCGCGACAAGCTGCTCGAAACGGTGCGCGAGCTCGACTATCTGCTGCTGCTGACGCCTTATTCGCCGGAAACCCATCACATCATCGATGCGAAGGTGTTCGCCGCCATGAAGCCGCAGAGCATCCTGATCAACCACGCCCGCGGCGGCGTGGTGGATGAAGCGGCGTTGCTTGCCGCCCTGCAGGAGGGCCGGATCGCGGCGGCAGCCCTCGACGTATTCGCCACCGAGCCGCTGCCGCAGGATCATCCATTCTGGGCGATGGAGAACGTGCTGATCACCTGTCATCAGTCGGCAACGCATGACGCATCGGTCGCGACCAATCTGCCGACCATCGTCGAGAACATCGCCAAGTTCATTGCCGGCGACATCGCCAACATGCGCAACGTAGTTCGCCCGGCGCGATGACTTTCGCTTAAAGCAGCGCCTTCACTCCACGATCGGCACTGGACCTGCGATCTCGATGCCGTCGCGGGTGATCGTACAGCGGCGCGCCAGCGCCTCGACGCCACGGCCGCGGGCCCGGTCATAGGCCGCGCCGTATTTCGGATCGATATCGCGCGCGAGCGCAAAGCTCTGTGCCGAGCCGATCTGGATCAAATAGAGCATGACAGCGCGTGCGCCTGCGGCGACTGCATCGCCCAGCTCTTCGAGATGCTTGGCGCCGCGCTCGGTCTTGGCGTCGGGAAATTCGGCGAGGCCGGGCTTGCGCATCAGGTGGACGTTCTTGATCTCCACGTAACAGGGTGGCCGCGACGGGTCTTCCAGCAGGAAATCGACGCGCGAGTTCTTGCCGTACTTCACCTCGCGCCGGATCGTCGCATAGCCGGCCAGCTCCGGAATTGCGCCGGCCGCGAGCGCTGCGCCAACCAGCGGATTGGGATGCCCGGTGTTGACCCCGACCAGCTCCAGACCGGCGCCCAAATCGACCTCGATCAGCTCCCAGGAGTGTGAAAGCTTGCGGCTCGGATTGTCCGACTTCGACAACCAGACGCGCGAGCCCGGCGCGGCGAGGCCGGTCATGGCGCCCGGATTGGCAACATGCGCCGTGATGGTCTCTCCGCTCGGCAGCGTCACGTCGGCGAGAAAGCGCTTGTAGCGTTTGACCAGCGTCGCCGGGATCAGCGGAGCGGAAAAGCGCATGCGAGCCGGTTCACGCCGCGATCTTGCCGCCGAGATCCTCCTCGATATGCACGCGGATGATCTCGTCGAACGTGCTCTCGGCGCGGAAGCCAAGCTCGGTGGAGCGCTGCGGGTCGAAGCGCTGCGGCCAGCCGTCGACGATGCGGATGATCAGTTCGTCCGGCTCTCGCTTGATGCGTGCCGCGACCTTGTCGCCGGCGATGCGGCGCAGCGCCGCGATCTGTTCGGCGACGGTGCAGCACACGCCCGGCATGTTGAGATTGATGCGCGGTCCGAGCTTGTCGCGGGGGAGGCCCGCGGCATGAATGAGAAAGCCCACGGCGCTGCGCGGACTGGCGTGCGTGTGAACCACGCTTTCCTTGACCGGCAGCACGGCCTCGAGACCGGCGAGCGGTTCGCGGATGATGCCGGAGAAGAAGCCCGACGCCGCCTTGTTGGGCTTGCCGGGCCGCACCACGATGCTCGGCAGCCGGATGCCGACGCCTTCGAGCAGGCCGCGCCGCGTGTAGTCGGCGAGCATCAGCTCCACCATCGCCTTCTGGGTGCCGTAGGAGGTGAGCGGCGTCAGATGGAAATCGTCGTCGATGGCGGCCGGGAACGGCGCGCCGAACACCGCCATCGAGGAGGTGAACACGACGCGCGGCTTATAGCCGTCACCGGTTAAGCGGATCGCCTCCAGCAGCGCGCGCGAGCCGTCGAGATTGACGCGGTAGCCTTTCTCCAGGTTCAGCTCAGCCTCGCCCGACACCACGCCGGCGAGGTGGAAGATGACGTCGGGCCGCTCGCTGACCGCCTTGGCGGCGACGCCCGGCTCGTTGAGATCGGCGGCGCGGGTCTTCACGTGATCGGAGAAACTCGCCAGCCGCACCGGCGCGACGATGTCGATCAGCGTCAGCTTCTCGATCGGCTGGCCGTTCAGCGCGCGGTCGACGACCAGCCGCTCGGTCAGCTTGCGGCCGATCATGCCGGCCGCGCCGGTAATCAAAACGTGCATGTGTGCTCCTTACAGCGCCCAGCCGCCGTCGATGAGATGGATGTGGCCGGAGATGAACTTCGATTCGTCGGAGGCGAGATAGACCGCGAGCATCGCCACCTCTTCGGCGGTGCCGATGCGGCCCATCGGCTGGCGGTCGATGAAATCCTGCAGCGCGGCCTTCGGCGTTTTGCCGCTGCGTTTCGAGTGCGCCGCGACCCGGTCGCGGAACGACGGCGACTCGATGGTACCGGGGCAGATCGCATTGACGCGGATGCCTTGCTTGATGAAGTCGGCCGCGACCGACTTGGTGAGCCCGATCACCGCCGCCTTGGTGACGCTGTAAATGTAGCGCACCGGCACGCCGCGGACCGAGGACGCCGCCGACGACATGTTGATGATCGAGCCGCCGCCCTTTTTCAGCATGCCGGGCAGGAACGCCTTGATGGTGCGGTCCATCGACCGCACGTTGAGGTCGAAGGCAAAATCCCAATCGGCGTCGGTGGCTTCCAGCACGGTGCCATGGTGCACCACGCCGGCGACATTGGCGAGCGCATCGAGCCCGCCGTAGTCCTTGGCCACCGATTGGGCCAGCGCGCCGATGTCCTTGGCGCTGCGCACATCGAGCTTGAGGCGCTTTTTGGCTTTCAGGCCCTTGAGCTTGCCGTCCTCGACGTCGGTGGCGATCACCACTGCGCCTTCGGCGATGAAGGCTTCCGCGATGGCACGGCCGATGCCCTGACCGGCGGCGGTCACCAGCGCCACCTTGCCCCGCAGCCGTCCCGCCATCCGCTCCATCGCGCCTATCCGCCAGCAAGGCTTGTTTTCTGCCTTCCTTGGTTATCGAAATTTGCCGGATCAAGCCAGCGCTCGAACGCGGCTTTGCGGGCTGGCCATTCGGTGTCGAGCATGGAGAAATAAGCGGTGTCGCGGCTGTGGCCCTTGACGATCATGTGCTGGCGCAGGATGCCCTCGAACGTGAAGCCGTAGCGCAACGCCGCGCGGCGCGACGGCGCGTTGAGCGCATTGCACTTCCACTCGTAGCGCCGATAGCCGAGCGTCTCGATGGCATAGCGCGCCAGCAAATACTGCGCCTCGGTGCCGAGCGGCGTGCGCTGCAGCGCCGGCGCATAGACGATGTGGCCGACCTCAATGACGCGCATGGCGGGCCGGATTTCCATCAAGGTTGAGAGGCCGACCGCGCGGCCGGTCGGGTCCAGCACCGTGTAGTAATAAGGGTCTTTCAGCGGCTCACGTCCGGCGAGCCAAGCCACGAAAGCGGGCTCGTCGGCGAACGGACCGTAGCCCATGTAAGTCCAAAGCTCGTCGCGGCCGCGCACCGCTTGCCACAGATCGGAACTGTGCTGCGCGGCAGCGAGCCGGATCACCGAACCATAACGGCCGCTGAGCGTGACGGGGCCGGGCAGTGGCGCAGGCTTGGCGTCGACCGGCGGTCCGACCGGCTGGTCTGCGGTCATGACGGGCGATTCTTGCGGTCTTCGTTGAAGAACGTGTTGAGTTCCCCGTTGGTGATCAGGCCCGCGAAGCCATCGAACTTGCCGTCCTTCGCGATTTCGGTCGCGGTCTTGATGAAAGCATGCATCGCCACGCGGGCGAGCGAGCCGCCGACGCTGATGCGCCGCACGCCCATGCCGGCGAGGTCGCTCACCGTGAAGCCGAACGCGCCGGAGTTGAGGAAGTTGATCGCCTTCGGCCCGACCGCTTTCACGGTCGCTTCGATGTGCTCGCGGGTCTTGATGCCCGGCGAATAGAGGCAATCGGCGCCGGCGTCGGCGAAGGCCTTCAGCCGTCGGATGGTCTCGTCGAGGTTGGGGCGGTTCTTGATGAAGCCTTCGGTGCGCGCCGTGAACACGACATCGCCGCCGGCCTTGTCGATCGCGGCGCGCGCGGCCTTCACGCGCTGCAACGCGAGGTCGAAGTCATAGAGCGGCTCGGGGCGGCTGTCGTCGCCGTGATAGTCCTCGATCGATAGGCCCGACACGCCGGTCGCGATGCAGCGCGTCACATTGGCGGCGACCCCGTCCGGATCGTGCGCATAGCCGTTCTCGAAATCGGCGTTGAGCGGAATGTCCGTCTCCGCCGTGAGCTCGCGGTAATGCGCCAGCACCTCGTCCATCGACTGGTCACCGTCGGCGCGGCCTTGTGAATGCGCGTGGCCGGAGCTGGTGGTGGCCAGCGCCTTGAAGCCCAAGCCCTGCAGGTAACGCGCGCTGCCGATGTTCCACGGATTGGGGATGACGAAGCAGCCGCTTTCGTGCAGCTTGCGAAAGGTGCGACGTTTGTCGGCAATGGACGGGCGGGAATTGGGCATGTGAAACTCCGGGTTCGCGCGCAAGCCTGCCATGAGGTCGCGCGCCGGGACAGCGGATTTCCGTGATCTCCGGTATGAGTGCCGCTGATGATTGTTGGGGGTGAAAGTGGACTGTGTCGATCTCGATGCGCTGGAAGCCGAAGCTCGGCGGGTGATGTCACCGCCGGCCTGGGTGTTTTGCGACACCGGCGCCGACGATGAGATTATCGCCAAGGAAAACGTGACGGCGTGGCGCAAGCTGCGGCTGCGCCCGCGCATGCTGCGCGACATCGTCAAGATCGACACCAGCGTGACGCTGCTCGGCCAGCGCGTCGCGGCGCCCCTCATGGTGGCGCCGACCGGACGCCACCATCTGTTTCATCCGCAGGGCGAGCGCGAAACCGCGCGAGGCGCGGCTGCGGCCGGCGCGCTCTACGTCATGTCCACCAGCGGCGCGACGCTGGTCGAGGACGTCGCCAAAGAGCGCGGGTCGGCGCCGCAGTGGTTTCAGCTCTACATGCAGCCGGACCGCGAGGAGACCGGCAAGCTGCTCGACCGCTGCGCCGCGGTTGGCTTCACGGCGCTGGTGCTGACCGTGGATCAACCGGTGCCGGGCTGGAGCCCGCGCGCCTTCCGCACGCCGGTTATCGCCAACGACAAGGTGCGCAGCGTCAACATGCCGGGCCAGCCGGTCGCCCGCACCGCCTACGATCCCGACCGCAAGGGCGTGGTGATGTTTCCGACCGCCTGGCGCGATCTGGAATGGCTGGTGAAGCGCTGCTCCATGCCGGTCGTGGTGAAAGGCGTGCTGCGCGGCGATGACGCGGCGCGCTGCGTCGATGCAGGCGTGAAGGGCATCATGGTGTCCAATCACGGCGGCCGCCATCTCGACACCACGGTGACCACGGCTGACGTGATTGCCGAAGTGGTCGGCGCGGTCGGCCGCAACGCCGAGGTCTATGTCGACGGCGGCATCCGCCGTGGCACCGATGTGCTGAAGGCGCTGGCGCTCGGCGCGCGGGCGGTGCTGCTCGGCCGCCCGCCACTGTGGGGGCTTGCGGTCAACGGCGCCGCGGGCGTCGAAGCGGTGATGGAGCATTTCCGCGAGGAGCTCATCCGCGCGATGCAGCTTTGCGGCGCGGCGAACCTTGCCGACGTCACGCCAGATCTGGTGGCGGGAGCGTAGCGATGAACGAATTGATCCCCACCGGCAAGCTCCGCGCCGGCATCGTCTATGCGCCCAAAATGTCGGGGCTGTTCGTGCTGAAGGACGGCGGCGATGGGCCGCGCGGCATCACGGTCGATCTGTCGCGCGCGTTGGCGGAGGAGCTTGGCGTGCCGGTCGCGTTCACGCTGGTGCCGAACTCAGGCCTGGTGACCGATGCGCTGGCGTCCGGCTCAATCGACATCGCCTTCATGCCGGTCGATGACGAGCGCAAGAAGCGCGTCGATTTTGGCCCTTACTATTGCCTGATCGAAAGCACCTACATGGTGACCGGGCCGTCGGGCCTCAAAACGCTGGCCGACGTGGATCAGCCGCATGTGCGGGTGGTTGGTATCGCCAACACCACGACGATCCGCGCCTCGGCGCGCTCGCTGAAGAACACGCAGCCGGTCGCCGCCACCTCGATCGAGGATGCGATCACGATGCTGCACGCCGGCAAGGCGGACGCCTACGCGATGGGCCGCGATGCCTTGCCGGATGTGGTGAAAGACTTTCCGGGCGCCTGCATTGTCGATGGTGGCTTCCAGCAGACCGGCATCGCGATCGCGGTGCCGAAGGGGCGGCCGCAGGCGCTCGCGGGCGTCACCGCCTTCATGCAGCGCGCCAAGGCTTCGGGCCTGGTGCGCCGCGCGATGGATGGTGCCGGGATGCAGGCGCTCGACGTGGCGCCTTAGCCACTGCTGTGCCCGGTGAAATATCCCCAGGACGGGTTCGGCCGTCCTGGGGACTGTTTGAGGAGGCCTAATCGGGGAATTACGGTCTCCTCGGGGGCATTGCTCGATCTCGGGCCGCTATCTGAAATTGACCAGCGCGGTCTCGCTGAAATTGCATTGGTGGCATTCGAACGTGCGCTCATCGACGCCCAAACTGACGGGATCGATACGAGCGATGAGCATTGCACGCCCGCATTGCGGGCACGCTGGCCGCAAATCGAACG
Organism: Rhodoplanes serenus; assembly: GCA_945893145.1. Taxonomy (GTDB): domain Bacteria; phylum Pseudomonadota; class Alphaproteobacteria; order Rhizobiales; family Xanthobacteraceae; genus Z2-YC6860. The sequence continues at coordinate 6,632 of CAMDDZ010000093.1, read as the reverse complement.
GTGGGGGAGCGGGACTGACTTGCGACTGTGGCATGCGTTCCTCCTGTTACAGGCGGGAGCGCGATTGCGTCTCTCAGTCACCGACGCCTGGCGCAGGGCCTAGTCGATGATGCAGCACCCTGAAGCATGTGCGCGTGCCAGTCTGAGCAGAATCGCTCAGTGTTCAAAGTACGCCTCAGCCAATTCAAGAGGCGGTTACCAAAGGTCAAAGCAGGTCCGTACACATTGAGCGACGCGGCCTTGAGTTTCCAGCGGCGCGGCTCAAATGATCTGTGGTGGCAATGAACCGGCGCGAAGGAACATTGTCTGGTTTCAAACGTTGCCGGTGCACACCAAACCCCCAGGAGAAATTCATATGCGCACCATTTTGTGCGGGCTGTTGACGTTTGCCGCGATCGCAATTGTCACGCCCGCTTCGGCTCAGCTTCGCATCGAAACCCCGATCGGCGGCGTCCGGGTCGGAGAGGATCGGCACTACGACCGCGGCTACGACAACCGCTATCGTGGCACCACCGGCTATGAGCAACGCTCAAACGATCGCGGTTGCCGCACCATCACGGTTCGCCGCGATGACGGCTCGGTTCGCCAGGTCCGGCGTTGCGATTGATCGCCATTAGTCATCCATAAGAGGAACGGCAGTCCGCTGCGGGCTGCCGATCTTCAATCCAACAACGGAGAATCCAAAATGGACAAAGACCGCATCAAAGGCTCGGCCGAACAGGCCAAGGGCCAAGTGAAGGAAGTCGTTGGCAAGGTGCTGGGCGATTCCAAGCTGGAGGCCGAGGGCAAGAGCGATCAAGTCAAAGGCAAGGTCCAGAACGCCATCGGCGGCATCAAGGACACGCTGCGCGGCAAGTAGAGCTTCCATGCTTCGCGGTTACAGATCAGAGCCCCGTCGGGGCTCTGTTTTTTTGTCCGCTAAACACTCTCATGCCAACCGGAGCAATAGCCGTAATCCATGAGCCCGCGCTGACGAAGTTCAAACAAGCGTTCGACCCCAACAATGCCACGCTGACCGAGAAACGGTGGGAGCGTGTCGCCATCGCAGCGGCCCGCGCCGATCGCGCAACGCAGGCGCGAGACTGCGCGCCAAGACATGGATCGCGAGCAAGACATGGAACGCGAGCAAGACATGGAACGCGAGCATGTCAGGCAAACTGCGTTGACGGCGGCTGTCGCCGCGGAGGCGGCGCGTGTTGCTGTCGAACAGCAAGCACGTCAATCGTTAGAGCAAGCCGAACGCGACGTAGCGTCGCAAGCTGAGCAAGAGGCAACGCGTGACGCTCGGTATGCAGCCCGGAAAGTCGCAAAGAAACAGCAGCGAAGAGACTGAAGAAAATAAAAGAGGCTAATGAGTATAATGAGGCTAATGAAACTTCTGCCCACGGTTGGAAGTCTTCGAATTATCTTGGAACATTATGTTCGGTAGCGTACATTGGCCGATCACCTGCAGCGGCTCTGTGCTCAGGCGTCGGGGACTGAAAGACAGTCGAACCCCGCCTTGAAGGAGGGGAAGCCGTGATGTCTCGTGCACCTGGATCAAGACCCACTGGGCGCAGCACAAAGCGCAAAACAGCGCGGGGCGTGCTGTTTGATCCCGCGGTATTTTTAGCGACGGTGGCGACCGGTCGCGACGTGTCCACATATTCAAAAAAAGAAATCATTTTCGCGCAAGGCGACGATGCGGATGCGGTTTTCTATATCAAGGAAGGCAAGGTCAAAGTCGCCATCGTATCCAAGCAGGGCAAGGAAGCCGTCGTCGCGCTCTTGGGGCCGGCCGAATTTATTGGCGAAGGATGCTTGATCGGTCAGCCGAAGCGCTTGGCGACAGCGTCTGCCATGACTGAATGCGAAATCATGAAAGTGACAAAGACGGAAATCCAGCGGGTCCTTCGTGACGAGCCTACATTCTCGCAAATGTTCGTCTCGCATATTTTGGCGAGGAACGCCCGTGTCGAAGAAGATTTGGCCGATCAACTCTTCAACTCAACCGAGAAAAGGCTGGCGCGGCTGCTGCTGCTGTTGGCCAATTTTGGAAAAGAAGGCCGAGCGGAGCCAATTCTCTCGAAGATCAATCAGGAAACTCTCGCTGAGATGATCGGCACGACCCGATCGCGCGTGAGCCACTTCATGAATAAATTTCGTCAATTGGGTTTTATTGATTACAACGGACATCTGGAAGTTCACAATTCTTTGGCGGGCGTACTTCTGGCCGACCAGCAGCGGACTGTGAGTCCACCAAAGCCGAACCTCCCGTGAACGGTCCCGCCGCGCTTGAAGCGCGGTCGGCCAAGCTACCGGATACTTGACACTGGAAGCAGATATTGCGTGCCGATCACGGCGCTCCTCTAATTCAAAATGGTCAATTTGGAACAGACTCGCCGCAGTCTAGGTGGAACGATTGCGGTGGCGGGAGGCTGCTTGCTGTTAGGAGCAATTTGATGCGTATGGAAAAGGTCACTCCTTCTCTTCCTTGCCCAACCTGCGGAAAGGAAATGAGGCTAACAGGTCACACCTCAGCCTGCGAAAGCGTGATCTACGATTTCTTGTGCAGCGACGATGGTGACCGACTCAGTTGGCGGTTTCGACAAGTCGCTGCCAATGCCCGCTGAACGTGGCTGCCAACCAAGGACAGCCATCTTCGCGGCGTCAGCTCTTCTCGGTTGGCCCGATTTTCTTTCGACCTGCGTTATGGCCCTGTACCGCTGTCGGGGGCGGAGTCAGGAATGCGTCAAAGCGCTCCTTAACGATCGCGTAGCATTCACATGACGCGTTCTCCAGGCCGGCACGGTCGAGGACCTGCATCGTTCCCCGCCGGTAGCTGATAAGTCCGGCGGCTTGCATCGACTGCGCCGCCAGGGTTACCGACTTCCGGTTAGCGCCAAGGATGTGGGACAGAAACTCATGCGTGTACGGCAGCGCCTCGCCTCCTGCCCGATCGTGCATCATCAAGAGCCACCGGCACATTCTCTCTTCTGTGGTGTGCATTGAATTGCAGGCTACAGTCTGCTGGACCTGTGACAGCAGCGTCTCCGAATAGCTTACGAAGAGATCGCGCACGTGCTCGCTATTCTTGAATTCATATTGAAGCAGCTGGATCGGGCACCGGACCGTATGGCCTTCAAGCTGCACGATGCACCGATTGAACGAAACGCGGCTGTACATGGCGGCAAAGAGACCGAATGCCCCTTCGCGCCCGATGTTGGCAGTTTCGATGGCGGCGCCGTTCTCTAGAACGGTCAACAGCGAAAGAACGGAACCCAGAGGGAAATACGCGTGCTTGAGCAAACCGCCCGCGTCGCAGACCATCGCTCCAAGCTTGAACGTCACTGGCTCAAGATGGGGATCCAATCGTTTGCGGCTGGCCGGCTCCAGGGCGCCAAGCAATCGATTGCTCCTGAGAACGTGGTCCGTCTGAGCCTTGGGCATTGGGTTATATCGATTTGCTCTGGTTGCCGCGGCGGTCGCGCGTCAAGAGGACAATCGCGCGCCGCGGATCAATGCGGGGAATGTCCACCGGCCGAGGTTGTCAATTGACCACGCCGGGCGCGCCAGGTCTGAGCAAAAGCGCTCATCAACGTCCGTTCCGTCACTGGTCCCAAGGCCATCAATGCGCGGGAGATCGGGCCAGCGCGCGCAATGCAGCGATCATGTCGGCCGACCCATATGGCTTTTCGAGAAAACGGCTATCTGGCGGCAGCTCATTCGGCTGCGGCCGAACCCGTCCCGACACGATGAGAGTTTTAATGGGCGGCCAGCGGTCTCGTACCGTATGGGCCAGCTTCAACCCGTCTATGCTTCCGGGCATATCGATATCCGTGAACAGAAACGCTACGTCCGAACGAGATTCCAGCAGTGCAACGGCCTGGTCTGCATCAGCAGCCTCCAGTGTTTGGAAGCCGGCTGCCTCGACCTCGCTGACGGTCAGCATCCGCAGGAGCGGATCGTCTTCGACGATCAGAACGATAGACGGAGGTGTGTTCAGTGGTGCGTCTATCGCGTCACTGGGCTTCAAGTCATCGGTGGCATCTCCGCCCGGCGCCTGGTCTGCTTGATCGGACCAGATCGCCGCCATTCGACGGAAGTGCGACTTTAATTCCGGGTCTGGTACGTCCGTCGCCAGTTGCGTGAGTTCTGACGCCAGACGCAGGCGCGCAAGCTCAAGCTTTTGCTGGTTTTCGGAATCGGACACGGCGCACCTGTTGGAACGAGGTGCAACACTGCGCTCTCTGCCAATCCCTGTCGGTGGTCCACGCCACAGAGCATCGCCTCATTGCGGCCGCTTTTTCCTCGAGAGCGCCTTGCGTGTCCTGTTCGTGCAGGCGGCATGGGTCGTGCTGATCAAGCCCAAGATTGGGGAGCGCCACGGGCACGAGCGTCCGCGCGTCATCGACGTAATGAAAAAAGTGGTCTGTTTTATACAGACGCAGCTCCCGCATCAGCCCTAGGTTTTGGGCACTGGGGGATCGCGCGGATTGACCCCCAATCCGAACGCCCAGCAGACTCCGGCTTTGCACCAGCCGGGGTCTTTCTTTCTGGGCGGCGCGGCTTGAGACCGTCAGCAAACAGTTCAGTGCCATCCCCGGCCTCGGAGGCCGCACCATGTTGATGAACGCTCGCCCAGTATTCTCGGGAGCAAGAACGGACACGACCATTTTGCTCAAAATTTCATGAGTCTTTTTCGTCGTTGGTTCGTCTGTCCGTCCTTCACTCTAGGTCTTGCGCTTGTTCTTGCTTGCTGCAGTTCTGTTCCGCGAACACCCTATACGACCGCCGATGTCGCATCCTCCAGGATGTTGGATGTTACGGACCTGCGCCGATATACAGACGAACCGGCGTCGACGTTTGACAGACGCGTGAATCGCGCTGGCCCGCTCAACTATCTTGCGCTCTCGGGTGGGGGCGCCGGCGGTGCTTATGGTGCAGGGGTGCTGAACGGCTGGTCCGCCGCAGGCACGCGCCCGGAATTTTCGACGGTTTCGGGTGTCAGCACTGGCGCTCTGATCGCGCCATTTGCATTTCTTGGCCCTGCTTACGATGCAACATTGCGGGATATTTACACCAGCGGCATCGCGGGAAGCCTGCTGGATTCGCCGAACATCCTGAATGTGTTCTTCGGATCTGGCCTTTTTGGCAATACGCGCCTGCGCGAGCTCATCGCCCGTTATGTCGACCAGGACATCCTCGCGGCTATCGCCGCCGCGCACGCGAGGGGCAGAAGACTCTTCATCGTGACGACTAACCTCGACACGCAACGCACGGTGATCTGGGACATGGGCCGGATCGCCTCGATTGGGTCATCCGAAGCGCTGAGCTTATTCCGGGACGTGATGGCAGCGTCCGCAAGTGCCCCGATGATTTTCCCGCCCATGCTGATCGACGCAGCAGCGCACGGAAATCGTTTCCAGGAAATGCACGTCGATGGCGGCGTGACCGCGCCGGTCCTGACGTTGCCGGAAGCATTCCTGTTGCGCAATGCAACCCTCACCCGAGGTCCACACACGAACATCTACATCTTGATCAACAATAAGCTGGAGCGAGAATTTCTCCTGGTTCCGAGCAGCACGGTAGATATCGCGGTCAGAGCGTCAGCGTCCGCGACCAAGACATTGACGCGCTCCATCCTCTACGAAACCTATGATTTCGCGCGCCGCAATAACTTTGGATTCAATCTGACCTACGTCGGCAGGGACACGCCGCTGTCCAGTTCATCCGGGTTTGAAACAAACGAGATGCGTGCTCTTTATCAATATGGATATGACAAAGCACGAGCGGGCGAATTATGGGCGAAGGCGCCGCCGGCGGATGAACTTTTGCCAAGCGGTGTTCGATCGCGAAAATCTCCAACGCTGCATTGAGGAATAGTTTGGCGCATTCCTCATACCAACGGCCCGGACTCAGACCGCGGCGCTGATCTCGCTCGTGAGCATTTTGGACATCTCTGGGCGCTATCTGCGTTTAACCAGCGTCGTCTCGATGAATTTGCAGTTCCTGCATTGGAACGTGCGCTGATCGACGCCCAAGCTGACGGCATCAATACGAGCCATGAACATTGGGGACCCACATTGCGGGCACGGTGGCTGTAAGCCGTTGTATGTGGAAGCGGGACGAACGTGCGATTGGGTCATGCGTTCCTCCTGTTGCAGGCCGGAGCGCGGTCGCGTCTCTCAGCCACCGATGCCTGGCACAGGGCCCAGTCGATGATGCATCCAGTCTGGCCTCGATCGCGCCACGCGTCTGTACAAAAGGAACCATTTTAAAATGAGCCGCACTGGCCAGATGCAATCGATGAAATGAAAGGGACAGGTCCCGCGGTGTTCTGCAGCCTGTTGGCGCTGAGCCCGATTGACTCATAGCACCGGAAAAGCGCTCGCCGCCTTGTGTTGCGGCCAGGCAGTCGCGTCTCTTGACTTTATTCCTAAAGTTGATTATATTCCTTTCGTTCCATCCTCCCGAGGGCGTTCTCATGAGACGTCATTTGAATGGGGTGGGACGCGGCGCCTGCGGATTGGCCTCGTAACCCAATCCCCGGGAGGCCTCGGGTAACTGTCCCCCCTACTACGAGGGGCGCCCAGTTTTGGGTGACACGGGGACCGGATGAACGGCGGCGTAAGCCGCCGGGATCAGGGCGA
>CAMDDZ010000092.1 GCA_945893145.1 Rhodoplanes serenus | reverse complement strand
CGCAGTTGCTTCCGAACGACAATCTTCTCGGCCGCGTCAATGCCGTGAACCTGGAATACGTTCTTGGCGATATCCAAACCGATCGTGGTGATTTGCATGTCGAAGGCTCCCTGATGTGATTCGATCGCAACGATCACCCTAGGGCAGCTCGTTGCTGGGAGCGGGCACCGTCCACCACATCAATAGCTGCCATTGACGAACGGCTGGTCTATCGTGCTCAAACGCTGTACCTTGCACACACAGGCAAGTTGCTCAGCTTGTCTGAGAGCTGCTCATAAAACGAGAATGTGCCGCATTTCTCGTTCTAGAAACTAGCAGCACTGGTGCCGCCGGCGGGCACAATCATAGACAGCAAGACGAATGCGCTCATCCGCCAGTCAAAGGTGGAGTGGGCTGCCTTACTGCCAGATATTGCCAACAGGAAACACCATGAAACTTCCCCGCCGACAATTTCTGCATCGCCATTTGGGTTTCACGCGCTGCGCTTCGCTCCAGCGACAGACAGTCTGCATGCCGGCATTCATGTTGTCGCTGAACTGACCACGAAATTCGTCCATTCAATGCATGAGTCTCCCGGCGACACTGCAAGGCAGTGTGTCATCCGGCGATTGCAGGCTTATTGATTAGGGGCTCTTGCTATGAAGAAACTGCCGATCTTACCCCTGACGCTTGCGGCGTTGGCCACGTTCGCGAGCGTAGGCGCCGCGCAGACGGCAACTCTCAGGGTCCAGATTATCGCGGGCACCGGCACCGGCACGGTGATAAGCAGCCCGACCGGAATCAATTGCGGAACGGCTTGCGCGCAAACCTATTCATCGAGCCTCACGGTCATGCTGTTGGCTCAGCCAAGCGCGGGCTCGGTGTTTGGCCGCTGGGATGGGGATTGCTCCGGCACGTTTCCCGCTACCTCGGTAACGATGATCTCTGCTCCGACCGCTGACAAGACCTGCAGGGCACAGTTTGACGCGGCACCAGCGGCCACTCTGTCGGTCAACACGGCGGGCACCGGCAGCGGCACGGTGACGAGCAGTCCGGCGGGGATAGCCTGCGGGACAAGCTGTACGCAAGACTACTTAGCGGGCGCGGTGGTGACGTTGCTGGCGCAGCCCGATCCGGGCTCGGTGTTTGTGAGCTGGAGCGGAGCCTGCAGCGGCACCACACTGAGCACTTCGGTGACGATGCCCGCGGCCCAGACCGCGGCCAAGACCTGTACGGCGACATTCGACACGGCGCCACTGGTCCCTCTGGGTGTCAACACGGCGGGCACCGGGGGCGGCACGGTGACGAGCAGCCCCTCGGGGATCAATTGCGGGGCGACCTGCTCGGCAAACTATTCGACTGGCCTCACCGTAACGCTGACGGCTCAGCCGAACCCGGGCTCGGTGTTTGCAGGCTGGAGCGCGACTTGTTCCGGCATGGTTCCCGCTGCTTCGGTGACCTCGGTCACGATGACCGCAGCGCAGACCTGCACCGCAACCTTCAACGCAGCGCCACTGGTCGCTCTGTCGGTCAACACGACGGGCACCGGCAGCGGCACGGTGACCAGCAGCCCTGCGGGGATCAACTGCACGGGGACGTGTTCGGCAAACTATGTGACCGGCCTTGCCGTAACGCTGACGGCTCAGCCCAGCGCCGGTTCGGTGTTCGCGAGTTGGAGCGGAGCCTGCAGCGGTACGACGCCGAGCACCTCCGTAACAATGACTTCAGCCAAGAGCTGCACGGCGACGTTTAATACTGCGCCACTGGTCGCTCTGACGGTCAACACGACGGGCACTGGCAGCGGCACGGTGGCGAGCAGCCCGGCAGGAATCAATTGCACGGGGACCTGTTCGGCGAACTATGTGACCGGCCTCACCGTAACGTTGACGGCTCAACCAAGCGCCGGCTCGGTGTTTGCAAGCTGGAGCGGAGCCTGCAGCGGCACGACGCCAAGCACCTCCGTAACAATGACGTCAGCCAAGAGCTGCACCGCGACATTTAACACCGCACCACTGGTCGCTCTGGCGGTCAACACAACGGGCACCGGCACCGGCACGGTGACGAGCAGCCCAACCGGAATCAACTGCACGGGGAGCTGCTCGGCGAACTATGCGACTGGCCTTACCGTGACGCTGACGGCTCAACCGAGCGCCAGCTCGGTGTTTGCAAGCTGGAGCGGAGCCTGCAGCGGCACGACGCCAAGCGTCTCGGTCACGACGACCGGAGCGCAGACCTGCACCGCGACATTCAATACTGCGCCACTGGTCGCTCTGACGGTCAACACGACGGGCACTGGCAGCGGCACGGTGGCGAGCAGCCCAACCGGAATCAATTGCACGGGGACCTGTTCGGCGAACTATGCGACCGGCCTCACCGTAACGTTGACGGCTCAACCAAGCGCCGGTTCGATGTTCGCGAGTTGGAGCGGAGCCTGCACCGGAACGACACCGAGTGTCTCGGTGGCAATGACCGCCGCACAAAATTGCACTGCGACATTTAACACGGCACCACTGGTCGCTCTGACGGTCAACACAACGGGCGCCGGCAGCGGCACGGTGACCAGCAGCCTGGCGGGGATCAACTGCACGGGGACCTGCTCGGCGAACTATGCGACTGGTCTGACCGTAACACTGACCGCTCAACCGAGCGCCGGCTCGGTGTTTGCGAGCTGGAGCGGAGCCTGCAGCGGTACGACGCCGAGCACCTCCGTAACAATGACGTCAGCCAAGAGCTGCACCGCAACCTTCAACGCAGCGCCCGCGGTCGCTCTGTCGGTCAACACAACGGGTACCGGCAGCGGCACGGTGGTCAGCAGCCCAACCGGGATCAACTGCACGGGGACTTGCTCGGCAAACTATGCGACTGGTCTGACCGTAACGCTGACGGCTCAACCAAGCGCCGGTTCGGTGTTCGCGAGCTGGAGCGGGGCCTGCACCGGCACGACACCGAGCATCTCGGTCACGATGACCGCAGCCAAGAACTGCACGGCGACTTTTAATGCGGCGCCACCGGTGACCCTGACGATCGGCAAGGCGGGCTTAGGTACCGGCACCGTGATAAGCAACCCGGCAGGGATTGCCTGCAGGACAACCTGCACGCAAGGCTACTCAACCGGCACGGTAGTGACGCTGCTGGCGCAGGCCGATCCAGGCTCGGTGTTCGCGGGCTGGAGTGGAGCCTGCAGCGGCACGTTTCCCTCCACCTCGGTGTCGATGACCGCCGCGCAGACCTGCACGGCGACATTTAACACCGCCTCGCCAGTCGCTCTGTCGGTCAACACAACGGGTACCGGCAGCGGCACGGTGACCAGCAACCCGGCTGGGATCAACTGCTCAGGGACTTGCTCGGCGAATTATGCGACCGGCCTCACCGTAATGCTGGCGGCTCAGCCGAGCGCCGGCTCGGTGTTCGCAGGCTGGACTGGAGCTTGTAGCGGGGCAATACCGAGCGTCTCGGTCACGATGACCACGGCCCAGACCTGCACGGCGACATTTAACACGGCGCCGCTGGTCGCTCTGTCGGTCAACACAACGGGCACCGGCAGCGGCACGGTGGCCAGCAGCCCAGCGGGGATCAATTGTACGGGGACTTGCTCGGCGAGTTATGCGACTGGCCTTACCGTGACGCTGACGGCTCAGCCCAGCGCAGGCTCGGTGTTTGCGGGCTGGAGCGGAGCTTGTAGCGGGACAACACCGAGCGTCTCGGTGCCGATGACCACGGCCCAGACCTGCACGGCAACATTTAACACGGCGCCACCGGTGGCCTTGACAGTCAACACAACAGGCACTGGCACCGGCACGGTGACCAGCAGCCCGGCGGGGATCAATTGTACGGGGACTTGCTCGGCGAATTATGCGACTGGCCTTACCGTGACGCTGACGGCTCAGCCCAGCGCAGGCTCGGTGTTCACCGGTTGGGGCGGAGCTTGCAGCGGCATGACATCGAGCGTCTCGGTATCGATGACCACGGCCCAGACTTGCACGGCGACATTTAGCACCGCACCGCCAGTCACTCTGACGGTCAACACAACGGGCACCGGCACCGGCACGGTGATAAGCAACCCGGCAGGGATTGCCTGCGGGGCAGCCTGTTCGCAAGGCTATTCATCGGGCACGGTGGTGATGCTGCTGGCGCAGGCCGATCCAGGCTCGGTGTTCGCCAGTTGGAGCGGAGCTTGCAGCGGCACGACACCGAGTGTCTCGGTGGCGATGACGGTGGTCCAGACATGCACGGCGACTTTCAATACTGCGCCACCCGTAACGCTGACGGTCGGTAACACAGGCACAGGCAGCGGCACGGTGACCAGCAGTCCAACCGGAATCGCTTGCGGGACCGCCTGCGCGCAAAGCTACCCAGCTAGCACGGTCGTCATGCTGACGGCACAGCCCAATCCGGGCTCGGTGTTTGCCGGCTGGAGCGGAGCCTGTAGCGGCGTGACACCGAGCACCTCGGTGACAATGACCGCAGCCAAGAGCTGCACGGCACGGTTTGATCTGGCCAGTTCCGGAACATGCGACCTCGCCATCAGCAAGTCGCCAACCAGAGGCACGACGAACCCGCTGGTCAGCGGCCAGCAGGTGACCTTCGAGATCATCGTCAGGAACCAAGGAACGAGCTCCTGTCCTGCCCCCGTCTCGGTCACTGACACCTTTTCTGCCGGATTGAACTACGTGTCAGGGGGCACATCAGGGTGGGTCTGCGCCACAGGGCAGACCACAGGACCAAGCTCAACCACTTGCACCAACAGCCAGCCGTTTGCGCCGGGCCAAATCAGTTTGCTTTTGGTCACCTTCAACGCGATTGCTCCGTCGCGTCGTGTGATCACGAACTGCGCGACCGTGCAGAACGCCAACGATTCGAACCCAGCGAACGATAGAGTCTGCATCGAACGCTCGGTCGAGCCGAAGCCGAAGATCGTGTGCCGTCTACCGATGGTCCCAAACGCCGCTGGCACGGATTGCGTCTGTCCTCAAGGGACTTTGCCGAAGGGCCGCGACTGCGTTCGGGCTATTACATGCAGCGCGCCAATGATCGCAAACGCAGCCGGCACGACGTGCGTCTGCCCGGCCGGGACGGTGCTGCGCGGCAGGGAATGCGTGAGGACGCTTGCGTGCCGCCCGCCGATGATCCCGAACCCGGCAAGCACTGGGTGCATCTGCCCGATTGGGACCGTGCCACGCGGCAGCGACTGCGTGAAAAGTCCGGCCGCCGCCCCGCGATGACCGAAGGCCGCCGGTGCAGTGTGCGTCTGCCCGCTGAGATTGAGTAGTAAGTAGTAATATGACGTGCATTCTGTCCGAGTTGGGAAGCAGACATTCAGAACAGAGCAATGAGATTGCGCGTGGGACATTCGCTCACGCTCCAACCAACTCCCGCACCGCCCGCTCGGCCTGGTCGATCGCGTAATGCACCCAGGCGTCGCCGCCGGAATCGGTGTTGGCGATCGCGACGCGGCCGCGGGTCTGCCGCGCGACCTTGAGCACCTCGCCTTCATAATCCTTCGGATCGAACAGCGTGCTGGCCACGTAGCTAAAACCGTGCGGCCAGCGATTGACTGTGATCGCCGCGATGTCGCGCGCGCTGGAAAATCCGCCGGGCCCCAGCATGCGGTCGAGCTGGTCGCGGATGCGAGCCTCGAAATCCGCAAAGGTCGTGCGGAGCATCTGCGCGCGCCCGCGGTGATATTGGGTGCGGATGTCGAGGCCCTGGTTGGGCGCCGCCGGCGCATGTGCCAGATGCAGCACCATGGGTTCACTGGGGTCGCGCGGATGACGGTAACCGCCGAGGCTGACCGGAAAATCGAGCGACACCTGATGCAGGAACGACGTCGGCGCCGAAATGTTGCTGACCTTGAGCCGTTCGAAGGCGCGCCAATCGCGGACCAGGACGTTGATGTAGGCGAGCGGCGCCTTGGCGTTCCGCGCCAGCGCCTCGCGCTGCGGCTGCGGCAGTTCCGGCATGATGTAGGGCACCATCATGTTGAAACAGGCCAGCACCGCATGCCGCGCCTCAACGCGGCGCAGCGCACCGTCGCGGACATAGGCGACCTGCACATTGTCGCCGGCGTTGGCAACGTGCACGCAGGTCGAATCCAGCCGGACCCGAACGTTCTGGCCTTCACGGTCGAGGCGGCTGTAGTCGAACGGCGCCAGCACCACGTCGTCCATGTCGCGGCCCGGCGCGATCTCAGGAATCAGCGAGCGGACCAGCAGCCGCGGGATCGACGCGTTGCCGTCGGGGAAGTGATAGATGTAGGGCTCTTTCCACGCCGGATTGGTGTCGCTCGGCAGTTTGAGGCCGACGAAGCCCGGATAACCGAGGTCGCGCGCATCGGCGGCCGACACCGCGTCGATGCCGACCGCGAAGAAGCCAAGCGTGCGGCCCTGAAAGCAGCGCGCCACTTCCTCGCTGCAGCCGCAGACCTTGATCAGATAGTCGCGATAGCTGGTGTGTTCGAGCACCTGCCGCTTTTCGCCGACCGACTTGCCGGCCAGCGGATCGCGCTCGCCCGCGTAGAGAGCGAGGAGCTGCGCCCTGCTCTCCGCCGAGATCGGGAATTCGGAGACGAACTCGGCAAGTGTCTTGCGTTGCCGTCGCCCACCGCCGGTGTCGTCGCCCTCGCCGCTGAGCGGATCGCCGCTCACCAGCACGTCGCGGCCGAAGTCCTCGCGGTTGAAGAACACGCCGCGTGACAGACCGAGCGACGGATAGAGCCTGCGTTCGAACGCGGTGTCGAAGCGCGCAAGATCGACGCCGAGACCGCTCAGCAGCCCCTTGGCGACCGGGCTGAAGAAGGCCTTCGGCGATTGCATCGACTGGCTACCGCCGTAGCCGATGATGCGGCGGCCATCGAGCGTAAATTCATTGCGCTTGGCGTGGCCGCCGAAATCGTCACAATTGTCGAGGATGAGAATGCGCGCCTGCGGCCCGATCTTGCGGCGGTAGAACCAGGCTGCCGCGAGCCCGCTGATGCCGCCGCCCACCACCACGAGGTCGTAGCGTTCCTCGATCGGCAGGCCTTCTGTCGGAAACTTCTTGCCCTCGCGCGCCAGCGCGTGCGCGACCTCGAACGAACCGACGTGCTGGCCGCGCAGCCCCATCAGCGCCGGCGGATAGCGTCCCGGCTGCGCGGCGATTTGCGCGGCCGGTGTCAGTCCTGCCGCAACGGTGAGCGCCACGCCATTGAGGAAATCGCGCCGGGTGATGGTCATAAGTGGAAATCTAACATAGTCGCGCCACACTCTCCTCCGTCATGCCCGGCTTTATGCCGGGCATCCACGACTTGGCTGCAAAGAAAGACGTGGATGGCCGGGACATAGGCGAGCGAAGCGACGCCGTTCTTTGAACGGCTATGCCTGGCCATGACGAAGGAGAGGCTTGAAAATCTAAAACCGTCCGAAAATCTGGATGCTGAGCGACACCATGCCGGGGAACAGGATCACCAGCATCACCATGATCATCATGATGATCACCCAGGGGATTGAACCGAGCAAAATGTCCGAGCTCTTGATCGATGGCGGCGCGACCGAACGCAAATAGAACAGCGCGAAGCCGAACGGCGGGTGCATGAACGAAGTCTGCATGTTGACGCCGATCAGCACGCCGAACCAGATCAGGTCGATGCCCATCTTCTGCGCGACCGGCGCCAGCAGCGGGATGATGATGAAAGCGATTTCGAAATAATCGAGGAAGAACGCCAGGAAGAATATGAACACGTTGACGAAAACCAGGAAGCCAATGACGCCGCCGGGCAGGTTCGCCAGCAGGCTTTCGACCCAGAGATCGCCATCGACGCCGCGGAACGTCAGGCTGAACACCGTCGAGCCGACCAGGATGAACATCACCATGGTGGTGAGCTTGAGCGTGGTGTCCATGCCCTCTTTGAGCAGCTTCCAGGACAGGCGGCGGTGCAAAATGGCGAGCGCAAGCGCCCCCACCGCGCCCATGGCGCCACCCTCGGTGGGAGTCGCGAGGCCAACCAGGATGGTGCCGAGCACCATGAAGATCAGCACCAGCGACGGCACCATCGACACCATGCAGCGGATGAACAGCACGCCGAGGCTCGCCGACCGCACCGACTTGGGCAGCGCCGGCACCTTCTCGGGCCAGATGATGCTGACGATGAAAATCCACAGGCAGAACAGCCCGACCAGGATGAAGCTCGGAATGAAGGCGCCGGCGTACATGTCGCCGACCGACTTGCCCATGGCGTCGGCGAGCACCACCAGCACCAGCGACGGCGGGATGATTTGCGTGATCGTGCCGGAGGCCGCGATCACGCCGGTCGAGACGCGGGGGTCGTAGCCGTAGCGCGTCATCACCGGCAGCGAGATCAACCCCATGGCGATCACCGATGCGGCGACCGTGCCGGTGATGGCGCCAAGCAGCGCGCCCACCAGAATGACCGAATAGGCCAGTCCGCCGCGCATCGGGCCGAACAGCTGGCCCATGGTGTCGAGCAGATCCTCGGCGAGTCCGCATCGTTCGAGGATCGCGCCCATGAAGGTGAAGAATGGGATCGACAGCAACAACTGATTGCCGGCGATACCGTAGATGCGCTCCGGCAGCGCCTGCAGCAGCACGAAGTCGAAATGGCCGAGATAGATCGCGAGGAAGCCGAAGCCCAGGCCCACGAACGAGAGCGAGAAGGCGACCGGATAGCCGATCAGCAGGAACACGATGAGCCCCGCAAACATCAACGGGGCCATCACCTCGAAGGACAGCATCATTGCACGGGCCGCTCGTAGGCCTTGCCCGCTTCGCGCACGCCGGTCGCCACGGCGTACTTCTTGATGATTTCCGCTACGCCCTGGATCGCGAGAAACACGAAGCCGAGCGGGATCACGATCTTGATCGGCCAGCGCAGCAAACCACCAGGATCGGACGAGTGCTCCCAGCTCAAGATGGAGTTTTTCACCATCGGGATCGACATCCAGGCGATGATGAGGGCGGTCGGCATCAGAAAGAAGATGCCGCCGAACACGTCGAGCCAGGCCTGCTGGCGCGGCGTCATCCGGCTGAAGAAGATATCGACGCGGACGTGCTCCTCATGCTTGAGCGCGTAGCCCGCCGCCAGCAGGAACATAGCGCCGAACATGTACCACTGGATTTCGAGCCAGGCGTTGGAGCTGTAGTGGATGGTGTAGCGCATCAGCGCGTTGAACGCGCTGATGACGCTGGAAAACAGCACAAGCCACTTCAGCCACTGACCGAGTTGCTCGGTCAGTGCATCGACGGTGTCGGTGAAAGCCAGAAGACGGCGCATGAACCCGGCAGTTCGAAGCGCTAAGTCAGGTCTTCAGCTTGGCGCTGTAGAACTGATCGATGGCCGACTCGGAGAGTGCAAACCACTGCGCTTCCTCGGCGCGGAACGTCTTCCAGCCCTCGTAGATCGCCTTGAACTTGGCGTTCTTAGCGGCCTCTGCCTCGTACATTTCGGTGGCGGCCTTGTAGGAGCCCTCCATGATCTCGTCGGAGAACTTGTGGAGCTGCACGCCGGCCGCCTTCAGCCGCACCAGCGCCAGACGGTTCTTGGCGTCGTACTCGGCCACCATATCGAGGTTGGTCTCGCGGCACGCACTGATCACCGCCTCCTGGTACTGCTTGGGCAGCGTCTCCCATTTCTGGATGTTGATCATGACGTGATACATCGAGCACGGCTCCCACCAGCCCGGGTAGTAGTAATTCTTGGCGATCTTGTAGAAGCCGAGCTTCTCGTCGTCGTAGGGGCCGACCCATTCGGTGGCGTCGATCGCGCCGCGCTCGAGCGCCGGATAGATGTCGCCGCCGGGCAGCGCCTGCGGCACCGCGCCGATCCGCGCCATCACCTGGCCGCCGAGGCCGGGGATGCGCATCTTGAGGCCCTTGAAGTCGGCCATCGTGTTCACCGGATTGCGGAACCAGCCGCCCATCTGCGCGCCGGTGTTGCCGGCCGGATAGGCGATGACGCCGTAGTCCTTGAAGAAGGCGTTCATCGTGTCGATGCCGCCGGCGTGGTACATCCAGGCGTTCTGCTGGCGCGTGGTAAGGCCGAACGGCAGCGCAGTGCCGAAGCCCATCGTGAAATCCTTGCCGACGTAGTAGTAGCTCGCGGTGTGGCACATCTCGACGGTGCCCTGCTGCACGCCGTCGAGCGCCGAGAACGCCGGCATCAGGTCGCCGGCCGCGAACACGCGGATGTTGAACTTGCCGTCGGTCAGCTTACTGACGCGGTCCGCGAAAAACTCGCCGCCGCCGTAAATGGTCTCGAGGCTTTTCGGGAAGCTGGATGTCAGGCGCCAGCGGATGGTCGGCGCCGACTGGGCAATGGCGGGCGCGGCAAGCGCTGTGGTTCCGGCGAGCACAAGGCCCGACTTCAAGACGTCGCGACGTTTCATGATTCTTCCCCGTGATGGTTGCACAGGCCGGTTTTGCAAGGACCGCGCCACTGGAATCGGCCCATTGTCGCAGGAATCGACCCGCGTTCAAGGCAACTGTGCTTAATTCTAGGGCAGCAATGCCGTATGACGACCAAAGAGCGTTCAGTGCCGCCTAATTCGTCGGCAGGCGCAGACGCAGGGTCTTGGTGCCGATCAGCAGCAGCTTATCGCCGTCGCGCTTCCAGGTGGTCACGTCGGCCAGCGCCGCCATCAGCTCGGTGTCGCCCTGCACGCGCTCGGGCGGGCACTGGCGGGCGGTCGGAGATTCGGTCAGCACCGTGATCGTGTTGCCCGCCACCACCAGCCGGCCCTTCACCTGGTTGCACCACATTTCGAGCGTCATGGCGCCATCGGCGGAGACGTCCATGTTCGGAATCTTCTTCGAGCCGCGCATCGGGGCGACGTCGAAGATCAATTCGCTGTCGAAAGGAAACTCGCTTTGGGCGAAGGCGGGAGCGGCGGCAGACAACGCAAGAACGCAAAGCAAAAGACGCGACAACCTCATCGGACTCCTCCGGGGAAGGCCGCCAATCAACGCAAAAACCAAAGCGCGGTCAAGGAATAGCCGGCGCGCAATCCGTGTTATCCTCATTCGGCAGTCAACAGGGGGGCACCCATGGACCAACGCATCATCAATCTCTATGACGCTTTTACGCATAGCCGCGTCAATCGCCGCGATTTCCTGGATCAATTGAGCAAACTTGCAGGCTCCACGGCCGCCGCCGTGGCGCTTCTGCCGTTGCTGCAGAACGACTATGCGAAAGCCGCAATCGTCGCGGCCGACGATGCGCGGCTCGCCACCGAGCGCGTCGCCTATGACTCGCCCAAGGGCAAGATCAACGGCTATCTGGCGCGCAGCAAGACTAAGGACAAACGCCCGGCCATCGTCGTCATCCACGAAAATCGCGGACTGAACCCGCACATCGAGGACGTGGCGCGGCGCCTCGCGCTCGAAGGCTTCCTCGCCTATGCGCCCGATCTGCTTTCGCTGCTCGGCGGCACGCCGCCGAGCGAGGATGCCGCGCGCGAGCTGCACACCAAGATGAACCGCGAGGATGCCATTGTGGCATCGGTCGCGGCGGTGGCGTTCCTGAAGAACCACGCGGAATCGACCGGCAAGGTCGGCGCGGTCGGTTTCTGTTTCGGCGGCGGAGTCGTCAACCGCATGGCGACGGACAGTCCGGATCTGCTCGCCGGCGTGCCCTATTACGGCACGCAGCCGCCGGCCGACAAGGTTCCGGCGATCAAGGCGGCGCTGATGCTGCAATATGCCGAGACCGACGAGAACATCAACAAGGGCATCGCGGCCTACGAAGCGGCGCTCAAGGCCAATAACAAGAAGTTCACGCTGTACAAATATGCCGGCACGCAGCACGCCTTCAACAACGACACTGGCGCCGCCCGCTACAACAAGGAAGCCGCCGACCTGGCCTGGGGCCGCACGGTCGCGTTCTTCAAAGAGACCCTCGGCGCGCCGCCGCGCGCAGCCTGAACGATCCCACAAAAAACCGACGCCGCCTCCCGCTGGAGTCTGATCCGATCCATCGGATCAGACTCCAGCGTCCTTGTTTGAGCATGATCTTTTCCGAAAACCGGTATCCACTTTTCGGGATCATGCTCTAAGGAGGCGGCGTTTTTGTTTCAGCCGAAAAAATGCTTGTAAGCCGACAGCAGCGCATTGCTGTCGAGATTGTTGGTGTGCAAATAAGCGCCGGTGCTTTTCACCCAGGCCTTTTGCGAGGCCAGCACCTTGGCGAAGAACGGCTCCTTCGATAGCGGGGCCAGCACTGCATCCCAGGCCTTCAGTTCGTCGGCCAGAACCGCGGGCCCGGTTTTCGCGACTCTGACGCCGCGCTTGCGGATTTGCTCGAAATCCCGCGCGTAGCGGCTGTAAGCCTGCCAGAGCTGATCGCTCGACGCCGACAGCGCCGCGTGGCGCAGGATGGCCCTCAGCTCCGCCGGCAACGCCTCGTACTTCGCTTTGTTGAAGATGATCTCGAACGTTTCCGCCGGGCGATGATGACTGCCCATCATATAGAGCTTGGCCACCTCCGGCAGACCGAGCTGCAGGTCCGACGACGGATTGTTGAACTCGGCGGCGTCGACCAACCGGCGCTCCATCGCCGGCATGATATCGCCGCCCGGCAGCACCACCACCGCCGCGCCCAGTTCCTTGAACAGGTCTCCCGCGAGACCCGTGGTGCGAAATTTCACGCCTCGCAAATCGCCCCCGCTGTTGATCTCCCGGTTAAACCAGCCCAGCGGTTGCGTTGGCATCGGGACGCAGAGGAAGCCAACGAGATCGAGCTTGAGGATGCCGGAGACGAGCTCCTTGTAGAGCGCCTCGCCGCCGCCTTGGTAGAACCAGGCTAGAAATCCGTGCGAGTCCCAGCCCAACGACGGCGGCGTGCCGAACAACGCATAGGCCTTGTGCTTGTTCTGCCAGGCCGCCGCGAGGCCATGGCCGCCGTCGAGAATGCCGGCGTGCACCGCATCCGCCATCTGAATGGCCGGCACGACCGAGCCGGCCGCCAGCACCTCGAGCTTGAGCCGCGCGCCTGCCATTTCTTCGACGCGCTTGGCGTAGTCGACGGCAAACTCGTGGAAGAGATCCTTGCCGCGCCAGACGCTTTGGAAACGCCAATTCAGGGTCTGCGCGCGCGAAATCTGCGGCATCGCCACGGCCGCAGCGCCTGCGCCCGCCGCCAGCAGGAAGCGGCGGCGTGACCTCGGGGCGACCGCGGTGATTCGGCTGGCCATGAGCCTCTATATCGCCGATCCGGCCCGGAGCGGAACGCCGAAACGAAAACCGGCCCGGGGCGATGGCGCCAGGCCGGTTTTGCATTCAAGCGACGGATCAGCTCAGCTCGTGCCGTAAAGGTAGTTCGGCAGCCAGAGCGTCATGCCGGGCCAGATATACATGATGATCATGCACACGATGACGATCAGCATGTACGGCATCATCCCGGAAAAGATCTGGTTGAGCGTCACATGTTTCGGGGCGACGCCTTTGAGGTAGAACGCCGACATCGCCACCGGCGGCGATAGGAATGCGGCCTGCAGGTTGACGAACACCAGCACGCCCCACAGCACCGGATCGATGTGGAAGTGCTTCAGCAGGGGCAGAAAGATCGGCACGAAGATCACGATGATCTCGGTCCATTCCAGCGGCCAGCCGAGCACGAAGATGATCGCCTGCGACAGGATCATGAATTGAATGGGCGTCATATTGAGCGACAGCACCCATTGCTCGACCAGCGCCTGCCCGCCGAGGATCGCGAACACGCCGGAGAACAGCGCGGAGCCGACGAACAGCCAGCACACCATCGCGGTGGTCTTGGCCGTCAAGAACACCGCTTCCTTGGTGCGCTTCCAGTCGAGCGTCCGTGCCTGCCACGCCAGCAGGAACGCGCCGGCGGCGCCGACGCCGGCAGACTCGGTCGCGGTCGTGATGCCGAACAGGATGACGCCCAGCACGAGAACGGTGAGCAGGCCGAGCGGCATGATCGACGTTGACAACAGTTTGATGACCTCAAGCCGGTCGGCAGTGAGCCGCGAATAATAGCGGACCTGAAAGAACAAGCAGGCCAACGCGATGGCCCCAAACCACCAATAGAAAGCCTGCGGCGGGCCAACATCGGCAGGTTCCGCGTCCTTCACGAGTCCCGGCGTTCCGAGCTGCTGCACCCCCTCGACCGCTGCTTCGGCGCCCACCTGCGGGTGGATGACCACGTACCACCAAGCCAGCAACAGCGTGCCGCCGACGATAGCGAACGGCACCAAAGAGTAGCCGAAGTTCTTGAGCAACATCAGATAACTGACGCGACCTTTGTCGGTTTCAATCGCCTGCGCGCGCGCCGGCGAAACCAGGGCCGAAACAAGTCCGACGAATACGTTGCGTGAATAGGCCGCTTCGAATTTGCGGAGCCAATCCGCCACCGGCACCTTCCGCTGGGCTTCCGGCAACGGCGGTGCAATCTTCGGATTTATCATCGCCCAGCTGACGATGTAGACGAGATAAAGGAACGACAGGAAGAAGCCAGGGAACATCGCGGCCGCGTAGAGCTTGACGACCGACTGCCCAGCCACTGCCGCGTAAACGATGATCATGACCGAAGGCGGAATCAGAATGCCGAGCGTGCCGCCCGCCGTAATCACGCCAGAGGCAAGCTTGACGTCGTATCCGGCCTTCAGCATGGGATTGAAGGCGATAACGCCCATCAACACCACGACGGCGCCCACCAAGCCCGAGGCAATGCCCCAGAACGTGCACACGATCAGCGTCGCGACCGCGAGCGAGGCCGGCACGTTCCGAAACGCAAGCTGGATCGAATAGAACATCTTATCGACCAGCGCGCCGCGTTCCATCACGTATCCCATCAGCACGAACAATGGGATGGAAACGAGAACGTCGTTGGTCATCGCACCGTAGGTGCGCTGGACCATCAGGTCGAAAACTCTGTTGTCCGTAAAAAGCTGGTGCGGCTCGTAGAACGCGATGTAACCGAAGAACATACCGAGGCCCATCAGCGTGAAGGCCGTCGGGAACCCCATCATGATCACGATCACGATGAGGCAAAGCATCAAGAGTCCGAGTGCGGGATCGCTCATTTCTGTAGATCCCCGCCCATGCCACGCTGGCGCGCGACCTCATCGATGCTTTTGGCACGCTCGATTGCGATCTTGCGCGACTCCTCGTCAACGAATTCGCTATGCGCCAATTGCTCTTCGATGACGTCGGTCTCCGCGACATCCTTGAGCCGGCTCGGCCACTCGCCGGTGCGCAGGCAGACGACGCAACGTATGATTTCTGCAATGCCCTGGAGCATCACCAGGACGCCCGCGAGCGGGATCATGAGCTTAAATTGCCAGACCGGCGGGCCGTTCGCGGTGACGTTCGAATGCTCGTTGATGATCCAGGATTCAACGGCGAAGACCCAGCCGGAATAGATCAGCGCCGCGATGCCGGGGAGGAAAAAGACGATATAGAGCACGAGATCGAGGCCAGCCTGCGTGCGCGGCCGCATCGAACTGTAGAGGAAATCGCCGCGCACATGCGCGTTCTGCGCCAGCGTATAGGCGCCGCCCAACATGAAGCACGTGCCGTAAAACATATTCTCGGCATCGAAGATCCAGGCCGTCGGCACGTTCAGGACGTAACGTTTGAAGACTTCGGTGCAGACGACAACCATCAGCACGACCATCAGCCAGGCCGCTGCCTTACCGACCCACGTGCTGATGCCGTCGATCCCGTGCAGAATAGATTGGACGTTCATTCGCAGAAACTGCTGAGTTCGAGAGTCTTAAATAAGACAAAGCACCATCCGGTCGCCCAGCCGAATGGTGCCTTGCCGTTTCAGCGTATTGTCAGATCGGGCTCTTCGCGCCCGGTCCGAAGTAGTGATCGAACGCCATCTTGCGGCTCACCACGGTGTCCAGTTCCCACTGCGTCGTGCGCTTGGCGAACGCGAGCTGCGACTGGACAATCTTCTTGAACAGCGGGTTTTCGCCCGCCTTCTTCTTGACGACCTCGTCGAAGATCTCAAGCTGCCGCTTCAGCACCGCGTCCGGCGTCTTGTAGACCTTGACGTTATCCTTGGTCTGCAACTCGATGTAGTCCTTCGAGTAGCGGTCGATCGCCTTCCAGGACATGTCCTGCGAGGCCGCTTCGACCGCGTTCTCGATGATCGCCCTCATCTTGGCCGGCAGCGCATCGAATTTCGTCTTGTTGAACGAAATCTCGAACTGCTCGGCGTTCTGGTGGTAGCTCTGCTGCATGAGGACCTTGGAGACGTCGGCGAAGCCAAGGAGGCGGTCCGAGGTGGCGTTGTTGAACTCGGCCGCGTCCAGCAGGCCGCGATCCATCGCCGCGACGATTTCGCCGCCGGGCAGCGCGTTGACGGCGGCACCCATGCCGGTGAACACGTCAATGGAGATGCCGACGGTGCGGAACTTGAGGCCCTTGAAGTCGTCGACTTTGGTGATCGGCTTCTTGTACCAGCCGAGCGGTTGCGTCGGCATCGGCCCGTAGGGGAACGACACGACGTTGGCACCGATCGAGGTGAAGATCTCGGTGAGCAGTTCCTTGCCGCCGCCATACTTGTGCCAGGACAGCAGCATGTTGGCGTCCATCGCGTAGCCAGGGCCCGAGCCCCAGAGCGCCAGCGCGTTCTGCTTGCCGTAGTGATAGACCAGCACGCCGTGGCCGCCGTCGAGCACGCCCTTCGACACCGCGTCGAGCAGCTGGAACGCAGGCACCACGGCACCCGCGGGCAGCACCTCGATTTTGAGGTCGCCGCCGGTCATGTCGTTGACCTTCTTGCCGAAGTCGTTGGCGTATTCGTGGAAGATGTCCTTCGAGGGCCATGTGCTCTGCCAGCGCATGGAGATCGGGCCCGACTGGGCCTGCACGCTCGGCGCAGCGACGGTCGCTGCCGCAGTCGCGCCTGCCGCCAGCATGAATTTGCGACGAGACGTAGTTTTGGTTTCAGACTTGCTCATGAGGGTCGTTTCTCCCTGGGTGGTTGCTCGTGTGCGGCGTCTACGCGGCCGCTTGTCATAATGAACCGCCGATGACGGTATCATATTCCGTTGGTACTGCCGGTAGTTTTAGCGTCTTGGTGGCATTGCACAAGCCCAGCCGGCCTCCCCGCCACCCCTTGAGGACGCCTATTTTGTGCGGGAATCGTGGAAAGGGTTACCCGGCTGCCTCGTAACTGCGGCGGCTGGCCGCAACCAATCCATTCGTCGCCCTCCTGTTAGAGGCGCGCGGCGCGGACACCGGGAATTGACTGCTACCACCAGCGTTGCGGCCAAGAACGAGCGCCCGGACGAGCGCCCGCACGAGTGCCGGCGACGACGCGGCCGAGCGCGTTGTGCCAGAGGAAGGCAAAAACCGCGAGCATCAGCGCCCCCGCCGCGACCGGCGCCAAGAGAAAGCTCCACGACATATCGTGGATCACGATCACCAGCGGATCGATACCGGCTGGCGGGTGAAACGTGCGGGTCAGGTGCATGGCGATAATGGACAGGCCGACCGCCGCCGCCGCGACCCAAGGCCCTGGCCCCGCGATCTTGACCGCGCAGAGCCCCACCAGTGTTGCCACCAAATGACCGCCGACCAGCGCGCGCGGCTGCGCAGGCTCGGCTTCGGGCGAACCCATCACCAACACGATGGAGGTCGCGAACGGGATCGCCATCAAAGGAAAATCGGTGCGGGCGGACAGCAATTCCATGATGGCGATCGCGGCCGCGCCGCCAGCCGCACCCACAACAACGGCGATGAGTTGGCGGCGCTCGATCATGCGGCCAATCATGCAATCGCTGCGCCGTCGCCGCCACGAGGAGAGCAAGAGCACAAAATGATACGGGCGGCAGCGTTACCGCTGCCGCCCGTACAGGGACTGATCGAAAGGCTTACTTGAGGTTCTGCTGAACCGTCAGGTCGGCCTTGAGCGTCGCGAAGAACCGCGAGCCGCACCAATTCGAACCAACGCCGGTCGGATTGATCGCCGTCACGTTGGTCGTGCCGGTGCCGGTGTGATCGCTGGTGAAGGCGTTGCAATCACCCTTGTTCAGGTTCGTGCCGCTGTAGCGCAGGTCGACCGAGAACACCTTCCAGGACCAGCCGAAGCCAGCATCCCAATGGGTGTAGCTCACGTACTTGATGCCGTTCGGGAACGTGGCGGTGCCGTAGAAGGCATCGCTGGTGCCGAGGCTCCAGTAGCCGACCTGGCCGGAGACGTAGGGCGTGATGCCGTTCGACAGAGCGGCGAACGTGTACTTGGCGTTACCGTTGTAATAGTAGCCCGGCGCGCCCGAGTTCAGAACCGACGGCGAGTAGTTGAAGGCGAAGCCGAGCGCGAAGGCGTCGGTCACGTTATAGGTGACCTTGGCATAGAACTCCGCGAAGCTCAGGTTCTGCTTGATGACGTTGGCGTTGAGCGGAAGGCCAGCTGCCACAGCGGGGCCGCCACCGAAGGCGTTACAGAGCGCGGCGGTGTTGAAGCACTGGCCGCCAGGATACCAGTAGTACCAGCCGCCGAAGTCGAAGGCGAACTTGCCAACCGTCGGGCGCCAGCCGCCGTAGATGTCGATCTCAGCCGCGGCGTTGTTCGGGAAGCTGATGCTGTTTCCCGCGATGCCGACGTAGAGCTGGTTGTCCTTGTTGATGTTGTAGCGCGGCTCGAAATAGGCATTCACGCTCGGCCGATGGTTCGACTGCGTGATGCCACGGAACAGATAGTCGCTGGTGAGCGCCGACCCGAACGCGATGTCCCACGCGGGCGCAGCAACAACCGGCACAGCCTTAACCGGCATATCGGCCGCAAGCGCGGAACCCGCCGAGAGCGAGATCGCAGCAACCGTAGCAAGCACTACTTTCTTCATCGTAAGCCCCTTCCCCGTTACTTTGGGAGGCCGAGAGGAAGGCTGACTTTCGCGAGGTGGCTCTGTGGAGAGCTACACAACGAAGACATCAACCGACGACCACGCCGTCCCGTCTTATCGCTGAAAATTAAAAAGCCCCGGGGTGCAACCGGCAAGTGGATTGCTT
>CAMDDZ010000091.1 GCA_945893145.1 Rhodoplanes serenus | reverse complement strand
CGAGCTGAGCAACACTGCCGGCAACCAGGTCTATCGCGCCTGCCCGATCAATTCGACGCGGCCGCGGGTTGGCGACATGATCTGTCAGCAGCGCGAGCCGACGCTGGTGGCCGCCACCGACGAGGCGGTGCGCGAGCGCATCCGCGCCGAACTCGCAAGCGGCACCGACACGCGCTCGATCCGGCGCACCCATTGCGACGTGATTGCCTCGATCGACGCCCAGGCCGGCAAGATTTACGTGATCGGCGGCAACGTGTCGCAATCGGTCACCGCCCGGAAGCTTTACTTGCGCGGCCGGGACCTGATGATCTCGGAAAACCAGAGGGGCACTTGCGGCGGCCCCGGCAACTGGACCATGCCGTCGGCCGGCCCGCCGCCGCCGCCCAGTGACACCTGCTCGCTGAACGACAGGAAGCGGTTCGTGCTGATGCAAGTTCGCTAAGCCGGCCCGGTAGGGGCGCGTCCGGTAAGGTGGTAATCCTTAAGGGCGCAATTTCTTCAGGGCGCATGTCAGATATGACCGGCTGATTCGCGTGCCGGTAGATTTTCGCCATGATTTCAGCCAGAGCTTCGGCGATGATTGGCACGATGCGGCGCAACGAGGCAGGGGCTCCGATTCGTGGGCGGGGAGGGCTGTGGCTCTTCGCGGCTGCGCTCTTGCCGCTGCTGATTTCGGCCAACCAGGCCGCCCACGCGCAAAGCGCCCCAGCCGCGGCCTGTGAGGCCGACATCACGGTGCTGCCGTCGCCGGTCGCGCCCTGGAAGGGCGCGCCGCTCCGCGTCATCATCGCGAGCGAAAAGCCGTTCGACGGCGAGTTTTCGCTGGTTGCGCCGGACGGTCAGGTGGCGGCAAGCTCGCGCGAGCGCCACGGCGGCCCGCCGTATTTCTGGCTCGCCGAAGTGACGTCGCCCGCCGCCGGAACCTGGCAGGCGACGCTGACCGGCTCGGCCGAGTGCGGCACCATCAAGCGCCCCATCGCCGTGCGCGCCGAGAAACCCGCGCCTCCGCGCGGCTCGTCGAGCAGCATCTGGCCGGTGCGCGCCAACTGGACCCGCGCCACCGAAAACCTGTTCTCGGCCTGGGTCGAGAAGCTGTTCGACGATCCGCTCGACACCGCGCCGTCGTGGCCCGCGCTGCACGAGGTGCTGCGCGACCGCTCGCGCAACTTCCTGCACAATCATCTCGGCCTCAACGAAGACAGCATGAAGCTGATCTATCGGCCCGACTGCGCCGACCTGCCGTATTTCCTGCGCGCCTATTTCGCCTTCAAGATGGGGCTGCCGTTCGGCTTCTCGAAATGCTCGCGCGGCGAGCGCGGCGCGCCGAAATGCTTTGACTGGACCAACAACGTGAAGACCGAGCCGGCGGAGGGCTTGGGGCTCGTGCAGGCGTTTAACCAGTTCGTCCGCCTGACCGTCGCCAACATCGTGCATTCCGGCTCCGGGCGGACGCTGGCGAACGACAACAACACCGATTACTACCCGGTGCCGCTCACCCAGGACGCGCTGCGACCGGGCACCGTCTACGCCGATCCGTATGGGCACATTCTGATGATCACGCGGCGCGTCGCGCAGACCGCGGACTCGGCCGGCTTGATCCTCGCGGTCGACGGCCAGCCCGACGGCACGGTGGCGCGCAAGCGGTTCTGGCGCGGTAACTTCCTGTTCGCGCAAAATCCCGCGCTCGGCAGCGCAGGCTTCAAGCGCTTCCGGCCGATCGTGCGCGCCAAGGACGGCGCGTTGCGGCGGCTCTCCAACGACGAGATCGTGAAAAATCCACATTACGGCGATTTCTCGCTCGATCAGTCGCGGATCTCGGTCGAGGACTTTTACGACCGGATGGATGAAGTGCTGTCGCCGGCGCCGCTCGATCCGTTCACCGCCATGCGCGAGGCGATCGCCGCGCTCGACGAACAGGTCAAGGTGCGGGTGACGTCGGTCGAGAACGGGCGGAAGTTCCTCAACAGCGGCCGCGGCCCCGCCGAGATGCCGAGCGGGCCGGCGATCTTCGAGACCACCGGCGCGTGGGAGGATTTCTCGACGCCGTCGCGCGATTTGCGCCTGTTGATCGCCATCGACGTGGTGCTGGGCTTCCCGGATCGCGTGGCGCGGCGCTCCGAGCGCTACGCCATGCCCAGGGACAAGAGCGCCGCCGACGTGACGGCCGAATTGCAGCGCATGCTCGCCTCGGAGCTTGTCACGCGCAAGTTTGCGTATCCGCGTAGCGATGGCTCGCCATGGACGCTGACGCTCAAGGACGTGGCCGACCGCGCCATCGATCTCGAGATGGCCTACAACCCGAACGATTGCGTCGAGCTGCGCTGGGGAGCGCCGGCGAAAAGCGACGAGGCCGCAACGTGTAAGAAGTATGCGCCGCAGGCGCAGCGCGGCAAGATGCTGACGTATCGGGCCTGGTTCCACGAGCGCCGCCGGCCGCCGAGGGCTTAGACCGCGTCCAGGCCTGGAGCACCGCCGCATTGGCGACTGGCGCCGAGGCAAACAAACCAATCACGAGGGACAGCCAACGTGTCCGACACATTGCCCGGCATTCTTGCGATCTTTAACAACGTGGCGCCCGGCCGCGAGGCCGAGTTCGAGGAGTGGTTTCAGCACGAGCATCTGGCCGAGCGGATCGCGGTGCCGGGGTTTCTGATCGGGCGGCGGCATGAAGCGATCTCCGGGCAGCCGCGCTACTTCAATTTCTACGTCACGGAATCGGTCGAGGTTCTCAAATCCGCCGCTTATCTCGGGCGGCTCGACGCGCCGACACCGATGACGCGCACAATCATGTCGGAAGTCTTCAAGGACATGAACCGCACGGTTTGTCACCGCACCTTCCGGCTCGGCGCGATACGGGGCACCGCCGTGGTGGCGGTGCGGTTTGGCGAACGCCCGGATGAGGCGGCGCTCAAGACGGCAATCGAAACGCTGATGCGGGACAAGGCGGTGGCGTGCGGCGAAATCTGGCAGGCCGCGGACCCGCTGGAATTCCCGGTGTCCGCGGAAGAGCGATTGCGCGGCGGCGATCGCAAGATCGAGGCCTGCGTGCTGGTGGAGACGCTCCGCGTGCCGGACGCCGAGACCATCGCGGCCGCGCTCGCCCATGAGTTTCCAAGCGCCGAGATCGGGACCTATCGGCTGCTGTGCGAGATCACGGCGAAACCGGCGGCCTGACAATCAAGACCGGCAGCGTCACGAGTCTGTCGCGAGATGCGTCGTCTTTGGGGGCTACTTGGCGTAGCCCTGCGAGCGCAGCCAATCGATGCGGCGGCTGCCGTTCATCCACTCGTCGACCTCGGCCTTGCTCTTGAGACCCTTGATCAGGCGATCCTCAAGTCCGGGATACTGGGCAATGATCTGCCAGTCGTCCTCGGCAATCCGCTTCATTTTGAAAGTGACTCGGGGTGATTTGGCCATGGCGCGTCATAATCCATTCGGCCCTGTGCGTACAGTGGTTTGAAGCAGGGCGAGGGCGTGATTGGGCGTGGCCAGCTGTGACGAGTTCGACACCAAGCCGGTCGAACTGCCCCGCCTGTTGGGAAAGATCAACGCGCTGCCTCGCCCGGCGGCGTGATTGTGGGGCCGAGAGCCCGCCTCAAAACGCCTTGAACGTAATGATGGTTCGGGTGTCCTGGATGCCCGGGATGGTCTGCGCGGTCACGTTGGGACGCCACCATTAACCTTTTGTTTACGATGATCTTGCCTGCACGCTGCAGTTGTCTAACAATTGGGGCGGCGGCAGAGGGTTTGCGTATGCGTATCTTGTTGGTGTTAGCAGTCGCCGCACTGGCGGCTGGCTGCGTAACGACTGAAACCGTGCAATTCCGGCCCAAAGCCCAACAGGAAACTCTTGTCCGTGACGGCCAAGCAGCGCTGATCTCGCGCCGAAAAAGCTCGCTTATTCTGGTCAAGCCAGCTGGACGGCAAATCCAGTCCGGCGCACGTCCGGTGTTCATCGTCGGCATCACCAATCTGACTGGCGCGCCGCTTGAGTTTCGGATGGCCAACATCGAGGTCGCGCAAATCGTCAATCAGCAGGCGATGCCGCTGAAGGTCTTCACCTACGAGGATTTGGTGGCGGAGGAACGAAACCGCCAAATCGCCGCAGCATTTTTTGGCGGCGTTGCGATGGCGGCGAACTCGTACTCTGCGTCACGAGCCGGCTATTACAATCGAACGAGCACGGTCGCTACGCCGCGCGGAACCTATCAGGTGCAGACGACGGGCTATAGTCCGACTGCCGCTGCAATAGCGCAATCGAATGCCGCTGCGCAAAACGAAGCGATTGTCTCGGCGACAATCGAGCGGGGCCAGCAGAACATGGCCGCGCTGGAACAAGGTGTGATTAAAGACAACACACTTCTGCCCGGCGAGTGGTACGGCGGCCAGCTGCATCTCCAAGCGCCATCGTCGGAAGGCGATGGTGTTAAGTCATATGCGATTACGATGTTGGTCGGTTCAGACCGTCACGAAATCGAGGTCGTGCAAGGAGGCAGCCGATAGAGTTGCGGAGGGGCGGCCAGGTGTCGCCATAGAGGGTCATGCGGCGGGTGCTGATTTTCGTGTTCTTCATTTCCAGCGCAGCCTGTGCTGCATTGCAGATTATTGAAGTTCGTCTGAGCCCACGGGCCGCATATGCAGCCAAAGATGCTCAGCTGCTATCTGAATTGCGAGGGGCGATATCGCCCGATGCTCCAAGCTTTCAGAATGTGAGACGTGGCTCGAATCAACAAACACCCCTTGAGCCTTCCGAACTTGCGTTGCTGTTCGCGCAAGCAAACACCACACGTGAATTGCTTGAACTGTATTCGCGAATTCTTGTTGGCAGCCAATTGTCTCCCGATAGGGACGGCGGCCGCGTGCTGAACGAACTGCTTGCCGCGGAGCTTGGTAAGCGACAACATCAAGCGATCGAGCATGCAGTGGCAGAGGCCTCCAGAAAGCTCGGGGTTAACGCTGGAAGCGCGGTCAAAGACGCTTCCACTGATGATGCATTTTATCCCTTCTGGGCGTTGGTAGCCTCGTTCGCAATCGCCGTCGCTAGCGGCTTCAGCATGCTTGGAATCTGGTTCAGTGCAATTTTTAACCGGAAGAACTATCTGCTCGCGGCTGAAAAGGACGATGCGGCCGTAGCTTGCGAGGTCGCATAGCCTCGTCTCGCATCTCGGCCTTAGGAGAGAGGCTTCGCCGTCAGCTGACGTGATGGGCTTGCCGCCCGGCCTCAACCGCCTCAAAACGCCTTGAACGTAATGATGGTCCGGGTGTCCTGGATGCCCGGGATGGTCTGCACCTTCTCGTTGACGAAGTGCCCGATGTCGGTGCCGGTATCCACATAGACCTTGATCAGCAGGTCGAACTCGCCAGCGGTCGAATAGATCTCGGACGCGATTTCGGCGTCCGCAAGCCGGTTGGCCACCTCGTAGGACTTGCCGAGCTGGCATTTGATCTGGACGAAAAACGGGACCATCGGGCCTTTAGCTTTCTTGTTTGAGCATGATCTTTTCCGACCTGCCTTCGCCCGCCGAAGCATCCAGCCACACGACGAGAAGTTGCTAGGGCTTCGCGCAGGCGGGAAACCGGCGTCCACTTTTCGGGATCATGCTCCCGAACCCAATCCAGCAAAAACCCGGCAGCGTGACAAGCCGGTTTAACCCGTCATTTGCGGGACTTGACCGGTGGGCGGGGGTCTGCGGGCCTTGAATGGCAGGCCCCCGCACGCTAGTTTTCCCGAGCAATCTCGTGGGGTGTCCGGCGGATGCGCCGCCGGGCTGAGAGGCTTTGAGCCAACCCATCGAACCTGATCCGGTTCATGCCGGCGGAGGGAGAGAGTATTGCGAGCGCCGCCAAGCGACCTGCCACAGATCACGGCCGACATCCTCGAGCGCCTGCGTGAGCGGCGGCCGCGCGTGCATTGCATCACCAACGCGGTGGCGCAGAACTTCACCGCCAATGTGCTGCTCGCCGCGGGCGCCGTGCCCTCGATGACGATTGCGCCGAAGGAGGTGGCTACCTTCGTGCGGCGCGCCGACGCGCTTCTGGTCAATCTCGGCACCTTCGACACCGAACGGCAGAAGGCTTCGGTGAAAGCCATCGGGGCCGCGGGCGCCGCCCGGATCCCCTGGGTGCTTGATCCGGTGTTCATCGATCGCTCGAAGCCGCGCGCGGCCTTTGCGCGGACGCTGATCGGCAAGGCGCCGCGGGCGGTGCGGCTCAACGCTGCCGAGTTTGCAGCGCTGGCCGGCGGCAAGCACGAGGCCGAAGCGCTCGCCCGCTATGCGGCCGCCAAGAACACCGTGATCGGGCTGACGGGCGAGACGGACTTTGTGCTCGACGCCAAGCGGCTCGCCAAGATTTCCAACGGCCATCCCCTGATGGCCAAAGTGACCGCGATGGGCTGCGCCGGCTCGGCGCTGGTCGCGGCATGCCTTGCGGTCGAACAGGATGCCTGGCACGCCACCGCGGCGGCATTGATCGCGATGGGCGTCGCGGGTGAGATTGCGGCCGGGCGGGCGCGCGGGCCGGGCAGTTTCGCAGTCGAAATCGTCGATGCGCTCTATGGGCTCGACCGCGCCACCTTGGTGGCCAACGCAAGGGTGAATTGATGCGCACCGATCTTCGCGCCTACGCCATCGTCGATCCGGAGGTGTCCGGCGGGCACGATCTGGTCGAGCTCTGCCGTAAGCTCGTGGCCGGCGGCGTGACGCTGGTGCAGCTGCGCGACAAGCTCACAGACACACGCCCGATGATCGAGCGCGCGCGGGCCATCAAGGCGGCGCTCGGCCGTGTGCCCTTGCTGATCAACGATCGCGTCGATGTGGCGCTCGCCATCGGCGCCGCCGGCGTCCACATCGGCTGGGACGACATGGCGCCGGCCGATGCGCGGCGGCTGCTCGGCCCCGACGCGATCATCGGTCTCACCATCAACAGTCCGCAGCGCGCCGACGTGACCGACCTCGATCTGATCCAATACGCCGGCATCGGCGGTGTCTATGGCACCACGTCGAAGCAGACCAAGAACTCGCCCATTGGCATTGCCGGCATGGCGCGGGTGATCGAGGCGCTGCACCGCAGGAGGCCCGGCTTCCTCACCTGCGGCATCGCCGGCATCAACGCCAAGAACGCCGCGCCGGTGATCGACGCGGGTGCCGATGGCGTCTCGGTGATCTCGGCGCTGTCGCTGGTGCCCGATCCGGAAGCCGCGGCGCGTGAATTGCTCGCCGCCGTGGACGCGGCGCTGGCGAAACGCGGCGCGGGCAGGAAAACATCATGAGCACGCCGATTGCAGTCACCATTGCGGGCTCGGATTCGAGCGGCGGCGCCGGCATCCAGGCCGACCTCAAAACCTTCTCGGCGCTCGGCGTCTATGGCGCCTCCGTCATCACGGCGCTGACGGCGCAGAACACGCAGGGCGTCCACGGCATTTTCGATGTGCCGCCGGATTTCATCGCGGCGCAGATTGACGCGGTGTTCTCCGATCTCCCGGCCAATCCGGTGTTTGCCGCGCCGCCGCCGCAGGCAGTGAAGATCGGCATGCTATCGAACACCCAGACCATTGAGGCAGTGGTTGCGGGCATCGACCGTCATGCGATCGTCCACATGGTGCTCGATCCCGTCATGGTGGCGACCTCGGGCGATCAGCTGCTGCAAGCCGAGGCTGTCGAGGTGATGGTGCGGCTCTTGTTTCCGCGCGCCAGCGTCATCACGCCGAATCTGGTGGAGGCTTCGGTGCTGCTCGGCCGTCCGGTTGCCGACACCGAAAACGCCATGCGGGCGCAGGCCGAGCGCCTGATGCTGTTCGGCGCCAAGGCGGTGCTGATCAAGGGCGGTCACGGCACCGGGCCGGAGAGCACCGATCTGCTGATCGAGCAGGACACCGTGACGCAGCTGCGCGGCCGCCGCATCGACACCCGCAACACCCACGGCACTGGCTGCACGCTGTCGGCTGCCATCGCGGCCGGCCTCGCCAAGGGCCTCGGGCTCGCGGAGGCCGCGCAGGAGGCCAAGGACTACCTCAACGGCGCGATCGCGGCCGCCGACCGCCTCGAAGTCGGCCAGGGCCACGGCCCGGTCCATCACTTTCATCGCTGGTGGTGAGCCAACGCCGCCGAACAGCGAACAGGGAGCCAGCCAAGGAGCCAAAGATGCCAAAGATCACGCGCAGACGGTTTATCGCCGCCGCCGCGACCGGGAGCGCCGGCGCGCTCGCGGCGCCATCGGTGGCGCTCGCCCAGGCCAAACGCTGGCGCATGGTGACGTCGTGGCCGAAGCGCCTGCCGGGCCCCGGAATGTCGGCCGAGCGCGTCGCCGAGCGCATCGCGGCGTTGTCGGGCGGGCGCCTCCAGGTGACCGTGCACGCGGCGGGCGAGGTGGTGCCGGCCTTCGAGGTGCTGGACGCGGTCGGCTCCGGCGTCGCCGACATGGGCCACACCGCCGCGTTCTACTGGCAAGGCAAGGAGGCGGCGGCGGCGTTCTACACCACGGTGCCGTTTGGACTCACCCCCAGCGAGCACGTTGCCTGGATCGAAGCGGGCGGCGGCCAGGCGCTGTGGGATGAGCTTTACGCGCCGTTCGGTGTGAAGCCCTTCA
This sequence comes from Rhodoplanes serenus, assembly GCA_945893145.1. Classification (GTDB taxonomy): domain Bacteria; phylum Pseudomonadota; class Alphaproteobacteria; order Rhizobiales; family Xanthobacteraceae; genus Z2-YC6860. The sequence goes on along the minus strand of CAMDDZ010000091.1, from coordinate 10,509 downwards.
TGGGCGGCAACACCGGCGTCTGCATGGGCGGCTGGTTCCGCCGCGACATCAAGAGCCTCGCTGATCTCCGCGGTATCAAGATCCGCTCGCTCGGTCTTGGCGGCGAAGTCTATCGTCGGCTCGGCGCGACGCCGCAGACCACGCCGCCGGCCGAAATTCTCGTCAGCCTGCAATCGGGCGTGCTCGACGGCGCCGAGTTCGTCGGCCCCGGCACCGACATCGCGCTCGGGCTTTATCGCGTCGCGCAGCTTTACTACGGGCCGGGCTTCAACAAGCCGAACGGCACCGGCGAATGCATCGTGTCGTCAAAACTCTGGGAGACGCTCGACAGCGAGACCAAGGCGATCGTGGCGCACGCCTGCGCCACCGAGGCCAACTTCGCGCTCGCCGAGATGGAGCGGCTCAACGCCGAGGCGCTCGCGGCGCTCACGAGCCAGCACCGCGTGCAGCTGCGCACGTTCCCGGCCGATCTCGTCAGCGCTGCGCGCAAGACCGCGGCCGATGTGCTGGCCGAGCTTGCCGCACGCGGCGATAAATCCCGCCGCATCCACGACTCCTACACGGCGTTCCGCGAGCGCACCCAGCCGTGGTCGCGCGTGGGGCTGCGGGCGGTGTTGGAGGCGAGGGAGGGGTAGGGCGTTTGCGAGCGCGCGTGAAGCGGAGTGGTTCAAACGCGTTCCGAGGCGTCTGTTGATTCGAGCCTGTCAAGAATTGACGCGCCTGCCCGCCGATGCATCCTTTGTGGATGCGTGCGTACTTCAAAGATTCGCGACTCGCCCGAATGAGCGACGGCACCTACTGCATCGTTCGGGACTTGGGGCTGGTCAAAGGCGGCAAGGGGCTCCGGCACTTCGAGAGCCTTCTGACCTTGAGCGCACGGGGCCTCGCATCAAAGCTCGTCCAGGTTCTGCGGCACCTCGCCGAAGGTTTTCAGAATCGTCGCGTCGGCAAAGTTTCCCTGGCTCGGGTCACCCGTTCGCATGAAGGAAAGAGCCCCGACATGGGCCGGGTCACGTGACATGACCTCGGCCTTGCGGTTGGCCTCCGGCGCGCTCTGACATTCCTTGGCCTCGCCGGCCGCGCTGCCGTCGTCGGTTTTCACGAAGGGGAGGGCGACGTAATAGGTGACGGACATCTACGTTGGCTCCTGCATGACGACGGCCGCGAAGCAGAGCAGCAGCGAAGATGCGACGGAAACAGAAAACACAACGGCCCACATGTCAGCCTCTCCGCTTTAATGGCTCGACGTGGGTCAGGTCGATTTTATCGCCGTCATCGGCGCAGCCGTGCGAGCAATAGAAATGCCCGTCGTTGCCCCGGATGCAGCTTCCCAGGAATGGCTTCCGGCACGACGGCAGGAAGCAGCAGATGGGTGAGCCCGCGCTCAGGTAGCGTGAACCCTTCGGGCCGTCAGCTGCTACTTTCATCGAGCACTCTCCACTGGCGATAGGGCCGCGCGGCGGTGGCATCGACCTGCGGATTGTTGGGCAGGCTGAACATCACCGAGACCTCCCGGCAACCGAGCGGCGGACACTGAGGCCACTTTGCGATTCGCGCGATTCGGAAGGAGTGTGCTCGGGTGCCGATCAACGCTTCGAGGTCGCGGTCCGTCCGATTGCCGCACCCGCGCTTGTGCTTTCGTCCTTCGCGGCTGTCGTCCAGACCGCACGCGTAAATCTACCAACTGAGGTTTCATGTTCGTCCCAGGTCCCGACAGGCGTGACTCGTTGCTCGAAGGACCTTATAGAACAAACAGTGAACAAAAGGTCAAGGCCGATGACGGACGATGAGATAAACCGCCGTTTTCCGCACCAAATCGTCCTTCCGGCGCAGTGGTATTCCGGTGCGAATTTCCGGCTGGTCCATGCGTTCTGCGTCGGGCTCTCGCTCGCACCGCGAGGCCATGCGGTCAGCCACGGAAACGAGTGGCGCTATATCTTCTGCTTCGCAAAGCGGGAGGACGCTGAAACCATCCGCCAACGATTCGGCGGGGAGTGGTTTGAAAAACCAAATGTGATTAGCATTGCCGAATCCACGCACCTGAAAAAATCAAAGGGCTGCGGGGAGCGATGATCGAGCATCTTTAGGCCTCGATAACAATGGCCGATAAAATCGCAAACTTAGCCAAGCAGCCCTTGCGATACGCTGCGATTCTGCCATAGATCGCTTGATCGATATGCGTTGAATCGGCCTTCAAATAGGGAACAGGACACATCATGGCGAAGATGATGACGAAGTCGGAATTGATTCAGAAAATTGCCGACCAGCATTCGCTGGCACGCAAGGACGTCAAAGGCGTCATCGAGGGGCTGGCCACCGTGGGCCACAGCGAACTGAAAAAGTCCGGGGCCTTTCTGGTGCCGGGCTTTGCCAAGTTCGTCGTCATCAAGAAGCCCGCGACCAAAGAGCGCGCTGGCATCAATCCGTTTACCAAAGAGCCGACCGTGTTCAAGGCGCGCCCGGCCCGCAAGATCGTTAGGGCTCGCCCCGTGAAGGCGGTCAAGGACGCGGTCTAAAAATCCTTGTGACTGCGGCCGGGTGTTCATCACTCGGCCTGTAACCCGATTTGGAGCGACCGCCGCGCATTGTCCGCCGTCATGGTGGCACAACAGCGGATATCGCTCCAGGTCGGGTTTTTGCTGCGAGCCATACCAGTCGGGTATGCAGCGGCCGCGATGGACGCCGGTTGTGCTGAAGCAATCGCCAGCCTGCGGCCGTCGGGAACCCAAATCCGGCCGCGGGCTCCACGGCTCGTTAACGGCTTGGCTGCATGGTACCGCGGAGTGATTCGTGGGGTGATGCGTGAGCGCCGAGATTGTTCAGTTGAGTGACTATCGTGGCGGCGATGCCGCTGAAGCCGGCGAGGCCGCGGATCCCGAGATCGATCTCGCCACAGCGGTCGATGCCGCGATCCGCGATTTGCATGAAATTCTGACGTGTTGGGGCTCTGATGGGGCGCGGCAACGTGTGATAGAGTGCGAGCTGATGTTGCGCCGTGCCTATGCGGAATGTGTCGCCACCCCGTCAGATTTACGATTGTGAGAACATGAAAAAGGTTTCGCCGTTCGATCCCGCCGACTACACCCTCGCCGTCAAAAGCCGAGGTCGCGCTCCCAAGCCATGGCGGTGGGAGATCAACGTGCCGGGCAAGAACAAGCCGGTTCAGCAATCCGAGTTTTTCGAAACCATGTCCGAGGCCACCCGCGCGGGCAAAACCGCATTGGCGGAGCTGCGGGCCGCCAGCGCCGCCGCCTGACGGGTTTCGCTGACGGGCGTTGGCCGGTCGCGCCGGCTGGCCAGAGCGGTGGCGTGACTACGCCTTCGTCCTTTTCCTTCGCCAGACGAAGAAGATCACAGCGGCAGTCAGCAAAACCACGATCGTTCCGGCCGTGATCAGGTCCGATACGAGGTGGGTGAATCTGCCGATGTCGGACATTGCGCCCTAACTCTCAAGTTGCCGAGGCCTCTGCGCAAACTTGGGCGGAGACTTGGGTGCAAGCCCTGGCTCTCTTTCATTGGCAGCCGTCGAGAAAATCCTTAGCGGACTTGAACACCTTTTTCGCATCCAACAGGGAAAAGCGCTCGGAGATTCCGAATTTCGGGATCTCCACAGCGAAAGTCCGCGCACGGCTTTTCGTCAGCGCGTCGATGAGAGCGGCGAGCGAATTCCGATTCGCCGGTCCCTTTGCCTCAAATTGGATTTCGGCGAAGCCGAATGGATGGCTCTTCCCATCGACGACGATTTGAACGTCGACTTGCTCGCCACGTTTCGGCTTGAGCTTATCGAATTCAATGAACATGCCCGGTGTCGTGTCGCTTTGACCGGACGGGCAGTAAATATTCAGGTTGGAGCCGCGCTCATTCCTGATGATGTTTTCAGTCGTGCCTTGCGCGAAGGCGGTGGTCCAGCGCGGATCCGCCGCCACACTCGCGGACACGAATGTCAGTGCGAACAGCAATCCCAAAAAAACGCGCATCGGTCGGGCTCTGCAAACCAGGGTTAGCGCTCCTGACTAGACGTCAATCGCGGCGGCTTGGCGGCGGCTTCGATCTCAACGACGGTCGCTACGCCTTGCGTTTCTCCCGCGCCACCGCTCGCTCCAGCGTCGTGTTGATGCGCGTCTGCCAGCCGGGTCCGCTGGCGCGGAAATGTTCTAGAACATCGGGTGACAGCCGGAGCTTGACCGCTTCCTTGGTCCGCGCGCCCACTGGAGGGCGGCCGCGGCGCACCAGCGCCTCGCCCCGATAAACGTCGGCCTCGCGAAAGAATTCGGGCGTCAACTCCGGCGCATCATCCGGGTCCTTCCATTTCTTCTTTCCAGAGCTTTTGTTCTTTCGCATGGCTGTGCCTCATCGAGATGATATGCCGCGCCTCGCCGCGCGGCGTCCAAACCATCACCACCATCCGCCCATCGAGAAAGCCCGCCGTGACATAGCGCGTTTCTCCGGTCAGGCCGCCGTGGGTCGGGCGCGTGGCGTGCAGGCCGGCGAAGATCTCGCCGGCGTGGGCGAAATCGAGGCCCCGCTCTTGCAGCGTCTTGCGGCGCTTGGCCTCGGTCCAGGTGACGGCCATCGCCATTTATGTACCCCCATAAATGTTATTCCGCAATGGCTGAATACGTTTTTGTTTGCTGGCGTGATCGCGGACGGGTAGGGGCGACACAGGATGTGACGGATATTCCGCGCTTGAAAACGCGTCTCGCTTCGAAAACCTAAACGGCCCAGCGAAGGATGAGGCCGACGATGGCCATCACGGCCAAGATCAGCACGATGCCAAGCCAATTCGCGGGCTCGTCGCCCAAGTTCTGCTTCATGGGTCAACCGAACCCGCGCGCGCTGCCGAGTCAAGGTCATGCGGCTTGAAACGGAGCGAGCGTTGTTCAATGCGACCCTTGGCTTTCGCGCTTTCGGCGTGAATCGCGCCGCCGGTATTCGTCACGCGCTCATTTCGTAAACGCGCCATTCGCAAAACGCTCATTTTGTTCAGCGCCGGGTCCGCGCGGTCGCTTGGGCCATCGCCAAAACACAATTTATTTCAACGCGTTACCGCGCTCGCTGCGGCGTTTACCGCGCGTTAACGATTTCCAGTGAAATCATTAACCATCTGCTTCGGCCCGTCGAACGTGACGGCGTAGTTGGCCCTCGGCTCCGAAGCCAGTCCGTGTGATTCCCGTACAGATCGGCGTGAGTTGGGTTCGTGTCAGGCGCGCGAGCGTTTCGCGCATGCCGCCGGACTTGACCCTGCTGGATGCGGCGCAATTGAACCCGAAGGGGAGAGCGAGATGACTTCGAAGTGGATCAAAGCCGGAATGGCTGCGGCCGCGCTGGTGCTGACGACATCACTGGTGGCCGAAGCCGCCGACAAGCCGGTGGTGAAGCCGGTCTATAAGGCGCCGTTACGTCCGGCGGTGAACTACTACAGCTGGAACGGCTTCTACATGGGCGTGAACATCGGCTACGCGTTCGGCTCGTCGAGCTGGGCGTCGCCGGCGGGCAGCGCGAGCCCGAAGGGCTTCATGCTCGGGCCGACGTTCGGCTACAACGTCCAGACCGGCAACTGGGTGCTCGGCATCGAGGGCGATTACGATTGGACCTGGATCAAGGGCAGCAGCCCGTGCTCGGTCACGTCTTGCACCACACGCAACACCTGGCTCAGCACCATCCGCGGCCGCGTCGGCACCACGTTCGATCGCTCGCTGGTCTACTTCACCGGTGGCGCGGCGTTCGGCGACATCTACGCGATCCGGGACACCTGGGGTTCGGCTTCGAAAACCGCGACCGGCTGGACCGTCGGCGGCGGCCTCGAATACGCCATGGACGCCAGCACGAGCCTGAAGGTCGAATATCTCTACGTCGATCTCGGCAGCTTCGACTGCGGCGTCTCCTGCGCCTCGACGATACCGGCGACCGTCAGCTTCAAGAGCAACATCGTGCGGTTCGGCCTCAACTATAAGCTCGGCGCGATGCCGACGATGGGCCCAATCTCCAGCCGGTATTGATCTTCGGCTCCGACCTCTCCTGAACGAAAGCCCCGGGGCAAAACCCCGGGGCTTTTGCTTTTGCGATGTCGTTCAAGCGTCGCGTCGCGCGAACTGTGTCCCGCGAGTCACGCGCGGGATTATTTGCCCTTCACGACCTTCTGCTTCTGCGTGCCGAGGCCGTCCATCGTCAGCTCGACCACGTCGCCGGCCTTGAGGAATTGCTGCGGCTTCATGCCGAGGCCGACGCCCGGCGGCGTGCCGGTGATGATGACGTCGCCCGGCTCCAGGATGAAATACTGCGAGCACGCCCACACCAGATGCGCGACATCGAAAATCATCGTCTTGGTGTTGCCCTTCTGCCGCACGTCACCGTTGACGGTGAGCCGCATGTTGAGGTTCTGCGGGTCCTTGATCTCGTCCTTAGTCACCATCCAGGGACCGAGCGGGCCGAACGACTCACAGCCCTTGCCCTTGGTCCATTGGCCGGCGCGTTCGATCTGGAACACGCGCTCCGAGACGTCGTTCGACAGGCAATAACCGGCGACCACGCTCATCGCCTTTTCCTTGCTGAGATACTTGGCGCGCTGGCCGATCACGATGCCGAGTTCGATTTCCCAGTCGAGCTTGGAGGAGCCCTTCGGGATGATGGTGTTGTCGTTCGGCCCGCAGATGCAGCTCGGCGCCTTGTTGAAGATGATCGGCTCCGGCGGGATCGGCATCCCGGCTTCCGCCGCGTGGTCCGCGTAGTTGAGCCCGATCGCGATGAAGTTCGACGGCCGCGTCACGCACGCGCCGAGCCGCGGATTGCCTTTGACCAGCGGCAGCTTGTCGATGTTGGCCTTCTTGATCTTGGCGAGGCCTGCGGGCGACAGCGCGTCGGCGTCGATGTCTTTGACCACCTTGGAGAGGTCGCGGATCTTGCCGTTCTTGTCGATGATGCCAGGCTTTTCCTTGCCGGCTGCGCCGAAGCGGACGAGCTTCATGGGTGGTTCCTCTTTGACTCTGCGGTGTTGAAAGGGGGTGGCTGGACGTGCCGCCATCATGCGTGGATGGCGCGGCGGGGGCAAGCGGGCTGGCGGGCGGAAGAGGACACGGGTGGCCGCAGCCTCGTGTCCCGGGCGCAGCGCAGCACGAGCGCAGCGATGTGATGTGCTGCAGACCCGAGACCCAGCTTGCTTTCGTTGTGCAGTAAGAAACCGGGGTCCCGGATCAGCGGTGCACCGCTATCGCGCTGCACCGCGTCCGGGACACGAGCGCGGAGTGTGCCGTATCCCTGAATGTCCTTAAAACGCCCCCGGGAATACTCCGCCATCGAGCAGGATGTTCTGCCCGGTGATGTAGCCCGCGTGCGACGAGCACAGGAACGCGCAGGTGGCGCCGAACTCGTCGGCCTGGCCGAGCCGCCGCGCCGGAATCGTTGCCATCCGATGCTTCAGCGCCTCATCGAGCGTGATGCCCTGCTTCTTCGCGGTCATCTCGTGGTTGGAGCGCAGCCGGTCGGTGTCGAACGGCCCCGGCAGCATGAAGTTGATGGTGACGTTGTGCTGCGCCACCGTGCGCGCGATGCCGGCCAGGAACGCGGTCAAGCCGGCGCGCGCGCCGGACGAGAGGTCAAGGCCGCTGATCGGCATCTTCACCGAGCCCGACGTGATGTTGACGATGCGGCCGAACTTTTTCTTGATCATCGGGTCGATCGCGCGCTGCAACAGCTCCACCGGCACGATCATGTTGCCGATCACGCCGTCGATCATCTTCTGCCGGTCGAGCTCGCGGAAATCGCGAAACGGCGGGCCGGCGTTGTTGGCGATCAGAATGTCCGGCTCCGGGCAGGCGGCGAACAGCGCGTCCTGGCCTTCCTTGGTGGCGACATTGGCCGCGACCGCGATCACCTTGCCGCCGGTCTGTTTGCGGATGTCGGCCGCGGTGGCCTCGAGGCGCTTTGGATCGAGCCCGTTGACCACGACCTCGACGCCGGCCTCGGACAGCCGCGTCGCGCAGGCCCGCCCGAGCCCGCGGCTCGATGCGCAAACGATGGCCTTGCGGCCGGCGATTCCCAAATCCATTCGGTCCTCCTGGTTGCGGCGGGGATCATAGCGCAAGCATTGGGGCTTTGCGCGCGGGGCCGGCGCTGATGCGCCGCTGACCTATATTCCACCAGGCTCGAACCGTTCGCCCCTTCGTGCGACTAATGATGAGGGCCAGTGGCCTCATCGGCGAAGCTGTCCAATCTGCAAAGCTGTCCAATCCAAGAGGGTGTCATGGCCAGATGGTACGAAGCCGCTAATGAGTCGGCGTTCAAGACCGTTGCAGAGGGCTATGTGTTTCAGTCGCCCAATCCCTGGATCTTTGCCCGGCCGCGCTACTACCTGGTGAACCAGACGCAAAAAACCGCGATCCTCGCGCACTTTGGGCGCTGGCGGCTTGTCTTGCTGATCTCCATTCTCGCCGTTTTCGTGCTGGTGGGATCGATCTACGCGTTCGTGACACTTTCGCCTGCAACCTTCATCCGGTTGGCCGCGCCTGTGCTTGCGCACGGCTCCGGTGCTTTGATTGCACTCACGGTCCTGCTGATGACCCTATTGGTGGTACCGTTGACCGCCGTGCCACAGATTTATCTGATCCGTGGGCTGCGGCCGCTGCTGGCCGATGCGCCGCGCACCGAGCAGCGGATCAAGGTTGGCGAACAGCTTCCGAAGATCGCCGCGTCCATCTCCACCAAGGTTCTCGTCGTCGGCATTGTCGGCGGGTTGGGCATGATAGCCGGCGGCGTCATGACGATGCTCGATGCTTTCTGGGAGGGCCGTCTTGCGGGTAGCACACTCTATGGCTCGTCGTTCCTTGTGTTCGCGGGTGGGTTGTTTATCGCCTATTTTTTGTACCTGCGCGGCCTCAAAGCGAAACAGCAGCGAACCGCTGTTTGACGATTGTCCGGTTGCGAACATTCAACACGCAGCAGCAAAGGGAACTCATTCCACGCGCAGACCGTTGTTGGCTCATTGAGATTCTCGCCCATCAAACGATGGATCGACGACGGTCATGTTTGCCACGGCTCCGATCATCGCACTTCTCATACTGGGGGGCTTGCTCGTCTGTATGACGGCGCTCGGCGTCAGGCGGATCGAGGCCGCGCATCCGCCAACCGGGCAGTTCATGGACGTAGAAGGTGCGCGGCTGCACGTGGCGGAACTGGGCCGGAAGCGCGGAGAGCCCGGCGCGGAGCCTGCCGTCGTGCTGATCCACGGTGCCAGCGGCAACATGGAGGACATGCGAATTGCGCTGGGCGAGCAGCTCGCCAGCGCGCATCGCGTCATTCTGATCGACCGCCCGGGCCACGGTTGGAGCTCGCGGCCTGCGGATGACAGCTATGCGTCGCCGGCACGTCAGGCCGAGCTTGTCGCGGAGGCGCTCAAGCGCTTGGGCGTTACGCGCGCCATCATGGTCGGCCATTCCTGGGGTGGGGCGCTAGCGACCGCCTATGCGCTGGCGTTCCCCGACCGCACCGCGGGTCTCGTGCTGCTCTCCGCCGTGACGCATCCCTGGGCCGCCAACCCCGGCTGGTACAACAACATCGCGTCGTTGCCCTATGTCGGCCCGCTGTTCCTGCGCACGCTGGTTTATCCGCTGGGATTGTTCATGGCGGCTGGCGCCTCGCGCAGCGTGTTCGAGCCTCAGGCAGTGCCGGAGAACTATCTGCGGCGCGCGGCGATCCGGCTGGTGCTGCGGCCCAAGGCGTTCTTCGCCAACGCGCGCGACCTGGCGCTGCTCAAACGCTTCATCGCCGCCCAGGTGCCGTTCTACCGCAAGCTGCGCTTGCCGACCATCATCATCACCGGCGATCGCGACGCCCTGGTGTCGCCGAAAATCAACGCCTGCGCGCTCGCCGCCATATTGCGACGCGCCAAGCTCATTGTCTTGAAGGACGTCGGCCACATGCCGCATCACGCGGCGCCCGGCATCGTGGTGGCGGCCATCGACGAGCTTGCGCCGGCGAACTGATTGGGCAACAGGCCGGTTTGAATCCTCAAACCAACGGGAACCTGCGGGGCATCGCCCGGTTGCCTTGGCGCTCACCGGACGTGAGCGCCACCATGGCGGCATTCAGCGTGTCGCCACTCCCGAGAAAGGATCGCCCCCATGCCCGTGACAATCAGGTTGCTCGCGCTCGTCAGCGCGCTTTTGATCGGCGCGGACCTCTCGCCGGCGCAAAGCGCGGAGCGAGAGCAGGTCCGCATGGTGATCAATCTGATCGCCAGCGTGAAAATGCCGTTCCCGGAAAACCTGCGCAATAGCCTGGCTCGCACCGAGCGGGTCCAGCTCGACACCAATGGCGCGACCGTCGCCTGCCTGCGTCTCGATGACAAAATCCGCTGGTGTTACGAGTGTCCGTCGTCAGGCAATTTGAGACTGATCAGGCGTTTCGAGAAGAGAGGCTCTGGCTCATCAGGGTTAGAGTTTAGGCGGCCTGCAGTCGGTGCTGCAAGCGGCGGTTTGCGATAGTTGCATGTTTGATGCGTTTGCGTTCTGCGAG
>CAMDDZ010000090.1 GCA_945893145.1 Rhodoplanes serenus | reverse complement strand
CCTATTCCATTGATCTACGCGAACGGGTGGTGGCAGCGGTTGAGAGCGGTGGCTTTTCGTGTCATCGGGCTGCGGCGCAGTTTGGCGTCGGCGTCAGCACGGCGATCCGATGGGTGGATCGGCTGCGCAAGACCGGCAGCGTTCGGCCGAGCAAGATCGGCGGCTATAAGCCCCGGGCGATCGCGGGCGAGCACCGCAGGTGGCTGCTGGCGCGGATCAAGGAGAAGGACTTCACCCTGCTCGGCCTGGTGGGCGAACTCGCCGAGCGCGGTCTGAAGGTGGATTACCGGTCGGTCTGGACCTTTGTCCACGACGAGAAGCTGAGCTTCAAAAAAAAGCGTGGTGGCTGGCGAACGCGATCGTCCTGATGTCGCGCGCCGGCGGGCGCAATGGATCAAGTACCAGGACCGCGTTGATCCTGCCCGCCTGGTCTTCATCGACGAGACCTGGACCAGGACCAACATGGCGCCGCTGCGCGGCTGGGCACCGCGCGGCAGCCGCCTCACCGCCAAGGTCCCGGACGGCCGCTGGAGGACCATGACGTTCCTGGCCGCGCTGCGGCACGACCGGATCACCGCGCCCTGGCTGCTCGAAGGCCCGATCGACGGCGAAAGCTTCGCCATCTACGTCGAGAAGGTTCTGCTTCCTACATTGCGGCCCCGCGATATCGTCATCATGGACAATCTCGGCAGCCACAGGGGCAAGATCGTTCGGGCGCTCATTCGCTCAGCCGGTGCCAAGCTGTTCCTGCTGCCGAAGTACTCGCCCGATCTGAACCCCATCGAGCAGGTCTTCGCCAAGCTCAAGCATCTGCTGCGCAAAGCCGCCGCCCGAACGGTCGAAACCGTCTGCGCCGCCATCGGCGAGCTTCTCGGCGCTTTCACCAGCGACGAATGCGCCAACTATTTCAAAAACTCAGGATATGCACCAAACTAAATGCATTACGCTTTAAGATCCGCGGCCCCCTGCTCGATCGTTTGCCGAACCTCAAGCTGATCAGCCAGCGCAGCGTCTTTCCGCACATCGACATCGCCGACTGCACGCGGCTCGGCATCGTCGTGTCTTCAAGCCAGCATCCCGGCACGCCATCCTATGCGACCGCCGAACTGACCTTCGGCCTGATCCTCGCCGCCATGCGCCAGATCCCGCAGCAGATGGCTTCGCTCAAGGCCGGCACTTGGCAGATCGTCGTCGGCTCAAGCCTGCGCCACAAGACGCTCGGCATTTTTGGCTACGGCCGGATCGGCAAGGCGGTCGCCGAATACGGCCGCGCCTTCGGCATGAACGTGCTGGTGTGGGCGCGTGAGGCGTCGCGCGCCAATGCGCAAGCCGAGGGCTGGGCGACCGCGCCGAACAAGCAGGTGTTCTTCGAGACCTGCGACATCATCTCGCTGCACATGCGGCTCGTCGATGCGACGCGCGGCATCGTCACCTGGGCCGACCTCACCCGCATGAAGCCCACGGCGCTGATCGTGAACACCAGCCGGGCGCCGCTGATCGAGGCCGGCTCGCTGATTGCCGCCCTGCGCGCCGGACGGCCCGGCATGGCGGCGGTCGATGTCTATGAAGAGGAGCCGCTGCGCGACACCACGCATCCGCTGCTCAACATGCCGAACGTCGTCTGCACGCCGCACCTCGGCTACGTGTCGCGCGAGGAATACGAGATTCAGTTCACCGACATTTTCGACCAGATCGTCGCCTATGCGGCCGGCAATCCGATCAATGTCGTCAACCCGGATGCGCTGAAATTCGCACGGCGCTGACCAAGCGCCCTACTCCCGCTGACGAATGTACTCCGGCGTCGGCGGCATGCCCCAAATGTCGCGGGTGCGCTCCCACACCTTGGGCTTTTGCGGCCGGTCGCGGTGCCACGGCCGCGGATCGAAATGGCCGAGCGATTCATCGAGCATCTTGTCGAGCTCGGCAAAGAGCTCGATGATCTGGTCATCCGGATTGCGATGATACGTGTAGATGTTGTGGCCAGGCCCATGCCGGCCCGGGCCCCAAATCAACGGGATGTTCTTGCCGCCGAGAAAATCGCAAGCCGTCTGGATTTGCGCCCAGTCCTTCAACTCGAAGGCGATGTGGTGCATCTGCGTGCGCTTGCCGCGCACAAAATTGAGGGTGTGGTGGTCGGGGCCGCAACGCAGGAAGGCGAACCAGTCCTGGATCCAGTCGGACATGCGGAACCCGAGCACGCGGGTGTAGAACTCCACAAAGTCCTTCGGCTCCGGCACGCAGAACGCCAGGTGCCCGAGCTTGAGCGGGCCGATGCCAGGCACTGCCTGGTTCTTGCCGATCGGCGTTTGTCCCGCGAACACTTCCAGCACCGTGCCCTTGGGGTCCTCGAAGGTCACCATCTTGGCGACGCCCGGGGTGGGATCGTTGCGGACCTCGCAGCGCAGATTTTCCGCCTCGATGCCGCGCCGGATGTCGTCGATGCTGGTTTCGGGCGCCACTTGTAACGCGATCCGCGCACAACGGGCCTCAGTGCCCTTTTCGAGCTGAACCGCCAGGTCGCCGAGCTTGGTGGCCAAGTAGGCCCGGCCGTTCACCCGCTCGGCCAGCACGAGGCCCGCGATTTCGGTGAAATACTCGATCTGCCGGTCCATATCCGGCGTCTCGAAGGTGGCGTGGCTTATCCGTTTGACCTGGATCATGGACTGTCCCGGCTCGGCGCCGGCCTTTTCGATGCTTGAGTTGCCTGGCTGCGCTCTTTACCGCGGCCCGGTATCGCGTTTAATTGACAAGATAATCGGGCACGGCCGCCGGGTCCACGGCTGCGCCGGTCGCATCTTGCGCTCGTAGCTCAACCGGATAGAGCACCGGCCTTCGAAGCCGGGGGTTGGGGGTTCGAATCCCTCCGAGCGCGCCACGCCCAATCCTCAGCAATCCCAGATCTGACATGGCATCGCCCCGATTCCGCCATTCCGCGGCGTCACATATTGGGCGGGGACATCGCGGGAACGAGGGAACGCAACGCGCGTTGTTGCGGCAACCAAGGTTCGTGTCATGACCCAGTATGAGTGGAAAGACCAGGACAACCGTTACGATCCCAGCATCGTGCTGACGCTCATCCTTGGCATTGCCACTGCGGTGGTCCTCGCAACGCTGCTCTGAGCCGCCCTGTTCCGCCAGCCGCATTCAGAAATGGCGCGCCAGCACGACGGAATCATCGCAGCCTCACCCTTCCAATTGGATGTGGATTAGCGAGAACGCGCCGCAGGCAGGCTTACGCCCGCGGGACCGGCGTGACATTCTTGCGGCGCGAATCCGGAGGGGGACACCGTGCGCACCACATTCTTGATGCTCAGCATGCTCGCAGGCGCAGCGAGCATCGCAACCGCATCGCCACTGCAAAACCAGACACCAGCCCTGAGCCAAGAGGCGCTCTCGAGTTTTGCCGCATGCGGCTGGTACGCGATTTCGGCTTGCTCGCCGAGCCATGCCGAAGCGCAGAACTTTGCGAGCCAGCACGGCACAGGCTACGTGATCAACACCAGCAGCCCGGAGTTTCCGAACTTCCGCCCGGGATATTTCTGTGTGGTCAACGGACCGATGAGCTACGGCGCAGCGAACAGCACGGTGGCCCGCCTGCGCCGCGTGTCGCCCACGGCCTATGCCAAAAATGGCTGCTGATCTCGCACGCCTGACGCGGACGATTGCCAGCGCCGCCATCGTCGTGGCGGTGCTCGGCGGTCCGGCGGCGCATGCGCAAAACGCCGAACCAAACGCGGCGGAGCTTGCCGCGTTCGCGCCGCCGATCGTTTCGCGCGCCGAATGGCAGGCCAAGCCCGCGCTGCCCGGCATGCGACCGCAAACGCCAAACGCGATCATCCTGCACCACACCGGCGAGATGATGAGGCCGAAGACCACGCTCGAAGCGAAGCTGCGCGGCCTGCAAGCGTTCTCGCAAAAGCCGGCTCAAATGTCGCCCGGCCACACCAAGCCAGCGTGGGGCGACGTGCCCTACCACTATTACATCGACGCCGCGGGCCGCATCGGCGAAGGCCGCGACATCCGTCTCGCCGGGGACACCAACACCGGTTACGACACCTTGGGCTATGTCCAGGTGGTGGTCGAAGGCAACTTCGACAAAGAGCAGCCGACGCCTGCGCAGATCGAGGCGACACGCAAGCTGGTGGTCTGGCTGATGCTCGTCTGGAACGTGACGCCGGAGAAGGTCTCCACGCACAAGGACCACGGCCAGACCGCGTGTCCTGGCCGCGCGTTCCTGGCGGCATTGCCGGAACTGAAACGCTCCATGGTGGCGCTGCGCTCGCAATCGATCGCGAGCCTCTGCGGCGGCACGCATAGCCCGGCCATCGACCGGCTTTACTGCAGCGCACGCTAAGGCCGACCTGTCGCGTCTTTGTCCGGCAAGCAGGTCGGCCTAGAATACAGCCATGTCTGACAGACTGAGTCGCCGCCTGTTGCTGCAAGGCGCGATCGCCGCCACGGCGCTCGCTGCCGCTCCACGAGCGCAGGCGCAAAATTCGCGCATGCCGTTTGCGGATTGGGTCGCGTCGTTCCGCCCCCGCGCGCTTGCCAGCGGCATCTCGGACCAGACCTACGACCGCGTCATGAAGGGGCTCAAGCCCGACATGCGGGTGTTCGCGATGCAGGCCGCGCAGCCCGAGTTCACCGAGGCGACCTGGCAATACGTCAACCGCCGCGTCTCCGATTGGCGCTTGATCACCGGCCGCGAAAAGGGACGCGAATACGCCGGCCTGCTGGAGCGCCTGGAGAAGGATTACGGGGTCGACCGTTATGTCCTGCTGGCGCTGTGGGGCGTCGAATCCGCATTTGGCGACCCGATCATCCAGCAGAAATACATGCGCCCGGTATTTCCGTCGCTCGCGGCGCTCGCCTGGGGCGAGCCGCGGCGGCGCACCTATTGGGAGCGGGAGCTGCTCAACGCGCTCCGGATCGTCGAGCGCGGCTGGGGCACGCCGCAGGAGATGATCAGCTCGTGGGCCGGCGCCATGGGCCACACCCAATGGATGCCGGAGGTCTGGCTCAAACTCGGGATCGACTACGATCGCGATGGCCGCGTCTCGCCGTTCGGCAAGCCCGACGACGCGCTCGCCACCACGGCGCGCTACCTGATCGAGCGCGGCAAGTACCGGCCCGGCGAACACTGGGGCTACGAGGTGCGCGCTGCCGGCGCGGCCTCGAGCGAAACCCGTCGCACCTATGCCGAATGGCAGAAAGCAGGCCGCGGGCGCGCCGACGGCAAGGCCTATCCGCTGCCGGAGGCCAAGGCGCGGATGTGGGTGCCGGTGCCGAACGGACCCGCGTTCCTGATCGGCCCCGGATTCTTTGCGCTGCGCAGCTACAATCCGTCGATGAACTACGCGCTGGCGATTGCGCATCTCGCCGACCGGCTGCGCGGCGAAGGGCCGTTCGTGCGGCCATTCCCCGGCAGCGAGGAGCGCGTGCCCACGCTCGCCGAGATGATCGAAATCCAGCAGCGGCTCACGGACTACGGTTTCAGCACCGGCGGCGTCGACGGTCGTAGCGGCCTCGACACACTGACCGCGGTCCGCAATTACCAGCGCAAGGTCGGGATGGAGCCAGCCGATGGCTACGCCGGATTGAAGCTGCTCGCGCGGTTGCGGCAAGGACCGTAGCGGCCCGCTTCTTTTGAGCATGATCTTTTCCGAAAACCGGCATCCACTTTTCGGGATCATGCTCTAAATCTTAAAGCTCTCCAGCGTGCCCGGATGGAAAAGCTCTTCGGGCTTGAGCAGCCGGGACGATAGTCCTTGGCTGTGGTGGTGACGCAAAAAGGTTTCCAGCGTGTGGCGGTTCGGCTCCAAGCCATAGGGCCAGTAATCGTCGCCCATCAGATCGCGCGTCTCGGCGACACGTTCCTCGATGAACGGCATGCTGACCTTGGTGGCTGAGGTGTCCCACAGATGCGCCATGGCGGCGGCCTTCGACTGGTCGAACGCTTTCAGCACGGCCGCCGGCAGCCACGGATGTTTGTCGGCGAGCGTGCGGCGCACACCGATCAGGTGCATGATCGGAAAGATCTTGGTGCGCTTGTAATAGTCCTTGGCGGCAGCCACTGGATCGCGGAACAGCCAGCCGATGTTCTTGCCCAAAATCGCAGGCGGCCGCGGCGCGATGAAACCGTCGATGTCGCCCTTCGCCAGCATTTCGGAAATCGTCTTGCCGTCGGGCGCGTTGTCGAGCCGCACGCCCTTCGGCAGCTTGATGGAGATCTTCTCCGGCCGGCCGGCGTGCTCGATGCCGCCCCTGATCCAATGCATGTCCTTCGGCTTCACGCCGAAGTCGTCCTCCAGAACCGCACGGGCCCACACATTGGCGGTGAGCTGGTACTCCGGCACGCCGACCCGCTTGCCCTTGAGGTCCTGCGGTTTCTTGATGCGGTCGGTGCGCACGAAGATCGAGGTATGGCGAAACATGCGCGACACGAAGGCCGGCACGCCGACGTAAGGATTGTTGCCGGCCGCGGTCTTGACCGTAAAGCTCGACAGCGAGCACTCGCAGATGTCGAAGTCTTCATTGCGGAACGCCCGGAAGAAGATTTCTTCCGGATAGAGCTTCATGAACACCGGATCGACGCCGTCGATCCGCACAGCACCATCGATCAGCGGCCGGTTGCGGTCATAGTCGCCGACCGCGACCGAGAGATTGAGATTGGCCATGAGCGTCGTCCGTCCTCAGCTTTTGGGCGTCGTGAACCTGAAGGGCTTGCCGTCCGGCGTCGTCGGCTCATCGCGCGGGCTCGACACCTCGGCGAACGGTAGCGATATGCCGGCGGTGCGCGGCAAGCCGATCATGTTGCAGGACCAGACATTGCCGAACACGTCGTCGGCGCGGTGCGAGAAGTTGTCGGGGTTGAACATCGGCGTCAGATACCACCACAGCCGGTAACCGAGCGAGAAGATGTGGGCGATCAGCAAGCCTGAGTGTTCGCTGCGATCGTTCTCGACATAGAGCGCGGGCTGCAGGCGCCGGATCGTTTCCTTGGCGCCGGTCAAAGCCGGAACCTCCATACCCTCGACGTCGATTTTCATCAGCCGCAGGCGCAGCAACTGGAGGCTGTCGATGGTCACCACCGGAACCTCGTCGCCCTCCTCGCCACCCAGCACGACGCCGCCGAAGTTGCCGGTCTTGTCGTAGTCGAGCGGCGGCACCCGGATCGTGCCGGCCGCAGCGCCGACCGCTTCGCGGTGCGCAACGACGTTCTTCAGGCCGTTCTGCGTCACGTTGGTGCTGAGCAATTCGTGGATCGCACGCTGCGGCTCGAAGGCGTGCACCGTGCCCTGCGGCCCCACCATCTGCGCCATGCCGAGCGTCAGAATTCCAATGTTGGCGCCGATATCGAGCGCGACATCGCCGGGGCGCAGCAGTTGCCGCACCAGCATCATCTCCATTTCGGAGTACTCGCCATACACCTGGAGCGAGCGGCCGATGTATTGGTCGTGCGGCAAGTAGGTCATCTTGCCGTAGCGGCACTGCTTGGTTTCGGTCTGCATTCCGTTCGATCGCGTGGGATGTCGTGGTGCGCTAGTTAGCCCTGCTGGGCCGGACTTGTCCAAGCCAATGTGCTCTTTGTTTGCGCATGATCTTTTCCGAAAACCGGTTACCACTTTTCGGGATCATGCTTGACGCGGCATGTTGGGATCGGCCGGCGCAATGTCGATCAGCCGCATCTGCACCCGCTCCGCGCCGTTCCAGCGATCGACCGAAAGCGTGCCGGCGGCATGCACGCGCTGCCCGCGATAGCGCAGCAGTGCCTGGCCGAGCGGCTGGTCGGCGGCGCGGAACGCAATCGCGTTCACCATCGCGCCATCGCCGGACTTAAACCGCGCGCGAATGTGCGCCTCGCCGACCTTGTCCACGAAAGCGACCGTGTGCGACGGCAACACAATCACGGGCTCGGAATTGCCGGCGCCGAACGGCCCTGCCCGGCCGATAGTGGCGATGAGTTCGAGGTTGGCGCCGGCCGCGCTCACAGCGCCATCGATCAGCAGCGCCTGGTCGGCGCGCGCCGTTTCGACTGCGGACGCAAGCCCGTCTTCGAGATAGGCACGGAACGCCGCAAGCGAATCGCGCTTGAGCGTGACGCCGGCCGCCATGGCGTGCCCGCCGCCTTTGAGCAGCAGGCCGTCGGCCACCGCACGGCGCACGATTTGACCGAGATCGACGCCCGCAATCGAGCGGCCGGAGCCCGCGCCGGTGCCGCCCGCGCCCCACGCAATCGCAAAAGCCGGCCGGCCAAAACGCTCCTTGAGCCGCGCCGCGATCAGCCCAACCACGCCGGGATGCCAGTTCGCCGCGGCCGTCACCACCACGGCGCCCTTTTCCTCGATGCCGAGCGCGGCGCCTGCCTCCGCTTCGGCCTCCGCCAGCATGCCCAGCTCCAGCGCCTGGCGTTCGCGATTGAGCCGGTCGAGTTCGGCCGCGATCCGGCCGGCCTCGATCGGATCGTCGGTCAGCAGAAGCTGCGCGCCAAGATCGGCGCGGCCGATGCGGCCACCAGCGTTGATGCGCGGCCCGAGCAGGAATCCCAAGTGCCAAGGTTCGGGCGGACCCGAGAGTCGGCTGGCGTCCATCAGCGCGGTGAGACCGACGTTGTCGCGCGTCCGCAGCGCGATCAGCCCCTTGGCGACAAACGCACGGTTGAGCCCCTTCAGCGGCACCACATCGGCGACCGTGCCGAGCGCCACGATATCGAGCAGGCCCAGCAGATCGGGTTCGGGCCGCGCCTCGGTCCAGAATCCACGCGCGCGCAGCAAACGGTTCACCGCCACCACGGTCAGGAACGTGACGCCGACGGCCGCCAGATGGCCAAGCTCGGACAGATCGTCGAGCCGGTTCGGATTGACCACCAGCGCATCGGGCAGCGTCTCGTCGGCCTGATGATGGTCGATGACGATGACATCGAGGCCGAGCTTGCGGGCTTCCGCCAGCGGCTCGATGCTGGTGGTGCCGCAATCGACGGTGACGAGGAGTTGGGTGCCACGCTCTGCGAACGAGCGGATCGCATCGACGTTGGGGCCGTAACCCTCGAAGATGCGGTCCGGGATATAGACGATCGGATCGAGGCCCGCGCCGCGGAGAAAGCGTGCCAGCAGCGCCGTCGACGTCGCACCATCGACGTCGTAATCCCCGAAAATCGCAACCTTGTCGCCGCGCTGTGCCGCGTCCGCGAGGCGCGTCGCCACCGCCTCCATGGCGGTCACAACGTATGGATCGGGCATCAGCCGCTTCACGGTCGGATCGAGAAACGCCTCGACGTCGGCCACCTCGACGCCGCGGCCCGCCAGGATGCGCGCCAACAGCTCCGGCGTCTCGTAGCGCTGCGCGATGGCGAGCGCACGCGCGGTGCCGCGCTCGTCGAGCCGGTCGCGCCAGGGACGGCCGCAGACCGAGCGTTCGACGCCGAGAAACAGGCGTGGGACCGCCTTCGGCAATGGTGCCATGGCAAGTGTCATAGGGCCCGCGACGAATCGAGGTTCAGCGGAGCCTTATATAGTGCGCAATGGCGGCGCTGCCTGTCGAGCCACCACGCCATAGTACGTTGAAGACGCGCGTGAACGCGCTTCTGGCGCGTCGAAGACGCGTGAACGCGTTTCCGGCTCGAACCCTCTCCCCATCCAGAAACAGAACGCGTCGCATGGGCTGTCGTCATCTTTCAGCCCTTGTGTTGCAGACGTGCGCGATCGCCGGGATTTGTTGGGCGCCCGGGCGCCGTTTCGTTGGTCCCTCGGATAAACCCGAGGGGATGGAGCGCCGGTCGACGCCACATCTCGATCACGCCTCGTCCACCGATGGATTACTCCATCGGGGACTAACCGGCGTGGCGCCCAAAGCGGGGGCGCGTCGCCGGCCGACGCTCCATCGCGGCGGTTTTTGGCCCTCGGAACCGTGACTGACAAGAACCGGCAGCGAACTCGCGCTCGCCCTGATCCCGGCGGCTTACGCCGCCGTTCATCCGGTCCCCGTGTCACCCAAATCTGGGCGCCCCTCGTAGTAGGGGGGACAGTTACCCGAGGCCTCCCGGGGATTGGTTTACGAGGCCAATCCGCAGGCGCCGCATCCCACCCCGCTCAGATGACGTCTCATGAGAACGCCCTCGGTTGGATAGGATAGTAAACCTGATCGGCTTATTCGTTGGGTTTGTAAACTGGGAAATTCGCGCGTCCCCGAAACCCCCAAGCGTCCGCTTCCGCGCCGAACGCCGGCAATGTGCGCAAGTCCGGAAAGGACCAGGAGCGTCATCGCATATCGCCGGCAACGCGAGGCGCAAAGGAGGCCATCAACTGAGGAACCAAATTCGCGCCACCGTTGCGGGCAGTAGTGGCGCCAAACTCATGGCGTGACGCGGACATAGCCCGAGAAAATGATGAGACCGACAATTGCGGAAAAGATTATCGCCGTGAGGCGAATCCGAGCTTGGTCAGTCATTTCATTGGCGCCCAAAAGCCGGAACAGCATTCTGTAAGAGCTTCGAGTGGTGTTGGCTGGGGGCAGGTTTGCAGGTCTAGCGCTCAAGACCAGCAATATTTGAGAGCCTTGCATCAGCCAGCAACCATCCGTGCGCCAGACTGCAATGCGGACATTCTGTGTACGTTCGCACGTCGGGCAGTTTGCGCAAGTTTTCTGGAGAGACTTCGATCCCCGTCGAAATTTCCCCACCCTTGATCGGACAATCAATCACCAACACGCCCATCACTACCCTCTCAGAGTTTATTTACTTAAGTTCAGCGGATGGAAAGCTCTCGTTCAGACAAGAACCGAACGCCAATCTGGACATCCGATCGCCACGTCACTCGGCAGCGACGCTGCGCTTTGGCCGGGAGTGCCAGCAGCAGGGTAAACTCATCGGGCAGTTCGCCCGACTTTGAGACTGTGAGTTTCGCGCCAGTGGTGGAGATATCGGTAATCGCACAGAACTGCCGTGAGGACGCTTCGCCAAGATCAATCCAGGCTGGATAGTGCAGCTGCTTGCGCCGAACCTTTCTCAAATCGGCGCGGTCTAGTGATGATACGGCTGGCGGCATTGGACACGGCTCTTGGTGAAACCTATTGGAGCTGCACAATTTCTTTAAGCTACAGCGTGCCGCTGCCACTTCGCGCCCGAACTGGTATCGCTGCGCATTGCCATCGAACGTAGTCCACGGAGTGATGCCAACCAGGACAGTCAGCACTTCAGCCTCATGGATAGCCTGTTTGCGATCAGCAATCGTGAGCAACGACGCCAAAGGCTGTCGGAATGTAGCTGACGTGGCAACCGCTCGTTAACTGTAGTCGCGCTCGCGCTCAGATGGCTGCAAGCCAGCCTTGTGCGGACGCATATCGCACCAAGTCGGCACGCGTCTTCAGTTCGAGCTTTTGAAAGCCGCGCGTTTTGTAGGTTTCAACCGACTTCACGCCAACGTCAAGTTTGCGAGCGATTTCCTTGTTGGTAAAGCCAGAAACGATAAGCTTGAGGACCTCACTCTCTCGCTCCGTCAAATCGCGAATGGCCGCTTTGCCTACCGATTGCCGTCCACCTCCAGAATTCGCTTCAAACACCTGACCGACAATTGCAGGGTCGACATAGAGCCCTCCGACCATAACCGCACGAATGGCGCCAATGAGATTTTCGGCGGCCGACCTTTTGAGCACATACCCCCGCGCGCCTGCCTCCAAAGCCTGCTTCAGATAGGCCCGGTCTTCGTGCAGCGTGAGTATCATCACGCGCACCGCGGGAGCCTCATCGGCCAGGCGGCGGACCACCGAGATGCCATTGAGCTCGGGCATCGAGATGTCAATGACGGCTACATCCGGAAGTTTCTCGCGAATGAGCTTTAATGCTTGGAGGCCGTTCGAGGCTTCACCGACGAGTTCGAAATCGGTCTCCGCCTCAATCAGGTTGCGCAATCCCGCCAATACGATGGGGTGATCGTCGCTCAGAACGATGCGCGTCTTGCGGGTCAAGCGCTTAACCTCTCCTTTTCGAGAGGAATGCGGGCAAATATCGAGGAGCCGCCCTCAACGGAAGACTCGATCACGAGGTCACCACCGATGAGCGACAGCCGCTCCCGCATGCCTGCGAGACCAAGGCCGCCTCGATAACGACCGTCGCTTGGCTCACTCGGTGCGTCCTCCTCAAAGCCGGTCCCGTTGTCTTCGATGGTCAGTTGCAAGGTCCCGTCGTTGCGGTCAATCAGCACGCTCGCCATGGTGGCGTTCCGAGCATGCTTGGCGATGTTGGTCAGGGCCTCTTGGACGACGCGATAGACGGTCGTGCGTACCTCGTCGGTAAGATCGTTGATGCGTGCATCGCCACAATGGAAATCAGTCTCTATGCCGAACTGAGCGCCCCATTCCGAGATGTAGTTAGCAAGGGCGGTCGCGAGCCCCAACTCGTCAATAGATGCAGGCCGCAACTCCCAGGCCACGTGATGGAGCGATTTTCCCATCTGTTCGAGCAGACCGCGAAGCACCCGAAGGTCGTCGCGCCCTGCTTCGTCGACGCGTGTGTCCATACGTTTGAGTCCCAGCATGACGGCAGCAAGGCTCTGTCCGGTCTGGTCGTGCAATTCGTGCGCAAGTCGTAACCGCTCGGCCTCTTGAGCTTGCAGAAACCGGCGACGCAAATCATCGCGCTCTGCGACGGCGCCCGCTAACCGTTCGGCTGCGCGCTTTCGCGCCGAGATATCCACCACCGTCGCCATGATCAGGTTGCCCGAGTTGGTACTGATCGGATTAAGGCCGATCTCGATCGGGAACTCGCTGCCGTCTTTGCGTTGACCAAAGAGCTCGCGACCCGCCCCCATGGGCCGGGTCGAAGGAGCCTGTGCGAATGCTTTTCTCAGGTCAGAATGGCCACGACGGAAGCGTTCTGGAACCAGCATTTCGAGCGAACGTCCAACAAGCTCGGCGCGGGAGTAACCGAACTTCTGCTCCATGCGGGCGTTCAACAGAACAATGAGCCCGTTGTTGTCTACGACCAACACGCCGTTCGGCGCGGATTCAAAAAGGATGCGAAACTCTTCGTTCGTGGGGCTGCGATCGACGCCAAGCGCGCCAAACGATTGCGCTAGGCGCCCGCCCCAGTGGTAAGCCATGGCCAAGGCGACGACTAGCAGCAAGCCGCCAGCCGCTCCAAAGTTGACGAACGCACGCCTCATCGGTGCGTTGAGTACACTCTCTGTAATCGCGACTGAAATGAACCAGCCGCTGGCCTCGGAGCGACGGTAGATCCAGTGGGTGAGAATACCTTCGCGACTGACGCCGGTATTCACACCTCCCGATGGCGAAGCGGTACTGGCGAATTCATTGCGCAGCTTCGTGCCGGTGAATTCGTCGTGTCTGTGTGAGCGCGCGACAACCACATCGTTGCGATCCACGATCGTAACGTACCACAGGGCGGGAATCTGCGTATTGCTGAGAATCTCGGAAAACTTCTTGGTCGTAATACCGGCCGAAAGATAATACGCGAGGGTGCCGCCTTGCATCACTGGCACCAACACGGCGACGACGTATTGCTTGATCAACGGGCCGCGAAAGACGTTGCTGACGAAGAGTTCTCCAGGACGCAACGACTGTAGCTCGGCGGTGCGGAGCTCAGCCTGCGGGCCGCGTAGGACCGAACCTCCCCAAGGAACCGCCGTATTCACAACCTGCTGGTCGAGATAAGGATCGCGCAACACGATCTGAATGCCGAGTTGGTGCGAAACCGCAGAAGCCTGACGATAGAAAGTTGCGAGGTCTCCGGTCCCCAAATAGGACGAGCTCGCCAATGCCGTCAGAACGCCCCTCGTATTGGCGATTTCATGGTCGATCAGGGCAGTGATCCCACGTGCCATCTGCTCGGCGTTACGCTCGAGCGCTGCCCGCTCCGCATTGGCTGAAATTGACGCTATCCACGCTCCAAGCAGCAAGGCTGGGATCAGAATGGCAGCGACCACGGCGCAAACATACAAGCGGACCGAATACCCTTTGCTGTGAATGGCCGTTGCGTAGCGTTGCAGGCTCACCATCGTCCCCGATGTGAATTTGCGATCCGGGATCTGGATCGGGCCATTCTGGGCTGATTGTACGCGCTCAAAAATGCAGCGGACGCGAGTGCCGAATCAATTCCGGCAGCGCGTATGCACGGCATATCACTGAAAATCAGGCGCGAAGAATACCCAACCTGGCGGGATGGCCAGTCGTACAAGCAGGCATTGAGGCTCAGACAATTTTTCGACTGGCATCGACGCCGGCCGCTCAGCTTCCAAGATGTCAGGATAAACCTGACGATGCTAATCCGGGCTGAACTTTGATCTAGATCAAAGCTTCGCCTCTGAGATTTGGTGCTGACATATCGACCATGAATGAAAGAGCAAGCGACCTGGCGAATGCGTGCACCGAGCTGTCGCGCGGCGGAAATGATTTTCCCACCATCTGGGCCACAAGGCTCAAGGCCCATCCTCTCGTTGGCGGTATTCCGCAGCAGAAGATCAGCGGGAGACGGGCCCTCTTGAACATTCCGCTCATTACCGGTTACCGGCGAATGGCTGGCGTTCGATGCGGACGCCAAGGTGTTTAGCGTAGAATAGCTCTCTTTCGCGCCAAGCCTCGCGAGAACACTTCGTCGCAGCAAGTCGTTCGGCAACCGCAGCCTATATGACTTTTCCGGGTTGCCCCGCCTTCCGCGGATGGTCTGGTTGAGATTGAGGCGCAGCGCGAGACTGCCAGAATGGTGCACCCGTTCGGTCCATATCGTTGACGACGACACGCTCCTGCGGTGACACTGCGTTCGTCTGCCTTGGCGGTGCGAAGTCGCGGACGGCCGACGCTGAGACTCCCTGAATAGGATTTTGTGCTGTATCGCCCCTGCGCTCTGGACCAGTGTACTTTGCATTGACGCCACGCCGCCGGTCGGGACCGAAATAGCCCTTCGTCTTAACAAATGGTCGAGGGTTTGTGACTGCGTTGGCGATCCGTTGATAAAGCGCGATCGCAGAAACCGGCTTCACCAAGATTTCCGTAACCCCAGCTTCGCGCGCGGAGATCACGGTCGATTTCTCCGGATGAGCCGTCAACACGATGATCGGCACACGTGGATTCGCGTTCGCACCGGGCTGCCGGATCATTCGGATGACATCGGCGCCGCCAAAAACAGGCATGATCCAGTCGAGGATGATGATGTCTGGGAGATGTCTGGTGAACGCCTCCAGCACGTCGGCCCCGTCGGCGGCTTCGTAGACCTCGCGGATACCGAACGCATGCAAACAAGTGCGAACGATGCGGCGCATGTTCGAGTTGTCGTCGGCGATCAGACAACGCTGTGCACTTAAATCGATACGATTCATTGAATTTGGAATACCGGTACGACGAACGAAGCCTAGGTGCGCGCCGCCAACGCTTCCGTAATCTTGGCCTGAAGCGTCTGATCGTTGAACGGCTTGACGAGGTAGCTATCGACTCCGGCCTTCTTTGCATTCATGACGGATGCGACGCTGGACTCCGCCGTAATCATCACAAACGCGGTCTGGGACAGCGCTTCGTCAGCACGTATTCGTTGAACGAATTCGCAGCCGCTCATTGGCTGCATGTTCCAGTCTGAGATTACCAGCCGATACTTTTTCTCGTTCTCGCGCATCTTGGCGAGCGCGGCGCCGCCATCCGCGGCGTCATCGACATTCTCATACCCAACCTGCTTCAACAGATTACGAACAATTCGAACCATCGTCTGAAAGTCGTCGACCAACAAGATCGGCATCGAAGCATTCGCAACCACGACTGTGCTCGTCATCGCTTTGCTACTCATCCGGGCCTTTTCAGCTTCGCGCGCTGCGGAATGCATGCGACAGGAAATGTCGCCGTTGAGGTCCCTCCGGCGAGGTGTAGCGAATGAAATTTACTCAGGGCTGAATGAGTCAGGTAATTCCCGACAACAGGGCACGGATAGGCGCTTCAAATTGGGACGAATGCAACCTGCGCTCAGTAAAGGCCCCAGATACGCGCGCTTGCGACCGACCAACCCGCTGTCATTCAGCTTCGCCCGCCGGCCAAGAGTCCTAAGACTGGTTCCCGAAATCTGGCCGCCTCGAAGTGATCCGGATAACGGCTATGGCCGGATCAGCTATCGGAGATTTTATTTTCCTTCGTTGACGGCAGACACCTGAGGATAGCCTCCACCTATTGGATCGTGATGTTGTTGCGCACCACGATGTCGCTCCATTGCCGCACGTCGCCTTCGACGCGGGCGCGGAACTCGTCGGGCGTCGATGGCGCCGGCACCACGCCGGAGTCCGCAGCCCATTTCATCACGTCAGGCTGACTCAGCGCCCAGCGGATTTCGCCGTTGAACTTGTCGACGATCGCTTTCGGCAGGTCGGCAGGCCCGGCAAAGCCGAGCCAGGACTCGACTTTGATGACCGGCACCGTCTCCGCCATGGTGGGCACCTCGGGCAAAAGCGGATAGCGTTCGGCCGAGGACACCGCGAGTGCGCGCAACTGGCCGCTGCGGATGCGCGGGATGGCGCTGGTCGCAGCATCACTCAGCACGTCGACGCGGCCGCCCAGCACATCCTGCAAAGCGAGTGCCGTACCGCGATACGGTACGGCGTTGAGCTCGACGCCCGCCGCATTGTCGATCCACTTGCCGAGCAGATGATAGACGTTGCCGGCGCCGACGATGCCGTAGCTGACCTTGTTCGGATTGGCCTTGGCGCGGGCGATCATGTCGCCGAAGCTCTTGATCGGGGATTCCGGCGCCACGGCATAGACCATCGGATATTTCACCACCGAAGTGATGAAGGTGAAATCCTTCAACGGCTGATACGTCAGGTTCTTCAGCGTCGCGGCCTGGGTCGCAAAGCCGCCGGTCAGCATCGCGAGCGTGTAGCCGTCAGGCGTGGATTTGGCGACCACGCCGAGGCCCGCGACGCCGCCGCCCGTGGTCATGCTCTCGACCACCAGCGACTGGCCGATCCGCGGGTTGATCTTGTCGCCCAGGAGGCGCGACGTGATGTCAGGACTGCCGCCAGGCGAAGTCGGGATGATGACGCGGATCGCCCGGCTCGGCCAATTCGGCTCCTGGGCGCGCGCACCGGGCGTGAGCGCAAGCGCCGCCGCTCCGCAAAGCATTCCGCGCCGTGTCAGCGACATCCGCGCCTCCCCTATGGTTTTATCGTTGGAGGCATCTTCCCAGATTGGCGCGGTGGCGCAACCTAGAGGCTGATCCGATTCAATTGAATCGGATCAGCCTCTAGGTTCTTGTTTGAGCATGATCTTTTCCGAAAACCGGTATCCACTTTTCGGGATCATGCTCTGGATCAGAACAGTTTGCGGTACTGAATGAAGCCCGGCCGGTCCGCGAGCGTGTCGTACAACGCCCGCGCCGTGTTGTTGGTCTCATGCGTGAGCCAATGCACGCGGCTGGCGCCTGCCTTGCGCGCTTCGCCATACACCGCTTCGATCAGCGCGCGGCCGAGGCCGAGCTTGCGCGTACCTTCGGCCACGAACAGGTCCTGCAGATAGCAATAGTCGCCGACCGTCCAGCACGAGCGGTGATAGAGATAATGCACGATGCCGAGGAGCTTGCCGTCCACATAGGCGCCGAGCAGCCACATCGGCTCTTTGGGATCGTGCAGCCGCGCCCAGGTGGAGTCGTAGACCTCCTTCGGCACAGTGGCTTTGTAGAAGTCGAGATAGCCCTTCCAGAGCGGCTCCCACGCAGCACGCTCGCCGGCGCCGACCGGGCGGATGACGATGTTGGCGGCCATCAGCCTGCTGCCTCGGCGTGAATGCGCAGC
This sequence comes from Rhodoplanes serenus, assembly GCA_945893145.1. Taxonomy (GTDB): domain Bacteria; phylum Pseudomonadota; class Alphaproteobacteria; order Rhizobiales; family Xanthobacteraceae; genus Z2-YC6860. The sequence goes on along the minus strand of CAMDDZ010000090.1, from coordinate 1,513 downwards.
AGTTCCGGAATGGTTTCCGGTTTCCGCCGCCCGAACCCGCATTCGGTCGCAATCGAAAAGTCCTTCACGAGCTTCTCGGCTGCCGCCATGCGCGTCCTCGTTCCGGCAACGCCATCGGTGTGATGCACGAGGCCGAGGCAAAGCTCGGTCGGCGGCTTGAGCTTCAAGCCCCGCAGCGGCGCGAAATAGGCGTCGTCCGAGCGGTTGCGCGGCACCGGCATGTGGATCAACTCGATGGGCCGCTTGATGCCTTGGGTGAGGCGGTTCGCGAGTTCCACCATATCGGCCATGTCGGTCGGCTCGACCACGTGCCGGTGATTGGAATCGCCGTAGCAGAAGTGAAACATCAACTCGATACCGGCCGGCACGTGATTGCCGAGATCGATCAGGATGCGGCTGAAGGTGGCCTGCATCTCGGCCTTGCTGCGGCCGTAGCTCGAAACGTCGTTGCGTTCGAGCCGGGCGAACACCGCTGACGCCACATCGAACTGGATGGCCAGCTCGGAAGGCGGGATCGCGGCCGCGAGCTTGTCGATCTCGCGCTTGACCGCCTCGTTGTAGACGGGATCGAGCGGCGCATGCAGGTCGTCTTGCAGAAACAGCCAGATCACCGAATGGGCCGGCACCAGATCGACCTGGAAGCGGCAACCGGCTGGAATTTTGCCTTGGCGTTTCAGCTCCGCGAAGTCGCGGTAGGACGCTGCGGCATTGTCCGCGTAGAACAGATTGCTGAAGTTGACGTCGGTGGCCTTGAGCCCGGGCTTCAACCGGTAGCGCGTGCGCGCCACGCCGGTGGCGTGAACGCGGAACACCTCGTCGGACTTCTCCAGCGCCGGATTTTCGGCGAACACCGGCTCAAGCCAGGTGATCCAGTCGAGCCGCTCGCCAGTCTCGCCATCCGGCAAGCGCTGCAGCCGCGGGCCGAGCGCCGCACTGACGGTTTCGAATACGGCGCGCGAATTGGCGAGCGGCACGCTGCCGATCAGATGCACATGACGCGCCATGGGATGCTCTCGCCCGCCTAATGAAGGCAGGTTTCATAGCACACCCGGCCAGGACGAATGCGCAGCAAAATACGGCCCGGCGCCTTGCGGCAGCCGGGCCGTATCGATCCTGGAGGTTTGCAGGAACGGGCAGCGCTGAGCGCCGCCCGGCCGAACCGTTAGTGCGCGTGCGCCGGTTGAGCCGGAGCATGGTCGTCGTGATGCTCCTCGGCGTGGTGCGGCTCAGCGTGATGAGCGGCATGCGCAACGGCAGCCGGCATCGCAGCCATAACGGGCGCGGCGTGAGCGGCCTGCATTGCAGGCTTGGCCTCTTCGACATGCTCGGCCTTCGCAGCCTTGGCAGGCTTCGGCGCCGCTTCCTTCTTCTTCGACGGCACCGTGCTGGCAGCGGCGAGCATGAACCAGGCGAGGAAGATGAACCACGCGGCGTTGTCAGCTGCGAGATCGGGAATCGAAAGGTTGGTCGGCATGACGGCGAGGATGCCGATCATGGCGAGAAATGCGGAGAT
>CAMDDZ010000089.1 GCA_945893145.1 Rhodoplanes serenus | reverse complement strand
GACTTGCGCCCAATTCGCCGATGCGACGCTTGGGTTCCTGCGTGAAAGAGTTCCCCGGAATTGGCCGCGATTCCGCGATTCGGTCACCGACAACTTCCGCATCATCAATCCAAAGGATTTTCGGGTTGTGACGTGAACGGGGTATAGTCTATTTGAATTTGCGGAAAGAGAGGAGTTTGACGCCGCACGCGTCGCGGTTAGGGAGCTGTTTCAGTACGGCCGCCGAAGATGTCTATCTATCTCCCGCATGTCGGAGTCAGAACAAATGGTCATTTGGCTAGAGCCCGAATTTGTTAAAAGCTATGTGATTAAAAAGCATTCTGAGCGATTAGAAAGTGCGCGCGATTTGGCTTTTGTCACAGAAATTGTCGAAGATCGAGATCAGCAGGCTTTCAACAGGCGCCTGTTTGCGCCCGAGTTTCGAAGTTCACGTGATTTGAAATCATTCCTTGTAAGCGACGTCCCAATATCGAGTTCGAAGCCAGCCAATAGGTGAGCTTTGCCAGACCACCACAACATAACGCTCCCACAAGTGCGCCACGAGTTGGCGCTCATGGGGGTATTATTTGAAACGTTGGCAGAAGGGCTTGATTTTATTTCTCGCGGCGGCCGGATCATTTACTTGGTTGATTATACGGAAATGAGTCCGTTTTGGAACTCTAAACGTCCTTTGCGTTCTAGCGACTTAGTCCAGGACGGGGTTACCGATGTCACCGCCTACCTAACGGGCCTTGAACGAATATTTCTGGAGTTAGAGGGACAGCCCGATTACAAAATCGACTACCTTGGCAGGACGTATTACGAACAACTGGACTTTATCGACGCGCTCATATGCAATCATTCGTTTGATACGCTTATTTCGCCGCATCATTGGACCCTTCTCAAGGACGATATTACGTACTTTGGCAATTATGTTGATGACCCCCTAGGTAATTTTAATTATGCACAGATTCAAAATGAACAATTTGTCGAGGGCGTAGCGAACGAAGTATCTCGCCACGAGGGTGACAAAGCCAGAAAAATTGAAGAGCAGTTTACGCCGAGCTCCGAAAGGTTTGGCGTCAGCTCGGCATCGCTAGGGCGGCAGGATTCTGTGTTCCAACTAATCTCCAACGTGTTTCTTGCCAGGTCCAATTTTTTCGACGCCGCCGATTTTCCCTGGGATCGAGAAATATACAGGATTAATAATTCCGGGATGTTCAGCAGAGATCTGTCGGAAATGTCTCTGAGCGATAAGGTTCAAAGCAAATGGTTAAAGCATGTGGAAGAGGGGATTGAGCAATATAGCTCCGCATATGGAATGCGCCGGCCCAGAGCACATCGTGGCGAAGGTGCGTTGACACTTGCATACGCAGAAACATTAGATCAACTTGTCCGAAATTCTGGAAGCCTGCTAAGAATTGGATTGGTCACGCGAGCACGACAAGTGCACCATGCGATTGCGGTAGCTCGCACCGCGGCGGGTTACGGAGAGCGCGAACTGCTTCCTGCAGTCTTTCATCCTCGATTGCTAAATGCATTTATGATCGATCAAAGCTGGGATGATGAGGATGCCGATGGTGTAAACAGACGCGTGGCTTCTCAATCTGCTCGAAATGCTATTATTGAACTTCAGTCAGCACTGCTCATTATCGTTGACTTTCTTGAGCCATTCCAAAAGCCGACTATTCGCGAACCATTGTCGCGCTGGATTACTGTTCAGCTCCGTCGTGCATGGGAGGAATACCGTCGTCAGGGGCTGGCCGAGCAGATAAAAATACGTATCGGACAGCGCGAAGACCGCTGGAAATTGAAGCGCAATCCCAGAATACAAGAACATATGCGTAGCCTCGTGGGGCTGAAGCTTCACCGAACACAAATGGCGCGCGAGCAAGCCCTGATCAATTCGCTCCCAGTTCAAGAGCTTCCTGAAGGCGTTAGTGTAAAGATTTTGACGGAAGATGGGCCAGACGAGACACTTGTTGTTTTAATACGAGCTCAAAACTTTGCTCACGCGATCAGATTTTATTCTGAAGATACGAAAAGGTCGATTTCTCGATTAAGTAGAGGCGGCGTTGTTGACGTGAACGCGGTATTTGAATCCGTCAAGAAGGACGTCGGCGTACTATCGGGTGAATATCACGAAGCCTCTCCATTTGCGCTGAAAGTTCAGCGCTTCGATATCCTGCTTCTTCACGCCATTATCAGCGTAGCTTCGGAACAGAGTGCAGTCGCGCAGACCTTTTTAGACGCTGCCTTAGACATTTGGAGAATATACGATTTTGCAAATGATCGCGAACGAAGAATAAGCGCAGGCCAGCGCAGAGAAGGCGACCTTTTGGTGGGGTACATAAATCGTCGCTCATGGTTGGATTTAGCCTTTGCATCAAACGTCTCTGGCTCATCTGCAACTAGACTTTATAAATGGGGGATCGATCTGCTTGGAACGTTGAGTGTGTCCATCAACTTGAACGACACTGGCCATTTTCTAGATGACATTGATGTTCGATTATTGATTTTGGTTATCAGCATAACGCGAGATCTGAATGCGTTTGCTTTTCAACATGGGTTGTTACAAAACGAAATTCCGCTCGGTGTTAATTCTTGTGTTTTCTGGCTCGAACAAGGCTACCGGCTCAGCAAAGAACGACAGCGTTTCTTTACTGCCGCGCGCGCAAAGCAGCAAATTATTGCTTTCGCGCGCATTTACCAGAGAGGGGGAATTCCTCAAAATGAGGAGCTTTCCGCATTATTTTCCACGCCAGATATCAAGTTTCATTATCGTGATCTTATAATCGTAATGGCAGCGCTCCGACAGACGACGCCTTTCATTCTGGACGAAGATCTTCCCAACCCACTAATCATCTACGAAGCATTGGGAAAATGGATATGCCGAGAGGACCTAGGGACGACAATTGTGGAAATTACACGAGGCATTAGAAACATTGAGGAAAGGCTCCAAAGTCGAGCTGCCAATGAAAAAATGTTCGCAGAGTATGTAGGCGAAATGCTGACTGATATGCGGTCATACATCCTACTTTCTACTCGCTCTTGAACACTCGGCTGATTTTCCATTCCCGATGGCGAGGCATCTGAAATTCTCGGTCCTCTACCAGAGCAAAGGCAAATTCAGTTCTCCGAAGGCAGAGATCAGAGGTTCGAATCCTCTCGGGCGCGCCAATTTTCTCACATTCCCGCAACCTCGCGCTCGCAACGGTTTGGCAACCTTGCGGCGGCACACTGACACCCATCGTTGCGTGGGGTCGTGCCTTGAGTACGCAGGAAAGGTCTTCAGTCGCCGACGGCATCGGATTCGGGCTCGCGCTCGGAGCGACCGGCGCTTACGTCATCTTGGCGGGGCTCGGCATCGTTCCAGCACCGGACGGCGCGGAGGCGTTCCGTGGACCGCCCGCCGTCATCCTTTGCGCCGGAGCGGCTTTCATCTTCGCAGGGGTGGCGCTCGCGATCCGCTCGTTCGCCGGCGCAAACGACAACGATGGCGACCTGCCCGCCGGCGCGCCGCGCTGGACCCAACTCTCGTACCGCATCGTCGGCATCGCGATCGCGGGGTCGCTCGCCGCCATCGGCACCTGGATCGCGATCGGCAATGGCCCGCGCGCCTTCACGGTCGGCGGGCCGATGCTCGAGATGCGCACCACCGGCGAAACCATCGGCCGCACCGTGTTCGGCCTGGGCGCGGTGATCGTGTGGATTTATGTGATCGCGTTGACGGTGAGCACGGTGCGCAAGTTTTTCGACCGGCGCGGCTCAAGCACTTAGGGAACGGCAAAACTCGCTGGCGGCTCGCCGCGGCGGTGGCGTTCCCACATCTGTGTCAGCGCGGCTTCAAAATGGCGCGTAGTGCGTGCGGTGTCGAACAGCGGCTGGCTGGCGCGATGGCGCGCGAGCTTGTCCTTGATCGAGCCGAGTGCGGCCGGATCGCGTGCAAGCTTAAGCGCGAGCGCTTCATAATCTTCGAGCGATGACGCGACCAGTTCGGGCAGCCCGACTGCATTGAGCAGGCTTGCGCCGACGCGGCTCGCGAATGTGGCGCCGGCGCGCGTAAGATAAGGCACGCCGGCCCAGAGTGAATCGCTCGCCGTGGTGTGGCCGTTGTAATAGAGCGTGTCGAGGCAAAGGTCCGCCAGCCGATGCCGCGCCAGATGGTCTTCCATCGGGACGCGCGATGCGAAGACCAGCCGCTCGGGTGCGACGCCGCGCGCTTGCGCCTCGCGCCGCAAGTTGACCGGCACGAGCGAACTGCCTTCGTACAGCCACAGCACGCTGCCCTCGACCTGCTGCAACAGCCGCATCCAGATATCGAAAACGTCCGGCGTGATTTTGAAGCTGTTGTTGAACGAGCAGAACACGAAGCCCTGCGGCGGCAGCCCCGCCTCGGCCCGCGTCGGCACGCGCTCCGCGATCTGCCGTTGGGAATCGTTGGGCTGATAGCTGTCCGGCAGATAAACGACCTTTTCGGCGTAGCAGCGCTGCTGGTCCTCGGGGATCAGGGTGCGATCCGCAATGATGTAGTCGATATAGCTGGCGCCCATGGTCGCCGGCCAGCCGAGATAATTGACCTGGATCGGCGCGGCGCGGCGCGCCAGCACCCCCGAGCGCGCGTCGCCGGTGATGCCGTTGAGGTCGATGAGAATGTCGGTTTCCATCGCCCGCAACTGCTCGGCGATGCGCCGGTCCGGCCACAAGCGCGCATCGACGAACTGGTCGAACGATTTCTGAATGCGCCGGCGAATCCCGACGTCGCGGTCCGGTCCGATCGAGATCGCAGTGGTCTGAAAGCGCGACCGGTCGTGGTGCTCGAACAGGCCGGCAATCAGATAGGCGACCGGATGATCGACCAGATCGGTGGAGAGGTAAGCGATGCGCAGCCGGTCATGCGTATAGGTCTCGCCGCGCCAGAGCGGCTGCCCCGCTGCGGGCGCAACCTGGGCGATGAACAGCTCGGCGCACTTGAGCTGATCCTCGGCGGTCGAGGCGATCGGCAGGATGGCGAGCGGCGCGGCCGCGCGCTTACCCGCCCGCACCGCGGAGAGCAGCTGTGCGCAATCGGCGTCGAAGCCACTCCAATCGCAGGCGTGCATCTTGGCGTGCAGCCGGAAGCCGCGGGCATAATCGGGTTCACCGATAGCAAGCGCGCGGTCATAGGCTGTCACAGCATCGGCGTGGCGCTTGAGTTCGAACGAGCCGATGCCGAGGCCGTACCAGGCGTCGGCGAGATCCGGCTGCAGCTCCGCCGCCTTGCGAAAGGCGGCAACTGTCTCCTCGGCGCGCTTGAGCGCCAGCAAGGACTTGCCCCGCGTCAGCCAAACACCGACCAGATTGGCATTGAGGGCGAGCGCACGGTCGCAAGCTACGACCGCCTCATCGTGCCGCCGCAGCACCCGCAGCGCTTCGGCGCGTTGCGCCAGCGCATTGACGTTGCCCGGCATGAGCGCGAGCGCGCGATCGATGCTGGCGAGCGCGGCGTCGAGCTGCCCCAGGCTGGTCAGCGCCATGCCGCGGTTGGCGAAGGCGTCGGCGAGGCCGGGCTTGATCGCAATGGCGCGGTCGTAGCTCGCCACCGCTTCGGCATGACGCGCGAGCTTCATCAGCGCATTGCCGCGATTGAGATGGGCTTCGGCATAGTCCGATTTGAGCGCTACCGCCTGGTCGAAGCTTGCGATCGCGTCCTTGTGCCGTCCCAGGCCTGACAGCACGTTGCCGAGATCGGAATGCGCCGCTGGCGCACGCGGGTTGATCTTCAGCGCGCGCCGGATCAGCACCTCCGCCTCGGCCAGCTTGCCGGATTGCGCCTGCGTCACGCCAAACAGATAGACGGCATCGAAATGGTCCGGCACCGCGCGCAAAATATCGCGATAGATCGCCTGCGCTTCGGCAAGTCGTCCGCGCTGATGCAGCGCGACAGCTTGCGCGAAAGCTGCGTTGACGTCCGCGGCCTTCATGGCGATCGCTCCGGACCCGCGCGGGTGGCGCGCCCCGGCATCACGCCACGCGGATCACGATCTTGCCGAAGTGCGCTCCCGAAGCCATGTGCTTGTAGGCCGCCGGCGCTTCGTCGAAACCGAACACCTTGTCGATCACCGGCTTGATGGCGTTGGCCGCGATAGCGCGGTTCATCGCTTCGAACATCTGCGTCGAGCCGACCGAAATGCCCTGAATGTTGGCGCGCCGTCCCATGATCAGGCCCGGGTTCAGCTCGGTCGCTGGACCGCTGAGATTTCCGATCATGCCGATCTTGCCGCCGACGCGGATGGCGCCGAACGAGCGCGCCAGCGTGCCGGCACCGCCGACCTCGACCACACAATCAACACCGCGGCCGCCAGTGAACTCCATCGCGGCCTTCTCCCAATCCGGCGTGGTCTTGTAGTTGATGGTGTGGCTGGCGCCGAGCTTATTGGCCTTCGCAAGTTTGTCATCGCTCGACGAGGTGATGATCGCCTGGATGCCGAGTGCGTGCGCGAATTGCAGGCCGAAAATCGACACACCGCCGGTGCCTTGCAGTAGCACGGACTGGCCGCCGACCAGCTTGGCGTGCTCCATCATGGCGTGCCACACGGTGACGCCGGCGCAGGGCAGCGTCGCGCCCTCCTCGATCGAAAGATGCGCCGGGACTTTGACGACACCGTCCTCCTCCAGCACCACATATTCGGCCAGCATCCCATCGATGCCGCCGCCCAGTGCGGTGGCATGCGCATCGGCCGGCGCCTCGCCGCCCGGCCAGCGCTGGAAGAAGCAGCCCGCGACCTTGTCGCCCACCTTCACGCGCCGCACGCCCGATCCGACCTCGACCACCTCACCGGCGCCATCCGACAGCGGCACGATGTTTTCGGGCACCGATACCCGATAGGTTCCGCGGACGATGCCGAGATCGCGGAAATTGAGCGAGCAGGCGGCGACCTTAACCAGCACCTGGCGATGGCCCGGCTTTGGATTGGGCCGGTCAACCTTGGTCAGCGCGTCGATGCCGGCACCGCCCTTGGGCAATTGATAGGCACGCATCAAATCCTCCTGGGGCGAGTGCCCCTTTCCGTTCTGCCTGACCGCTGAATTTCATCTACTATGGCGCGGCCCGCCCAGCCGCAACAAGCGGCCTCGCTATCACGGATTTCCTTCATGCTGCCACCCGTCCCAACTCTCAGCGCGCATGGCGCCAAAATCCCGGCGCTCGGCTTCGGCACCTCGCCGATGACCGGCACGCTGTCGCCCGACACGGTGGTTGCCGCGCTCAAGGCCGGCTACCGCCACATCGATACCGCGCGCAAATATGGCACCGAGCGGCAGGTCGGCGAGGCCATACGGGCGTCGGGCGTCCCGCGTGGCGAAATATTCCTCGTCACCAAGGTGTCGCACGAGAATTTGCGCGCCGATGACTTCGCCCGTTCGGTGGATGAAAGCCTCAAAGCGTTGCGCGTCGATTACGTCGATCTCCTGATGGTGCATTGGCCCAATCCGGCGATCGCACTCACCGAAACCATGCCAGCGCTGGCAAAAGCCAAGCGCAGCGGAATCGCGCGACACATCGGCGTCGCCAATTTTCCGACCGCGACGCTCGAGCAAGCGCTCAAGCTCTGCCCGGAGCCGCTGGTGGCGCTCCAGGCCGAGTATCATCCCTATCTCGATCAATCGAAGCTGCTCGCCACCGCCAGCCGGTACGGCCTTGCCTTCGTGTCTTATTGCCCGCTGGCGCGCGGGCGAATGTTTGACGATCCGGTGCTCGGCGATATCGCGAAAAAGCGCGGCCGCAACATCGCGCAAATCGCGCTGCGTTGGCTGATGCAGCAGGGCGTCGCCGCCATCCCGCGCTCGTCGAACCCGCAACGCATTGCGGACAATCTCAAGGTGTTCGATTTCACCCTCGACGACGATGAGATGCGGCGTATCTCCGCGCTCAAGCGCGACAACGGCCGCATCGCCAATCCGATTGAACGCGTGGGTGCGTGGGATTAGAAGATTCCCGCGGTCCGGATGTAACTCATCACGGTCTGCGTGCCGGCAAATTGCACCCAGTGCAGACCGGCGAAAATTCCGACCAACACCAACCCAATCCATCTGAGGGTCTGAACGCCCCGGCGCGCACGTTGGATCGACGCCTGAACGATCCCGCCCATGTTTTCGATGGCTTTGCCGTGGGCCGCCAGGAGCAACTCATGCTCCTGAACCTGGCCGCGAAAGAATGCCAGCTCCTGAATTTGTGTGCTCATGGATACCAGGAGGCGTCTGTCCTCATCGCGTTGGCGCTGCAGGTTCTCTACCGACTGCCGCAACCGCTGAACGTCGGCGCGAGCGACATCATCCCAGTGCTCTGCCATTCGGTCGAGTCGTTGCAGTATGTCCTGCTGAACAACCTCCGAATTGTGCAGATTGGTTTTCAATTCCGACGCGGCCTCCTGGATCATCTCGCGGATCGGCGGCAACCCTGTATCGGGACCGTTTCCCTCATTCGCCGCTGCAATTTGAGCTTCCATCGTTTTCTCCCTGCCCGTCGCAATGCCACACATCCAAACGGATGCAGCGGAGCGAAGGTCTTTCAAACCGACTGTGTGAAAGCGCTACAAATCGACTGCGGGCAAAACACATCGCAGCAGCCAATAAAACGGAGCCACCCGGCGGCACCCAGGCTCCGCAATCGCCGATGCGAAGTCAAATTTTTCGCAACCTTTGAGTTGTGGATTGCAGGGACGCAGGCGAGAATTTACGCGTCTGCACAGGTACGTATTGCGAAAGTCCAGACATCCATCCGCTCCGCGGACCGGCGAGATCGAGGACCAGTTCATGCCCAAGCCAACAACCAATGACGAGATGCGCGCGCAGCGTCGGGTGGTTGAGGAGGCGCTTCGCCGCGTACGCGATAGCAGCAATTCATGGGACATCGTCTGGCCACGCGCCACGCGAGGCGCGATCGGCTTTCTGGTCGAACGACCTTTGCACGACTACTTGACCATTCCGGCAGTAACGGAAGTGCCACGGGGCGCCGCCGCCATCTGCGTATTCCACAAAAACTATCGGCCGGACGTCACCAATCGAAAGGTTTGGCAGATCGAAAAGGAAAGGCACGATGCTTACGCCGACCTGGATCGCAACGCTTTCCTTCAACGTGCTGAGGAATTAGCCGACGGCAAACCCAAAATCCTCTACGCACGCGCGATGGAGCTTGGCTGCAAGCTCATGCTCGACGGCCTAGGCTATGACGTCAGCGCACTCAGCGGCGCAGGAAAAAAACAAAGCGGAATCGATCTTGTGGGAGTTCGCCACGACCCCGAAGAAGAAGCCGAGGACCAAGTTATGGCTTTGGAATGCAAAACCACAGCGCAAGGCTTCGAAAAAAAGGCGCTCCGCGTCTTTTTCAACGGCGTGGTCGCGTCGCTCCGGAGGTCCCGAGACACCGAAACGGTGCAGCGCCTTCATCCGCTGATTCAACAGGCCGGCGGCGAGTTCGACTATCTCGTGGCGACCAACCGCGAATTCAAAGGACCGGATTTTACTACGCGTGAAGGCTTCATCATCTTGCGCGGGATTGAAGTCGAGTAATCCACCGACTGATGGCCTGCGCACGATGCCAAGATCGGCTCGTGACGTGACCTCTCAGGGCCCACGCGAAACTATCGCCTCGGCTGTGCGGATCAGATCGACCAGCTTCTGCGGCTCGACCACCTGGAAGGCCATCAGGACCACCAGCACCGCGCCGGCGACCGACCAGATAATCTTGCTGACGTTGCCGCCGCTTGACCGGCTCATCTCGGAGAACTTTTCCCGCACCTCGTCGCTGGTCCGGCCGTAGGTCGATACGCTCTGGTCGTGCACCGCAAGCTGCACCGACATCTGCGATAGACGCCGACGCTCCTCATCGGTCTGGGTTTGCAGCGTGTCGACCTGTTGCTGAAGCGCCTGCAACGTATCGACCTTTTGCTGCAGCGCCTGGAGCCTGACGTCGAATTGGCGCTGCATTGCGCCAAAACGGGCGTCGAGCTCGCCGGCGTGGCGCTTGTCCCATTGATCGAACGCATCCGACATGCGGTCGAGCCGTTGCAGGCCCTCGCGCTGCGCCACTTCGGCGCCTTGCATGTTGACCTGCAGGGAACGCAGGCCGTCGCTCATCGCCCGGGAAAATTCCTGGATCGCATGCCGCATGTCGTCCGGTGCCGCGCCCGCGTTGTCGTTGGCGTTCACGGTCGGAAAAGATTCGAGAGGGGCGCTCATGGAAAGCCTGCTTGCCGGCGATGCGCAGATGCGATCACCCCCGGAAACGGGGGTCGATCATGACTGACCACAACGCAAAGCAATCCGTTCACTGACGGCACCCAACACAGACTTGAATCATAGAGGGTCTGCAATCGCAGATGCACTGTCAAATCTCCCACAACCAATATGTTGTGGATTGTCACACCGCCCCGCCCGATCGGGGCAATTGGACGCATGTTTGAAAGGTTTTGCTAACCCTGCGGCCGCAATCTCCCGCGCCGCAATAAGGCTTTCACCGCTTGTTTCGGGGTCGGGCTCTAGGTTTGCGCGAGCAACAAATTCTCCGCCCGCCGCCCCATGGACCTCGACGTCAACACTCTGTTTCTCGTCACGATGCATGTCGAGATCATGCTCGGCTTGCTGTTGTTTTTCGCATGGGCGCAGAATTTCAGCAAAAAGGCACTGGGCTGCTGGGGCGCCGCGCATATCATGCGCGCCGCTTCGATCATGCTGTTCGGTCTGACCGGCAGCGTCGAGGAATGGGTTTCGATCGATCTCGCCAATGCGCTGCTGTTCGGCTCCTTCGCGCTGACCTGGAGCGGCGCGCGCATCTTCGACCGGCGCAGCGCCGAGCCAGTCTGGTGCCTGACCGGCATCGTGATCTGGCTGCTCGCTTGCCGGCTGCCTCAGTTCACCGCCTCGACGGAACTGCGCGTGCTGATCGGCTCGGGAATCGTGACGACCTACACGTGGCTCGCCGCTTACGAATTCTGGCGCGGCCGTAGCGAAGCGCTGGTGTCGCGTTGGCCCGCGATCTTCATGCTGTTCGCCCATGGTGCGCTGTTCCTGCTGCGCACGCCGCTCGGTACGCTGCTGCACCTTTCGCCCGCGAACCAATTGAGCAAGAGCGCCTGGCTCGAACTCTTGAGCATGGAAGGGCTGCTGTTCACGATCTCGATCGCCTTCATCCTGCTGGCGATGGCCAAGGAGCGGCTGGAATACAGCCATCGCGAGGCCGCGCGGACCGACGACCTCACCGGCATCGTCAACCGCCGTGGCCTGCTCGAACTAAACGCCGCCTCGAAGCAACGGTCCACGGCCGTCATCCTGTTCGACCTCGACCACTTCAAGCGCATCAACGACAAGTATGGTCACGCCGTCGGCGATCGAGCTCTGAAGCTGTTTGCCGACAGCGCCAAGCTTGGCCTCGGCTCGTCGGGCCTGGTTGGCCGTTGGGGCGGCGATGAATTCGCCGCCGTGATCTACGACAGCGCGCACAATGACCCGACGGCGCTGGCGGAACGGGTTCGCACGGCATTCGAACGCAATGCGGCCGACATCGACGGCCGCCCGACCAACGCGACCGTCAGCGTCGGTGTGGTGTTCTGCAATGCCGGCCCGCTCGACCTGCCCACCCTCCTGGTGGAAGCCGACCGCACGCTCTATCGCGCCAAGGAGCGCGGCCGCAATCGCGTCGAGGTCTCCGACCAAAGTGCAATCCAGCCGGACATCGGCGGCGTGATCACCTCGCTCGAAGCGCATCGCCGCAAGGCCGCGTCCGCGGCTTGATCGAAGCCCGGATTGATCAGCGGCGCTCGCCGCGCCCGCTCTTCACGTCTCTCATCTCTCACAGAGAAAAGCCGGATCGCGAGGCGATCCGGCTGAAGCCGGTCGCTGATGAGATGGTCTGAACCGGCGTAACGCCCGTCTCTCCCCGACCGGGAGAGCGCGCGCCGCGTTGGCGGCAAGGCGCCGGAATAAAGAAACTAAGCCGCCAGATTGAATTCGTTGCGATCGACCGCGCGGCGCGGCAGCGGGATGAAGTACTTGCCCGCCTGCACCATCGGCCGCGGATAGAGCAGAATTCCAAGCAGGCGCTGCTGGAGCGCCTTGGGCGAAATCGGCGTGACCAGAAGCTCGTGCACGCCGAGCCGGACCGCGTCACGCACCACCGAGCGACTGCCCCGGTCGGTGAGCATAATGACCGGCAGGCTCGCTTTGGGAAACACCTCCGGCGAGCGCACCACGCGCATAACCTCTGGCCCGTCCAGCCCCGGCATATCCCAGTTCAGGATCATGACGTCCGGGTTGATGCTGCGGATCGAGTCGAGCGCCGCGACGCCGTCGGGCGCCTCGTAGATCGACTTGGCGCCGAGATTGATCAACATGGAGCGGGTCAGCTTGCGCGTATAGGCGTTGCTGTCCGCCACCAAGATGGTGAGACCTTCGATCGCGTCCTTGACGTTGGTGCTGGCCATGGTTAGCGCAACCTCAATGTGATCGTTGCGTCAAATGCTAACAGCCGGGAACTTTCATTCCACTAAGATCGATGGTGTAATTTTTATCAATCTCGATTCACGCGCTACGCGTGGACCACACGCGGACCGGATCGCCGCGGGCGCATCAGCAGCCAGGTCACAATGGCGACGTTCAGCAGATTCCAGCCCAGGCCGTTAAGGAAAGCTGCACCATAAGAACCGGTCAGGTCGAAAATCAGGCCCGACATCCAGCCACCGAGCGCCATGCCGGTGAGCGTCGCCATCAGCACGAAGCCGAGACGAGTGCCCGCCTCCTGGGGCGCGAAATACTCGCGCACGATGATGGCATACATCGGCACGATGCTGCCCTGAAACAGGCCGAACAGCGCTGAGATCACGTAGAGCGACGCAAGCCCGTCGAACAGGAGATAAAGGAACAGCGCCGCGCCTTGCAGCACCGAGCTCAGCAGCAGCGTCGCCACCCCGCCGATGCGGTCGGCGATAAAGCCGCCGGTCACGCGGCTGATCAGGCCGAAGCCCAGCATCATGGATAGCATCTCGGCGCCGCGCGCCGGGCCATAACCAAGATCGCCGCAATAGGCGACGATGTGAACCTGCGGCATCGACATGGCGACACAGCAGGCAATGCCAGCGATGAACAGGAGCACCATCAGCGCGTTCGGCGAGATACCGAGCAACGCGCCCTTGGCCGCGGCACTGGCGCCCGCGGCCGCAGAAGAATGCGATGGCGCGCGACGGCGCAGCCCCAGAATGAGCGGCAGCATGGTCACGACGCACAACACGCCGATGCCGATCTGGGTGATCCGCCAGCCGTCGCTCGCGATAAAATGCTGGATCAGGGGCGGCCAGATCGCACCCGACAGATAATTGCCGCAGGAGGCGATCGCGACCGCGATACCGCGCCGACGCACGAACCAGTGCGAGATGTCGGTCATCAGCGGCCCGAAGGTGCCCGAGGCGCCGATACCGATCAGGCCCTGCGCCAGCGCAAACTGCCAAAGAGTGCCGGCAACGCCAGAAAGTACATAGCCGATGCCGAGAAGAATCGTGCCGAGCACGCAGGGCAACACGATGCCAAAGCGATCCGCCAGCCGCCCCATCAGGATGCCGCCAGCGCCAAAGCCGATCATGGTCAGCGTGAATGGCAACGACGCTTCGCCGCGCGCCACGCCAAAGTCGGCCTGCACCGCCGGCAAAGCGACCACAAACGACCACATGCCGACGCTGCCCAGGGTGCCGAGCGCGAGCGCCACCATGAGCCGCAGCCACGCATAGGCGGATTCAGTCTCGGCCCCTGCGGGGACGGAGTGTGTCGGCTCAGTCACGATGGATTTGTTCCCGGCAAAATCCGAGCCCAGTCCTAGCACCGGAGCGTACGGGACACCTAGGGGCAACGGCGCAATTCAGCGATGCAAGCCATGACAATTGGCGATGCGGCCGATCAATCAATCCGATCGTTGGCGCAACGCTCGAAATACGGATCGCCGTTCCGCCGCAATCCGCCGGAGTGAACTCCGCGCTTCCAGACCATCGGTGAAGCCCCTATAGTTCGCGCCGGAACGGGGCGTCCCGAACAATTCCGGATTTGTTGCGCCGCGTTTGGGCGTGAAACGCGAGGTCCAGTGACGGCCGAGTTTGTAAACGTTCGCGCGGCGTCGCAGATTAAACCGCGGGCGCGGATTCAATTTCCCGCTGGCATCAATCGGCGCCGCATCTATTGGCGTTATGCCTTTGCGGTTGGCAGCTACCACGTGCTGGTGCTGCTCGCGTTCTTTCCATGGTTTTTCAGCTGGACCGGCGTCGTGCTCGCGATTTTCGGAGTCTATCTGTTCGGCGTCGTCGGCATCAATCTCTGTTACCACCGGCTGCTGAGCCACCGCAGCTTCTGCTGCCCGAAATGGCTGGAGTACAGCTTCGCCATCATCGGCGTGTGCTGCCTCGAGGACACGCCGGCGCGCTGGGTCGCGGTGCATCGCAAGCATCATCATCACGCCGACGACGAGCCGGATCCGCACAGTCCGCTGGCCAGCCTGTTGTGGTCTTATTTCGGCTGGCTCTTCATCGAGAACAAGGATCTGGACCGGCTGGTTCTCTATGACCGCTATGCGCGCGATGTCATCCGCGATCGATTCTACGTCTTTGTCGAGCGCGCGATCGTTTGGATCGTGTTGGCGCAGTCGGTCGTGTTCTTCGCTGCAGGGTTCGCCGCAAGCCTCCTGATCGGCGGCACCTTGATGGACGCCGTGCAATTCGGCGCCAGCGTTTGGCTGTGGGGTGTGGTGGTGCGTACCGTCGCGGTTTGGCACATCACATGGTCAGGCAATTCATTCCCCCACCTGTGGGGCTACCGCAATTACGAAACGGACGACAACAGCCGCAACAACGTTCTGGTCGCCATCATCACCAGCGGCGAGGGATTCCATAACAATCACCACGCCGATCCAAACTCGGCGAGCAATAGCCATCGCCCCGGCGAGATCGATCTGACCTACCTTTTCCTGCGCCTGCTGGTGAGCGTTGGTCTGGCCTGGAACGTCATACTGCCGAGCCGGTCCTCGAACACGCGGCCCGCCGCATAGCGGCACATCGCATCATTTGGCCTTGCATCGGCCTTGCGACATTCGTCTTAGTGAAGCTTCGGCGCCTTGAGAAAGCGGTTGCGATCGCCGGTCTTGATGCGCGTCTCGAACGTCTTGCCGTCGCGATAGATCGAGACCGGAATCTCGATGCCGGCCGCGCCCAGTCCCCACACCCTTCGATAAAGGCCTGCGAGGCCGCTGACCTGCGCGCCCGCAACCGACAGCACGACATCGCCGGTGCGGATGTCGGCTTTCTGCGCGGGGCCGTCCTTGGCAAGCCCCACCACCACGATCTTGCTCTCGATCTCGGTGGCGTACATGCCGAGCCACGGCCGGGCCGGCGTGTTCGGCCGGCCGAGCGTCATCAGGTCATCGAAGATCGGCTTCAGCAGATCGATCGGCACTATCATGTTGAGATCGCCAGGCGGGCCCTGTTCGCGACCCTCCTGCAGTTGCAGCGATCCGATGCCGATCAGATCGCCGTTCGATCCGATCAGCGCGGTGCCGCCCCAATTGGGATGCGAGGGCGCGGTGAAGATCGCCTCGTCCACCACGTATTCCCAGTAACCGGCGAACTCCTGTTTGGCGACGATGCGCGCCGCGAGCGAGCGCTGACGTCCACCCGCACCGCCAACCACCACACGCTCGCCAACCGACACAGCGCTCGACTGTCCGATCGGCAGCGCCGGCAGATCGACCCGCGCCAGCGCCTGAATGAGCCCGAAGCCGGTGGTCTGATCGTAAGCCAGCACGGTGCCGGGCACCGCGCGTCCGTCAATCAGCGTGAGCCAGATCGTCTCGGCTTCGGTGACCAGATAGCCGATGGTGAGCACAAGACCGTTTGAGCGGATCAGGACGCCGTTGCCGGCACGTTCGGTGCCAAGCGTATCGGCCGTGAAGGCATCGGGCGGGACCACCGCGCGCACAGCCACCACGGCAGAAAGCGCAGCGTCCAGATCGAAGGCGTAGTCCTCCGGCTTGGGCTGCGCCGATGCCGGAACCTTCCAGTCGCTGACGGATGCCATTCCGGGAACTCCCTGCCCGCGGCGACCCGATGCCTCCATCGGCCGCCAGGATCGCAAGTCCAATGCCGAATATCGGAAAGCGCCGCGCATCCGTCCAGATGGACTCTGACTCGTTCCAGAGGAATTCCAAGCCAACCGCAGCCCAAAGGCATGATCTGAAAGCGGGAACCGGCCATGCTCAAACAAAGAGCGCCGGCCGGTCCAAATTCATTGTGCCGGGATTCCCGACTCAGCTAAGCCGCCTTCGTTGGGCTGGGGTTTGGAATCAGGTGCGAAATGCTTCCGAGTTTCCGGCTCGTCTTGGCGACCTTTGTGTGCGGCTTCGTGGTGGTGTTGCTGAGCCTGCGTCTGCTCGATTCAGTGCACATCGTGCGAGCGCCGATACCGATCCCACCGTCGAGCGCGATTGCCACCGCGGAATGGCGGCCGCCCGAAGTGCCCGTTGTGTTCGACCTGCGATTTGCCGCGACCCCCGGCACGGCTTTGCTGGTGCCTGCAAGTCTGACGTCGAGCACCGCCGCCTCGCCTGAGCCCGTAGCCATCGCACCCCCGGCCCCCGACCAAGCCCTTGCGGCGCCGCCAGAGATCGAGCCAAAGCCCGCGGTGATCGATCCGCCGGTGCCGCGGGCCGAACCCGCACCGGAAATCAGCGCGGCCGACCCTGTAAATGCCGCCGCGCTCGAATTCGCGACGCAGGCCGAGTTCGATCGCGGGCCCAGCGCCAAGCGCGCCACCGCAAAACCCGCGCACCACACACCGACACGGACGGCCCGGCAGCAACGCAGACCGCCGGCCAACGGACCATCAAACGATTCAACGTTCTGGTTCGGCAATCCGGCCATGCGGTAGGCGTTGCGGCCACTGGCGGGTAAGCCCGTCAGCCGGCTGACGATTGGGCGGCCCGCAGCCGCATAGACGCGCACGGCTGGAGCGCGCAAAATCGCTCCATGCCTTCACCTCAAATCTCAGTCCTCGATCTTTCGCCGGTCACCACCGGCACATCAGGCGCGCAAGCGCTGCACAACAGCCTCGATCTGGCCCGCTTCGCCGATCGGCTCGGCTTTTTCCGCTATTGGGTGGCCGAGCACCACAACCTGCCCAATATCGCAAGCTCCGCGCCCGACATCATGATCGGCCAGATCGCGGCGATCACGCAGCACATGCGCGTCGGCTCCGGCGGCGTCATGCTGCCGAACCACGCGCCGCTGCAGGTCGCCGAACGCTACAAGGTGCTGGAGGGGTTGTTCCCCGGCCGTATCGATCTCGGTCTCGGCCGCGCGCCGGGCACCGACCCAGTCACGTCCTATGCGCTGCGCCGCCGCCAGGACGATCCAGCCGCCGACGATTTCCTCGAGCGTTTCCAGGAGTTGCTGGCGTTCGAGCAGCAAGCTTTTCCGGAGGGGCATCCATTCCGCAAGGTGCGGCCGATGCCGCAGGACGTGCCGCTGCCGCCGATCTATCTGCTCGGATCGAGCGATTACAGCGCGCAGCTTGCCGCGCACGTCGGCGCCGGATTTTCGTTCGCGCACCATTTCTCCGACTTCGATCCAGTCGGGCCGATGACGACCTACCGGGCGCAGTACAAGCCGTCGGAGCAGCGGCCCGAGCCGCACGCAATCCTCGCCGTGCATGTGGTGGCGGCTGACACGGACGCCGAGGCCGAGCGGCTGGCAAGTTCGATCGATCTCAACTTCGCCCGCCGCCGCCAAGGCCACTTCGCACCGATCCCAAGCCCCGAGGAGGCTGCGGCCTACAACTATACGCCGACCGACCGCGCGCTGATCGGGCGCAACCGCACCCGGCTGATCGTCGGCAGCAAGGCCGCCGCGCTGGCCCGGCTCGAACCGCTGATCAAAGAGACGCAGGCCGACGAGGTGATGATCACCTCCATGATTTACGATCACGGGGCACGCAAACATTCTTATGCGCTGATAGCTGAAGCCTTTGGATTGCAGGCGCCCCGCGACGGAGGTGCGTCATGATCGACGGCAATATTTTTGCCGACATGCCGGAGAATTTGCCGGCCGAGCATTTCGCGACACTGCTGACGTCGCCGCATGTGCGGATCGAGCGCATCGTCTCGCGCGGACAGGCGAGCGAGGAGGACGACTGGTACGACCAGAACCGCGCCGAATGGGTGATGGTGGTGGCTGGCTCGGCCGGCCTGCTGTTCGAAGGCGAGCCGTCGCCGCGCATGATGAAGGCCGGCGACTACGTCCATATCCCGGCACACACCAAACATCGCGTCGCCTGGACCGATGCGTTGCAGCCGACAGTCTGGCTTGCGGTGCATTACCGCTGATCGGGCGCGCCAATAAAAACGAACCCCGGCACAAGGCCGGGGTTCGCGTCTCAGAGTGACTTATTCCGCCGTGCTTACTGGGCCTGCGGCACCACCTGGCTCTGCTGGACCGGCGACTGGACCGGAGGATTCATCGCCAGCTCACCGGTGCAGACATCCTTGAACACCACGATGTTGATGTTCGCGTTGTTCGGGTCCTGCGTGTAGGTCTTGGTCAAGCAGTTGCAAGTGTTGGCGACTGCAGCGACCGGAGCCGCATAGGCGGTGTAGACCGTGCGCGGAGCGACCCAAATCCGGGGATAGCGCCAGTGCACGTGCCAGTGCGGGTGACGGTGGGGATGACCCGGATGAACGCGCGGAGGAATGACGCGCGCGAAGCTGGCGCGCGAGTTGTTCGGGCCGTGAGCGCCGGGGCCGAAGCCGCGGGCTTCCGCCGTGGAGGTCATCAGCATCGACGCGCCGAACGTGGCGGCCGCAGCAATAGCGAGAAGAAGGGACTTACGGATCATTGGTAGCTCCTTTGGGAGAGTGTGGGTGCGCGGGTGCGCCTTCACCAATTGGTCATCGCCCGTGATGAAAGGGTTCGGAAATTGGCGTCGGATTTGGGTATCGCGTGTATCGTGGCTGATCGTTGCCGATTGAACGCGCCCAATAAAAAACGAACCCCGGCGCAAGGCCGGGGTTCGCGTATCAGTCGTTGCAGTTGAGCTTACTGCTGAACCGGAGGATTCGCCGCGAGTTCGCCGGTGCACACATCCTTGAACACCACGATGTTCGCACCCGTCGGACCCTGCGTGTACGTCTTGGTCAGGCAGTTGCAGGTGTTGGCAACCGGGGCAACAGCAGCCACTGGCGCAGCCGCGTAGCCAGTGTAGATCGGGCGCGGGTAGTACCAGATCCGCGGATAGCGCCAGTGAGCGTGGTGCCAGTGGCGGTGGTGGTGGTGGTGGTGCCGGAAGTGGCTGTGGTGGAAGCGCGCGAAGCTCGCGCGCGAGAAGTTGCCATGCGAAGGGCCGTGGGCGCCGGGGCCGAAGCCGCGGGCATCAGCAGCGGAGGTCATCAGCATCGACGCGCCGAAAGTGGCGGCCGCAGCGAGGGCGAGGATCATGGACTTGCGGATCATAGGTAGCTCCTGTTGGGTTAGATTTGCGTGTCGGCCTGCCGTTCAGCTTGGCCTTCGAGATTTGGTCGCCCGCTTCGCTGCTGAGGTTCAGCCTGCGGCGCCATGATTCCGGAAATTGGCATCGGCTTTGCGTAACGCGCGCGCGATGTGTCTTTTGCGCCACGCGTCTTTTGCGCCAGGTGTCTGTGCGCCAGGTGTCTGAGCGCTAGGTGTCCATGCGCAACTTGTCTTGCGTGCACCACCAGTCGTTTGCGGGCGCGCCATCGATCGAACGCGCCAATAAAAAAACGAACCCCAGCGCTAGGCCGGGGTTCGCAGATCGGATTGGGTCGTCTCAGTTCAGCTTAGCGCTGCACCGTCGGGATGTAGCTCTGCGGAGCCTGCGGAGCGTACTGGGGCGCCATCTGGGGCTGCGGAGCATACTGCGGCTGCGGAGCGTACTGCGGCGCCTGCTGCGGAGCGTACTGGCTCTGCTGGACCGGAGCCTGTTGCGCCGGAGGGTTCATCGCCAGCTCACCGGTGCAGACATCCTTGAACACCACGACGTTGACGCCGGGGTTGCTCGGATCCTGCGTGTACTGCTTGGTCAGGCA
>CAMDDZ010000088.1 GCA_945893145.1 Rhodoplanes serenus | reverse complement strand
GCGCTCTTCCCTCTCCCCGCTTGCGGGGAGAGGGCGGCCTTCGCATAGCGAAGGCCGGGTGAGGGGCATCTTTTTGGGGCTACCTAGCTTCATCTGATTCCAAGGCTGTGATGATGGCCGTTAATACACCTTCGAGGTTGTTCAACACATCGTGGTTCCAAAATCTCAGAACTCGATAACCTTCAACAGCCAAATTGCTGTCGCGCCGTTGATCACGCACGTTTTCTGCATGTTGTCCGCCATCTACCTCAACGACCAACAGTCGTTCGCGGCATACAAAGTCAGCGATATTATAAGGAGTGATAGATTTTTGACGGACAAATTTGAATCCACCAAGGCGGCGATCGCGTAAGGCAAGCCAAAGTTTGGTCTCTGCGTCCGTGGCTTGTCGGCGCAGGCGTCTGGCGTTGCCAACGACGTTGCGATTCGGCCCTCGCATTGCGCGTCGATGCCCCTCACCCGGCTCGGCCCTTTGGGCCTCGCCACCCTCTCCCCGCTTCGCAGGGAGAGGGAAGTAGTCACTTGAACCGCACCATGGTGCCGCCGGTGCCCGCCAGTTCGACAGTGGCGAAGCCGGACGGCGTGAGGCCTTTTTCGGCGCAGTCCTTGTGCTCGGAGAGCTCGAATTTGACGTTACGCGTGCACAGGATGGTTTCGCCACCCCAGGACACCGCCTGTTTGCCGCGGAGCAGAACCTGGCCGTCGGCGGCGACCGCTTCTGCGAAGCTGTAGAGCTGCCGCACCGTCGCGCTCAACTCGGGCCGCAGGCATTTGCCGGGCTCGACCCGGTACCAGCCGCGGGTGGTGATGGCGCCCTTCTCTTCGACGCCCAGTGCCGCCATCACCACATGCGGCGTGTCATTGCACCAGGCGAAGCCCGCCGTATGCGGGCGCTGAGCCGCGGCAATCAGTGTGTCGAAGAAATCCGAGCGGCCAGCCGCGGTGAGGCCGAGCTTGTTGTCGGTCAGGAATTGCGTCAGCACGGCGTCCGTCTTGGTGCCGCGAATGCCGTCGATGGGGGTGGCGTCATAGCCCGCGATGGTCAGGAGCCGCTGGATCGCGGCGTCGCGTGCCTGGTCGTCGGTGTATTCGGCCTCTTCGGCGAGATAGGTTGCGAGGCCGCCTTTCTCGGTTTCGCTTGGCTTGACCTGCGCGAAGCGGGCAAGCGTCTGGCCGGCGCGGCAGTTGCGCGCGGCGGGCATCGCGAAGTTGTCCTTTGCCACGCAGAATTCGGTGGTGCCGCTCTGCGGCAGCGGCGAAGCGCCATAAACCGCGAGCGCGCGGGCGTACACGTAAAGCGCCTCCACCTGCACCTCGCCTTGGACAACGGTTTGGCACGAGCCGGGGTCGATGCGGAACCAGCCCCGCGTGGAGACGGTGCCCTTGTCTTCCACCGCAATCGCGGTCTCGACCACGTAGCTCATGCGGTTGCAGATCTGGAGATCGGCGCGCGCCGACGCCGCAGACGCGCACAGCGCCGCAAGCGCCGCCGCCGGGATCGTGATGCTTGTTCTGATTCGTTTCGTCATGCGAATCGCTCGCGCTGAATATCATGGCTTTGATAAGCTCGCACCGCATTGGGAGGGATTCATGTCCAACGTCACGCTCGATCAGGCCAACCGCATCATCGCCGCCATCCTCAAGCGGGGGGCCGAGCTCGACTGTCGCGCGCTGAGCGTGATTGTGGTGGAACCGGGCTGCAAGCCGAAGGCGTTCCAGAAGGAGGATGGGTCCTCCATGATCCGGTTCGAGATGGCGTTCGGCAAAGCCTATGCGGCGCTGGCGCTCGGGCGCTCGTCGAGTCTGGTGCGCGTGCGCAACGAGGAGAAGCCGGTCTTCATGCGCTACCTGATCGCCGCGAGCGACGAGCAGATTTTCCCCGAAGGCGGCGGCCGGCTCATCCGCGACAACGACGGCGAGGTGATCGGCGCGGTCGGCGTGACCGGCGACACCGAGGAGCGCGACGAGGAGCTGGCCGCGCACGGTATTAAGGCGGCCGGATTGAAAACCGACGAGGATTGCGAAGGCATGGGCCGCGTCGTGAATGTGCGCCAGACCAAATAGGGCGCGGCGATGCGAGAGCTATCGGTTAGCGCCGCCGCACTTCTCGCACTCGCGCTGGCTGCTGCGGCCGGCAATAACGCTCGCGCCATCATGGGTGGCGAGGATGCGGCCACGAGTGACATTGGCGCCCGGGCAACCGTGTTCATCGAGGCGCCTGGCTATTTCTGCTCCGGCGCGATCTATGGCGACAGCTTCGTGCTGACGGCGGCGCATTGTCTCGTCGATTTCGCCGGCAAGCCCACCGCCGAGGCAAAGGATCTGAAAATCATCTACGGCGGCAACCCGCTGGATCCGAAAGCCCCAATCCGGCGGGCAACCAGGCTCGTGGTGCACGACCATTACATCAAGCAGGTCCAGAAGTTTTTCTCCGAAGCGCCAGGTCCGCGCGAGTTTGCGGATGAGCCGATCAACCAGGAGGATGTCGCGATCATCCGGGTGGACGGTGGGCATCCCGAAGGCACGCTCGGCGTCGAACTGGCGGACATCGACAACGAATATGTGTTCAGGGGCGTGCCGAGGCTGCGCCTTTCACCATTGCTCTGGATGGACGTCTATGGGTTCGGCGCGATCGTCGAAGGCCACCGGCCGGTCCTGCGCAAGCTGCGGGTGAATTCGGTCACGCCCGATTATGTGCGCGCAGGTCAGGAGCCGGTCCCGGGTCAGTTTTATTTCCCGCGGCAGATCATGGTGCGGCCCGAGGATTTCAACAGCGGTGAAGGCATCCGCAAGACCTGGGGAATTTGTCACGGCGATTCCGGCGGACCGTCGTTCTTTGTCGCGGCCAGCACTGCCAAGACCACCCCAACCACCGCGATCAAGCTGGTCAAAGGCCGCCCCTTGCTGATCGGATTGACGAGCCACGGCCGCCTGGATGCACATATGCCGAACGAGAATTGCGCGCAGTCGCTCTACATGATGCGGGTGGACTATTATCGCGAATGGTTTCTGGCGCAGATTAAGCAGATGCGCTGACCGGCAGTCCGCGCGCGTAGGCAGCCAGCGCGTCGGCGACGGCTGTGGGTTGCTCGGCAACCACCGCGTGGCTCGAATTCGGGATCACCACAACGGTGACGCGGTCGCCGACCGCACGCTTGTATTCATCGGCCTCGTTGACGCGCGCCAGCGGATCGTGGCTCGGCTGGAGATAGAGGATCGGCGCCCGGCCGGCCGCATAGTCCTCGGTGCGCGCGGTGCGATCGCCGGCGAGGCGCTGTGCAGCCAGCACTTCGGGATACCAGCCTTTGAGCCAGACCTGCGCATCGTTGCCGGGCGCGAAGAACACGAATTGCAGGGCCTTAAGGCGGTCGGCGTCCGCCGCTGCCGTGTCGGCGCTCATGCGGATAGCGGCGCGAACATCGGGCGGACTTGGATTGTGGCCGACGTTGGCGGCGATCAGCGAGACCGCGCGAACCAAATCCGGCCGGCCGGTCGCCAGCATCCGCGCCACCCGGTTGCCGAAGGCGTGGCCGACCACGAAAGCCGGGCCTTGGTTTTCGTGCTCGATCACAGCCGCGATGTCGGCGGCGAGATCGTGCAGATTTAAGCCCTGCCATGGCCCGGTGCTTTGCCCGATGCCGCGCGGCTGTGGCCGCAGCACCCGGAAGCCTGCGCTGGCAATCCGCTCGGCAATGAGGTCGAAATCCTCCGCGCCACGGCCGAGCGATGGTAGCAGCACGATGAGCGGGCCAGCGCCCTGCGCCAGCACTTCGAGCCGTGCATCGCCGCGCGTGACCCCATGGCGGAGTACGGCCGCGCTAGCGGTCATTCGAGGCGATTTCCATGATCAGCTTCTTGAGTACGGCGTCGGCGAATGTGTCGTAGGACTCGGCCGGGATCATGAACGCGCCGGGTCCGCCGATCACGCGGTCGAAATAGTAACGGTCGAGGTAAGGTTCGAGTGAAAGAATCGGCAGGCCGTTGATGGTGATGCCGGCGCGCACGGCGTCATCGCGGGCAAGCTCCACCTGACGTCCACGATTGTTGGAGCCGTCGCCTGAAACGTCGATCACGCGCTTGATGCCGCGATAGGGGCTGCCGGGCATCAGCATCGCGGCGAAGTCGATGGCGCCGCTGATCGAGGTGCCGCCCGAGTACAATTGCCGCGGCGCCCGCTCGATGGCGTCCGCGAAGGCATTGGCCGAAGCGGCGTCGCGGATCAGCGTCCAGGGCAGCACCTGGATGTTGAGGTTCGGCCCGGTCCATTGCGTCATGGTGACGGCGATCGACTGGGTCGAGCCGGACTGGATGGCGCGCAGCACGCGCGGGTGGCGGAAGGCTGCCGCATAGCCCTGCCGTTGCAGCTCGAAGCGGGTCTGGTTGACGCTGCCGGACACATCGACCGCCAGCACGAGCTGAAGGTCGACCTCCTGCGCCTGCGCACAGGACAGCGCGCCCAGTATGAGCGCGAAAACGGCAAGACTTCGAGCGAGGAAGCGAGCGGCCATCGCCGCACAGCACATCAGCGCCGGAGCTGAAATGCAACCAGGGAGGCGAGCATGATGGCGCCGCCGAGCGCTTGCACGGGCGTGACGATGTCGCCCAGCAACGGCACGCTGAGGATGGTGGCGAGCAGCGGCTCGAGATTCATGATCAGTGCGCTGCGGAACGGTCCGATCCGGTTGACCGAAACGAACAGCATCAGCACCGAAATCGTGATGGTGATGCTGACAGTGATTAGCGCGACCCAGCCGTAGGCGGTGTGCGGCGGGTGCCAGTTCAAGGTGCCGAGCGAGATCGCGCCCAAGACCGCGGTCGATGACAGGATCGAGTACCAGGTGACGAGGCGGGGGTCGGCGCCCATCAGCGATGCACGGGTGATCAGCAGCACGGCGGTTCGGGAGCAGGCAGCCGCCACGGCGATCGCGATGCCGGCGGGCACAATCGCGTCCGAGCCCGCGCCGACGATCATGGCGAGGCCGACGAACGCCACCAGCGCCGCGGTGGCGCCGCGCCAGGTCAACTTGTCGAGGCCAACGAGTGCGCCGACGATGCCGGTGAGCAGCGGGTAGATGAAATAGGTCAGCACCGCGACGGGCACTTGCAGCAGCTCGATGGCCTTGAACAGGCCGAACACGATGCCGGCGAACAGGACGCCGAGGCCGAGCGAGATGTTGCGTTGGCGCGGCGTGGCCGGCGTCGGCGGCGGGCGGAACCACAACCACACGAAAATGCAGACCACGCTGAAGGCGCTGCGGAACGTCGACAGCGTCAGCACGTCGGTGCCGTCGATCAGCGCCACCTTGCTGAACACGTCGCCGATGGCGAACGAGATCGCGGCCAGGATGCCAGGGCCGAGATCGAACATCCGGCTCGGCGCAGCAGGCGAGGGCGCTGCGGTCACGATGGGGCTCGGAGATGAGGGCAGGAGAGCAGGTGCACGCGCGGGAGATTAGGCCTTCGTCCGCGAGGTGGCCACCATAACATTGTGGAGGCTTTGTGCACGATAATTGTGGTCCCCTGAGCCGCGCGCCAGCACGGTGGCGAGCGCGCTGCGCAATGTCTCGTGGCGGAATTCGAAGCCGCTCCCCAGAACCTTGTCGGGCAGCACCTGCTGACCGCCGAGCAACAGCTCTTCGGCAAAGTCGCCGGTGAGGCGAAGCAGCGTGGCCGGCACCGGCAGCAGCGCCGGCCGCCGCAGCGCGCGGCCCAATTCGTGCGCGAACAGCTCGTTGCGCACCGGCACTGGCGCTGTGGCGTTCACGGCGCCGTTGAGCGACGGCGTCACCATCACATGCGCGATCAGGCGCACCAGATCGTCGCGCTCGATCCATGACATCCATTGCATGCCGTGGCCCATGCGGCCGCCAAGACCGAACTCGAACGGCGTCAACATCTGGCTGAGCAAGCCGCCGTCGGCGCCGAGCACAAGCCCGATGCGCAGCCGCACCACCCGCGTACCGTGACGTTGCGCCCGCATCGCCATGCGCTCCCAGGCGTCGCAGAGGCGATGGGTGAAGCAGGCCTTGCCGCCATCGAACTCGGTGAGCGCTTCGTCCTGCCACAGCCCATACCAGCCGATCGCGGAGCCACTGATCAGCAGCGCGGGCTTGCGGTCGAACCGGCCGATCAGCCGCACCACATCGCGCGTCATTTTCAGGCGCGAGCGCAGGAGCAGCCGGCGGCGGGCGAGGGTCCACAGGCCGCCGGCGGTCGGCTCGCCTGCGAGATTGATGATGGTATCGATGGGCTCGCTGCCGGCGATCTGGTCGAGCGAGGTGATCAGCCGGAACGGCGGCCGCAGCCGCGCGGCCTTGGCCGGATTGCGCGCCAGCACGGTGACATGGTGGCCCGCACCTGCCAGCGCCGCGACCAGCCGCTTGCCGATGAAGCCGGTCGCCCCGGTGATCAGCACATGCCGGCGCTCCGCGAGCGCGCCGGCCAGTTCGGCGGCGCGGCCGGAGGTTTCGGCGTCTGCGATACGCTGCATGCGGCGGGCCGCGAAGTGATCGCGCAGGCTCCAGACTAGGACGCCGGCGGCAGCGAGTGCCGTGAGAATGCTCCAGATCCCGTAAAACGCGGGTTTCAGGGCGGTCGCATCATGCGACCAGGCCAACAGCACCGGCACCAGCAGCACCAGGATCGCACCGTAATTGAGCGCGAGCAGGGTGTGGTTGATGCGCTCGCTGGCCGGCAGCGGCCGGCTCAAATCCTCTTCGACGAAGTCCATCAGCGTGATGGCGACTTCGATGGCGAGGATCGTCATCAGCAGCACCGCCCAGGCGCCGTGCGTTTCGAACCAGCCGATCAGCACGAACACCGCGGCATAGAGCCCATTGCGGATAGCGTGCAGGCGAAGCTCGTATTGCTGCGACGCCCGCCAGGGCAGCCGCTCGGTCAGTTCGTGGTGGTAAAGCGTGTCGAACGCGCCCATCGCGATCTGGATCAGGATGAGCGTCCAGAACAGCTGCGAGGTCATGATGCGGTCTCCCGGAACGCCACCACCTGATGAACCAGCACGCCGAAGCGCGGGTGCTCGACATCGAGCGTGAATGTGAAGCGGCCGTCGCCCACTTCCGCGTGCGTCACCGTCATCGCGCCGGGGCTGAGCCATCGCGGCAGCATGAAACGCCGGCCGAACAATTCGAAGAAATAGCTGTCGCTGTGGAACACCAGCGCGCCGTTGCGGGCGTGCAGCGTGAGCGCCATGCCGAAGCCGTGGCCGATATATTCCTCGACACCAGTCGCGCCACCGAAGCGCTTGGACGAATGGATGATCTGCGGAAACCCGTTGCGTCGTGCATAGAGTCGCGTCCAGATTTGGCCGCCAGTCGCTATGTCCTCGGTGACGGTGACGACGCTCGGCACATGCGCGTCGGTCGAGGTCGGCAGCGGTGCGCCGATCAGGCGGCTGAGCTGCGCGAGCCACCAACCGGCGCGGTTCATCCGGGTTTCCAGAATTTCGCCGGTGTAGACCACGGTGCGTCCGCCGGCCAGGCGCTTGCTGAAGCGGCGGCGGATCGGCAGCGGCAGCGAAGCCCAGTCGTCCTCGCCCAGCAGCGCGCGGAAGCGCAGATCGCCGAGCGTGCCGTCGCCTTCGGGCAGGACGACGTGGCGCACTTCATCCGGAATGCTGTTGTTTGCCAGGATCACGGCCCACTCCATCGCAACGCGGCTCAACCTTTGCCGTCCGCTCATTTTTTTCGGCCGAACGAGAGGAATTTCACGATCTTGGTGCCGAGCCGGATCAGTGCCGCGATTTGGCTCTTCGGCACGGTCAGCATCTGCGCGTACCAGCGATCCATGGTTTCGACGAAGCCGAGCATTGCTTTCAGCCGCTCGCTTGCGATCGGGTGGATTGTGGGATCGCGCTCCGCTTCGGCGACGCAGGCGCGCAGCGCCGCCACCGCGGGATCGATCTCGCGCTCCTTCCGGCCGGCCGCGATGCGCGAGAACATCTCCCAGACGTCGGTCTCGGCCTCGAAATGCTCGCGGCGGTCACCCTTGATTGGCACGCGCCGGATCAGGTTCCAGCCCTGCAGCTCCTTGATCGAATTGGAGACGTTGGAGCGCGCGAGGCCCAGCATGTCGGCGATGTCCTCGGCGGTCAGCGGCTGCTCCGAGAGGTAAAGCAGGGCGTGAATCTGGCTGACCGAACGGTTGACCCCCCATTTGCCGCCCATGTCGCCCCATTGCAGGACGAAGTGCTCGATCGCGGGGGGAAGCTCGCGGGGCCGGGTCTTTTCGTCGGATTTCGTAATTTCTGTCATGACAGAAATATCGGAAACGGCAGAAAGAAAGTCAAGTGGCCCCTTTGGGAGGGCCGGAAAGCCCCCCGGAATGGTGAATGCGGATTTGACGGAATCGCTGAAAGACCGGCTCGAACCGGGCTTAGCAGGCTGCTGATAGACTCTCTGCGGTTAGTCCGGAGTGCCTTGCAGCGGCGATTTTGGAATCCATAATCCCTGCATTTGCACGATCCTTCGGCAGGGGCTTTGAATTCCGGTACTCGCCATAGCGCGTCGAAGACGCATGTGAATGCGCTTATGGTGCTCGGCTGGAATGACGAAAGACTGCTTTTTAGTTGCCTGCTAGCGATCGAGCGCGCGAGAACGCAGCTACGAGCATCGCGAGTTGCAAGACTTCCTGTTGTTGGCGCAGGTCTTCAGACGCGATTTGCGTTTGTCAGCGCGCGTCTTGCAGGCGTCGTAACTCGATTGGCAAGTCTGCTTGCATTGCGCGGCTGAATCCTGCGCTTGCGCCAATGGCGTTGAGGCCAGGAAGACAAATGCGATCAGCGCCGCCAACGGAAACGCGGCGGAGATTCGTAGAGCCGGCATGAAGGAGTTCTTTCCGAGTTGTGACGTGGTGGCGATTCAATCGGGATGATAGTGTTCCACCCCCGAATGGCAAGCTGATGGCGCTAGTGCCCCGTTTCCGAAGTTCGTCATACCTGGCGGCGTGCACTGAACGAACTTCGGAAACAAAGGGGCACTAGCAAGCATATGATTCTAGTGCCGCTTATCGATTTGAAGTTCCTGAACGAGCTTGCTGCAGGTGGTACAGGAACTTCAAATCGGCGGCACTGGTGTGTCAGCGATGGATCAACGTTCCCGCGCCGTGGTCTGTGAAAAGTTCGAGCAGCACCGCGTGCGGCACTTTGCCATCGAGAATCACCACGCTTTCGACGCCGCGTTCGAGCGCGTAGAGGCAGGTCTCCACTTTCGGGATCATGCCGCCCGAGATGGTGCCGTCGGCGATCAGGTTGCGCACATCGGCCGCCGACAATTTGTCGATCAGCTTCTTGTTCTTGTCGAGCACGCCCGGCACGTCGGTGAGCAGCAGCAAGCGTTTGGCCTTGAGCGCACCGGCGATCGCGCCCGCAAAGGTGTCGGCGTTGACGTTGTAACTGCCACCGCCGTCGGCGGCGCATACCGGCGCCAGCACCGGGATCAATTCGCGGCCGAGCACGGTTTCCAGCACCGTGGTGTCGACCTTGTCCGGCTCGCCCACGAAGCCGAGATCGACCACTTTCTCGATGTTGGAATCCGGATCGACCACGCGGCGCGTGGACTTCTTGGCGATGACCATGTTGCCGTCCTTGCCGCACAGGCCGATAGCCTTGCCGCCGGCAGCGTTGATGAAACCAACGATCTGCTTGTTGATCGAACCGGCCAGCACCATCTCGACGATTTCCAGCGTTGCGGCATCGGTGATCCGAAGCCCGGCTGCAAACTGGGATACGACGCCAGCCTTCTTCAGCATGGCGTTGATCTGCGGCCCGCCGCCGTGCACCACCACCGGATTGATGGCGGTCTGTTCCAGCAGCACGATGTCGCGCGCGAACGAGCGCGCCAATTCTTCATCGCCCATGGCGTGGCCGCCGTACTTGATGACGATGGTTTCCTCGTCGTAGTGCTGCATATGCGGCAGCGCTTCAGACAGGACGCGGGCGGTGTCTTGTGGGCTCAGTTTTCCAGCTTCACTCATCGGCGGTCTCGCGAGGGTTCGAGTGCCGTGGTTCTATAGGAAGATGCCAGGAGAATGAAGGCAGTCGCGATCAATCCGCAGGCCTCGGCCCCACGTAATTCGACGCCGGACGGATCATCCGGCCGTTCTTCTGCTGCTCCATCGCGTGGGCGAGCCAGCCGGGCGAACGAGCGATGGCGAACACCTGCGTGAAGGCGTCGCGCGGCACGCCGACGGCGTCCAGCAGCAGCGCCGCATTCATCTCGATGTTGGATTGCAGCGGACGGCCGGGCTTGTGCCGCTCCAGTGCGGCAAGCGCAGCACGCTCGACCTCGGACGCGAAGGCGAGGCGGCCCGCGTCTTTGTTCAGCGACGCCACGGCGGCGCGCAACACGTCGGCGCGCGGATCGCGGATGCGGAACACGCGATGGCCGAAGCCCATCAGACGGCCGCCCGACGCCAGCTTCTTCTCGATCCAGCCATCGATGTCGCCCGACGCCTTGATCTCATCCAGCATGTCGAGCACCGGCCCCGGTGCGCCGCCGTGCAGCGGGCCGGTGAAGGCGCAATAGGCGCTCACCACCGCGGAGGCGAGCGAGGCGCGTGTCGAGACCGTAACGCGGGCGGTGAAGCTCGAATTGCCAAACCCGTTCTCGCACACGGTGGTGAAGTAGGTTTCGAGCGCTTGCGTCTCGTTCGCGGCCGCCGGCGCGCCCCTTCGCATGCGGAGAAAATCGGCGGCGGTGGGGAGCGTGGGATCGGGCGCGACCGGCGCGTGGCCTTCGCGGGTGCGGATCAGCGCCGCGATCGCCACCGGCAGCGTCGCGGCGATATCGGCGGGTTTGCTGTCCTCGCGCAGCGCGGCGAGTGCGATGCGCACGCCTTCGAGCAGCGGAAATTTCGCCCCGGGGGGCAGCCATTCGCCGAGCCGCTGGTGCGCCTGCGCGCGGCCTGCGCCCAGCGCCGCCTGCATGCCGGCGCGCGTCAGACCCGATCCGGCGAAGCCCTCCCAGATGATCGCGACCGTGCCCTCGAAACCGTGGTTGGCGCAGAGGTCCGCGATGGTGTGGCCGCGCACCCAGATGTCGCCGGTGTTGCCATCGGCATAGCCGAGCACGCTGTCGGCCGCGACAACGCCTTCGAGGCCGTCGCTCAAGGATGGCGCTCCGCCTTCAGCCGGGCGACGGCGGCGCGCAATTCAGGAATGCCGGCGCCGGTCCGCGAGGACGTCGCCAGCACGCGGGGGAACGCGGCGGGACGTTTGGCGAGCGCCGCCTCGGTCGCGGCGATGCAAGCCTCGAGGTCTTTCGCCGCCACCTGATCGGCCTTGGTCAGCACGATCTGGTGGCTGACGGCTGCCTCGCCCAGCACGTCGAGCGAGGGCCCATCGGTGTCCTTCAGGCCGTGGCGCCCGTCGATCAGCACATAAACGCGGACCAGATTGCTACGGCCGCGCAGGTAAGCGTGGATCAGTTCGGTCCAGGCCTTCACCTTCTGCCTCGGCGCCGCCGCATAGCCATAGCCCGGCATATCGACCAGCGTCAGCACCGGATCGCCGGTGAAATACACCAGCTCCTGGGTGCGGCCGGGCGTGTTCGAGACGCGAACCAGCGACTTGCGGCTGGTCAGCGCGTTGATCAGGCTCGACTTGCCGACGTTGGAGCGCCCCGCGAAGGCGATCTCGATGCCGTGCATTTTGGGCAGCGATTCCAGCGAGCCCGCCGCAGACGCAAAGTCCCATGGTTGCCCGAACAGGCGGCGGCCGGCTTCCAGCTCTGCCGATGAAAAATCGAGTGTGGCGGTCATGGGATTTAAGCTAGGCTGAAGCCCCCACAAAGTCATCCGACGAGAGGCTCAATTCCATGCCCGTTTCCATGTATTCGGTTTCGATCCCGGTTTTCATGCAGCACCTCAATGGTCTGTCTGGCGTACTCGACAAAGCTGCAGCCTGGGCCACGGCCCGCAAGGTCAACGAGGCCGATCTGCTCAACATGCGGCTGTCGCCCGACATGTTCAATCTGTCGCGGCAGATCCGCGCCGTCACCGATCATGCCGCCAACGCCGCGGCGCGCCTGTCCGGCAAAGAGCTTTTGAAATTTGCCAACGACGAGACCACGCTTGCGCAGTTCAAGGACCGTATCGCCAAGACCATCGAGTTTCTCAAAAGCGTAAAGCCGGGCGAGGTCGACGGCACCGAGGGCAAGGAGATCAAGATCACGTTCCCGAGCGGTCAAGTGCGCGAGTTCACCGGCCAGAGCCTGCTGCTCGGTAACGCGTTGCCGAATTTCTATTTCCACGCTGCCACCGCCTACGACATCGTTCGCCAGTGCGGCGTGGAAGTTGGCAAGCGCGACTTCATGGGCTCGCCGCCGGCTTAAGCGGTCAGCACGAGCGTCATACGGCCCAAAACGAGATGGCCGCGACCGACACCGTCCTGCGGACGGCTAGGCGCGGCCATCAGATTGATAGGAGCGCGGTCCGGCGACGGGGCTACTTCTTGTTCTTGTTGTTCTTGTCGTCGGGTTTTTTCTGAAACAGCGACACGATGCTCTGGCCCAGGCCCTTGAGATTGTCCCACAGCTCGACCTTGGCGCCGTTCTTTTTCATGATGACGCTTTGTTGGAGCACCGACAGCGTGTTGTTCCACGCCCAGTAGATCACCAGGCCCGCCGAAAACGACGCCAGCATGAAGGTGAAGATGAGCGGCATCCAGTCGAAGATCATCTTCTGCGTCGGGTCCGGCGGCGCCGGATTGAGCTTCATCTGCGCCCACATCGTGATGCCCATGATGATCGGCCAGAAGCCCAAGTGCAGGAATTGGCCGAATACGGGGATCAGTGTCGGGTCATAGGGAATGAGCCCGAACAGGTTGAAGATGTTGGTCGGATCGGCCGCCGATAGATCCTTGATCCAGCCATAGAACGGCGCGTGCCGCATCTCGATGGTGACGAACAGCACCTTGTAGAGCGCGAAGAACACCGGAACCTGGACCAGCATTGGCAGGCAGCCGGCCAACGGATTGATCTTTTCCGTCTTGTAGAGCTCCATCAGCGCCTGCTGCTGCTTCACCTTGTCGTCGGCGTAGCGCTCGCGGATTGCCACCATCTCGGGCTGCACCGCCTTCATCTTTGCCATCGAGGCGTAGGACTTGTTCGCCAGCGGGAAGAAGATCAGCTTGATGATGACGGTGACGGCGAGGATCGCGAGACCGAAGTTGCCGAGGAACTTGAACATCCAGTCGATGGCCCAGAACATCGGCTTGGTGATGAAGTACAGCCGGCCCCAGTCGATCAGCAGCTCGAAGCGGTTGAGGTTCAGCTCGGACTCGTAGCTGTCGATGATCGCGACCTCGCGCGCACCTGCGAACAAGCGCGTCTTGGTGCTGACGGTGCCGGCCGCCGGGACGGTCTGCGCCTCGCCCAGATAGTCGGCCTGGTAGGTCTTGAGCGTTCCGATCGTCTCCGACGAGAAGTGGGCGAGGACCTTGGCCTTGGTGTCGGGGATCAGGGTCGCCGCCCAATAGGCATCGGCGAAGCCGAGCCACGCGTTCGTCACGTTGAACGGGATCGACTTCTTGTCTTCGATCGTTTTGTAGCCCTCCTCATGGCATTCGGCCATGAGGCTGAAGCTCTGGCGCAAGCATTTGTCGCCGAGCACGCCGATCGGGCCCTCGTGGCGGATCGCGTAGCCGGTGACTTCCGGTGTGCCGTGGCGCGAGATCAGCGCGTAAGGATAAAGCGAAACCGGCGCGCTGCTCTTGTTCTCGACCGTATCCTCGACCGTGAACATGTACTTGTCATCGACCGAGATGACACGGCGGAAGGTCAGGCCTTCGCCGTTGTCGTAAGTCAGTGTCACCGGCTTGCCGACGCCAAGCGTGCCGGTGCCTTCCTGCTTCCAGACCGTGTCGGCACCCGGCGCCTTCGCCTTGGTGGTGCCGGTGGCGACCCAACCGAACTCGGCGTAGAACGGATGCGGGCTCGACCGCGGCGCCAGCAGCACGATTGCTGGCGAATTGGGATCGACCGTCTCGCGATATTTCGTCAGCGCTAGGTCATCGATGCTGCCGCCTTTGAGTGCGATCGAGCCTTTCAATCGCGGCGTCTCGATCATCACACGCGGCTGAGTCCGCGCGATGACGTCTTCGCGCGACAATTGCTGGCCCGGCACGTTGACGGTCTGGCCGGGCGCCACCGGCACCCCGGGCTGGCCCGGCTGCGCCGGCGTGGACGTTTGGCCAGGCTGCTGCGGGGCTTGCTGCTGCTGTTGCTGCTTGAGCTGCGCCTCTTGGCGCTGCTTTTCCATCTGCGGCAGGCCGACGAAATATTGCCACCCGATCAAGACGACCGCGGACAGCGCGATGGCGAGGATGGTGTTCTTCTGGTCGGGTGAGTTGAAGTTGAACATTAGCGGTTCTTGCCGTCCTGCGGCTCACTCATGTGGTGCTGTGGCGGAACTCTTGCCACCGTGTACGCGGCGTAGCGCGCGGTCGAATTCTTCGCTCAGCCGCTCGAAGGAAGCCTCCAGCGCCGCGCGCCGTCCGATCAGGACGTAGTCGTGTCCCTCTTGCATCCGTGCCGGTGGCGCAAGCCGCACCACCTCCCGCAAGCGGCGGCGTACCCGATTGCGCTCCACCGCGTTCCCGACCTTCTTGGAAACGGTAAATCCCACCCGAACCGGTCCGCTGTCGCGCCGCCTCAACGCCTGGAGCACGAAGGTCGTAGCCGGCGCCTTGGCGCCCGATGCTGCGGCGAGGAAGTCCGCGCGTTGCCTGAGCCGCTCGACCGGCATAACGCGGGTGTCCGCGCCAGGCCTAGGCGCTGAGACGCTTGCGTCCGCGCGAGCGCCGCGCGGCGATGACCTTCCGCCCACCCTTGGTCTTCATGCGCGCGCGGTAGCCGTGACGGCGCTTGCGCACGAGCTTGCTGGGTTGATAGGTCCGCTTCACGAGGTTGGCCTCCGTTCGCCTTCGCGTGCGGGCTTATAGGAAGCCCGGCCTTTGGCGTCAATGCGACCGGCCGGACCACCCGCGCGATCACAATTTGCCTCAAAAAACAGTGAGTTGGCCCCGGCTCGCTGGAGACTGGTGTATAGCTTTTGGAGCGCCCTTGTTGGGGCGAAAAGCATCCAATCTGACTGTCATCGCAACCGTGACCAGCCCCGCCGACGATCCGTACGCGCCCACTCCGGCACCGCAAGCGGGCTGGTGGCGGAGGCTTGCGCCGCTCGGCGTGCTGGTTGCGCTCGCCGCGCTCGTGGTCGCGGTGGGTTGGCATCGCGAACTGTCGCTCGAGGGGCTGTTGGCGCATCGCGCGGCGCTCGATCGCTTTGTGACAGCGCATGGCGTCGCCGCGATCCTGGCTTTCACAGCGCTCTATATCGCAGTGGTGGCGCTGTCGATTCCGGGTGCGATCTATCTCACCATCGCGGGCGGATTTCTGTTCGGTTGTGTGCCTGGCGCCATTGCCTCCATTGTCGGCGCGACCATCGGCGCGACCGCGGTGTTCCTGATCGCCCGGACCGCGTTTGGCGAACATCTGGTGCGGCGCGCGGGTCCGCTGGCGCGGCGGCTCGCCGAAGGCTTCCGCAAGGACGCATTCACCTATTTGCTATTGCTGCGGCTGGTGCCGGCGTTTCCGTTTTTCCTGGTCAATCTGGTGCCTGCTCTCGCCGGCGTGCGGCTTGGACCATTCGTTGCGGCGACCGTGCTCGGCATCATTCCGGCGGCGTTTGCTTTCGCCTTGTTGGGCAATGGTCTCGACAGTGCGATTGCGTCACAGCGCGATGCCTATCAAGCCTGTCTCGCGGCAGGCCGCGGCGATTGCCGTCTGGCATTCGATCTGAGCGCCGCCTTCACGCCGCAGTTGATCGCCGCGCTGGTGGCGCTTGCGATCATTGCAGTCATTCCGTTGATCGTCCGACGCTTGCGTGCGCGCCGCGCCGCACCGGAGAGCTAGATGCCCGAAACGCTCACTCCCGATCTTTGCGTGATCGGCGCCGGCTCCGGCGGCCTGTCGGTCGCGGCCGCGGCCGCGGCCATGGGCGTGCCGGTGGTGCTGATCGAGAAGAGCAAGATGGGCGGCGACTGCCTCAACACCGGCTGCGTGCCGTCGAAGGCGTTGATCGCCGCGGGCAAGCACGCCGAAGCGTTCCGCACCGGTGCGCGGCTCGGCATCGCGCCGCAAGTACCGAGCATCGCGTTCGATCAGGTGCACGATCACGTTCATCGCGTCATCGCCGCGATCGCGCCGAACGATTCACGGGAGCGCTTCACCGGGCTTGGCGTGCGCGTCATCGAGGGCGAGGGACGTTTTCGCGATGCTGAGACTGTGGTGGTCGGCGATCAATTCGAGATCAAGGCGCGGCGCTTCGTGGTGGCTGCTGGATCGAAGCCAACGTTGCCGCCGATTCAAGGTCTCGACCAGACGCCGTATCTCACCAACGAAACCGTGTTCGATCTACGCGAGCGGCCGAAGCACTTGATCGTCATTGGTGCGGGCCCGGCCGGTCTTGAACTGGCGCAGGCATTCCACCGTCTCGGATCGGACGTGACGGTGCTCGAAGCCAAGACGCCACTCGCACACGAAGATCCGGAGTGTGCCGCGGTGGTGCTCGCTGCGCTCGGCCACGAAGGTGTGGCGATCCGCAGTGGCGTCACCATCGCGCGCGTGGGCCGCACCGATGCTGGTGTCGCAGTGACGCTCGGCGGCGACCCGGAGGAAACCATCGAGGGCAGCGATCTGCTGGTGGCAACCGGCCGGCGGCCCGATACAGAAGGTCTCGGCCTCGACGCCGCGGGCGTCTGGCACGAGCCCAAAGGCATCGTGGTGGACAAGCGGCTGCGCACCACCAATCGCAAGGTCTATGCCATCGGCGATGTCATCGGCGGCCCGCAATTCACGCACGCCGCCAACTATCACGCGGGCCTCGTCATCCGGCACGCGCTGTTTCGCCTGCCAATCAAGGCCAACGCCGACACGATCCCGCGCGTGACGTTCACCGACCCGGAGCTGGCGCATGTCGGGCTGAGCGAGGCGCAGGCGCGCCAGCACCACCGAACCATCCGCATCCTGCGTTGGCCTTACCACGACAACGATCGTGCCCTGGCGGAGGGCAAAACCAGGGGCCATATCAAGGTGGTGAGCACCAGGCGGGGGCGGGTGTTGGGGGCAACGATCGTGGGGGCAGCAGCCGGAGAGTTGATCACCGTCTGGACGTTGGCGGTCAGCCGGGGGATGAACATTCGTGTTCTGGCCGGGATCACTGTGCCCTATCCGACGTTGTCCGAAATTGGAAAACGCGCGGCGCTCAGCTTCTTCACCCCGCGATTGAGCAGCCCCTGGTTGCGGCGGTTGCTGGGCTGGCTGCGGCGGCTGGGTTAAAGTTCTTGTTTCGCCTCTCTGGAGCGATATGAGCGTTCAAACTGCGGCACAGGCGTTGAAGGCATGGCTGGCGCATCAAGGCGGCCGGCTCGGGCTGTCGGGAAAGCTCCTCGGCCTCACGGTCGCGTTCGTGATGCTGGCCGAAGTGCTGATCTATGTGCCGTCGATCGCGAACTTCCGGCTGAACTGGCTGAATGACCGGCTCGCCGCCGCGCACACCGCGGCGCTGGCGCTCGACGCCGCGCCGACCGGCATGGTGTCGGAAGGTCTGGTGCGGCAATTGCTCGACAGCATCGGCGCCCGCGCCGTGGTGGTGAAGATGGGCACGCAGCGCCGGCTGCTTGCGATGACCGACATGCCGCCGGAGGTGAAATACACCGTCGACATGCGCGACGTGTCCTGGCACCGCGCCATCATGGGCGCGTTCGGCTCGCTGTTCGCCCACGACCGCGACGAGATCCGCGTCATCGACTCGGTGCCGCGCGGCGCCGAATTCCTCGAAATTGTGCTCGACGAGGCGCCGTTGCGCGACGCCATGTTGAAGTTCTCCCGCAACATCCTGGTGCTGTCGCTGATCATCTCGATCATCACCGCGGCGCTGGTTTATGTTTCGCTGCATTATCTGTTTGTGCGGCCGATGGCGCGGATCACCGCCAACATGGTGGCGTTCCGCGCCGATCCGGAGAATCCGTCCCGCGTCATCGTTGCCTCCAACCGGCAAGACGAGGTTGGGCTTGCCGAGCGCGAGCTTGCGATGATGCAGCAGGACCTCGCTTCGATGCTGCACCAGAAGAGCCGGCTCGCGGCGCTTGGGCTCGCGGTGTCCAAGATCAATCACGATCTGCGCAACATGCTGGCCTCCGCGCAGCTTTTCTCTGAAGGACTTTCGAGCTTGCCCGATCCGCGCGTGCAGCGGTTCGCGCCGAAGCTCATGCGCGCCCTCGAACGCGCGATTGCGTTCTGCCAATCGACGCTCTCCTACGGCCGGGTGCAGGAGCCGGCGCCGGACCGCAAGCCGGTTCCCCTCGAACCGCTGGTCGAGGAGGTGCGCGAAACGCTCGGACTTCGCAACGAGGCGCAGATCGGTTGGATCGTCGCGATCGAGCGCGGCTTGATCGTCGACGCCGATCACGACCAGCTGCTGCGCGCGCTGCTCAACCTCGCGCGCAATGCCGCGCAAGCCTTGGAGACGCGGGCGCCCAACGATCCGTTGCGCGACCAGATCCGCATCACCGGCCGCCGCGAGGGCGCGGTGGTGGTGATCGAGGTGTCCGACACCGGCCCCGGCGTGCCCGAGATGGCGCGCCAGCATTTGTTCGAGGCGTTCCAGTCTTCAACCCGGACCGGCGGCTCGGGCCTGGGTCTTGCGATCGCGGCCGAGCTGGTGCGGGCCCACGGCGGGGATATCCGGCTGGTCGAGGGCACGCTCGGGGCGACGTTCCGGCTCACCATTCCGGATCGGGCGGTCGAGCTCGACGCCCGTCGCAACGCGCGCGCGCGCGCCTAGATAAGGAGCGGCAGGGTCGTCAAGGCGAACCACAGGAGGCCGCAATGCAGCCACGACACGCCATGATCCTGGGATTTCTGCTGGCCGGAGGCCTGCCAGGCCTCGCCGCGCGGGCGCAGGTCCAGACCATCGAGCCCATCGCGATCCGGCCTGCCAAGGACCAACCGTTGTGCCAGCTTTACCTTAAATCCGACGGCAGCCGGCTGATGTTCAAGGGCCAGCCCGTGGCCGCCGGCGGCATCTGCCCGCCTGAGTACCGGCAGGGCAACGTGGTGCGCTTCGGGGCCAACACCTATCGGCTGCAAATCCCAAGCGAGAAGGCCGATTGCATCATTACGCCGCAAGGATTGGGTCGTTGTCGGTAGCGGGGGCCTGCAAACCCTTGCCAACGAGGGGCCGAAACCTATAGCAATGCCGGCGTTCCGCGCCTTCGGCGTGGAGTTTCCCTGCGGAACGGCAAGCGCCCGTAGCTCAGCTGGATAGAGCACCAGACTACGAATCTGGGGGTCGGAGGTTCGAATCCTTCCGGGCGCGCCAATAAAATCAAAGACTTAAGCTAGTTGTCGTGTGACCTTAGGTGCAACATAGGTGCAAAAAGGGCCCCTACTTGTTAGTGAGCGGGGGTGTCAGAGTGAGCGGCCGTGTCAGAGGTCACGAAGTTAATCATCGTGGTCGAGCGATATATGAGAAACCCCTGATGCTTTGACACCAGGGTGAGGGCAATCACCACGTCCATTCGAGCTTGAGAACCGCGTTCAGTTTGGGATGTTCAACTTCCCACACCACCGACCTCTTACCGTATAAGTCCACGATTTGCGCGGCGGTCCTTATTCGTCTGTCTGCGGTGCCTTGAATCGAGCGACATCTTATGGACTTTGGCGGGCGCTCTTTTGGGAAATGAATCTGCAAGGTGAGATGCTTGGTTGGAAACACAACTTCTTGGGTCCAATGTTCCTGCCGGTTTGTGAAGCAATCGTGCAAGTCAGCCGTGTAGACATTTGTGAATCGCGCGCCCCTGCGGAGCAAATCGACCAATTCAATGCGGGATATGTAGAAGCCATGGACATTCAGCGTTTCAGCTATCGTCCCGCGCATTGTTGAGAAGGCGTCGGCATGTCCCTCAGCTGTTACTCCCTCCCGATACGACGTCAATTCAGAACTGGACACGACGTAGGTACTCGTCTTTTGATAGCGGGCGAGCTTGCCTTTCGGGTCGCGTAAGAAAACTTCCACAAAACTGAATTCCGACATGAGCGTTTCGTTCTCGGCCGTCGGATGCGTTCTCCTGTTCCAGGGAAGTACTCTGGTGAGTGGCGCCAGAACCCACTCCGTGCCTGCCCGGACCTGCTCCCGGGTGTAGGCGATCGCGGCGGCGCCTAAGAACGCCAGAACAGCTGTGGCTGTTTCCAAGGCGTGGTCAGCAAAGAAG
>CAMDDZ010000087.1 GCA_945893145.1 Rhodoplanes serenus | reverse complement strand
TTGCGGAATCCGAGGGAGTCGGTCATGGGCAGGATGCTCGGCTATTGGCTCGTCGCATGATACGGTGTTGATAACACGCATCTCAACAGGACACCGCCATGCTGCGAACCGGCAAAGAGCACCTGGAATCGCTGCGCGACGGCCGTGTGGTCTATATCGGCAGCGAGCGGGTCGACGACGTCACCCGCCATCCGGCCTTTGCGGCGGCGGCACAGACGGTCGCCGGCATCTACGACCTGAAGGGCGATCCGAAATACCGCGATGAGATGACGTTCGAGGAGGACGGCGGCCGCCATTCGATCTATTTCCTGCGGCCAAAGACCCGCGAAGACCTGACGCGGCGCATGAACGGCCATCGCCGGATCGCGGAATTCACCTTCGGGATGTTCGGGCGCTCGCCCGACCATGTGGCGTCGTTCGTCACTGGCATGTCGATGAAGCCCGACGCGCTGCCGGCGCCGCACGCCTATGCGGACAATCTGCAGAAATACTACCGGCACATCCGCGACAACGACACTTACGTGGTCTATGCGGTGGTGCCGCCGCAGGCCGCACGCAATCCGGAATTCTATCACAAGAAGAACATCCCGCTTCCGACCTTGCGTGTGGTGCGCGAGGACGATGACGGCGTCGTCATCTCCGGCATGAAGATGCTGGCGACCGGCGCGCTCTACGCCAACGAAATCTGGATCGGCAACGTCATTCCGCTGGCGCCGGACCAGAAGAAAGAGGCGATCACCTGCGCGATCCCGTGCAACGCGCCGGGCCTGACGCTGTGGTCGCGCAAGCCGGCGGCCGTGGGCCTCACCTCGGAATTCGATTCACCGCTGTCGTGGCGCTACGACGAAAGCGACAGCATGCTGATGTGCGACAACATCAAGGTGCCGTGGGAGCGCGTGTTCGTCCACGATGACGCGCTATTGTCGCGCGACATCTACATCAAGACGCCGAGCCATTGCTTCGGCAATCATCAGTCCAACGTGCGCTACTGGTCGAAGATGCGGCTGCTGCTGGGGCTATGCAGCCGTATCGCCAATGCGACCGGCGCCGACCAGGTGCCGGCGGTGCGCGAGAAGCTCGGCGAGATGGCGGTGGTGGAGGCCACCATCGCCGGCTTGGTGCATGGCCAGATCGATGCGTTTGAAAGCTGGCCGGATGGTTACGTCTGTTTCAACCGCCGCTTCATGTATGCGGGGCTCGACTGGTGCACGCAGAACTACAGCCGCTTCATCGACGAGCTGCGCACGCTCTGCGGCGGCGGCGTGTTCCAGATGCCGGCCGATATCTCGGTGATGGATGATCCGGCGCTGAAGCAGCAATTCGAAACGTTCTGGCAGACGCCACAGGCTGATTCCGTCACCCGCATGAAGCTGTTCAAGCTCGCCTGGGACATGGTCGGCTCGGAATTTGCCGGCCGTCATCAGCAGTACGAAAAATTCTACGCCGGCGCCTCGTTCATTATCCGCAATCACTCGTATCGTGAGACCGATTGGAATGAATTCAATGCGCTCGTTGAGAAACTGATGGCGGGCTACGGCGTGCCCGGCAGCACCAAGCCGGTGAGCGGAACAGTGGCGGCCGAATAGCGCACAACCGCAGATTTAGCGATGACCTCTCGATCTTAACCATCAGGTGGCGCCGCAATTGTTCGGTGGCTGGCTGTTGGAGCATCGGCGTCCGCTTAACGCAGCGTTTATCGTTAATCGAGTGCAGCCCCATACTTAGGCGGGGGGTAAGGCCGGTCGTCTATTTTCTGCCGTTGTCGGCGATAAACGCCGCTGTGTCCGTGACACGGTGCGGCGCAGATCGGATGACAAAACGACGCGCCAAGCAAGCACGTTTGCGGGACGAGCGCGCGAAATAACAACGACGTAGTGGGCGATGGGGCAGAGCGAGAAAACGCCAGCAAAGTCCGGCCACCGAGTCCGCAGGGGCATTTCGGTGAAGCTGTACTGTATTGCGTTTTTGTCGCTGCTCGCGGTGGGCACGCTCGCGCTCGCGTCGATTTATTTTTCCCGCACCACCGAGAGCGCCGCGCAACGGCTTTACGGCGAAAGCTTCGTCGGCATCTTGAACTCCACGCGGCTTGAAATTCTGCTGGAACGCCATCGCCGCATCGTCGAAAGTATGCCGTCGGAGGTCGACCGCGAA
Organism: Rhodoplanes serenus; assembly: GCA_945893145.1. Taxonomy (GTDB): domain Bacteria; phylum Pseudomonadota; class Alphaproteobacteria; order Rhizobiales; family Xanthobacteraceae; genus Z2-YC6860. The sequence continues at coordinate 18,357 of CAMDDZ010000087.1, read as the reverse complement.
CGGCTGCGCGCGGCGAGCGATGAACTTGGTCAAATTCAGGAACGTCTGGCCGAGCTCATGAGCAGCCTCGGCGCCGATGGCAACCGGCCGAGCGTTTCGTCGCTTGAAGGCCGAATTGCCTCGCGTCTGCCGCTGCTCTATTCGGCGGCAGAGCGCGTCGTGTTCTTCGCCTACGAATTCGCTCAGGACAAGGCGGTGGAGCAGGCCGATGCCTACACCCGTGTCGCGGGCGAGATGCAGTATCTGATCCGCAGCTATCGGGATGAGCGGCTTCAGGACGCCCAGCAGTCGATCGCCTTTGTGAGATCAACTGCGAGCTCGCTCACGATCTGGGTTCTGCTTTGTGCGTTCGCCGCGGTCATGCTGATCGGGCCGATCGGGCTCGCAACCATGCACAAGGTGCTGTCGCGGCTCGCCGGCATCACGCGCGCGATGGTCAAGCTCGCCAACAATGACACCGCTACGAAAATCCCCTCGCGCGAAGACCGCGACGAGGTCGGCGAAATGGCGCGCGCGGCCGAAGTGTTCAAGGACAACGCCATTCAGCTGATCGCGCGCGGGGTGGAGCTTAAGCAACTCAACCGGCGCATCGACATTGCCTTGAATAACATGACGCACGGCCTGTGCATGTTCGATGTCGAGCAGAAGCTCATCGTCTGCAACAAAACCTACGTCCAGATGTACGATCTCACGCCCGAGCTGGCGCGGCCCGGCACGACGCTGCATGCGATCGAGAGCTACCGGCTCACGATTGGCAACGGCGCGATCGCCAGTCCCGAGCAGGCGGTGGCAGCGAGCGCCATCGAGACCAACCGGGAGGCTTCGGCCTACACCCAGGACTTGATGGATGGCCGCATTATCGCTGTGTCGCAGCGGCCGATGCAGGGTGGCGGCGTGGTCGCGGTGCACGAAGACATCACCGAGCGCCGCCGTGCCGAGGCCAAGATCGCGCACCTCGCCCGGCATGACATGCTCACCAATTTGCCCAATCGCGTGCTGTTCCGCGAACATCTGGAAAACGCGCTCCTGCGGGTTCAGCCGGGACGCGGCTGTGCGGTGCTTTGCCTCGATCTCGATCACTTTAAGACCGTCAACGATACGCTCGGCCATCCGGTTGGCGACGAGTTGCTCAAGGCCGTGGCCACTCGGCTCACACAAGTCGTGCCGGCGTCCGATTTCGTCGCGCGCTTCGGTGGTGATGAGTTTGCCGTGATCCAACAGGGCGTCGAGCGGCCCGAGCAATGCAGCCTGCTGGCCTCCCGCATCGTCGAAGCCATTGCGCGGCCGTACGACTTGGAGGGCCGTCATATCGTCATCGGCACCAGCATCGGCATCGCGATTGCGCCGAACGATGGCAGCAACCCGGATCAGCTCCTGAAGAACGCCGACATGGCGCTCTACCTCGCCAAGGGCGACGGGCGGGGCACTCACCGCTTCTTCGAGCGCGAGATGGATAAGCGCTTGCAGGCGCGCCACGCGCTCGAGCTCGATCTGCGCAAGGCGCTGACCAACGGCGAGTTCGAGGTCTATTACCAGCCGCTGATTCATCTGAGCACGGGCAAAGTCACGGGCTTCGAAGCGCTGGTGCGCTGGAATCACCCGGCGCGCGGCATGGTCATGCCGGGCCAGTTCATTCCGCTCGCCGAGGAAACCGGCCTCATCCTGCCGCTCGGCGAATGGGTGCTGCGGACCGCGTGCCTGGAGGCCGCGAAATGGCCGCAGCAGATCGGCGTCTCCGTCAATCTTTCGGCGATGCAGTTTAAGGGGCGCAACATCGTGCAGCTCGCGCTGAACGCGCTCGCGTCATCCGGCCTGGCGCCCGGCCGGCTCGACATGGAAATCACCGAAACCGTGCTGTTGCAGGACGAGACCAATACGCTGGCGATCCTGCATCAACTACACGACATCGGCGTGCGCATCAGCATGGATGACTTCGGCACCGGCTATTCGTCGCTTGCGTATCTGCGCAACTTCCCGTTCGACAAGATCAAGATCGACCGCTCGTTCACGCACGACATGCTGGAGCGCGCAGACTGCCGGGCGATCATCACGGCGGTCGCCGGGCTGGCGCGCAGCCTGAAGATCACGACGACCATCGAGGGCATCGAGACCAAGGAGCAGTTCGAAGCCGCCAAGGCCGAGGGCTGCGACGTTGGGCAGGGCTATCTGTTCGCCAGGCCGATGCCGGCCCGCGAGGTTGCGCCGTTCCTGGCGCGCTCGGCTCGTGTCTCGGTCGCGGCGTGATCGTCCCTCAGCGGCTCAGCGTTTCGTCTTCTCAGGAATGACCGGCAGCAGCAGATAGGCATTGCGTCCAGGGCCTGCGTGCAGCGTGACGTTGCCGCCGAACACCGAAGCCGGCCTGTCGCGTGGCTCGTTATGCTGGAATGGGCCGACGCCAGTCCAGGCGGTGCCAAGGGTCTTGAGTCCGGCTGACGCGCCGCCGCCGTAGACGTAGTCCTTGCCGCGCACCGAGAGCGCGATGCGGAAGCCGGCCGGCACCACGATGCAGGTCGGCCAGACTTCGACATCAACCTCATAGACCTCGCCGGGCTTGAGCTTCTGCTCCTCGTCGTGGGTGTGATAGGGCCGGTAGGGCAGCGACAGTTTTTTGTCGAGCTTGCGGTGCGAAACGCGCAGCCAGCCCTGTGCGATCGGCGTATGCGGATCGAGCGCGCCCTGAAACACGATCTCCTTCATGTCGGGCGAGAACACGCGCACCACCAGGAACAGGTCGGCATCGCTGGTTGCTGACGACACCCAGAGCTTGGCCGCGATGGGTCCTGTGATCTCGGTGTCGCGCTTCATCGGCTCGGTCAGGAAAATGACGCCGTCGCCGAGGCCCTTGTAAGTGGTGGACGATTTCTTCGCCTGCCGCTTCGGCGACAGCGTGAAGTCCGCCGGATTGAGGAAGAGCTTGGTCCACTTGGTGCTCTTGAGCGGCCAGGCAGTCTCGTGGCGCTCGACGAACTTGTCGACGTGGCGGACCTGCAATTGCACCTTCGGCTGCTTATCCCAGCCGGTTTTCTCGCCTTTGAGGAAGTGACCGAAGAACTTCTTCTGCAACGCCACGCCATAGTCGGTGTAGAAGTGTGTCCAGTGCTCGATGCCGTGGCACTCGAGCCATTTCTGCTTCGAGGCTGCGCGTACGAAACCTTCGAAGTTGCCGCGCGGGTGCAGGCCCTGGCCGCCCCAGTTCGATGCCGAGAACAGCGGCACCTTGACCTTCGACCAGTCCGGCATGCGCGATTGCCAGAACTCGTCGGTGTCAAGCTTGTGGGCGAGGCAATCCTCGTAGAAGTCGCGCCGGTTCGCGCCGAGTTCCTCTTCGGTCAGTTCGAGCGGGCCCGACACCCAATCGCCGTTCATGCGGCTCTTGAAGCCGCGTTTGCCGAGGCCATGCTGCAGCGTGAAAACCTGCGACCGCGACCAGTTCTTCGAGAAGCTGCAGAAGATGCCGCCATGGTGCGCCATGTCGCGGTAGAAATCGGCGGCGCCCTCCCACAGACAGATCGCGGTGAGGTGCTTGGGCTGGAGCGCGGCCGCCTGCCATTGGTTCTCGGCGTAATAGGAGATGCCGTTGAGCCCGACCTTGCCGCTCGACCACGGCTGCACGCCGGCCCATTCGACGCATTGCGCCAGATCCTGCGCCTCGCGCAGCGACCAGATATCGATCACGCCGGGCGAGCGGCCGGCGCCGCGGCTGTCCACGCGCACCACGGCATAGCCGTCCGGCACCCATTTCTCCGGATCGACCACTTCCCAGCATTGGTATTTGTTGGTCGAGCCGGTCGGCACATCCGGGTGCTCCTCGCACATCCGGTCCCACTGCTCCTTGTAGAGGTCGGCGAAGTGGAGCCATTTGCCATAGGGCCCGTAGGTCAGGATTACCGGATATTTGCCCGGTTTGACCGGACGATAGATGTCGCAGCGCAGGACGAGCCCATCCTCCATCTTGATCGGCATGTCCCAATCGATGCGCATGCCGTCGCGGATTTCGCTGACTTCGCGGTAGCTCATGGGCGTCCCCCTGAAATGGAATTTCCGGTCATTCTGCCATGCGGCGGCTGTCGTTAAATAGTCTCAGCACAACTTCGCTGCGGGCCTCGTGGTCGCGCATCAAGTCATCGACAGCCCAGCTCAAGTCCTGGTTGCGGCGCTGCTGGCGCGGCTTGTGCTGGTCGGTGAGGTAGGAACCGTCGCGGCGGCCCTGCTGCACCAGGCCGCTGCCGAACGCGCCCTGGACGCGCTGATAGCGTTGCAAACCGGCCTCGATACCGTGGGCCGCGATGGCGTCGGCGAGGTAGGCCGCATCGACGGCGGCTTTGGTGGTGCCAGCGCCTGGATGCGGCCGCACCGGAAATGCGGCATCGCCGAGCAGCGCCACCCGGCCGAACACGATGCGTGACGTGTCGAGATCGAAGATCGCCTGAAAGAACGGCCGGGGGTCGCGCTCGAAAATCTCGGCGACCTGCGGCGCGACCAGCGCGCGGGCCTGCGCCTTGCTCCAGGCGATGACATCGGGCCGCAGCAGCGGCGGGGCGATCGAGGTGCCGTGGCTTTTGCCGGTCGCGTCGGTGCAGAAATCCTCCAGCTGTTCCGGCGTGGTCGGCCGGTACCAGACGATGTTGTAGGCGCGCTTGCCGGGCTCGGTCTCGTTGTTGCGGCCGGGCACCGGATAGCCGAGGAACAATTCCCCGGGCGGCAGGCAATACGCGTAGTGCTCGAAGATTTCGGCGTGGATCGCCGGCGGAACCTCGTGTTCGTCCAGCATGGCGCGCCAGGCCACGTAGCCGGCATAGACCGGCTTTTCGTCGGGGAGGAACTGCTCGCGCACCGTGGAGCGCCCGCCGTCCGCGCCAATCAGCAGATCGCCGCGCTCGCGCGTGCCGTCGGCGAAGATCGCCGTGACGCCGTCCGCATCTTGCTCGACGCGCAGCAGCGACTTGTTAAGCCGGTAGCTTTCGGGCGGCAACCGGTCGCGCAGCGAGCGGAACACGCGGCCCCACGAACTCATCAGCCGCACGGTGGGGCGCCGGTCGTAGCAGCGGCCGTCGTGGTCGAGAAACTGGACGGTGTCGATGTGGATGCCCATCGCGGCATCGAACGGGATGCCGAGCCGTTTGGTCACCTCATGCAGCTGCGGATGCGTGCTGATGCCGGCGCCGCGGCCCGTGAGTTCGTCCGCAATGCGCTCGAACACCACCGCGTCCCAGCCGATGTCGCGCAAGAGGTTGGCGGCGAACAGGCCGCCGACCGAACCGCCGATGATCAGCGCGCGGGGCTTTGTCATCGGGTGATGGCGTCGATCTCGGCGACCACGGCGGGCGAGGGCGCCCGCGCTGCGGCAGCGACATTCAGCTCGATCTGCTCCGGTTTGGTGGCGCCGGCGATCACGCCTGCGATCACCGGTTGGGCCAGCAGCCAGCCAAAGGCCAGCTCCAGCATGGAATGGCCGCTGCGCGCTGCCACCTCGTTGAGCTTGCCGATCAGCACCCAGTTGCGCTCGCTATGGTGTCGGCGTGGTGGGCGCTGTAGGTCAGCCGCGCGCCTTCGGGCATCGCGCCGCGCCGGTATTTGCCGGTGAGCAGCCCGCTCGCCAACGGGAAGTACGGCAGGAGCTTCAACCCTTTGGATTCCATCGCCGGCACCAGCTCGCGCTCAATGCCGCGCGCCAGCAGACTGTATTCGTCCTGGCAGGACACAAATGAACTGAGGTTGTGCCGCGCCGCCACACCTTGCGCGGCCGTGATGTCCTTTTCGGAAAAGTTCGAGCAGCCGATTTGGCGCACCTTGCCTTGGCGCACCAGGTCATCGAGCGCGCGCAAGGTTTCCTCGATCGGCGTTTCCGGGTCGGGCCGGTGCACTTGATAAAGATCGATCCAATCGGTGCGCAGCCGCTTCAGGCTCTCCTCGACGGCCCGCATGATGTAAGTCCGCGAGCCGTTCCGCGGCTTGTCACCCGCGCGCATCGGCATGCCGAACTTGGTCGCCAGCACGATGTCCTTCCGCCGCGCACCGAGCAGTTCACCGAGGAATTCCTCGGACTTGCCCTTGTTGCCATAGACATCGGCGGTGTCGAACAGCGTGACACCGAGATCGAGCGCCTTGTGCACCACCGCGCGCGTGCCGGCGAAGTCGGTGCGGCCGCCGAAGTTGTTGCAACCGAGGCCGACGGCGGAGACGTCGAGAGTTCCGAGCTTGCACTTTTGCATTGCGGTTTCGAATTTCCTTCCGCCCTCATCCTGAGGAGCGGCCCATAAGCGCGCTTACGCGCGTCTTCGACGCGCTATGGGCCGCGTCTCGAAGGCAACGCAAGTCGGCTCTAGCCGACTTGCGCACCCTACCTGCCGATCTCGGGTAAACCCGAGATCGGGCGGCGGCTACATGGTTCGAGACGCCGGGCTTTGCCCGGCTCCTCACCATGAGGCCGATAGAGTCTTTCACTGCGATCGCTGCAAACCGAGAATTTTTCGCGCCTCGTCCGGCGTTGCGATGTCGCGGCCGAGCCGCTGGGCGATACCGACCATGCGGTCGACCAGCACGGCATTGTTTTTCGCGAACTCACCGGGCGCGACAAAGGGATTGTCCTCATAGCCGACGCGCACGTGGCCACCGAGCGCGACCGCGAGCGCCAGGATCGACCACTGCTTTTCCGGATTCATCACGCTGACGTTCCAGATCACGTCCGGCGGCAGGTTATCGACGAAGAACTGTAGCGCGCGCTCGGTCGGCGGCATCCAGGTGCCGCCAGGCCAGCCGATGAACAGCGTTACGTAGGTCTTGCTCTTCAGGTAGCCGGCCTTGCGGACGAAATCGAGGTGCCAGAACGCGCCGGTCTGGAAGCATTCGCATTCGAGCTTGACCTTGTGCTCCTCGGCGGCCTGCGCATAGGCGATCAACTCCTCGACCGGATGGATGGCCATCATCCGCTTTGGCGGCAGCGACGGCACCGGCTGGAAATATTCATCATGGGCGTTGAAGGCGACCGCCATCATGTCGGGGCCGAGCTTCATCAGCTCGATCTTCTCCTCGATGCGCGCCGAGGCGACGCCGTACTGCATGATCGTGTCGACCTTGTCGGTGATCATGTGGTGCAGCTTCTTCCAGTCGGCGTGGTGGATACGCGACACCATCTTGCCGTCGGCCTGGATCGATTCTTCAAGCGTGCGGCGGCCGTGGATGTGCGATATGGCGGCGCCCGCCTTCACGGCATCGACGTATTGCTGCGCGCAGCCCGCGATGTCCTCCTGCGGCGGACAAAAATTGTTGTGCGGATAGGAGGTGCGCGAGTCGCCGGCCACCGTGATGATCAGTTTTTCCATGGGATCCTCGTATTAAATCACCGGTTCGATCTGCTTGCTCTTGGCCGATCGTACCACGGCGTCGAACACCGACACGCCGTGCAGTACCTCCTCGATCGGCACCGGGTAAGGGCGCTTCTCGGCGATGCAGCGGCCGAATTCGGTTATTTCGGCGTTGAGCATATCGAAGGACGGGCTCTCGATGATCTCGTCCGGCGGTGCGGTGACCGGCCCGCTCGGCGCTACGGTCGAGACCGGCACGAAGCGGAACTGCGCGAGGTTTGGCTTGGAAAATTCCGCCAGCCCCTTGGTGCCGAACAGCGTGAAGCAAAGCGTCGTCGCGGTCGCCACCGAACAAAACAGCAATCCAGTCGCGCCGTTCTGGAACCGGAGCAGCACATTGGTGGTGTCGTCCGACGGGCCCGGAATATAGCGGCCGGTGGTGCAGAGCACGTCGCGCACCCGGCCGCCGAATTCGACCATGTGGTCGATCGAATGCACGCCCACGGCCGTGAGCGCGCCGCCGGGCGCTTCGTCCGGCTGCGCCCTCCAGTTGTCCGCCGGGATGAACTGCGCCGTGCTGGTGGTGTGTTGCGCCACCATCGACATCACGCGGCCGAGCCGTCCGTCGTGCAGGCGCTTGCGGATTTCCGTCACGGATGGATGAAAACGGCGGTTGAAGCCCACCGCCAGAACCACGCCCGCCGTTCGTGCCGCCGCGACCGCGGCCTCGGCGCTCGGCCGGTCGAGGGTGAAGGGTTTCTGGACGTGGACGTGCTTGCCGGCCTTGGCGGCTGCGATCACCTGCTCGGCGTGACCGCTGTGTGGGGTCGCGAGCACGATGGCGTCGATGCCGGGATCAGCCACGAGCTCGGCGTAGCTGTCGACGAACCTGATCCCCTTTTCGCGGCAAAAGTCCTCGACGCCCGCGCGATTGCGGGTGTGGCCGGCGACGAAGCGGATGGCGTCACTTTTGCCTTGCACCGCGTTGACGAGCGACCGTCCCCAGCGTCCGAGGCCTACGATTGCTGCACGAACCGTCATAGCGTGGTGTTTCCGCGAACGCAGGCAGACTCCCTCTCCCTGTTTCGCGCTGGCGAGCCCAAGGGGCGAGCGGCCAGCGCGAACATCTCAAAGATAAAACCGCGCCGGTCCCTCGCTTCGCTCGGCGGCGCGGCATTGGGGAGAGGGTTGGGGTGAGGGGGCTCGGACCTATCGGTGTGGCGTAACCCCTCACCCGGCGCGCTGACGCGCGCCGACCTCTCCCTATGGGAGAGGTGAAGCGAGCGCGCGTCGCTGTTGTGGCAATCCGGGATCATACGGATTTCGGGATCACCGGCAGCAGCACATAGGGTGCCGATGCGCCGCCGAAGTGCAGCGTGTTCCGGCCGCCGAAGATCGCGGGCGGACGGTCTTCCGGATGGGTGTGCGTGAACGGGCCGACGCCTTTCATCGGATAGGGCGCGTGCGCCACGCCCGCGTCGGTGCCATCGTATTCGTAATCCTTGCCGCGCACCGACAGCGCCAGGCGATAGCCCGGCGGAACCACGATCGACGTCGGCCAGAACTCAATGTCGAGCTCGACCGGCTCGCCGGGCTTGAGCGGCCATTCCTCGTCGTGGGTGTGCCAGGGCCGATACGGCTTGCTCTCCTTCGGGTCGAGCTTGCGGTGCGAAGCACGCAGCCAGCCGAGCGCGACCGGCGTGCGGGGATCGTTGGAGCCGACGAACACGACCTCCTTGCCCTGCGGATCGAACACGCGGAGCACCAGGAACAGGTCGGCATCGGTGGTATCGGATGACACGAACAGTTTGGCGGCGACCGGCCCGGTGATCTCGATCGCTTCGGTCATCGGCGGCGTCGAGAACGTCAGCCCGTCACCCATGGTTTCGTAGGTGAGTTGGGCGTCGCCCTTGCTGGGCTGCGGGCCGAAGCTGTTGTCCGGGTGCAGATAGAATTTGGTCCATTGCGTGCGCGCGAGCGGCCATTCGGTTTCGGCGCGCTGCACGAATTTCTCGTCCGGATGGCGGACGTTGAGCAGAACCTTCGGCTGCTTGTCCCAGCCGTTGTCCTGACCTTTTAGGAAATGATCGAAGAACTTGCGCTGCAGGTCCTGGCCGTATTTCGCATAGAACAGGGTGAAGTGCGTGTCGCCGTGGACTTCGAGCCATTTGTGTTTGGAGCCCGCGCGCAGAAAGCCCTCAAAATTGCCGCGTGGATGTAGCCCCATGCCGCCCCAGTTGGCGGAAGAGAACAGCGGCGTCTCGATGTCCTCGAACTTCGGCAGCCGTGGCTTGTGGTAATCGTCGATCAGGCGATGCCTTAGCGCGTCGCCGTCGCAATCGGCGCGGTTCTGCTTCAGCTCCGCGTCTGAGAGTGTCGAAGGCCCGGCCACCGGCTCGCCGGTCACGGCGCTCTTGTAGCCGCGTTCCCCGACGCCGTTCTGGACCGCGGTGACCTGGCGCGGATACCAGCTCGAATAGAAATCGCTGAGGATGCCGCCGTGCCGGCACAGCTCGCGGTAATAGTCTGACGAGCCTTCCCAGACCGCCATCGCGGCCAGATGCTTCGGCTTGTGCGGCGCGGCCTGCCATTGGTTCATCGAGTAATAGGAGATGCCGTGGAGGCCGACCTTGCCGTTCGACCACGGCTGCGTGCCGGCCCAATCGACCGAGAGCGCGATGTCTTTCGCCTCGCGCGGCGACCAGGTTTCCAGGTAGCCCGGTGAGCGGCCGGCGCCGCGTGAATCCACCCGCACCAGCGCGTAGCCGTCAGGCACCCACTTCTCAGGATCGAAAAGCTCCCAGTTCTGATACTTGTTGGTGGAGCCTTCGAGCGTCTCGGGCGCCGCGCTGATGATGCGCAACCAAGCGTGCCGGTAGCCCTCCTGCATGGCGAGGCCCTTGGCATAGGGTCCGTAGCTCAGGATCACCGGATATCTGCCGTCCGCAACCGGCCTGAACACGTCGGCGCGCAGCACCACGCCATCGTCCATTTCGATCGGGGCATCCCAATCGATCTTCATTCCGTCGCGGATTTCGGATTTCATGGCGAACGCGTCTGCTACATTGCGTTGTTATTGTTGAGACGGCGTGACGCTAACATTGAAGGCGGGAGCGACGAAAGAGCATGTTCCGCAACGCCGCCATCATCGGCGTCGGCCAGTCGGCCTACACGCGGCGCCCGGAGCCGGGGCAATCGACGCTGACCTTCATGCGCGATGCCGTGGTGGCGGCGCTGAAGAACGCAGCAATTGACGCCAAGGACGTGCGGGGCATGGCGGTGGCGTCGTTTTCGCTCGCGCCCGATGCGGCGGTGGATCTCGCCTGGAAGCTCGGCCTGTCGCTGACCTGGCTGAGCCAAGACACCAATGGCGGCTCGTCCGCCATGAGTATGCTCGGCAATGCGCTACGCGCGGTCGAAACCGGCGCGGCTGACGTGGTTCTGGTGCTGGGCGGCGACGCCACCGGGCTCGCCGGCTACGCCAAGGTGGCGGCGAATTTCAACACCGTGACGCAGAAACACCTGGCGCCGCTCGGCCACGGCGGGCCGAACGGCGTCTATGCGCTGGTGGCGGCCCGGCAGATGAAGAAATACGGCCTGCAAAAATCCGACTACGGGCACATCGCCGTCGCGCAACGCGAATGGGCGGCGAAAAACCCTTTCGCGGTGTACCGCACGCCGATGACGATGGCGGAGTATCTGGCGGCGCCGATGGTGGCCGATCCGCTGTCGCGCTACGATTGCGTGCCGGTGATCGCGGGCGCGCAGGCGATCGTCGTGGCGCGGCCTGATCGCGCGCCGAAGGGCCGGCCGGGCGTTCGCGTGCGAGCGCACCGCGCGAGCTACAATTACGACAATCAGGAAGGTGACGGGTTGCAGACTGGCATCAGCACGTTTGCCAAGGAATTCTGGCAAGAGGCCGGCGTCGGCCCGCAGGATATCCAGGTCGCTAGCATCTACGACGACTATCCGACCATGGTGCTGGCGCAGGCCAACGACCTCGGCCTGACCCCTGGCAACGATCTGGCGCGGTTCTGCCGCGTCACCATTGGCGAGCAACGCTTCCCGCTCAACACCTGGGGCGGCATGTTGAGTGCCGGCCAGCCGGGCGGCCACGCCGGTGGCCTCAACGGCATTTCCGAGGCGGTGCTGCAATTGCAGCACCGCGCCGGCGAACGGCAAGTGAAGGGTGCGCGGCTTGCGGTTGCGACCGGCTACGGCATGACGATGTACCGCTACGGCGGCACGGCCGCTGCGGCGGTGCTGGAGCGCGCCGAATGACGCCCGGCATGACCATCTGGCGCTGCGCGGCGTGCCGCACGGGCTTTTTCCCGGAGCGACTGCTGTGTTCGCGTTGTCATGGCGAAACATTCGCGACCGATCGCGTGTATGAGGCTTTGATCGAGGAAATCTCCATCATTCGCCACATGCTCGGGCAGGAGAACTGGCAGCCGCGCCGGATCGCGAGCGTGCGAACGTCCGATGGCCAGCGCATCACCGTGGGATTGCGCGACGAGTCCGGCCCCGGCGACACGATCGAATTGTTCGAGGAGGGCGCGGCGCCGTTCGGGCGGGCGAAGCCGAAGTGAATCGGTTAAGGTCGGTGGCATGAGCGGATACGATTATCGCCCTTTCTTGCCGCCGCCCGGCGTCTCGAAGATCGCAGGCCCCACGCCGCGCGCGCATGCCGAGGCGCGCACCGCGAACAATCCTCGGGCCAAGCGGTTGTTCGCGACCTGGGAGCAGATGGCCAACGATCCGCTCCGCGGCATTACGACCGATGGCCACGTCATCCCGGAGCTGTTCGCGCCGCGGCCGGAGGGTGCGCCGACGCTCGCCATGATCGAGGCGGTGAATGCGCTCCTGGCGCTGATGTCGAGCGAGCAGAAGAAGGCCTCGTGCTTTGCGGTGGATTCGCACCAATGGCGGTTTTGGCAGAACACCGAGCTCTATATCGAGCACCACGGGCTGCGCCTCGACGAGGTCGGCCAGCCGCTGCGCGACGCCACCATGGCGGTGCTGCGCGCCAGCATGAGTCCCAAGGGTTACGAGCTGTCGCGCGACGTGATGCGGCTCAACCGTTTCCTTGGCGATCTGGTCGGCGGGCCGGCCGTGATGGGCGAATGGAGTTACATCTTTTGCTTGTTCGGCGAGCCCTCGGCGAGCCAGCCCTGGGGCTGGCAGTTCTTCGGTCATCACCTGGTGCTCAATTGCTTCGTGCTGGGTGAGCAGATGGTGCTGACGCCGGCGTTCTGGGGCGCCGAGCCGAGCTACGCGGATCACGGGCCGTTCAAGGGCATCCATCTGTTCCAAGACGAGGAGCGCACTGGGCTCGCGCTGATGCATTCATTTTCCATTGAGCAACAACGCCGCGCCATCGTGGCGCACTCCATGATGGGCGGCGACCTGCCGGAGGGGCGGCGGCATTTCGCCGACAACCTGCACCTCGGCGGCGCGTTCCACGACAACCGCGTGGTTCCCTATGAAGGCCTGCGCGGCACAGAGCTTACGCCGGTGCAGCGGCGCAATCTGCTGGATCTGGTTCAGCAATACATCTCGACGTTGCCCGAAGGTCCGCGTGCTGCCCGCATGGCCGAGATCGAACGGCACATGGCGGACACGCATTTCTGCTGGATTGGCGGCTTCAGCGAGGACAGCCCGTTCTATTACCGGGTGCAGAGCCCGGTGACATTCATCGAGTTCGATCACCACGCCGGCGTGTTCCTCACCAACCCGGAGCCGGCGAAATTCCACGTCCACACCATCGTACGGACGCCCAACGGCAACGACTACGGCTTCGATCTGCTGCGCCAGCACTACAAGACGTCGCCGCATCACCAGCATCATCACGGCGATGGCAAGCACGACCACCATCACGGCGATGGCGAGCATCATCATCACCACCATCACAAGATCGGCGACGGCAGTTAGCCGCGCCATGTCTTGTCAGTGATCGCGGGCCGCCGCGTCATCGAGTGCGCGCTTTGCGGCCTTGGCCATCGCCTCGTCGATCATCTTGCCGTCCACGGTGGTCGAGGCACTGCCCTGTTGCACGGCCTTTTCGAACGCTTCCAGCACGCGCGCATAATAGTCGAGCTCCTGCGAGCTCGGCGCATAGAGCCGGTTGCAAGGCTCGATCTGCGACGGATGGATCAGCTTGCGGCCGCGATAGCCGAGCCGCCGCGACAGCGCGGTGTCCTTCTCGAAGCCCTCGGCGTCGCGCACATTGGCATAAACGCCATCAAGCGGCGTATCGAAGCGCGCGGCGCGTGCGGCGAGCAGCGTCTGGCAGCGCGCATGCAGCATTTCGGGTCCGTCGATCGACCAGACGCAGCCGAGGTCGGTGTTGAGATCGCCATCCTGCGCGCCGCCGAACGACGCCGAGGCGACGCGCTTCGCGGCCGTCGCCATGTCGTAGGCGTTGAGCACGCCGAGCGCGCTCTCGATCGACAGCACGAGCCGAGTGGCGCCGGGTGTAATGCCGCGGGCGGCTTCGAGCTTGCCGATCATCGCGTCCCATTTGAGCACTTCGGTCCGCGACTCGACCTTCGGCAGGAAAATGCCCGCGAGACCTGCGACGCCGATGACCGCATCGAGATCGGCTTCGGCAAGGCCCGTCTCGATGCCGTTGACGCGCACCCAGGCGCGCCCCGCAACCTTGGGCGCGTATGCTTTGAAGCCTTGGCGGGCGTTTGCTTTCTCGGCGGCCGGGACCGAGTCCTCGAGATCGAACAGCAGCGCATCGGCCGGCAGGCCGAGCGACTTTTCGAGGAATTTCTCGCGATTAGCCGGAACGTAAAGAAAGCTGCGGGGCAGGGACATCGGGCTATTCCGCGGCCGTGACCTTGGACTGCGGCGCGGCCGCGAGCCTGGTCACGCCCGACGACACCAATTCGCGGATTTCGGCGGGCGCGTAGCCCAGATCGCGCAGGATTTCCTCGGAATGCTCGCCGAGCATTGGCGCCGGCCGCGCGATGTCGGGCCCGTCATGATCGAGCAGGACAGGATTGCGCGTCACTTGCATCTTGCCGAGCCGCGGGTGCTCGATCTCCTTCACGACGCCGCGGGCGACGATCTGCGGATGATCGAACACCTCCTGGAAATTATTGACCCGCGCGCAGGGCACGCCAGCCTCCATCAGCGCGGCCTCCAGTTCTCCGGAATTCATCTTGCGGACCGCGGGCTCAACGAGCGCCAACAGCGGATCTTCGTTGGCCTTGCGATTGGCATAGGTAACGAAGCGCGGATCGGCGAGATGATCGCCGAGCCCGATCGCCTGCATGAATTTTTGGAACAGCATGTTGTTCGGCATGCCGATCGCGACGTAGCGCTTGTCGCTGGTCTCGAACAGCTGGTAGGGCGCGGTGAGCCGATGCCGGTTGCCCATGGGCTGCGGCACCTTGCCGGTCTCGAGATATTCCGCCGCCTCCCAGGCCGCCGCCGCAATCGAGGCTTCGACCAGCGACACGTCGGCGATGCGGCCTTCGCCGTTCCGGGCGGCGCCCACCAGGCTCGCGAGCGTGGCATAGGCCGCAAACAACGCGCCGAACACATCCGCAGTCTGCACGCCCGGCCGCATCGGCATTTCGCCCGGCGCGCCGGTGACCGACAGCACGCCGGAGAACGCCTCGATGATGAGATTGACGCCGGCGCGGCGGCGGTCCGGTCCGGTCTGCCCGAAGCCGGACACCGACGTATAGATGAGCTTTGGGTTGACCGCTTTTAGGTGCGCGGCGCCGAGCCCCATCTTGTCGAGGGCGCCAGGCCGGTTCGCCTCCACGAACACGTCGGACTCCACCGCGAGCTTGCGCATCACCTCCTGGGCGGCCGGCGATTTCAGGTCGAGCACCAGTGAGCGCTTGTTGCGGTTGAGTGCCGTGAAGCTGACGCTCTCGCCGTTGCGGATCGGCGGCGTGGCGCGCGCCATGTCACCCTGCGGCGGCTCGATCTTGACCACGTCCGCGCCCATGTCGGCGAGCAGCGTGCCGCACAGCGGACCGGCGATGAAGTTCGCAAGTTCGATGACGCGGATTCCGGCGAGCGGCTTGGCCATTGGGGCGTTCCTCGTGCGACCTGCGGCTTACTCGATCTTGAGCCCGGCCTTGTCCACGACCTCCTTGTACATCGGGACTTCCTTCGCAATGCGGGCGCGGAATACATCCGGCCCCTCGGCGAGCACTGGCAAGCCGGTCTTGGCGAACTTCTCCTTCACGTCGGGCCGCGCCAGGATCTCGGCGATTTCCTTGGCCAAGCGATTGATGATCTCCTTCGGAGTGCCGGCTGGCACGAGTACGGCCTGGAAGGTGTCCGACTCGGCATCTTTTACGCCGAGTTCATCGAGCGTCGGCACATTCGGCAATTCCGGCCAGCGTTTGAGCGAGGTGACCGCAATCGGCCGCAGCTTGCCGGCGTCGATCTGGCCGGTGAGCGAGCCGAGATTGGCGGTGTAGAGATCGACCTGTCCCGCAATTGCCGCGTTGGTGGCGGGGCCGGCGCCCGGGAAAGGAATGTGTTGCATCTGGATGCCGATCCGGAGTTTCAGCACCTCGCCCGCCAGATAGGGCGTGGTGCCGGCGCCGGGGCTCGTCCAGTTCATCTTGCCAACATTGGCCCTCGCCTTGGTCATGAACTCGGTCATGGTCTTGATCTCGGACTGCGCCGGCACCGTGAACACGTTGGGCGAGGCGCCGAGCACCATGACGGGCTCGAAGTCCTTGAACGGATCGTAGGTCACCTTGGCGTAAAGGCTCGGATTGACCACGAAGGCGCTGGAGCAGACCAGGAGCGTGTAGCCATCGGGCGCCGCGCGCGCCACGGCAGCGGTGCCGATGCTGCCGCCGGCGCCGGCGCGGTTCTCGATGATCACCGGCTTGCCGAGCGCCTCGCCCAGCTGGGTGTTGATCAGGCGCGCCGCGATGTCAGTGCCGCCGCCGGCCGGGAAGCACGCCACCAGCGTAATCTGCCGCTCGGGCCACGCGGCGTGCGCGTTGCCGATCATGCCGAGCGCCGTGATGGCGCTGAGGCTTAAGGTCAGCAGCGCGCGGCGGCGAAACAACATGGCGTTCTCCCGATATTTTCTTGGGCTCTGCGGCGATTATGGCAGCCCTTGCGGCCGCGATGAAGGGGCGAGCCCGGAGGGCCCCCGAAGGGCCGAAGCCCTTTGCGCTCGCGCGGCGAAATGCTTCAATCGCGACCCGTCGTTCCGAGTTCCTTTCAGCAGCGATCAGCCGCCATGACCCAAAACTTCGACACCATCATCGTGGGCGGAGGCGCCGCCGGTTGTGTGCTGGCGAACCGCCTGTCCGAGCGCTCGGGCCGCTCGGTGCTGCTGCTCGAGGCCGGGCAGGACACGCCGCCGGGCCAAGAGCCGGAGGATGTGCTCGATACCTATGCGACGTCCTATTACAACGACAATTACTTCTGGCCGGGGCTGAAGGTGCACTGGCGGCGGAAGGACAACTCGCCGCTTACCACATTCTCGCAGGGTCGCATCATGGGCGGCGGCTCCTCGGTGATGGGCATGATCGCCTATCGGGGTACGCCGGACGACTATTCCGAGTGGGAATCGCTCGGCGCTTCCGGCTGGGGCTGGAACGAGGTGCTGCCGTTCTTCAAGAAGGTCGAGACCGATTTCGACTTCGGCGGCGATCAGCACGGCAAGGACGGATTGGTGCCGATCCGCCGCACGCCGCAGCAGGACTGGGCGCCGTTGTCGAAGGCGATCTTCGAATACGCCCAGGAGCGGCAAATCGCGTATCTGGCCGACATGAACACCGACTTCCGTGACGGTTACGGCTCGGTGCCGCAGAGCAATTGGCCGACCAAGCGGGCGTCGGCCGCGATCTGCTACCTCAACGCCGCGGTGCGGGCGCGACCGAACCTCACCATCATCAACGGCGCGACCGCGACCGGCTTCACGTTCGATGGCAAGCGCGCCACTGGCGTCAACGTTCGGATCGGCGGCGAGGACAAGCATTTCACGGCTCAGGAGATCATCTGCTCGCTCGGCGGCATCCATTCGCCGGCCTTCCTGATGCGGCAGGGGATCGGGCCCGCGGCGCATTTGCGCGACAAGGGCATCGAAGTCCGCGCCGACTTGCCCGGCGTCGGGCAGAACCTGTCGAACCACGCCATTGTGTTTCTCGGCCTGTTGCAGAAGCCGGGCTATCGCCAGTCCGAGGCGATCCGGCCGCACGCCATGACCTGCTTCCGCTATTCCACCGGGCTTCCCGGCGCGCCGCGCACCGACATGTACATCAACGTGCAGTGCAAGACGTCGTGGAGTCCGCTCGGCCTTCAGGTCGCGAATCTGGCGCCGACGCTGCTGAAGCCGATGGCGCGCGGCCAGGTCTCGCTCAAATCGAAGGACGCCGCCGAACCGCTGGTCGAGTTCAACTTCATCGGCCATGAGCTCGACCTGCAGCGCTTCATGCACGCGTTCCGCCGCTGCGTCGATGTGCTCGGTCATCCCAAGGTGCGCGAGATGGCGACGCTGACCTTCCCGGTGAAGTTCAGCGATAAGCTCCGGCAGCTCAACCGGCGGAACATCAAGAACAAGATCCAGAGCGCGCTTGTGTCAAAGCTGATCGATCTTGTGCCGGCGTTGGCCGAGCCGGTCTTCGCGACGCTCGCCGACCGCAGGGTGAATCTAAGCGAACTGGCGCAGGATGATGCAGCGCTCGCCGACCACATCCGCGAGAACGTCGCCGGCACATTCCATCCAGTCGGCACCTGCCGGATGAGCGCCGACGCGGGCGACCGCGATGCCGTTACCGACACGCAGGGCCGGGTGCGTGGTTTCGAGGGTTTGCGCGTGATCGACGCCTCGATCATGCCGACCGCGCCGCGCGGCAACACCAACATTCCGACCATCATGCTGGCCGAGAAAATTTCAGCCGCGATGGCTTAGCAGGCTGTTGAAGAAGTCTTCCAGGGTCGCGCGGTGAAGTCTTCTTGGTCGCCGCCGTGGAAGCAGATTTGGCCGACGAGGGAACCGTTGTGCTGAAGTTCGGCCCATCCGTCGCCACTGGCCTGGTCCATTTCGTCGTTGCCG
>CAMDDZ010000086.1 GCA_945893145.1 Rhodoplanes serenus | reverse complement strand
AAGACATCGCGATCAAGGAAGCGCGGCGCCTCGGCGTGCCGGTCGCAGCCATCGTCGACACCAACAGCGATCCGGACGGCATCACCTTCGTCGTGCCCGGCAATGACGATGCCAGCCGCGCCATCACGCTCTACTGCGACCTCGTCGCGCGCGCGGCGCTCGACGGCATCTCGCGCTCGCAAGGCGCCATGGGCGTCGATGTCGGCGCGGCCGAGAAGCCGATCGTCGAGGATTTGCCGAAGCCGGAGGAGAAGGGGCTCGGCTTCGAACCGCTGCCCGGTCCGCGCGGCGTCGCCGACGATCTCAAGAAGCTGTCCGGCATTTCGGGCGCGATCGAGAAGAAGCTCAACGACCTCGGCATTTTCCACTATTCGCAAATCGCCGAGCTCAGCCCGACCGCCGCTCACAACGTGGGCGAGGAAGTGGGTCTCCCTGGCCGCGTCCAGGGCTGGATCGCCAAGGCCAAGGAACTGACGGCCGAGTAACATTGGAAGCGGCGGCGCGGAATTTCGTCCGCGCCGCGCCTCTCGCGCCTCTATTGGAACCGCACGATGGCAAATATCACCGCACAGATGGTCAAAGAACTGCGCGACATGACCGGCGCAGGCATGATGGATTGCAAGGCGGCGCTCGGCGAAACCGCAGGCAATCTCAACGATGCGGTCGACTGGCTGCGCAAGAAGGGCTTGTCCAAGGCCGCCAAGAAGTCTGATCGCGTCGCAGCCGAAGGCCTGATCGGTGTGACCGTCAAGGGCACCAAGGGCGACGTGGTCGAGCTCAACTCGGAAACCGATTTCGTTGCGCGCAACGATCTGTTTCAGGGACTGGTGAAGATGGCGGCCGACATCGCCATCGATGTGGGCCCCGACGTTGAGAAGATCAAAGCCGCCAAGGTCGGCAGCAAGACCTTTGCCGACGCGATATCCGAGACGGTCGCCAAGATCGGCGAGAACATGACGCTGCGGCGCGCTGCTGAGCTTTCGGTCGGCAAAGGCGCGGTCGCGTCTTACATGCACAACTCGGTCTCGGAAGGCCTCGGCAAGATGGGCGTGCTCGTCGCGCTGGAATCGACCGGCAAGACCGATGAGCTTGTCGCGCTCGGCCGTCAGATCGCGATGCATGTCGCGGCCGCCAACCCGCAGGCGGTTGACGCCGCGGGTCTCGATCCGGACGTGATCCGCCGCGAGAAGGATGTCCTTGCCGACAAGGCCAAGCAGCAGGGCAAACCCGCCAACGTAATCGAAAAGATCGTCGAGTCCGGCCTCAAGACCTTCTACAAGGAGGTCTGCCTGCTCGAACAGGCCTTCATCCACGACGACAAGAAAAGCGTGGCTCAAGCCGTGAAAGAGGCCGAGGGCAAGGCCGGCGCGCCGATCAAGGTCGCCGGCTTTGTGCGCTACAAGCTCGGCGAGGGCGTGGAGAAGAAAGAAACCGACTTCGCGGCCGAGGTTGCGGCCGCGGTCAAGGGCTGACGAGGTTTATCGCGCACTGCGCAGGGGGAGGGGAGAAGGATGGCTAAATCCGCCACCAGGTCTGCCAAGCCCGCCTATCGCCGCGTTGTCGTGAAGGTGTCCGGCGAAGCACTGAGCGGGCCGGACGGTTACGGCATCCACCAGCCGACCATCGACCGCATCGCGCGCGATCTCGTCGCCGCGCATAGGCTCGGCGTCAAGCTCGGCGTTGTGGTCGGCGGCGGCAACATCATGCGCGGTGCGCAGATTTCGAAAGCCGGTCTGTCGCGCGCCCGCGCTGACGCCATGGGCATGCTCGGCACCGTGATGAACTCGCTCATCCTAGAGACTGCGATCGAGCGCGCTGGCTCCTCCGCTCGCACCATGTCGGCGCTGTCGATGCCGCAGGTTTGCGAGACCTATGAGCGGCAGCGTGCATTGCGCCATCTCGATGAAGGCCGCGTCGTGGTGTTCGCCGGTGGCACCGGCAATCCGTTCTTCACCACCGACACGACCGCAGTGCTGCGCGCCGCCGAAATGGGTTGCGACGCGGTGCTCAAGGCGACCGACGTCGATGGCATCTACACGGCCGATCCGAAGAAAGACCCCAAAGCCAAGCGCTACACGACGCTCACCCACCAGGAGGCGCTCGACCGCAGCCTCAAGGTCATGGATGCCACCGCGTTCGCGCTTGCCCAGGAAAACGAGACGCCTATCATCGTGTTTTCGATCCGGGTGCCCGGCGCGATCGAGGCGGTGTTGCGTGGCAAGGGGCGCTCGACCGTGGTGCGCGGTTGAGGACCGGCTCACAGTTGCAGGTGTCCAGGCTTTGAGGCGAATGCGCGGCGCGATGCGCCGGTCGGGAGGAATCCATGGCAACGGCAACACATGACATCAACGATTTGAAGCGGCGCATGCAGGGCGCGCTCACGGCTCTCAAGCAGGAGCTCAGTGGGTTGCGTACCGGACGCGCCTCGGCCCATTTGCTCGACCCGATCCAGGTCGATGCCTATGGCCAGAGCATGGGACTGAACCAAGTCGCCACCGTGAGCGTGCCACAGCCCCGCATGATCAGCGTGCAGGTCTGGGACCGCACCATGGTGCAGCCGGTCGAAAAGGCGATCATGGCGGCCAACCTGGGACTGACGCCCTCAACGGACGGGCAGGTCATTCACCTGCGCATCCCCGAATTGAACCAAGATCGCCGCAAGGAACTGGCAAAGGTCGCGCATAAATACGCCGAAGCCGCCAAGGTCGCGGTGCGCCACGTGCGTCATGATGGCATGGAAACACTGAAGAAGCTGGAAAAGGACCATAAGATCAGTCAGGACGAGCACAAGCGCTACACTGCCGATGTGCAGAAGGCGACCGATCAATCGATTTCCGATATCGACCAGATGCTGGCCACGAAGGAAAAGGAGATCATGACGGTCTAGGCTGTCATTCGAATGTCCCACGCCGAAGCCCCCTTACCCGATCCGCGCGAGCCGTTTGAAATTCCACGGCACGTCGCCATCATCATGGATGGCAACGGGCGCTGGGCGGCGGCACGCGGGTTGCCGCGCGGCGAGGGGCATCGGCGCGGAGTTGAGGCGCTTCGCAAGACCGTCCGCGCGGCTGGCGAACTCGGCATTTCGATCCTCACCATCTTCTCGTTCAGCGCCGAGAACTGGTCGCGGCCGGCATCCGAAATTCGCGACCTGATGGGTCTGTTGCGACGCTTCATCCGCAACGATCTGGTCGAGCTTCACAAGAGCGGCGTGCGCGTTCGCGTGATCGGCGAGCGCAGCGATCTCGATCCCGAGATCCGCAAGCTCCTGGAAGAGGCCGAAGAGCTCACCTGGTACAACAACGGACTGATGCTGGTGGTGGCCTTCAATTACGGCGCCCGCCAGGAGATCGCGCGCGCAGCCGCGCGGGTCGCGGTTGAGGTCGCGGCCAAGCGCATCGAGCCGTCGGCCGTGACCGCGGAGCTTCTGGCGCAACACCTCGACGCTCCGGATTTGCCGGACCCGGACCTCATCATCCGCACCAGCGGCGAGCAGCGCCTATCCAACTTCCTGCTTTGGCAGGCGGCCTATAGCGAGCTCGTGTTTGTGCCGACCTACTGGCCCGATTTCGACCGCGCCGCGCTCGAGAGTGCGATTGCGGAATTCCGCCGCCGCGAGCGCCGCTTTGGCGGGCTTGCGGTGCAGGCAGGAACCTGATCGTGGCCGGCGCCGACCCGGCGAAAAACGGCAGCTCCCCTTTGCTGGCGGCAGCAGGCCGCAGCAATCTCGTGCTGCGCATCGTGTCGTCAGCGGTGCTGGCGCCGCTCGCGATTGCGGCGGCGTATTTCGGCGGGGTGACATTCCTGGCGTTCTGGTTTGCCGCCTCGCTGATCGTGCTGTGGGAATGGGACACGCTGGTTTGTGCGCACGACAAGAACCCGGTGCTCATCATCGGCGCGGTCGCGCTCGTTGGCTCGGCCCTGCTGCTGGCCTTCGATCGCGCCGGCACCGCGCTCACGCTGATTGCGCTTTCGGTGTTCGGCATCGCCACGCTTGCGTCGAGGATACGGCGCATCTGGTGCGCTCTTGGCATCGTTTATGCCGGAGCGTTGCTGCTGGCGCCGGTGCTGCTGCGCAACGACGCGGCGTGGGGCTTCGCCGCGATCATGTTCCTGTTCGTGGTGGTTTGGGCGACCGACATCGGAGCTTATTTTACCGGCGGCGCTATCGGCGGACCGAAGCTCATGCCTCTGGTCAGTCCCGGCAAGACGTGGTCTGGCGCATTCGGAGGCACCGCTGCGGGCGTTATCGGTGGCGTGCTGGTGGCGCAATATGCGGGCGCCACCAATCTCGCCGTGATCGGGCTGCTCGCACTTATCCTGGCGATCGTGTCGCAAATCGGTGACCTGTTCGAATCCTGGATCAAACGCCGCTACAATGCCAAGGACTCCGGCACACTGCTCCCGGGCCACGGCGGCCTGATGGATCGCCTCGACGGATTCCTCACTGCGGTGATCGTGGCAGCTCTTATCGGCCTCGTGCGCGGGGGCTTCGATGCTCCGGCGCGCGGCCTCATGGTGTGGTGAACAATGGTCGTGCCCAGCCAGACGCAACAGCATGCGGCCCCGGCCGACGGCGGCATTACGCTGCTTGGCGCAACCGGCTCGATCGGCACCAGCACAGTCGATCTCATCAAGCGCGGCAACGGGCGTTATCGCGTCGAAGCCGTGACCGCCTATCGCAATGCCGCTCCGCTGGCGAAGCTCGCGCGTGAGGTCGGCGCGCGCTTTGCGGCGGTGTCCGATCCAGCCTCCTACCGCGAACTGAAAGACGCGCTGTCGGGCTCCGGCATCGAAGCCGCGAGCGGCGAGGGCGCGTTACTCGAAGCGGCGCAGCGCCCCGCCAGTTGGGTGATGGGCGCCATCACCGGATCAATCGGGCTCGCACCCACGCTGGCGGCGCTCAAGCGCGGCGCGACCGTCGCCATCGCCAACAAGGAATGTCTGGTCTGCGCCGGCGCGCTGTTCATGCGCACCGC
The DNA here is from genome assembly GCA_945893145.1 of Rhodoplanes serenus. Classification (GTDB taxonomy): domain Bacteria; phylum Pseudomonadota; class Alphaproteobacteria; order Rhizobiales; family Xanthobacteraceae; genus Z2-YC6860. Next base: position 15,661 of record CAMDDZ010000086.1, on the reverse strand, counting down.
GGCAGAGTCAGGCGCGACCGTGCTGCCGGTCGATTCCGAGCATAACGCCGTGTTCCAGGCGCTCAGCGCCGGACGTCGCGAAGACGTCAGCCGCGCGATCCTCACTGCATCGGGTGGCCCGTTCCGCACCTGGACTATCGAGGCGATGCGCGCCGCGACCGTCGAGCAGGCGCTCAAACATCCCAACTGGTCGATGGGTCCGAAGATCACCATCGATTCCGCGACCTTGATGAACAAGGGTCTTGAACTGATCGAGGCACATCATCTGTTTGCTCTCGAGCCGGAACGGCTCGACGTCGTGGTGCATCCGCAGTCGATCGTTCACGGCATGGTGGAATACCGGGACGGCTCGGTGGTGGCGCAACTCGGCACACCCGACATGCGCACTCCGATCGCGCATTGTCTCGCCTGGCCGGTCCGCATCGATGGGCCGGCGGCGCGGCTCGATCTCGCCAAGATCGGAACGCTGACCTTCGAACAGCCGGATCCGGTGCGGTTTCCGTCCCTGGCGCTGGTCCGCCGCGTCATCGAGACCGGCGGCGCGGCGCCCACGATCTTCAACGCCGCCAACGAAGTGGCGGTGGCGGCCTTCATCGGCCGGCGCCTTGGGTTCACCGGCATCGTTGCCGTGGTCGAGGCAACCCTCGATGCAGCGGTGCGGCGGAATGCGCTCGGGGAACCAAAAACCATCGAGGACGCCCTCGTCGTTGACCAGTTGGCAAGGTCGATGGCGCAAGACCTTTTGCCTGAAATCGCCGCAAAGGCATCCTAGAACAGGGTGGGGCGTGCGGCACGGGGACAAAAGCTGATGGATTTCAATATCTTGGGTAATCTGTCCCTGTGGGGCGGCGGCTTAACCGGCTGGATTATCCCGTTCCTGTTCGGCCTCAGCGTCGTCGTTTTCTTCCATGAGCTCGGCCATTTCCTGGTTGCGCGCTGGTGCGGCGTGCGGGTTTTGGTGTTTTCGGTCGGATTCGGACCGGAACTCGTGGGTTTTAATGATCGCCATGGAACGCGATGGAAGATCTCCATCATCCCGCTCGGCGGCTACGTCAAATTTTTGGGGGATGAAAACGCCGCGAGCGTGCCTGACCATGCCGCGGCCGCGGCGATGACGCCGGAAGAAAGAGCGGGCAGCTTCTTTCATAAGCCGGTTGGCAAACGCGCCGCCGTTGTGGCTGCGGGCCCAATCGCGAATTTCCTGCTGGCGATTGTGATTTTTGCCGGCCTTTATATGACGCACGGCAGCCAGACCATCACGGCGCGCGTGGATGCGGTGGAACCGGGCTCGGCTGCTGCGGCAGCTGGTTTGCAAAAAGGCGACCTGGTGCTCGCGATCAATGGGCAGCGGATCGACAGCTTTTCTGACATGCAGCAGATTGTCAGCGTCAATGCGGGCCGCGCGTTGGAATTCCGCATCGACCGGGGTGGCGTACCGGTCACACTTGTCGCCACGCCAGAGCTGAAGAAGCGCAAGGATGGATTCGGCAACCCGACCTGCGGAGCAGTGCTGGGTGTTACGCGATCCATTAAGGCCGAGGACATCAGGACCGAAGTCTACGGCCCGGTCGACGCCGTGTGGCAAGGTGCGGTGAAGACTTGGTCGATCGTCGACCGGACGTTTTCCTACATTGGCGGGCTGTTCGCTGGACGCGAATGCGCTGACCAGCTCGGCGGGCCGATTCGGATCGCCCAAATCTCAGGCCAGGTCGCCACCCAGGGCTTCCTGCCCATTCTCGACCTGTTTGGGGTGCTTTCGGTGTCGATCGGGCTTCTGAACCTATTCCCGATCCCCATCCTCGATGGTGGTCACCTTTTGTTCTTTGCCGTCGAGGCAGCCCGGGGACGGCCGCTGTCGGAACGAGCTCAGGAGGTCGGTGCCCGGATTGGGCTCGCGTTAATTCTGATGTTGATGATGTTTGCAACTTTTAATGACATTCTTCATCTAAAGGCATCGTGACCCCGGTGCTACGCAGGCTAAATTCCTGCGAAAAATGTGTGGGTTAGGGGATAAACGTGGGTTGCGGTGTGGGGAAAAACTTGTACAACAATAGCGTCGAGTGGGGACCTCGCAATAACGCCGTACAATCGGCCGGAAAGGCAAAAAAGGGCGCGTTGCGCATGAATTTGTGTGTGCGGCTGCTTCGGGGACTACGCCTATCCGGTTGGGTCCTCGGCGGGATGCTTGTATTGGCGTCGGTTGCGTCTGTCGCGACGGTGGATTTTGCCGTCGCTCAGACCGCAGGCTCGATCGTCGTACAGGGCAATCGCCGCGTCGAAGCCGACACCATTCGCTCCTATTTTCGCGTGGCGCCCGGCCAGCGGCTCGATGCTGGCAAGATCGACGAGGCTCTTAAGGCGCTCTACGCCACCGGCCTATTTCAAGACGTGCAAATTTCGCCGTCCGCAGGTGGCCGCGTGGTGGTGACCGTGGTCGAAAACCCGGTGATCAATCGCGTCGCCTTCGAAGGCAACAAAAAGATCAAGGACGAGCAGCTCCAGGGCGAGGTGCAGTCGAAATCGCGCGGCACGTTGTCGCGTCCGGCGGTGCAATCCGATGTGCAGCGCATCGTTGAAGTGTACCGGCGCAACGGCCGCTTCGACGTCAAGGTCGCCCCCAAGATCATCGAGCTGCCGAACAACCGCGTCGATCTCGTGTTCGAAATCAACGAAGGCGATAAGACCGGCGTCAAGAAAATCATTTTCGTCGGCAACACTGCCTTTGGCGACACCCGCATCAAGGACGAGATCAAGACATCGGAAACGATGCCGATCTTCAACTTCTTGCAGTCGGCCGACATCTACGATCCCGACCGCATCGAGGCCGATCGCGACCTGATCCGCCGCTTCTATCTCAAGAAGGGCTATGCGGACGTCCGCGTGGTTTCCGCAGTCGCGGTCTACGATCCCGAGGCGAAAGGCTTCCTCGTTACGTTTACGATCGAGGAAGGCCAAAAATACCGCTTCGGCACCGTCGATATCCAATCCAACGTTGCCGCAGTCGACCCGCGCTCGCTGTATGGGCGCCTGCGATCGGCTCCGGGCGCGACCTACAACGCCGAGGCGGTCGAGAAGTCGGTTGAGAACGTCGCGATCGAAGTGGCGCGGCGTGGCTACCCGTTCGCATCGGTGCGGCCACGCGGCGACCGCAATCAGGAAACCGCGACCATCAATCTGGTCTTCACGATCGAGGAAGGGCCGCGCGTCTATATCGAACGCCTCAACGTTCGCGGTAACAGCCGCACGCGCGACTACGTGATCCGACGCGAGTTCGACATCGGAGAAGGCGACGCTTACAACCGCGCGCTGATCGACCGCGCCGAGCGGCGGCTGAAAAACCTCAACTATTTTAAGAACGTCAAGATCACCAATGAGCCGGGCTCAGCGCCCGATCGCATCGTGATCAACGTCGATGTCGAGGAAATGGCAACCGGCGAGTTGTCGGTTTCGGGCGGCTACTCGACCTCGGACGGTTTCATGGCCGAACTGAGCATCGGCGAGCGCAATTTGCTCGGCCAAGGCCAATACGCCAGGGCTTCAATACAATACGGCCAGCGCGTGCGCGGCTTTGAGTTGTCCTACACCGAACCCTATTTCCTCGGCTACCGGCTGATGCTCGGCGGCGACCTTTATGCCAGGCAGGTGTTGGCATCGAGCTATTATTCGTACGAGACGAAGACCGTCGGCACCGGCCTGCGCCTTGGCTTCGGCTTGAGCGAAGAACTGGCGCTACAGTTCCGTTACAACATCTATCGGCAAGAGATCGCGCTGCCCGACAACCTGAACAACTGCCGCACGATCGGCGTGTTCCCGGTCAGTCCGACCAGCGAACTCGCGCGAACCGATGGCATCAACTGTTATGCCGACGGCGAGGCCTCACTCGCCGTGCGTAAGGAATTGGCCGCGGGCGCTGTGGTCGTGTCGATGCTGGGCTATACGGTCGCCTACAGCACTCTGGACAACAACCGCAACCCGACGTCCGGCATGCTGGCCGAAATTCGGCAGGATTTCGCAGGCGTTGGCGGCGACGTGAACTTCATCAAGACGATCGGCGACCTTCGCACCTACTACGAAGTGTTCTCCGACGTGGTCACGGTGCTGCATCTGCAAGGCGGCCATGCGGCGGCCTGGGGCAGCAAAGACTTCCGCATGCTCGACCACTTCCAGTTCGGTCCGACGTTGGTTCGCGGCTTCGCGCCGGCAGGCATTGGCCCGCGCGATCTGACAGCCGGCACGTCGCAAGATGCGCTCGGCGGCACGATGTTCTGGGGCGCGAGCCTTGAAGCCCAGGCGCCGTTCTCGTTTATCCCGAGAGAGGTCGGCATCAAGGGCGCGATATTCGCCGATGCCGGATCGCTCTGGGGCTACAAGGGCCCAACGACATGGAATGTAACCGGCGAAACCATCTCACCGGCGGATGACAACAAGATCAGAGCGTCCGTGGGCGCCGGCATCATCTGGAACTCGCCGTTCGGACCGCTGCGGTTCGACTACGCGATCCCGCTGATGAAGACGGGCTACGACCGTATCCAGCAGTTCCGGTTTGGCGGCGGCACGAAGTTCTGATCGCCGGCTAGCGGCCGAGCCCAGCTCCCAGGAGCGAGCCCATATCCTTCGAGCCTGGCCTCAGGCTATCGTTTGGGCCGAGTTACGGCTTGCGTGCGACGCAGCCCGCGAGACCGCCGCAGGGATGGCCGGGCAGGGGGAGACGCAACATGAGCGGGGAGACGCTCGAGAGCATTGGCATTCGCGAGATTCTCGCCGCGCTTCCTCATCGCTATCCATTCCTGTTGGTCGATCGCATCATCGACATCAAGGGCGACGAGCGCGGCATCGGCATCAAGAATGTCACGGCCAACGAGCCGCATTTCCTCGGTCACTTTCCGAACAATCCGGTGATGCCGGGGGTGCTGGTGATCGAAGGCATGGCCCAGACCGGTGGTGTGCTGGCGATCCGCCAGCGGGCGGTCGAAAGCGGCCCCTCGCTCGTCTATTTTTTGACGATCGACAAGGCAAAGTTCCGCAAGCCAGTGGTACCGGGCGACGTGCTCGAATACCACCTCACCAAGATGGCGCGACGGCGCAACATGTGGTGGTACCGCGGCGAAGCCAAAGTGCGCGGCGAGCTTGTGGTCGAGGCTGAACTCGGCGCCATGATCGCAGAGGGCTGAGCATGCCGCGTATCGACCCCACGGCGCGGGTCGCCGACGGCGCGCGTCTTGCGGACGACGTCGAGGTCGGTCCGTACTGTATCGTCGGCCCACAGGTCGAGTTACGGGCCGGCGTGCGGCTCCAGTCGCATGTCAACGTTGCCGGTGTCACCGTCATCGGCGAGCGCACGCAGATTTATCCTTTTGCGTCGCTCGGCACACCGCCGCAGTCGGTGCATTATCGCGGCGAACCGACGCAGCTCGTGATCGGCAGCGACTGCCAAATCCGCGAAAGCGCAACTGTCAATACGGGGACGAAAAGCGGCGGCGGCATCACCACCGTGGGCGACCGCTGCTTTCTAATGGTCAATTCGCACGTCGGCCACGATTGCCGCGTCGGCAACGATGTGACATTCGCCAATGGCGCGGTGCTGGGCGGCCACGTGACGGTCGGCGACAATGTTTTTCTCGGCGGGCAGGCCGCTGTGCATCAGTTCCGGCGGATTGGCGAGGGCGCCATGGTGGGCGGGCTCACCGGCATCACGCGGGACTTGATCCCCTTCGGCTTTGCATTCGGGCCGCGCGCTGAGTTGGTTGGCCTCAACACGGTCGGCCTCAAGCGGCGCGGCCACGGCAAGCAGGATCTACATCGCCTGCGCCGGTTCTATCAGGCGCTGTTCTTGGGTGAGGGCCAATTTCGCGACCGGGTGACGGCCGTGGAGCCTAAGTTTTCCGGCGACCCGGTGATCGGGAAAATCCTGGCCTTTGTCCGCGAGCCGGGGCCGCTCATGATGCCGGCGCCTCGCGGCGGCGATGGAGGCGGTTCCGGCGAAGCGCCATGAACGAGCGAACATCGAGCGTGGCCGCGAATAACGGGCCGCTGGCCATCATCTGCGGCGGCGGCAGCCTGCCGTTCACGGTGGCCGATGCGGCGCAGCGCCAAGGCCGGCGCGTCGTCCTGTTCGCGTTGCGGGGCTGGGCGGACGCGTCGCGCGTCGCTGGCTATCCGCACCATTGGGTCGCCATCACCCGGATCGGCCAGTTTCGCCGCCTCGCCAATGCGGAGGGCTGCCGCGACGTGGTGATGATCGGCACCGCCGGCCGGCCGCCGCTGCGGGATTTCCTGTTCGATCTCTACACGCTGTCGCTGGTGCCGCGCCTGGTGTCGCTGTTCCGGGGTGGCGACGATCATCTGTTGTCGGGTGTGGCGCGGCTGTTCGAGGAGCGCGGCTTCCGGCTGCTCGGCGCTCACGAGGTCGCGCCCGAGATTCTGGTGCCAGAGGGTCTGATCGCCGGCCGCACGCCGACGGAACGCGAACGTTCCGACATCGCGCGGGGACTTGCGCTGTTGCGCGCGACCGGCCCCTTCGACGTCGGACAGGCGGCAGTACTCGCCGACAACCACGTGTGGGCGGTGGAAGGCGCCGAAGGCACCGATGCCATGCTGGCGCGGGTCGCGGACATGCGCCGAAGCGGCCGCATCCGTGCGCCGGCCGGCGCTGGCGTTCTGGTCAAAGCACCCAAGCCCAGGCAGGAGCGCCGCATCGATCTGCCTTCGATCGGTCCCACGACGATCGAAGGCGCCGCGCAAGCGGGCTTGGCTGGAATTGCCGTCGTGGCCGGCAGCGCCATCGTCGCCGATGCCGGCCGCATTACCATCGTGGCCGATCGCGCCAAGGTGTTCGTCGTCGGCGTGCCGGCCGATGAGCCCAAATCGTGAGCGCCAAACTGTGAGCACCGAGCCCGCCCCGGCGCCGGACCGCGATGACGCGGCGCTGCGGGTGTTTGTGGTCGCGGTCGAGGAGTCCAGCGACCGGCTGGGCGCCGCCTTGATGCGGGGGTTGCGGGCGCGGGCCGGACAGGCCGTCCGCTTCGCAGGCGTCGGCGGCCGCGAGATGTCGGCCGAAGGGCTCGTGAGCCTTCACCCCATCGACGATTTTTCCATCGTCGGCTTCATGGCGATCCCGCGCCGGGTCCCGGCGTTGTGGCGACACGCGGGCGAAACCGTTCGCGCCTTGCTGGCGATGCGCCCCCACGTGCTGGTGGTCATCGATAGCCCCGAGTACACGCTGCGTGTCGCGCGGCGGGTACGGCGCGCCGATCCGTCGATCCCAATCGTTGATTACGTGTCGCCCTCCGTGTGGGCTTGGCGTCCCGGCCGGGCACGTTGGATGCGCCGCTTCGTCGATCATGTGCTGGCGCTACTGCCGTTCGAGCCTGAGGCCCATCGCCGGCTCGGCGGCCCGCCATGCAGCTTTGTCGGCCATCCGCTCGCCGAGGAAGTCGTCAAGCTTCGCCCGAACGCTGAGGAGGCGAAGCGGCGGCTCGCCGACCCGCCGGTGGTGCTGGTGCTGCCGGGTAGCCGGAGTGGCGAAATCCGGCACATGGCCGGGGTTTTCGGCGAGGCCATTGCGCGATTGCGCGAGCGGATCGGCCCGCTTGAACTCGTGCTGCCGACCGTTCCGCATCATCTCGATCTGATCCGAGCCGCGACTGCGTCCTGGCCGGTGCAACCCCGCATCATCACTGAGGCCGCCGACAAGCACGCGGCATTCCGCGTGGCGCGCGCGGCGCTCGCCAAATCCGGCACGGTAACGCTCGAACTAGCGCTCGCCGGCGTGCCGACCGCTGCGGCTTATAGGGGCTCCGCGTTCGAAGCTTTCGTGGCGCGGCGGCTGATCCGCGTGTCCTCGGTGATCCTCGCCAACCTTGTGATCGGCGAGAACGTGGTGCCGGAGCTTTTGCAGGAGGACTGCACGGCTGAAAAGCTCGCCGATGCGCTCGCACCGTTGATCGGCGACACACCGGAGCGCCGGCGTCAGGTTGAGGCATTCGCGCGGCTCGATGCCATCATGGAAATCGGCTCATGGGAGCCTGCCGCCCGCGCGGCCGACATCGTGCTCGCAACCGCGCGGAAAACCGAGCTGCCCTTTGCCGGCAACGCACCGAGCCAGTAGGCTCGCTCGGTCCGCGCCACTCCAACGACGCGCGGCGATGGGGGAGCGATGAAAGCGCAGCGTGGCCTTGGGTTACTTGCCGCACTCACGTTCGCGGCACTCGCAAGCCTGCCGGCGCAGGCGCAAAGCTGGCCGAACCGGCCCGTCAAAGTCATCATGGCGAGCGCCGCCGGCAGTGCGCCCGACGTGATCGCTCGCATCGTCACCGACCGGCTGTCGCAGCTTTGGGGGCAACAGGTTCTGATCCTCAACCGGCCAGGCGCCGGCGGCCTGATCGCCCAGCAGGCGCTCGCCGCCAGCGAGCGCGACAACCTAACGCTCTATATGCCGAGTTCGTCGTCGCTCGTGGTCCTGCCGGAGACCAACTCCAAACTGCCGCTCGATCTGCAACGCGATCTGGTGCCCATTGGCCTCGTTGGCGACCAGCCGTTCCTGATCGTGGCCGGCAATCACATGAATGTCGCGACGCTGCCGGAGCTGATTGCGCTGGCCAAGCAGAAGCCTGGCGAACTGACCTACGCGGCCAACTTCCGTGGCTCGCTGCCGAACATGACGGCTGAAATGTTCGCCAGTGCCGCGGGCCTCCAACTCACCTTCGTGCCCTATCCGGGCGCGCCGCAAGGCTTGCAGGACGTCTTGGGCGGACGGGTTTCGGTGATGGTAGAGGGGATCGCAGCCTTCACCGGCGCACTACAATCGAATTCGGTTAAACCGCTTGCCGTCACGAGCCCGCGGCGGCTGCCGAACTATCCGAACGTGCCGACGGTCGCCGAAACGTTGCCGGGCTTCGACTCGCGCGGCTGGTTCGTCGTGATGGCGCTCGCCGGCATGCCGGACGAGGTGGTGCGAAAGATCAACGCCGACTTGCGCACGGCGCTGGATCAGCCGGAGGTCCGTTCGCGGTTCGAAACGCTGGCGACTTACATCCGGCACCTGTCGCCGGCAGAAACCGGAGACTTCATCCGCGCCGAGCAGGCGGTTTGGCGGCCGATCGTCAAGAAGGTCGGCGTCGTCAATTAAGACCGGCTCTGGTCAAAGTAAAACGGGGCGCCGTGAGCGCCCCGTTGTCGTTTGATCTGCTGATCTGCGGAATTACTTCCGCCGGGAGATCGGCGTGTAGTCGCGCCGTTGCGCGCCGCTGTAAAGCTGGCGTGGGCGGCCGATGCGCTGCTGCGGGTCCTCGATCATTTCCTTCCACTGGGCGATCCAGCCGACCGCGCGCGCAACCGCGAACAACACCGTGAACATGGTGGTCGGGAAGCCCATCGCCTTCAGCGTGATGCCCGAATAGAAATCGACGTTCGGATAGAGCTTCTTTTCGATGAAATAGTCGTCGTGCAGCGCGATGCGCTCGAGCTCCATCGCGACCTGAAGCTGCGGATCGTCGCGGTGGCCGAGCTCGTTCAAAACCTCATGCGCGGTCTTCTGCATGATTTTCGCGCGCGGATCGTAGTTCTTGTAGACGCGGTGGCCGAAGCCCATCAGCCGGAAGGTGTCCTTCGGATCCTTGGCGCGCTTGATGTATTCGGGGATGCGCTCAACGGTGCCGATCTCGCCAATCATCTTGAGGGCTGCTTCGTTGGCGCCGCCATGTGCGGGCCCCCACAGCGCAGCGATCCCGGCGGCCACGCAGGCGAACGGATTGGCGCCGGTCGAGCCCGCGAGCCGCACCGTCGAGGTCGAGGCGTTCTGCTCGTGGTCGGCGTGCAGCATGAAGATGCGATCCATTGCGCGCGCCAGCACCGGATTGGCCTTGTAGTCCTCCGACGGCACCGCAAAGCACATGCGCAGGAAGTTCGTGGCGTAGTCGAGGTCGTTCTTCGGATAAACGAACGGCTGGCCGATCGAGTACTTGTACGCCATGGCGGCGAGGGTCGGCATCTTCGCGATGATGCGGATCGACGCCACCATGCGCTGGTGCGGATCGGAGATGTCGGTGGAGTCGTGATAAAACGCCGACAGCGCGCCGACCGATCCGGTCATCACCGCCATCGGGTGGGCGTCGCGGCGGAAGCCTTGGAAGAACCGGCTCATCTGCTCGTGGACCATCGTGTGACGGCTCACGCGGTAGTCGAAATCGGATTTCTGCGCCGGCGTCGGCAACTCGCCATAGAGCAGGAGGTAGCAGGTCTCGAGGAAGTCGCCGTGCTCGGCGACCTGCTCGATCGGGATACCGCGATAGAGCAGCACGCCCTCATCGCCGTCGATGTAGGTGATCTTCGACTCGCAGCTTCCGGTCGAGGTAAAGCCGGGATCGTAGGTGAACATCCCGCTCTCGGCGTAGAGCTTGCTGATGTCGATCACATCGGGACCGATGGTCCCCCCGTAGATCGGGAACGACCAGGTCTTGTCGCCAACCGAAAGCTTGCCGGTCTTAATATTGGCGCCGGTTTTCGCGTCCATGCTCGAACCCTCGAATTAACGCCCCGCGTTGCTGGTTTTTGGGTAGCCCATCCTTGTGTGCGCCGCAAGATACGGCACCCTCATGGCTGCTAAACAGATAGGCATTTTCGCGTGATTTTCGGGGCTTAGCCCAGGTTGCGCTTAGCCTGCCTGGTCGCGCAGGCGAGCCAGGCTCTCGTCTTTGCCCAGCACCGCCAGCACGTCGAAAATCGGCGGCGAGGTGGCTCGCCCGGTCAGGGCTGCCCGCAGCGGCTGGGCGACCGCGCCAAGCTTGATGCCCTTGCCATCCGCAAAGCTCCGCACCACGGCCTCCATCTCGGCCGCGGTCCAGCCGCCGGCCTCGAGCAGCGGCGCGAGCGATCCGATTAAGCCGCGCGCATCGGCGGTCAGCACGGCCTTGGCCTTGTCGTCGAGCGGCAATGGTCGGTCTGCCCACAGGAAGCCCGCCGTATCCAGGAGCTCGACCAGGGTCTTGGCGCGCTCCTTCAGGCTTGGCATGGCAGCCACGAGCTTGGCACGGACCGCCGGCGTCAGCCGTTTGGCGATTTCGGTGCCGTTGGCGACATGGGGCAATAGCCCTTCGAGCTTGGCGACCAGCTCGGCGTCCGCGGTGGCCCGCATGTAGTGACCGCTGAGGCTTTCCAGCCGGGCAAAATCGAACCGCGCGGGCGAACGGCCGACCTGCGGCAGATCGAAAGCAGCGATCATCTCCTCGGTCGAAAAAATCTCCTGATCGCCGTGCGCCCAGCCGAGCCGCACCAGGTAGTTCCGCATCGCCGCAGGCAGATAGCCCATGGCTCGATAGGCATCGACGCCAAGCGCGCCATGACGCTTGGAGAGCTTTGCACCATCAGGCCCATGGATCAGCGGGATGTGCGCCATCACTGGCACATTCCAGCCGAGCGCCTGATAGATCTGCGTCTGGCGCGCGGCGTTGTTGAGATGGTCGTCACCGCGGATGATGTGGGTGACGTTCATGTCGTGGTCATCCACAACCACCGCATGCATGTAGGTCGGCGTGCCGTCCGAGCGCAGCAGCACGAAATCGTCGAGGTTCTCGTTCTGCCAGGCGACGCGGCCCTGGACCTTGTCCTCGACCACGGTCTCGCCGGTTAGCGGCGCCTTCAGGCGGATCACCGGCTTGACGCTGGGCGGCGCGTCGCTCGGGTCGCGGTCGCGCCAGCGTCCGTCATAAAGCCGCGTCTTGCCCTCGGCGCGCGCCTTCTCGCGCATCTGGGTCAATTCGTCGGGGCTCGCGTAGCAGCGATAGGCATTGCCTGAGGCAAGCATCTGCTCAGCCACCTCGCGATGGCGCGCGGCGCGTGCAAACTGATAGATCACGTCGCCGTCCCATTCGATCTCAAGCCACCGCAGCCCATCGAGGATCGCGTCGATGGCCTCCTTGGTCGAGCGCTCGCGATCGGTGTCCTCGATCCGCAGCAGCATCTTGCCGCCGCGTCCGCGTGCGTAGAGCCAGTTGAACAGCGCGGTGCGCGCGCCACCGATATGCAAGAAGCCGGTGGGCGAGGGGGCAAAGCGGCAAACGATGGATTCGGGCATGGCGGGTGGGAAAAGTCCAAAAAGAGGCAATCAATGTCGCGGACCGTGTAGCACAAAAGGCCACCTACATCTTGGCAATGCGGCTTGTTGGCAATGCGACTTGGCTCCGGGGCGCGAATGGGGCACATAGCGGCCCAACACGGCGTCCGGACCGATTGAGGCGGTATGGCAGACGAAACCACATCCACGGAAGCGGCGGGACGCGACTTCATCCGCGACATCGTCGCGGGCGATCTCGCGGCCAAGCGCCACGCCACGGTGGTGACGCGCTTTCCGCCGGAGCCGAACGGCTACCTGCACATCGGGCATGCCAAATCGATCTGCCTGAACTTCGGCATCGCCGAGGAGTTCGGCGGGCGCTGTCATCTGCGCTTCGACGACACCAACCCCACCAAGGAGGAGCAGGAGTATATCGACGCCATCGAACGCGATGTGCGCTGGCTCGGCTACGACTGGGGCAAGAACCTGTTCTACGCCTCCGACTATTTCGAGCGGTTGTACGAGTGGGCCGAGCACCTGATCCGCGCCGGCAAGGCCTATGTCGATGATCAAACGCAGGACGAGATGCGGGTCAGCCGCGGCACGCTGACCGAGCCCGGCAAGAACAGCCCGTTCCGCGACCGCGCCGTGGACGAAAACCTCGACCTGTTCCGCCGCATGAAGGCTGGCGAATTCCAGAATGGCGCGCGCGTGCTGCGCGCCAAGATCGACATGACGTCGGGCAACATCAATCTGCGCGATCCGGTGCTCTACCGCATTCTCAATGCGCCGCACCCGCGCACCGGCACGACGTGGCACATCTATCCGAGCTATGACTTCGCGCATGGCCAGTCCGACGCGATCGAGGGCATCACGCATTCGATCTGCACGCTCGAATTCGAGGATCACCGGCCGCTCTACGACTGGTTCCTGGCGAACCTGCCGGTGCCGTCGAAGCCCCGGCAATACGAATTCGCGCGGCTCAATCTAACCTACACGGTGCTGTCGAAGCGCGTGCTGACGCAGCTCGTGCGCGACGGTCACGTCAAAGGCTGGGACGATCCGCGGATGCCGACGCTCGCGGGACTGCGCCGGCGCGGCGTGCCAGCGGCGGCGCTGCGCGATTTCGTCAAGCGCATCGGCGTCGCCAAGGCCAACAGCGTTGTCGATTCCAACATGTTCGATTTTTCCGTCCGCGAACTGCTCAACAAGACGGCTCAGCGGCGGATGGCGGTGCTGCGGCCGCTCAAGGTCGTGATCGAGAATTATCCGGAAGGCCAGAGCGAGGAGCTCGAAGCCGTCAACCATCCAGACGATCCGGCATCTGGCACCCGCAAGGTTCGCTTCGGCCGCGAGCTTTTCATCGAGCAGGACGACTTCATGGAGAACCCGCCGAAGAAATTCTTCCGGCTATCTCCCGGCACCGAGGTGCGGTTGCGCTATGCCTATTTCATCACCTGCCGCGAGGCGGTGAAAAACGCCAAAGGCGAGGTCGTTGAACTGCGCTGCACTTACGATCCAGCCACCAAGGGCGGCAACGCGCCGGACGGCCGCAAGGTCAAAGCGACGATTCACTGGGTCTCGGCGGCGCATGCGAAGCCGGCCGAGGTGCGGATCTACAATCCGCTGTTCAGCAAGCCCGATCCAACCGGCGGCGAGGGCTTTGCGGCCGATCTCAATCCACAGTCGCTCGAAATATTGAGCGACGTCCGGGTCGAGCCAGCGCTTGCAACGCTGAGCAATTCGGCAGAGCCGGTGCAGTTCGAACGGCAGGGCTATTTCACGCTCGATCCCGACTCCAAGCCCGACCGGCTCGTCTTCAACCGCACCGTCGGCCTGCGCGACAGCTACGCCAAGGCCGCCGGCGGCAAACCCTGAGCCCAAGCCTTAAGCAGCTGCCAGGCGTGACGGCGCGCCATTTCGTGTAACATCGTCACCGGCAAAGTAGCGCGCGTCGTGGGGGCGCTGCGTCGTGGTCGAGTGGCGTTGGGGCAGAGGCCGGGCCGAGACCTGGCCGCCGGAGCGTGCGGCATGGCGCGGGCGCGCGTTTGCGTCGCCTGACGCGCTGTCCGATGTCGCGCGGGCCTTCGCAGACCGACTGCGTCAGTGGATTGTCGCCGACACGGCGCCGGGCCGGCTGATGCCCTGGTTGCCGGTCGCGTTCGGCACCGGAATCGCGATCTATTTTTCGGCCGAGCGCGAACCCGCCTGGTGGGCGGCAGCGGGCCTGGCGCTTGCGGCCGTCGCCGCCGCTGTCCTGGCCCACCGGCGGCCGGTTGCATTTCCAATCGCGATTGCCGTTGCGGCGGCGGCCTTGGGCTTTGCCACCGCCACGCTGACCAGCCTTCAGGTGGCGCATCCCATCCTGCAAGCGCCTGCGGGCAACGTGGAAATTGCAGGATTTGTCGAGGTGCGCGAAGAGCGCGAACGCTCCGACCGTATCGTCGTGCATGCGCTGAAGCTCGAAGGTACGCGCATAGCGAAAAAACCTGAGCGGGTACGCGTCTCGGTGAAGCGAGGCACGGCGCCGCCGGTCGGCGCGTACGTTACGTTTCGCGCGCGACTCAATCCGCCGCTCGCGCCGCTGCGGCCGGGCGGCTACGATTTCGCGCGGGACCTGTATTTCCAGCGTATCGGCGCGGTCGGTTTTGTGCTGGGCGCGATCAAGACGCTCGAAGCGCCGGCCGAACGCAGCCTGCGGCTTCGCTATGCCACGGCGGTGCAGGGCCTGCGCGACGACATCGACACGCGCATCCGCGCCGTCTTGCCCGGCGACCGCGGCTCGATCGCCTCCGCGCTGATCACCGGCAAGCGCGACGCCATTTCGGCGCCGGTCAATGACGCGATGTACATCTCGAGCCTCGCGCACGTGCTGTCGATCTCGGGCTATCACATGGCGGTGGTGGCGGGCGTCGTGTTCTTCACGCTGCGCGCATTGCTCGCGCTGGTGCCGGGCTTCGCCAGCCGGCGCCCGATCAAGAAATGGGCCGCATTGGGAGCGCTCGTTGCCGCAGCGCTTTATCTGCTGCTGTCAGGCGTCGAAGTCGCGACACAACGCGCCTTCATCATGACGGCGATCGTCCTGGTGGGCGTGATGTTCGATCGCGCCGCGCTGACGTTGCGCACGCTCGCGGTTGCGGCGCTTGCGGTGCTCATCGTCGCGCCGCAGGCGCTGGTGCACCCGAGCTTTCAGATGTCGTTTGCGGCGACGAAACTAAAACGACCGAGCGACTGAAAAGCGAAGTTATATCAATTAGTTAATGGAATTATGAATAGGATTTGGTTGTAAAAAAGGGTGTGGGGCTACGTTTGGGGCTACATGCGACAAGACTGGTACTGCGGGGAAGGATTCGTGAGAGCAATGTAGGTCTTAAAGCGATGCCGCGGCATTCTGGCAGCATGTTGGTGATCCATGCCGCGAGATCGCAAAGTTCGATCCGCGAAAGATGCATCAGTTCAGTAATTGCCAGCATTCGCATTGTTTCCTTCGCCGTTTTCGAACGGCGCCAATCGCGGCCTTCTGTCGGAGATCACAGCGACGGAGGAGGCGGCCGCATCGCTTGCAGACCGGAACGAAGAGGAGGAGCGCGTTAGCGCTTGCGGCCATCAAAC
>CAMDDZ010000085.1 GCA_945893145.1 Rhodoplanes serenus | reverse complement strand
TCGGCATCAGGTCGAGCCCCGCCGCCGTCATCGCTTTCACGGCGGGCTCATGCTTCATCATGCCCTGCGTCATGGCATGGATGCGCTCGACCACCGGCGCGGGCGTCCCGGCCGGCACCACCACGGCGATCCACACGCTCATCAGGTAACCGGGCAGTCCCGCCTGTGCCGAGGTCGGCACATCCGGCAAATACGGCAGCCGCTCCTTGGTCGCGGCCAGCAGGATGCGGAGCTTGCCGGCGTCGATGCCGGCGCGGAACGTGCCGATCGAAGCGGATAGAACCTGGATGCGGCCCGCGAGCAGGTCGACGGTCGCGGGCGCGTTGCCGCGATAGGGCACGTGCACCAACTCGATGCCTGCCATGTGCGCGAAATTGGCCGCCGCCAGATGCGGCAGCGAGCCGAGCCCCGCCGAGCCATAGGTGAAGCTCTTGGGCTTCTGTTTGGCCAGCGCCTGGAACTCCTTGAACGTCGTAGCCGGAACCTCAGTCGAGAGCGCGATGATCTGCGGCGCGTCGCCGATCGCGGCAACCGGAATGACGTCCTTCAGGGCATCGAACGGCATCGACTTTTGCACGAACGGGTTGATGACAAGATTACCGTTGAGCACGAGGCCGAGCGTGTAACCATCGGGCGCGGCCTTGGCGACCGCGTCAATGCCGGTCGTGCCGCCCGCACCGGTGCGATTTTCCACCACCGCCTGCTGGCCGGTGGTGCGGGTGATGTGCTCGGCGAGCAGCCTTGCGCCGAGGTCGCCGATGCCGCCAGCCGCAAAACCGGTGACGATGCGCACCGGCTTCGTGGGCCAGTCTTGAGCGGACGCCGGACTAGCGCCGAACGCGGCGAGTGCAAGCAAGATTGCGGTGGCGGCACGGATCATCATCGGCGGCTCCTTACTTTGGAACCGCGAGCGTAGCGCGGACGCAGCGAAGCGCAATGCCGCCATACGCACCGGCGTCGATCGGCCTCATGGTGAGGAGCGCCGCGCAAGCGGCGCGTCTAGAAGCATGTGGCCGCGTCCGATCTCGGGTTTACCCGAGATCGGCAGGTGAGGTGCGCAAGTCGCCTGAAGCCGACTTGCGTTGCCTTCGAGACGACCGCTTCGCGGTCTCCTCAGGATGAGGCGGGTCTGAATCAGGTGAGTCGAAACGAACGGGACGGGAGGATCTAAAGCGTCGTGCAGCTCTGCGACACGTTCGCCATGCCGCCCATCCCCTCGACCGGCAGCGCATAGCTCTGCTGCGCGGCTTTGCCTTCAGAGGCCGGCGCGAGGAGCAGCGTGGCCTTGCCCTGCGACGGTCCGCCTGCGGTGACGACATAAGCGCTCACCGTGCAGCTCTGGCGCGACTCGCAGGCGTTGGTCAGCGCAATCACGAACACCGCCTTGTCGCCGGCGCGCTTGAAGTCGGTCTCGTTGGTCACGCATTTCGCGGGATCGGGCGCAGGCTTCTGTTGCGGCGCAGGCTCTTGCTGCTCAGTCGGCGGCTGCTGTCCAGGCGGAACGCTGTTGCTGTCTTCGGCCAAAGCGCCGGTCGCAAAAACCAAGGCAAGGCTCAATCCAAGGCCAGTGGCGCGCAGTGTCGATGGCAAATTCATGGCGAAGCTCCTTCATAAAACAATCAGCCCGCCCCGCTGTCACACCCGTCTGGCTTAGTCGCGCCAGCGCGTCGTCCGGTTCAATTCAAACAGAGAATTCATCCAGCGCTATCGCGGCGCGCGACGATTCCGGTAAACTTCGCCGATGACAGACACTGCGGCATCCGCGAGCACCCAAGCCCCTGCCCCACCGGCACCGCGGCGCTGGCTCGCCATCGGCCTCGCTATCGTGGCGGCGATCGAGACGCTCGCCGCCCTCTATGGCATCAGCAGTGTCTTCTTGCTCCTCGACGAGCCAATGCTCTTCCTGGCGGACGCGCGATGGCTGATCCAGCTAAAGCTGGCACTCGGGCCCTTCCTGGCAAGCGCCGCGCTGGTGCTGGCAATGATGGGGCGGGTGCGCGTTGCCGTTATGATGCTGGCAGCGCTGGCGCTGCTCGGCTGGATCGTCGAGCTATCCTCACCGATCGTCAACATATTCGATGTCAGGCTCGAAATTTGGTCGCTGGAGATGTTTGCGCAGCACTTTATCTACCCGCTGCTCGCCATCGCAGCCATCGTGTTGGCGCGGCGGAACGAACGGCTCGGGCTTGCAGCGCTGCTCGTAAGCCTGCCTGCTATCATCGCGATCGTAGATTTCACCATTACGGCGATGGTCTACGGATTTTGAACGCTCCGCCGGGAGGACTCGATGGTCAACGTCTGCGACTGTTTCCCCGAATTGAAGTCGGTCACCGCCGCGCGCGAGGCGCGTTATCGTGCCGATCCCACCAAGCGCGCGCCGGAGGGGCCGCAGTCCTCGCTGGAGGTGACCGTCACCTCAATCGGCAACCTCAACGAACGCGTCGCCTGCCGCAACAGCGGGCAAAGCTTCATCATCAGCGAGCCGAAGCATGTCGGCGGCATCGCCGACGCGCCGACGCCGCTGGAATTTCTGCTCTCCGGCGCAGTCGGCTGCTATGCGGCGGTGTTCGCGTTCTATGCGGCCAAGCACGGCGTGGCTTACGAGAGTTTCGAGGCGGTGGCGCGCACCAATTTCGACGTGCGCGGCCACATGATGCCGGACGCACCGCCGTCCGGTTTCCAGAAGGTGACCATCGCCATCAAGGTGAAGAGCGACGCACCGGCCGAAAAACTCGCCGAGATCGAGCGGCTGGCGCGCTCCGGCTGCCCCGGGATCGCGACGTTGCGCGATCCGGTGCCGGTCGAGACGACGCTGTCGATTGCGCCGGCGACGCGCGTGGCCGCAGACGCGCCGGCGGAATAAGCGCACAAAACGTTAGGGCCCGGCACGAGGCCGGGCCCTTTCGTCACTTCAATGCAACGAACTCAATACTGGTTCGCAACCGGATCCCGCTCGATCTGGGCGCGGATGTTCACGTCCGGGTCCTGCCCGATGACCTGATTGCCGAAGGTCACGACCGGCTGCGACGGCTGCGCGTACGGCTGGCCGTAATACTGGCCGTTGGCCGCCGCGTACGCATCGGCAGGACGATGCCGCGTCGCGGCGCTCGCGAACGACGAGGAGGCGATCACGGCAGCGACTGCCATCGAGATAGCGAGAGTGTTCTTCATGGTGAGGTTCTCCAAATGAGCCGCCCGTGCGCTGCAACATAAGTGCTTCGCGCCCGCAAACAGCTTTTGAAAACGCATGGCAGTCGCGCAAAAGACGACGGAATAATCTCGTGATTACAATATGTTAATTATGCGGCAATCTGTCGATCCGGTACCAAATTACCGCGCAGACCGGCCGCCGCGGTGCGGTTTTACCGCGCCGCACAAGTCGTAGGCAGCGATCAATCTGACGCCAGCCGGCAGACCCCTATTTCAGCTTGTAAAGCGCGCGCAGCGAGCCACTCGGCGCCTTAATCTCAGCGACCCGCCAACCGTTCGCGGTCTTGATCAACTCAATCGTGATCGCGGTTGGCTTGTCGAAGTTCGTGAAAGTGACGCTGCCGGTCGCCCTGTCGGGGCCGTTAGACTTCACCGCAATCTTGAGATTGCTGATCTCCCAATCCTGCGCATCGAGGAATGGATCGCCGTCGAGGTTGGGCACCTCGTTACGCTTATTGGCCTCATCGCCATCCTTGAGGATCGCCTCCGCGAGTTCGGGAGCGAACAGGCTCCGCGTGACCGGCGCCTCGAAATAATCGGTGCCCTGAAAATCCTTGGACAGATAAGGCTTGTAGATCGCGTCCAGGAGCGCCTGCGCCGACGAACTGTCTTGCGCGGCAGCACCGAGCGGCAGGAACGCCAACAGCGCAACCGCAAGCGTTCCTTGCATCAAGTTCCGAAACGTCATTGCCAACCTTTCTGTCTCGTCCCATCCTACGTTGTTCTATCGACGCTGCGGCGTGCTTAGGGCCGCAGATAGACGTAGCCCTGCGACTGCAATTCGGCGATGCGCACCACGCCGCCCTGCTCGGCCACGACAAAACCCGGCACCAGATCCTTCAACGCGATCTGCTGCGACCGCATGGTGTTGCCGCAAGCGCTGAGCTCGACACCGGCCTTGGAGAAATCGGCGACGCGCTTCAACAGCTCGGGCCGCACCGACGCGGCATGAAACGCTTTCAGCGCCGGGCCGTGCACCACCAGCACGATAGTGACATTCGCGGGTCCGCCGACGCCTTCGATATGATTGCGGATGTTACCCGACACGAAATCGACCTTGTCGAGATCGGTCAGGTGATAGACCGCCTTGAGCTTATCCGGCGCGGCGTTGGCGCGCGCCGAATTGGTGGCAGCGAACAGGCCTCCGATAGCCGCAAAGGTTGCGGCGATCACGTTGCGTCGATGCATGATGATGTCCTCAATGGTGTGAAGCCGCCAACGTCAGCTTGGCGGCATATCGGATTGTTCGTCTTCATCGATGATGAGCGAGCGGCATTCTTCGAGGCTCGCGCGCTCCAATCGGAGCGCCGCCTCGTTGGCGTCAGATTCGATCTCGACGCCTTGTTCCTCGGAGTTGAGCTTGGGCAAACCACGAAGGGTTTCGAACCGCACCAGCGTGAACCGGGCATCCTTCGACAACTCAACCGAGATGCCGCCGCCGTCGCACTCGACGCCGCAGCCGAGCTGCGCGGTCTCGTCCGGATTTGGCTCGAGTCGGGCGTGGCTGCAATCGCCGCCAGAGGTGAAATCGCCCGGCCGGTCGGTGACTGTCATGCCGACCCGAAACCGATAGTTCAACATCTGCTCCTCAGGGTCCTTCTCGGCGCTGACCAGGAGCGTCATGGCGCTCATCTTCTGCAACGGATGCTGCGCCAGATAAGCCGCGTCGAACCGGCGCACGAAGCAGGCGTGAAGCTTGCCTTGCGGCGGCGTATTGGCGCCGAACATTTGCTTGGCGAAGTCTTCGTCGGTGAGGCGATCCTGAGCGCGGGTGGCGGAGCTTGCGGTTACGGCCATCGCAACAACGGCGGCAACGGCCAAGCAGCGGCGAACCATGACGATCTCCCTCAATCGGACTCGCGATACGACACGAATGTGGCGCGACGCAGACGCGCGCACGCCGAAGCCCACACCGGCGCATCGCGCGCCGGTTACAGTGAGCCTCGACGCTCGTTGGTCGCAGGAGGTTCGCCGCAGGTTCAAAGCATTGCTGCTAAAGATTTGGCGGCTTAGCGGTCCAATTCCTTGAAATAGCGGTAGATGCCCCACTGGCTGAACGGTATCCGCCGCTTCGATGCCAGATACGCCTTGGTGTTGGGACGCTTCGCCACCCGATCATGCAGCTCAATCAGATACGGAATTTTCCGCTCGAAGCGCTTCATGCGTTTGGGAAATGCGTAGCGTAAGCCCTCGACGATCTGAAACAACGACAGGTCGACATAACTCAGCCTGCGACCGAGCACGTACGGCCCGCCGCCTTTCGCGACGATGCGCTCGAAATAGCCGAGATACTTCGGCACCCGATAACGCCAGAAATCCTTGGTGCGCAGAATCGCGGCCGGGCGCTGCTGCTCATAGTAGAGCCAGCCCGAAACAGGGTGATGGGTGTCGTGAATGTGCGTCACCATGTCGGCGATGGTGAGCTGCAGCTGATGCAGCCACAGCCCGCCGGCTTCGTCGCGAGGGCTGAGCCCGAGGCGCGGGCCGAGGTAATGCAGGATCATCGCGGTCTGCGCGATCACGAGCTTGCCGGCCTTGAGGAACGGCGGTGCGTAAGGCGGACGCAAGCCGCGTTTGCCTTCGAGGAATGGCATCATGGCGGGGACGCCACGCTTGCCGGGCCGGCGCGCCACATCGACGTAGTCGGCGCCGGCCTCTTCGAGCGCGAGGCGGACGAATTCGCCGCGACCCTGGATCGACGGCCAGTAGTAAAACTCGTAGCGCATGGATCACCTCTGTGGCAGCCGGGAGTTTATGCCAACTGACCATCCACCGCACCGCCATGCGCGCCGTGGTGGCACCCATACGCATTTTCGCCTGCCCCGCTGCGTTCCGGCGTGCTACGCGATCATGACAACCTCCATCCGGGCAATCTGTGACAACAGCCGACAGCGCTGAACGGCACCTTCCCGATCCGCCGGTGCGGCAGGAGCGGATCCCGCTCGCCATTTTCTACATGGTCAGCGCCGGCGCGGTGTTCTCCATCTCCAGCGCCGCCTCGAAATGGCTGGTGGCGACCTATCCGCCGGGCGAAGTGCTGTTCACCCGCACCTTCATTTCGCTGATTGGGCTGGCGCTGTTCATCCTGCCGACGTTCGGGCTGGCGGTTTATCGAACCCAGCGGCCGGTGGCGCATCTGATGCGTTGCGCATCGCAGACCACGTCGCAGACGCTGTTGCTGATCGCGTTCAGCATGATGCCGCTGGCCAGCGCGACCGCAATCAATTTCTCCGCGCCGCTGTTCGCCACGCTGGCGTCGCTGGTGTTTCTCAAGGAGCCGGTCGGCGCGGCGCGCTGGATTGCGCTGGTGGTGGGCTTCCTCGGCGTGCTGATCGTGACACAGCCCGGCGCCGGCACATTCACGACCGGCGCGCTGTTTGCACTCGCCAACGCCGTGCTGTTCGGCACCGTCACGGCGGGCGTGCGCGGCATGACGACGACGGAATCCACCGAGACGCTCGCCATGTGGCAGATGACGGTGCTGTCCGTCACCTATGCCTGCATGCTGCCGTTCGGCTTCGCGACGCCGAATTGGTTCGACGCCGGCATCATACTGATCAACGGGGTGACCAACGCCGTCGGGCAATATTGGTGGACGCGGGCGATTCATCTGGCGCCAACGTCGGCGGTGGTGCCGTTCCAGTATCTCTCACTGGTCTGGGCAATGCTCTTTGGCTTCGCGCTGTGGGGCGATATGCCGACGCTGAGCCTGATTGCCGGCTCGGCCATCGTGGTTGGCTCCGGCCTGTTCCTGCTGTGGCGCGAATCGAAAAAGCTCAAGCCGATCCCGCAGGTCGCGATCCGGTGAGCACCGGCGCGAACACGGCAGACTCGCGGCACGACCGCATCCCGCTCGGCATCCTCTACATGATCGGCGCGACCGTGATGTTCGCCGCCTCCAGCGCGCTGTCGAAATGGCTGGTGGCGAGCTATCCACCCGGCGAAGTGCTGTTCGTGCGCACCGGGATCTCGCTCATTCTGCTGGCGATCTTCATGGTGCCCACGACAGGCTTTGCGGTGTTTCGCACCGCACGGATCGGCGCCCATGCCAGCCGCTGCCTGGTGCAGGGCGCCGCGCAGGTTTGTCTGATCCTCGCCTTGTCGATGATGCCGCTCGCCGACGGCCTTGCGATCAATTTCTCGGCGCCGCTGTTCACGACGCTGATTGCCGCGTTCGTGTTGCGCGAGACCGTCGGCGCGGTGCGCTGGGGCGCGCTGCTGGTGGGCTTCATCGGGGTGCTGATCGTGACCAAGCCGGGCGCCGACACATTCACGCCTGGCGCGCTGTTCGCGCTCGGCAATGCGGTGCTCTACGGCGGCCTGATGGCCGCGGTGCGCAGCATGGGCAAAACCGAGTCTGCCGAGACGCTGGTGTTGTTTCAGCACCTGCTGCTGACCGCCCTGTTCGGCTGCCTGCTGGTGTTCGGCCTGCGCTGGCCGGACAACCTGTTCGACGCCGGCCTGATGCTCGGCATCGGGGTGACCAACGTGCTGGCGCAATATTGGTGGACCCAGGCGCTGCATATCGCTCCGGCCTCGGCGGTGACGCCGTTTTATTATTTCCTGCTGGTCTGGTCGATCGTGCTGGGCTTCCTGGTGTGGGGCGATCTGCCGACCTTAAGCCTCATCGTTGGATCGCTGATCGTGGTCGGCTGCGGCCTCGTTCTGCTGTGGCACGAGCAGCGCAAAGCCGTCGCGCCGCCACAGCAAGCCTGAGGCAAAAAACGCGCCAAAAAGAACAAAAAGAAAATGGCCGGGCACCGCCCGGCCATTCGCATTCTACGTGAAACGCAGCGTTTAGTTTGCCGCGAAGCAATACAACAGCCCATCGCCACCAGTGCCCTTCAGCGCCGCTTGCGTGCAGCCCTCGGTCGGAGTCGCCTGCACGCCGCGTGACGGATGCGACGAATTCCAAGATAACATCGGTGCCGAGTCGTTCAGCCCCTGACGATCATGATGGCCGACCATCGCGGCACCGGTGGTGCTGCTGGTCCAGTTGCTGCAGGTGCGGTCATCGCCCGCCGGGAACGCCCTGCCGTCCGCCTGCGAGCCGGTGAGGATGTCATGGCGGTTCGGCGTGTCGCCGCGGCCGGTGATCACCTCGCCTTTTTCGCTCAGCGAGTTCTGCTTGTTGAGCTGGTTGTTCGGGCTGTGCAGGTCATCGACGCTCTTGGCGACAACGAGACCCTTGGAGTTCTGCCACGGACCCTTGCCGATGCGGTCGCGGGCGTTCACGGCGTTGGCGCCTTGTGTGCTGAGATAGGCGCGCCAGGTCTTGCCGGTGATGCCGGCGGCCTGCGCCAGCTTCTGGCAATGCGCGTCGGCGCCAGTCAGACCGCCGAGGTCGGCGCCCTTGCCGGGGCCCGCGCTGGTGATGAAGAACGTGGTGTTGGCCTGCTGAGCCTGCGCCGGAACGGCAAGGCCCGCAGCCAGCAACGCTCCACACACGAGCGTCGCCATACGAGTGGTTGTCGCCATTATTCACTCCTCCTTGGGGTCGGCCCGTCGGAAAGACGCGGGCCTGCTACCATGAACATCGTAGCGCCCGCCGCCATTCCGGCCGGTCACAATTATTTGCGGGGGAACCGCGGAATAAGACCGTTTAGCCCGTGTAGGCGAGCCGGACCGGCGCCTCGATCGCGACCGGACGGTCGCCGATCACGCAATTGCGGCCCGCGGCCTTGGCCTGATAGAGCCGCCGGTCTGCGACCAGAAACAGCGCATCGTAGTCGGAGGCGTCGCTCGCGCAGCTCCCGACGCCAACGCTGACGGTGACCCGGGACGATACATTGGCGCCGCCGGCCGCAATTTCGCGCCGGATGCGTTCGCCGAGCGCAAGCGCCGGCGCCGCCGCAAGACCGTCGCAGATCACGACGAACTCCTCGCCGCCGAAGCGATAGACCAGATCGGTGGCGCGCACGGTCGCCATGATCTCGCTCGCGATGCGCCGGATCACAGCATCGCCGTCGGCATGGCCGAAGCGATCGTTGAAGCTCTTGAAGTGATCGATATCGACCAGCAGCAGGCTCACCGGCCGTCCGGCGCCGGCCGCGTCCTCGATGGTGCGGCGGCCTTGCGTTTCGAGGCGGCCGCGGTCGAATGCGCCGGTCAGAGCGTCGCGGCCGGAGCGCGCCAGCAATTCCTCGTAGCGCTCGCGGTAAGTCAGCATGTCGAACACATCGGAGATGCGCGGTGCGCTGCGCCGCCGCCCGACCGGGCGCTCGAGCCAGCACAGATACGAGCCGACCAGCACGCTGTAGATCGCAACCGCCCCCATCTTGGCGGCCCAGCCGCCGAACAGCACCGCGAGCGGCGCGCCTGTCAGCATGTACAAGCCGCCGTAGAACCCGAACTGATCGAAGGTCAGCACGGCGGCGCCGGCAAGCGCCAAGCGTGCAAAAATATGATCCCCAAGCCATGCCCGCGAGCGCTCGTAGATCAGGATGATCAGGATGCAATCGAGGAACAGCAGCGCGGTGCCCCAAACCATCAGCGCGCCCATCTGGTCGAGGAAGCCGAAATCGGCCGCGCGTCCCGGCGCCAGCGCCACGAGGTCATGGCTTCGCATCAGCGTCGCGAGGCCGAGCATCAGCAGATTGCCGATCAGGAGGCCGTAGATCGGCTGACGCACCACCTTGGCGTCCTCGCGGATATAAACCAGCAGCAGCAACATCAGCTTGCCGGTGAACAGCACGCTGGAGCCGGGCGACGTCACGATGCCGAACGGCAGCGACACATAGAAGATGCTGGCGAGATAGGTCTCGATGAAGTGCATCACGCCGAGCGCGCAAAAGAACGCGCCGATGCCGAGCCGGTGACGGACGCGGAACAGCGCCGCGAGTGCCGCGAAATAGATCAGCGCATCGCCAATCAACAGGATGAGATTGTGGACGCCGGACATCAGGCTTGTGGCCCTGAGGTAGTTTCTTGTTGCGGCGCGCTAACGCACGACGCCGCCTTCCTGCGCCAACGTATCGCGATGCCGGTTAAGAAATCGGCTCAGCGGTGATTAGGATTGCGGTAATCATCCGGGGAACTCGGAACCGCTGGCGCAGAAACAACTGCGGCGGCCCGAAGGCCGCCGCAACTCACCAAAGATACCAAAAGACCAACCGTCAGGCGCTCTTGAGCCGCGGGATCAGGCGCACCGCATTCTCGCGATCGACCGCCTTGAGATCGTCGCCGCTGAACGTCGCGTTGACGCCCTTGGTGTGATCGGCGGCGGTGCGGTACGGG
Organism: Rhodoplanes serenus; assembly: GCA_945893145.1. Lineage (GTDB taxonomy): Bacteria > Pseudomonadota > Alphaproteobacteria > Rhizobiales > Xanthobacteraceae > Z2-YC6860. The sequence continues at coordinate 10,854 of CAMDDZ010000085.1, read as the reverse complement.
AAGTCGGTGCCGTAGACGATCTGCGACACCGGCACGAGCTTGGCCAGCGCCGAGAGCGTCCCCACCAGCGAGACCTGCGCGGTGTCGTAGTAGAATTTGTTGAGTTCGGCCTGCACCTGCTCGCGGGTGAACTTGCCACGGTAGGGCGGCGTATTCACCCACTGGATCAGAAATCGCTCGGCAAACGCCACTAGTGCGCCGCCGCCGTGCGACCAGATGAACTTGATATCCGGATACTTCTGCGTGGTGCCGCTGAAGATCAGGTTGATCAGCGTGCGTGTGGTGTCGGTGCCCCACTCGATGCCGGACGCGCCCTGGCCTTGCACCAGGTTGACGCAGCAATTGGCGTCGGTCGGGTGCGTGTAGACCACGGCCTTGCGGCGGTTGAGCTCGGCCCAGATCGGATCGAAGTAGGAATAGCCGAGCCACTTGTCGCCGTAGTTCGTCATCATGCCGATGCCGTCGACCTTCATGTTGTCGAACACATGGGCGATCTCTTTAAGCGACTCGTCGATGTGCGGCAGCGGCAGCGTGGCGAAGATGCCGAACTTGCCCGGATGGTCGGCCATCATCTTGGCGCTGTATTCGTTCGCCTCGCGGGCGATGCGAACCGCCACCGCCTTGCCAAGCGGCGTGACCTGCGGCGCGGTCGGCGACACGATCGAGGTGGCGACGCCGCCCTTGTCCATGTCCTCAAGGGTCTTCTGCACCGACCAGTTGGCGAGCGGCGGGTTGGTGCGGCCGATGACGTCCATCGCGGCGAGCCAGGACGGCGGCGTCACGTGATGGTGGATATCGATGCGATGGGGCTTGGCTTGCGCTAGCGCGGGCGCGGCCACGCCCGCCATCGCGGCAAGCCCGAGCGAAGCGCCGCCGGCCAGCAACTCGCGGCGACTCAGGCTCGTGGCGGCAAACGGTTCGGCGCAGCAGGTGCAGGCCGCAAACAGACGGCGTTTCGGTGATTTCAGCATGATGTCCTCCCAGATGCGGCGGCTCTGCGGCCGATCGCTTGCGGCATCACGTTCGCGCCCCGCCCCCGACGGGTCAAGGGGCGGAACGCCGCTGGGCAAAAGGGTTGACGGCAGTGCGGCCGCTTGGCCTATAGGGCAGCAAATCGAAGCCCATGCCGAACATCACCTACATCGACACTGACGGGACCGCGCGCACGATCGAGGCCGAGATCGGCGCGACCGTGATGGAAACCGCGATCAAGAACGACATTCCGGGAATCCTCGCGACCTGTGGCGGCTCATGCTCCTGCGCGACCTGCCACGTCTATGTGGACGAGGCGTGGTTCGAAAAGTTAGGCCCGCTGTCGCTCGAAGAGCTCGACATGCTCGACACCGCGCATGATTTGAAACCGAACTCGCGGCTGTCCTGCCAGATTCCGGTGACCGAGGCGATCGACGGCCTGACGGTGCGCACACCGCCCCGGCAGATCTAGCCGCCGCCCCGGGGCTTCCGCCCTCCCCGGCAGTTCTCTAACATTGGCAGAAAGCCGCAATTGCAAGCGGCGCCTTGATCGGCCGGGACGAACGCCATGCTGGGTCACCGATTTTTTGCAAGCCTCACGATTGCCGCCGCGTGTCTGCTGGCGGCAGGCGCGGCGCTGACGCAATCCGCCAAGCCCGATACGGTGCCGCGCTTTGAGCCACAGCCGTTCTGGCCGAAACCGCTGCCTGACAACTGGATTCTCGGCCAGGTTTCCGGCATCGCCGTCGATCACAATGACCACATCTGGATTATTCACCGTCCGCTGACGCTGCTCGATGATGAGAAGGGCGCGCAGCAAAGCCCACCCGCAACCAAGTGCTGCGTCGCCGCCCCGCCGGTACTGAAGTTCGACACCGAGGGCAATTTGCTCACCTCCTGGGGTGGTTCTGGGCCCGGCTATGCATGGGTGAAGAACGAGCACGGCATTCACGTCGACCGCGACGGCAACGTCTGGATCGGCGGCAACAACGATGGCGATCAAATTTTGCAATTCTCGCCCGACGGCAAGTTCATCAAGCAGGTCGGCAAGGACGACGGTACCAAAGGCTCGACGTCCACGACACGGCTCGGCCGGCCGGCGCATATGGTGACCGACGACCCGGCCAGCGAGATTTACGTCGCTGACGGCTACGGCAACCGCCGCGTCATCGTATTCGACTCCAAGACCGGCGCGTTCAAGCGAATGTGGGGCGCCTACGGCACCAAAACGCCGACCGACGATAAACTGCCGGCCTACTCACCCACCGCCGCGCCATCGCAGAGCTTTCACAACCCGGTGCATTGCGTGCGGCTGTCGAACGATGGCCTGGTTTACGTCTGCGATCGCACCAATAATCGTATCCAGGTGTTTCGCAAGGACGGAACCTTCGTGAAGGAGTTCAAGGTCGAGCCGCAAACATTGCAGAATGGCTCGGTGTGGGACCTGGTGCTATCGGAGGACCCGCAACAGCGTTTCATCTTCCTAGCCGACGGCGCCAACGGGCAGATCATCACGCTCGCGCGCGACAGCGGCGCGGTCCTGACCCAATGGGGCCGCCACGGCCGCCAGCCTGGGCAATTCAAGTGGGTGCACAACATCGCGATCGACAGTAAAGGCAATCTCTATACATCCGAGGTCGGCTTCGGCCGCAGGGTGCAAAAGTTCAAGCGGGTCGAGTAAGTTTGTCTGGTCATTGAGGAGAGTAGCGTGAGGATCAAAGCGGTTTTGTTCGGGGCCATCGGGTTCGTACTGGCGTCCGGCGCGGCGCAGGCCTACTACGGCGCCAAGGGCAACGACACCGGCGGCATTATTCCGTGGCATCCGGAGACAGAGCGGATGGCTAAGGTGATCGCGGGCGAGCACTGCGCCTTTTGGGGCAAGTACGCGGTGATCACCAGCGTGCATCGCGTCTATGGCGACTACATCGTTTATAGCTGCCGGCGCTCGCGCGATCAGGATCCGGTCCGCCGCGGCTGGTGGTGACGAACCGCTAGGCACGCTCCGCTAGCGCACCGGCACATCGATCGGCGTGCAATTGCGCCGGCCCGACGACAGGCATTCGTCGGCCTTGCGCGCATCCACCAGCGCATTGGCCAGCCATACGCCGATACCGATGAGCACGATCGCGGCCCCCAACAGGAAGAGATTGGCCGCCCGGCGGTCGCGCGCTTCTTCCTCGGGCGTGGGCGGTTTTTCGCGCTGATCCTGCGTCGACATCGAATTCCTCGGCCGGGTGGAACCAAACTCAAGTTCCGGCGTTCCGGTTACCAGTTCCGCGTGCGACGGCGCAACCACTGAGGGGGCCAAGCATGCTGTTCCGTCACCGCACATCGCCACGGCCGCAGCAGACTGCGTCCGTCATGCTGCTATCCATCGCCTGTCCGCATTGCCAAACCCCGCTCGCCCGCGTGGCGCGCGATCCGGGCAGCAACGTTCCGGGGCGCGACGTGGTGGCCTGCTTCACCTGCGGATTGTTCGGTGGCTACCGCGCCCTGTCGGAGCGAGGCGTGCTGGACGGCGGCATGCTGAGCGCGCAGGAAATCGGAGATTTCCGCGCCGAGCTGAGCGGCCTGCCCTCTTAAACTTATCGCCGCTTCAGCGAAGCCGCCACATCACAGCCGCCCAATCAAAAAACGGGCCACCGAGCTTCAGTGCCTCTGCGTCACGACATCAGCGGCAGCGTCGTGGTATGAGAAACCCATGCGCAAGACTCAATCGCTCAGCATCGCGCTGCCGCACCATATGGCCCAGATGGTGAAGGAGAAGGTCTCCTCCGGCGCCTACGCGACCGAGAGCGAAGTCATTCGCGAAGGCCTGCGTGCATTGCGATTGCAAGACGGAGCATTGGAACAGTGGCTTCGAACTGAGGGTGTGGCGCGCTACGACGCGTACCACCGCGACACGGGCGGCGGCCGACCTACTGCCGAAGCGTTCGCTCGCCTTCGCACGCGCGTTGGAAAAAAACAGCGCACGGCACCCCGCAACAAGCGATGAAGGCCTATCAGGTCATCGTCAGCGCCACGGCCGAAGCCGATCTCAACACCATCTATGCGGGCCGGAGCTCCGAGGAAGAGGACGAGCTATGAGCTCGCCATCGTCTCTTTCACCTGAGCGATGAGCTGCTTGAGCGTGAAGGGCTTGGGCAGGAAGGCAAACTGCTCGCCCTTCGGCAGGCTCTTCTCGAAGGCTTCTTCGGCGTAGCCCGACACGAAGATGATCTTCAGCCCCGGATCCTTCAGGCGCAATTCCTTGAGCAGCGTCGGGCCGTCCATCTCGGGCATCACCACGTCGGACACCACGAGATCGACCTTACCGCCGTGCTTCTCCAGCACGTCGATGGCTTCCACGCCGTTGCCGGCTTCGAGCACCGTGTAGCCGCGTGAAACAAGACCACGAGCATTGAGCGCGCGCAGACCCTCCTCGTCCTCGACCAGCAGGATGACGCCATGGCCGGTGAGGTCTGCCGAGGGGCGCGGCGCGGGCACGTCCTCGACCGTGGCCAGCACATCGGCGATGCCCGGCGCGTCGGTTTGCGGCACCGCGTCGGGCACCTCCTCGGCGCTCGGAACGTGCCGCGGCAGAAAGATGCGGAACGTCGTGCCCTTGCCCATTTCGGAATCCGGGTAGACGAACCCGCCGGTCTGCTTGACGATGCCATACACCGTCGAAAGGCCTAAGCCCGTGCCTTTGCCAACGTCCTTGGTCGAAAAAAACGGCTCGAAAATCTTGTCGATGATCTCGGGCGGAATGCCGACACCGGTGTCGGCAACCTCGACCAGCACGTAGTCGGCGGCCGGCATGCCCTTGGCGTTGTATTTTCCCGACTCGGCTGCCGGGATATTGGCCGTGCGCACCGTGAGCTTGCCGCCATCCGGCATGGCGTCGCGCGCATTGACCGCAAGATTCACCACCACCTGTTCGAACTGCGAGATGTCGGCCTTCACGGGCCACATATCGCGGCCGTGCTTGACCTCGAGGCCGACCTTCTCGCCGATCAGCCGCCGCAGCAGCATGGTCAGTTCGTTCAGCACCTCGCCGAGATCGAGCACCTGCGGCCGCAAGGTCTGCCGCCGCGAGAACGCCAGCAGCTGCCGCACCAGGCTCGCAGCCCGGTTGGCGTTCTGCTTGATCTGCATGATGTCCTGGAACGATGGGTCGGTCGGCTTGTGCGCGTTCAGCAGGAAATCCGTCGCCATCATGATGGCGGAGAGCACGTTGTTGAAATCGTGCGCGATACCGCCAGCAAGCTGGCCGACCGACTCCATGCGGGCGCGCTGGCTGACCTGGTTTTCGAGCGTGCGCTGGCCGGTGGTTTCGAGCACGTACACGATGGCGGCTTCGGCGTCGCGCTCGGCCTCCTCGACCGCCGAGACATAGAAGCGGCCCCAGCGATCGTTGTTGCCGATCAGCGCCGCATCGACCGGCGGCACATCGCTCTGGCCCTCCGCGGCTTGGCGGATCGCGGCCTCCAGCGGCTCGCGGTCGCGCTCGGCGACGACGGCAAGGATCGAGCGGGTGTCGCCCTTGCTCTTGTCATTGCTCTTATTTTGCACGCCATCCTTGAGCGTGGACTGGAACAGGCGCGCGAACAGCGCATTGGTGCGCGCGACCTTGCCGGCCTTGTCAACGGTTGCGATCGCCATCGGGGTCGACTGGAAGAAGCGCATGAAACGCACTTCCGCGGCGCGTTGCGGATCGGGCGCTTCGCCGCGCGCACGATTGAGCACCACGGTGCGCGAGGCACCGGGCGCGCCATCGAATCCGAACGCAACCTTGTGGAACAACCGCACCGGGAGCGAGCGCCCGTTGCGGGTCTTGAAGTCGATGTCGAGGACTTCGATCTTGACCTCGCCGGGCGTCGCCGCGAGCGAGGTGAGCAGCGCAGCGCCGTTGCCGGACACGATGTCGGGAAGCTTCAGCCCGCCGGAGCCGACCTGCGCCAGATCATGATCGAGCCACGACGCCAGCGTGGCGTTGAGATATTTGATCTCGCCATTGGCATCGACCGAAAAGAAGCCGACCGGGGCGTGGTCCAGATAGTCGATCGCGTGCTTGAACTCGTCAAAGATGCCTTGCTGCCGTTCGCGGTCGCGCGTCACATCGGTGACGCCCCAAAGCGTCAACGGCGCGTCGCGTTTGCCCTCGCCCAATGGACGGACGCGGAGTTTCAGCCAGCGCGCCGGCTTGCCATTGGCGGCGGCGACCCGCACCTCTTCCAGGGCCCGCTGGCCCTCGCGCGCAGCCTTGAGCAGGCGGAACACCGCTTCCGATACGTCGGCATCGCCGATGAACACGCGCTCGACCGGCCGCACGTCGCCGGCGTCAGCGGCGTCGATCAGCGACAGATAGGCGGCGTTGGCGTAGATCACCCGGCCGCGCGGATCGGTGACCATCAGGCCGTCCGCCGCGTCATCCACCACCTGCTTGAGCACCGGATTTCCGGTTTCGGCGCCGGGCACGCGCAGGATGCCAGTCGCAAGCGCAAACAGCGAAAACACGCCCACCATGGCGAGGAACGCCAGGAGCGCGATGATATAGGGCTCGGCATGGCTGCGGCCGATCAAAAGCAGGCCGACGGCCGCGCCGACCAGCGCCACCGCGACCAGAATGACCAGGCCGATGCTGCCGCCGCGCGCGCCGGTCTGGCTGCGATCGACGGCGGACGGGCGCTGTTCTGAGAGGTCCTGCGTTGCCATGGTGCTTAGTTTATCACGACGCGGTGCGACGCAACGAAGTGTCTTCTAGGTGCCTGAGGACGAGGCATTTGCGCAAGTCCTGCGGCCTAAGGCCTGCCGTCCTGGCCCTCACCGTGACACCGAACGGCGCAGCTTCATGACATAGCCGATGATCTCGGCCACCGCCTTATAGTGCTCGGGCGGGATTTCATCATCGACTTCGACGGTCGCATGCAGCACCCGCGCCAGTGGCGGGTTTTCGACCACCGGGATCGAATGTTCCGCCGCAATCTCGCGGATTTTGAGCGCCATCGTATCGACGCCCTTGGCGAGGCAGATCGGCGCCTCCATGCCGCGGTCGTATTGCAGCGCGATGGCGTAGTGGGTCGGGTTGGTGATGATCACAGAGGCCTTCGGCACCTGGGCCATCATGCGCTTGCGCATGCGGCCCTGACGCAGCGCCCTGATCTTACCCTTGATCATCGGGTCGCCTTCGGACTGCTTGAACTCGTCCTTCATCTCGCGAAGCGACATTTTTTGCCGCTCGTACCATTGGCGGTACTGCATCAGGTAATCGGCGGCGGCAATGAAAGCCAGAATGGCAACCACCGCGCCGAGGATTTGGAGCGCGTAACCGCGCGTCAGCGCGAGCGTGCCCAGAAGATCGGTTTGCACCAGACTTTCGAGGCGATAGCGCTGCGGCCACAACAGCGCCACCATGACCGCCCCAACCACCGCGATCTTGATCAACCCCTTAAGCAGGTTCGCCAGCGCCTGCATGGAGAACTGCCGCTTCAAACCCGACAGCGGCGAAATCTTGTTGAACTTCGGTTTCAGCGACTGGGATGACCAGACCAGGCGGTGCTGAATCATGTTGCCGGCGATGGCCGCGAGCGCCAGCAGTGAAAGCGGAATCCCGATCGCGGAGAGCACCTCGCCGCTGATCCGGCCCGCAATCGAAACAAGCCCGCGGCCATCGACTGGAATCTGGTGCGCGTTGGCAAGCAGCCCGCGCATCGTCGTGCTGAGTGTCGCGCTCATGGTGTTGCCGAATGTGGCCAGCACCAGTGTGGCGCCCGCGATCACGAACCAGGTCGAGACCTCCTGGCTCTTGACCACATCGCCGCGGCCGTGCGCTTCATCCAACCGTTTTTGGGTCGGGTCTTCTGTGCGGTCTGCGTCGTTTTGGTCGTCAGCCATATCTCACGACCTCAGCCGCTCGGCGTGAGTTGAACCAGCACGTCTTGGAGAGAACCCAGAAAGGTCGTCATCATCGCGCCCATGACCAGCAGCAGGATCATGAAGCCGACCAGGATCGACAGCGGCATACCGACGAAGAACACCTGCATCTGCGGCATCAGCCGCGACAGGATGCCAAGCCCGAGATTGAACAGAAGGCCGAACACCAGGAACGGCGCCGAAATCTGGATGCCGATGCGAAACGCCGAGCCGACCGAGCTGGTGAGCATCGAGGCCGCGTCGCCGATGTTCGGAATCTCGCCCGGCCGGAACACCGCGTAGCTGTCGTTCAGTGCGGCGATCAGCAGATGATGCATGTCGAACGCAAAGATCAGCGTGATGCCAAGCACCGTCAGAAAATTACCGACCAGCATGCCCTGCTGGCCCTGGGTTGGATCGACCGCCGTGACGAAGCCGAGCCCCATCTGCTGGGCCATCACCGAGCCTGCGACCTGCAGCGCCGAGATCGTCATACGCGCCAACAGCCCCAGCACCGCGCCGATCAGGAATTCCTGGCCAAGTGCGAGCACCACCGGGCCAAGCGCACCCAGGTCGACATGGTAGGCGCCGCGGTTGAGCGGCAGAATGACGGCCGTGAGCACCAGCGCGACGGTCAGCCGCACCCGCGCCGGCACGCTCATTTCGCCCAACGCCGGCAGTATCATCACCATCGTGCCGATGCGCGCAAAGCACAGCATGAAGGCCGCGGCGAGCGTCGGCAGGAACGAGACGTCGATGCGCATCTACCCGCCGATGATGCGGGCAGCGATCCGCGCCATATGGCTTTGCAGCGCATCGGCCATGAACGGCAGCACGAGCATCATGGCGGCGAAGATCGCTAGGATCTTCGGCACGAACACGAGCGTCATCTCCTGGATTTGCGTCAGCGCCTGGAACAGCGAAATCGCGACGCCGATCGCAAGCCCGACCAGCATCAGCGGGGCAGACACCACCACAAGCGTCACGATTGCGTCGCGCGCCACATCGAGAACCTCAGGTCCGGTCATTCGCTCTCCCATCTTTCTTCTCCGTCTCCCCGCTTTTGCGGGGAGAGGGTTGGGGTGAGGCAATTCCGAAATCTGTCTCAAGCACAGCCCCTCACCCGGCTCGCTGCGCCAGCCACCCTCTCCCCGCTACGCGGGGAGAGGGAAAGAGAAGTCAGATCGGCATTTTCATGATTTCTTCGTAGCTCTGGATCACGCGATCGCGGACCGAAACCAGCGCATTGATGGCAACTTCGGTTTCGGCCACGGCCGTGACCACATCGACGATATTGGCCTTGCCGGTCGCCATGGCCTGCGCCTGCGTATCGGTGTTGCGCGCCGACTGGCTGAGCGAGCCGAGCGCGTCCTTGAGCAGCGCGCCGAAGTTCGGCCCGCTCGAAAGAGCTGCGGCATCCCGCATCGGACCGGCAGGATTGTTGAGGCGGGCCAGGCCCGCATAGGCCTGGGCGGCAATGCTCGGCGTCGTCATGGCGGTGCTCCGGATTAGGCTTTGAGGATATCGAGGGTGCGCTGGATCATCCGGCGCGACGCACCGATGACATTGACGTTGGCCTCGTAGGAGCGCTGGGCCTCGCGCATATCGGTCATTTCAACGAGCTGATTGACGTTGGGGTATTTGACATTGCCGTTGGCGTCGGCGGCCGGATGGCCGGGCTCGTGCTTGAGCCGGAACTCCGACGGGTCGGTTTTCACGCGGCCGAGCGCCACCATTTGCGCGTCGACCGAGCGGTCCATCTCGGTGCGGAAGGTCGGGATCTTGCGGCGGTACGGCTCGGCGCCCCGACTGGGCGCGGTCGAATCGGCGTTGGCGATGTTCTCGGCGATGATGCGCATGCGGCCGGCCTGCGCCCGCAAGCCAGATGCCGCGATGGCAATCGATTTCAGGAAGTCCACGGCCGTTCTCCTTGCCTTCGTTGATCGAAGCTTGAGACCTCACCCGCGCCCGCCCTCATCAGCGCTTGCCGACCGCGATTTTGAGCAGGCTGAGGCTGCGTGCGTAGAGCGTGGTCGCCTGTTGGTAGTCCATCTGATTGTTGGCGACCTTGATCATCTCGTCTTCGAGGTTCACCGCGTTGCCGCTCGGGCGGACGTTGTAGCCACCGACGCGAGCGGCCGCGAACTGCGAAGAGCTATTGGTGGAGGCCGTGATATGGCCTGGCGCGGTGACCGAGAGACCCAGCGAGCCTGCGGCCGGCTGGCTGCGGTCGAACTGCGGTGGCGCCAGATCGCGCGGCCGGTAGCCCCGCGTGTCGGCGTTGGCGACGTTCTCGGCCAGCACCCGCTGGCGCTCCTCGTGCCAATGCATGCGGGTGCGCAACGAGGAGAAAAGCGAAATGTCGGTGAGTGCCATGGCGCCCTTGGCTCGGCCGCGGACGCCGGATTTGGCAGCCGAGGTGGGCAGACTTTGCCGGGTGTATGGTTAATGGCGGGTTAAATTGCGCAAAACAGGCGATTTGCCATCAATTTGTCGTTTACCAAAAGAATCGTTTTAGATGGCCCATCGGGGGGTCGGATCACCCCTTGGCGTTAGTTCTTTGTTAATATTCGCCACGGCAAAGATTGCCGCAGGCGTTAACCATTTGGGCTGCCGGGTCGGTGGTTCGAGAACGCCAGGCGCGCTGCATATCGCGCGCCGGGGGACAACGGATGAACAGCCTCTTTGGCCTGGAGCTACCCACCTCAGTGAATTTCGTCATCGCCTTTGTGGTGGTCCTAGCGCTGATCGGAATCGTGGCCTGGGCCGTGCGGCGGTTCGGCGTGACGCGGATCGAAGCAGCCGCACGCGCACGTCAGCCGCGCCTTGCTGTGATCGATTCCGCTTCGGTCGATTCCCGGCGCAAGCTCGTCATCGTCCGGCGCGACAATGTGGAACACCTCTTGATGATCGGCGGACCGACCGACGTGGTGGTTGAAACCAATATCGTGCGCGCGGCCGCGGGCGCGGCCCCTGGCCGCGAGGCCC
>CAMDDZ010000084.1 GCA_945893145.1 Rhodoplanes serenus | reverse complement strand
CCCCCGACGCCCTCTGCCGTCTTTCGGAACCGGGGCGCCTCAAGTTAATCTCATGAAGCAAACCAACTCGCGACGCTCACCGGCCCGTATGACGCGACCTCCGACCTGTGAGTGCGGAGATCGTTAGAAGTCCTGTCGGACTCTACCGGCGCTTCTTACGGCTCTTCTTCTTGACCGTCTTCTTCGCCGCTGCCTTCGACTTTCTCTTCTTAGCCATTGCTGCCCTCCTAGCCATGATAAATGGCGACGTCGGAACAGTGCAGTCGCGAATCGATCTGCACTGCATTCCGATTACACCAGCACAGCGGAAAAAACACCGACTTCGCTTAACGGAGCGTGTAAGCGAGCGAAGAATCGTCCGCTATCTCGCAAGCAATTGTCATCAATCGTGTGCGTTGTCGTGCGCGAACACACGCCAATGCAAACAGTCGTAGAAATTTTCGATAGCGCGAAAAGCCGCATTCTATATGGCTTTTAACGCAATCAGAAAATCATCGCGCGGCGCGAGCACGCAAAACAAAACGCGCGCGCAAAACATTCTCCGACCAAAACGCGCGAACAATTTTTCGCTTTGACACCGGTGGAAAAAAATTTGCGAAAAATGCCATTCAAGGCGTTGCGTCGAAGCTGAATCGATCAAAAACGAGCGAATCGGGCGCAACTGATTCGCGTTGGCGCGCATTGGCTGAGCGCGTCACTGACGTTCGGCGCGCGAAATTTTCCGCAGCGTTGCCAAAATTTCTCCGCGCGCAACACCTCGTGTGCGTTCATCATCGCTCAATGTGTGACGGTCGTGGCCATTGCAATCCGACACGCGCGCCGCGACACTGAGCAACGTCTTCGCGCACCAATCTGTTCTGGAACCGTGTCATGTCCGCCCCCTTCCGCATCGGCTTCCTGCTCTTTCCCAACATCACGCAGCTCGATCTGACCGGCCCGCACGAGGTGCTTTCGCAGATGCCGGGCGCCGAACTTCACCTGATCTGGAAAACGCGCGACCCGGTGCGCGCGGGCAGCGGCCTTACCATGCTACCGAGCACGACGTTTGCCGACTGCCCGCAACTCGATTTGATCTGCGTGCCGGGCGGCGGCGGCATGAACGCGCTACTCACCGACGCCGAGACGCTCGACTTTGTCCGCCATCAGGCCAAGGGTGCACGCTACGTCACTTCGGTGTGCACCGGCGCGCTGGTGCTCGGCGCCGCCGGCCTCCTGCGCGGCAAGCGCGCCGCCACCCACTGGATGTCGATGGACATGCTCAAAGCGTTCGGCGCCACTCCAGTCGACGAGCGCGTTGTGATCGACGGCAACACCATTACGGCCGGCGGCGTCACCGCGGGTATCGACTTCGGGCTGCGCGTCGTGGCCGAGATCGCCGGCGAAGATGCGGCGCGCGCCATTCAGCTCGGCATGGAATACGACCCTCACCCGCCGTTCGACAGCGGCAATCCGCGCAGCGCCAGTCCGGCGTTGATCGAGGCGACGAAAAGGAAAGCCGCACCACGGCAAGCCGAACGGCAAGCGCAGGTCGACAAAGCTGCGGCGGCGCTTTCGCGTTGAGCTGCGCGCCCCTCAGAGGCCGAGCTTGGTCTTCAGGAGATCGTTGACGGCCTGCGGATTGGCCTTGCCGCCGGAGGCCTTCATCACCTGGCCGACGAACCAGCCGATCGCCTTCGGGTTGGTTTTTGCGTCCGCCACCTTGTCGGGGTTCTTGGCCACGATCTCGTCGACGACCTTCTCGATCGCGCCAAGATCAGTGACCTGCTTCATACCGCGTTGCTCGACGATAGCGCGGGGATCGCCGCCTTCGCTCCAGACGATCTCGAACAGGTCCTTGGCGATCTTGCCGGAGATGACGCCTTCGCCGATCAGGTCGAGCATGGCGCCGAGTTGAGCAGCGCTGACCGGCGAAGCCGTAATGTCCTTGCCCACCTTGTTGAGACGCCCGAACAACTCGTTGATCACCCAGTTCGCCGCGGCCTTGGCGTCGCGGCCCTTCGCCACCGCCTCGAAATAGTCGGCGCTGGCGCGCTCGGCCACCAGCACGTCGGCGTCATAGACCGACAGCGCAAACTCTTTCACGAACCGCATCTTCTTGTCGTCGGGCAATTCCGGCAGGTGCTCCCTCAGCGCATCCACATAGGCCTGGTCGAATTCCAACGGCAGCAGGTCGGGATCGGGGAAGTAACGGTAGTCGTGCGCTTCTTCCTTGCTGCGCATGGAGCGCGTCTCGCCCTTGTCGGGATCGAACAGTCGCGTCTCCTGATCGATCGTGCCGCCGTCCTCGATGATCTCGATCTGGCGGCGCGCCTCGACCCCGATCGCCTCACCGACGAAGCGGATCGAATTGACGTTCTTGATCTCGCAGCGCGTGCCGAGCGGGCTTCCGGGCTTGCGCACCGATACGTTGACGTCGGCGCGCAGGCTGCCCTTCTCCATGTCGCCATCACAGGTCCCCAGGTAGCGCAGGATGCTGCGAAGCTTGGCGAGGAACGCCTTCGCGTCGTCGGCCGAGCGCAAGTCGGGCTTGGAGACAATTTCCATGAGGGCCACGCCGGAACGATTGAGATCGACGTAGGACATCGACGGATGGCGGTCGTGCACCGACTTGCCGGCATCCTGCTCCAGGTGCAGCCGCTCGATGCCAATCCGGATGCTCTCGCCATCGGGCATATCGACGACGACCACGCCCTCGCCCACGATCGGCGACTTGTACTGGCTGATCTGATAGCCCTGCGGCAGGTCGGGATAGAAATAGTTCTTCCGGTCGAACACCGACTTGAGATTCACCTTGGCCTTGAGCCCGAGCCCGGTGCGGATCGCCTGGCGGACGCATTCCTCGTTGATCACCGGCAGCATGCCGGGCATCGCGGCATCGACCAGCGACACATGACTGTTCGGCTCGCCGCCGAACTCGGTCGAGGCGCCGGAAAACAGCTTGGACTTGGAGGTAACCTGGGCATGCACCTCCATGCCAACGACGATCTCCCAGTCGCCGGTGGCGCCCTTGATTAATTTGGTGGGCTTGGTTTGCGTGCTCATGGGTCCTGCATCGCGCGGCGCTGTCCCGCCGTCAAGCGGGGGCCAAACGCCTATCGCGCACGGCTGGTTACGCTTAAACTTCCGGCAAATAACAACATCCAGGGGAGCGACATGATCTCAAGGTTCTTCGCTGCCGCAGCCGGCGCATTGCTGTTGTCCAGCATCGTCAGCGCCGCCGAAATCAAGGTGCTGTCCACCCAGGCCACCGAAGAGGCCTATCGAGAGCTGGTGCCGCAGTTTGAAAAAGCCACTGGCCACAAGGTCACCACCGTGTTCACCGGCACGCTCGACGCCAACAAGCGGCTCGCGGCCGGCGAAACTTACGACATGCTGATCATGTCGAGCGGCTCGATCGACGAGCATCTCAAGAGCGGCAAACTCGCGGCGGGGAGCCGCGTCGATCTCGCCAAGTCCGGGGTCGGCGTCGCGGTGCGGGCGGGCGCCCAGAAGCCCGACATCAGCACAGTCGAGGCGCTGAAAAAGACCCTCCTGAATGCCAAATCGATCGGCTACGCCACCGGCCCGAGCGGCGTCTATCTGATCACGCTGTTCGACAAGCTCGGCATCGCCGATGCCGTGAAGCCCAAGCTCAAGCAGACCCCAACCGGCGTGTTCGTCGGCAGCTTCATCGTAAGTGGTGAGGCTGAGATCGGCTTCCAGCAGGTCAGCGAGCTGGCGCATTTCAAAGGCATCGACTATGTCGGCCCGCTGCCGGCGGACGTGCAGCGCTACACGATGTTTTCGAGCGGCATCGTCGCTGCGACCAAAGAGGCCGAAGCCGCCAAGGCACTGGTCAAGTTCCTCACCGCACCGGCCGCGGCGCCCGCTTACAAGACGCGCAGCATGGACCCGGCCTGACCGCATCATGGCAACCGAAATCAAAGTCCTGTCCACGATCGCCGCCCGAGAGGCCTATCTCGAGCTGCTGCCGGAATTCGAGCGTGCGAGCGGCCAACGGGTCACGACCACCTGGGCCGGTACCGTCGACGTTATGAAGCGGATGGCGGCGGGTGGCGAAGTCCACGACATGGTGATCATTTCGAGCGACGAGCTCGACACGCTGATCAAGCAGGGCAAGATCGCGGCTGGCACGCGAGTGGATCTTGCCAACTCCGGTATCGGCGTCGCGGTGCGTGCGGGCGCACCGCGGCCCGACATCAGCTCAGCCGAAGCGCTGAAGCGGACCCTGCAGGCCGCCAAAACGGTCGGCTACACCAGCGGCCCCAGCGGCATCTATATGGCGGGACTGATCGAGCGCCTCGGCATTACTGCGGAGGTGAAGCCCAAGCACCGCAGCGTACCCTCCGGCGGAACCATCGGCACCATCGTGGCGAGCGGCGATTGCGAGATCGGCTTTCAGCAGGTCAGCGAGCTCGTTCACATCAAGGGTATCGACTTCGTCGGACCTTTGCCGCCGGACGTGCAGCGCGTGACGGTGTTCTCGGCCGGTATCCAGGCGGGCGCCGGCAATCCCGCAGGCGCCAAGGCGCTGGCCGCATTCCTGATCACACCAGCGGCCGCCGCCGTGATGGAAAAGCACGGCCTCAAGGCCGGCGGAGTTTGAGGAGACCGATCATGCTTGTTCGATTGGCGGCCGTTGTCGTTGCGAGCCTGCTGGCGCTGGGCGGCGCGAACGCCGCCGAAATCAAGATGCTGTCGTCGGGCGCCGTGAAGGAGGCCTATCTCGACCTCATTCCGCAATTCACGAAACAAACCGGACATCAGGTCAACATCACCTGGGCCGGGACCGTCGACCTGAAGAAGATGATCGCGGCTGGCGAGATCTACGATTTGATCGTTGTGGCGGCGCCCGAGATCGAGACTTTCGCATCGCTGGGCAAGATCAAAGCCGGGAGCCGCACCGATCTGGTGAAGTCGAGCGTCGGCGTCGCGGTGCGGCTTGGCGCGCCAAAGCCTGACATCTCGTCGGGCGAGAACCTGAAAAAGGCCCTGCTCGCGGCCAAGTCCATCGGCTTCTCGACCGGGCCGAGCGGCGTCTACCTCTTGAGCATGTTTCAACAGATGGGCATTGCCGACGCGGTCAAACCCAAGAGCAAACAGACGCGGCCCGGTTTTGGCGTCGCGAAAATCATCGCCAACGGCGAAGCCGAGATCGGTTTCCAGCAAGTCAGCGAATTGATCCACGAACCCGGCATCGACTTTCTCGGGCCGCTATCGCCGGACGTCGACAGGGTGACGGTTTTCTCAAGTGGGATTCATAGTAGCGCCACGCAACCGGATACCGCCAAGGCGTTGCAGGCATTCTTGTCGGCGCCAGAGCGCGCCCCGGTGCTGAAGAAGTACGGGCTCAACCCGCCCTGATCCGCTCGTCAACGCGCCGTCAGCGCGGCCACGATCTCATCCCACTCGATCGCAAGCGGGCCAGCGGCCGGCTTGCGCTTGGCCTGCCGGTACCAATATCCGGCGTTGCCGTCGTCGCCCTCGACGCGATGCAGATAGGCATGCACCCAGGCGGCCTCGACCGAAGAGTCTTCCATGACGCTGCGGTGCGCTTTGTCCCAGTCGCCCTTCTGGGCCCACCACATTCCCTGCAGGGCCGCGCTAACGGTCTTGGGCGGCACCCGATGGGTCGCAATGTGCTTGATGAAGGCGGCAAGCGTCATGGTCGTGCAGGCTCTTTCGGAATGAGCTGCTAAGCCCACCACGACTGCGGCTTGAACCGGCCCGCCGTGTCTTCAATCACCTGGCCGAGCGAAAACAGCGTCTCCTCGTCGAACGGCCGGCCGATCAACTGCAAGCCGAGCGGCAGCCCCTGCGTGTCGAGGCCCGCCGGCACCGCGATGCCGGGCAGGCCCGCCATGTTCACTGTCACGGTGAACACGTCGTTGAGATACATTTCGATCGGGTCCGCGCCGCCCTTCTCGCCGATGCCGAACGCGGCCGATGGCGTCGCCGGCGTCAGCATGGCGTGGATACCGGCCGCAAAGCAGTCCTCAAAATCCTTCTTGATCAGCGTGCGCACCTTCTGGGCGCGCACGTAATAGGCGTCATAATAACCGGCCGAGAGCACGTAGGTGCCGATCATGATGCGCCGGCGCACCTCTTTGCCGAAGCCTTCGGCCC
Organism: Rhodoplanes serenus; assembly: GCA_945893145.1. Lineage (GTDB taxonomy): Bacteria > Pseudomonadota > Alphaproteobacteria > Rhizobiales > Xanthobacteraceae > Z2-YC6860. Next base: position 15,454 of record CAMDDZ010000084.1, on the reverse strand, counting down.
GCGTCTTCTCGTACATGCCGGCGATGTCGCGGCCCGGCACGCGCAGCCCGTAGCGCACGCCGTCATAGCGCGCGAGATTGGACGAGGCCTCCGCCGGATTGACGATGTAATAGGCCGGCAGCGCGTATTTGGTGTGCGGCAGCGACACCTCGACAAGCTCGGCGCCGGCAGCCTTCAGCCAAGCCGCGCCTTGCTCCCACAACTTCTCGATCTCTGGAGGCATGCCCGCGACGCGGTATTCCTTCGGAATGCCGATGCGCATTCCCTTCACGGATTTCCCGACCGCCGCTTCGTAATCCGGCACCGGCTGATCGACCGAGGTGGTGTCCTTCGGATCGTGCCCGGCCATCGAGCAGGTCAGGATCGCGGCGTCGCGCACCGTGCGCGCGAACGGCCCGGCCTGATCGAGCGATGAGGCAAACGCCACGATCCCCCAGCGCGAGCAGCGGCCGTAGGTTGGTTTGAGGCCGACGATGCCGGTGAAGGCCGCGGGTTGCCGGATTGAGCCGCCGGTGTCGGTGCCGGTCGCGCCAAGTGCGAGATGAGCCGACACCGCCGCGGCCGAGCCGCCCGACGAGCCGCCCGGCACGATCGGCGTGTTGGAGCCCTGGCGCCGCCACGGCGACGTTACGTTGCCGAGAAACGACGTCTCGTTCGACGAGCCCATGGCGAACTCGTCGTTGTTGGTCTTGCCGAGCATCACAGCGCCGTCGCGCCATAGATTGGCGCTCACGGTGGATTCGTAGGTCGGCACGAAATTGTCGAGGATGTGCGAACACGCGGTGGTGCGCACGCCTTCGGTGCAGAACATGTCTTTGATCGCGAGCGGAATGCCTTCGAGCGGCCCGGCATCGCCTCGGGCGATGCGCGCATCGCTCGCCTTCGCCATGGCGTGGGCGCGCTCCGGAGTTTCCAGCACATAGGCGTTGAGCGTGCGCGCCTTCTCCATCGCGAGGAGGTGCACGTTGGCAAGCTCGGCGGCGGAGAATTTCTTGGCGCGCAGGCCCGCGCGGGCGTCCGCGATGGTGAGCGAGGTGAGTTCGGTCATTCCGGCTCGTCGCAGGCGAAGCCGGGCTTTGCGCCGATGCTCTTTGCGGCGGAGGGCGCCGCAGCAGCCGGCGCGTCAACGCCATCTTGCGGAAACACCGTGACTTCGCACTGCCACGGCTGCGCCTTGCGCTTCTCTTCCTCGACGGAGTCGAGATAGGCGTAGTACAGCATCATCTCGTCACAGGCTTGGCACATTATCTATTCCGTCCGTTCCTTGTCGCACGCGATCCCCGGGTCTCGCTTCGCTCGCCCGAGGATGGTGGAATGATGCGCTCCGCTCATCATTCCACCACTTTGGGGACCAGAAAGAAGTGGTCCTCAGTCGCCGGCGCATTTTTCGTCACCGCGTCGGCGTCGCCGCCATCGGTCACCGCATCGGTCCGCTTCTTCATCGCCATCGGCGTGACCGAGGTCATCGGCTCGACGCCCGTCACGTCGACTTCTTGGAGTTGCTCTACGAAGGCGAGTATCGAATTGATCTCGCCGCGCAGGTGCTCGACCTCCTGGTCGGCAACAGCGATCCGCGCCAGATGCGCAATACGACGGACAGTGGCGGCATCGACGGACATCAGCGAAATCTCAAATCAGGGCGTTCCGGCGACCCTATAGCAAAGCACATTTTGGGGCGACAAGCCGCATGTAGGGCCAACCGGAAACCTATGCAACAGGCGCTTAGAACTTGACGTTCTCGACCACCTGCCAGCCCAGCGCCTTGATCTCCCGCTTGGCGAGGCTCGTGGCCTGACCACTGATGCGGAGTTCCCCATGCGCACCGGGCAGCGTCCGCCGCATGTCGGCCGTTGCGGCCCCAAGTGCCCTTGCGGTGTCGTCGGTCCAGGAAACAGCATCAGCCGGCATCACGCCGACGACTTTCCCATCGCGCGCCACGTTGAACGGATAGCCGCCGAGATCGACGAACCGGACCAGCGTCCTGGTGCGCGCCTGGTGGACTGCCAGCATCTCGGCGCGCCGCCGCATGAAATAGGCGATCGACCGGGATTCGACGGCCGCGGCGCGCGCGAAGAACGCAGGCCGGTCCGCCACCGTGTTCATGCTGTCGATCGCTGCCACCATCACGGCCATGTCGATTGGCGTGTAGTTGCGGTTGCTCAGCAGCGTCTCGATGAGCGCGGACTCAGCCCCCATGGCGGCGAGCCGCTGCCGATTGCGATCCAAGATCTGCACCGCCGTGAGATCGCGCGCGATGTCCTCGATCTTCATATCGCCGAGCGTGTTGGCGGTGGACAAATTCGACACCACGATGCCGATGGCACCGGGGACGAACATCAGCGCCCCCGAAACCGTAAGGCCTCCCGCGGTGGCCGCTTCCGACAGGCGGTCGAGCTTGGCGGCAAGCGGCGGGAAATCCGTATAGGGATCGACGCCGAACTTCGCCGCAAGCTTGCGCTTCTGGTCGCTCACGCCCAGCAGGCTCTGCATGAAATCGTCCTGCTTGTTGCCAGGATTGTTCATGCTCGAGCCGATGCGACCGAACATCGAGCCGATGCCGGTGAACGTCTCGTTGATGGTCTGGCCCGGATTGACGATGAACCGGCCCGTGTACTTGAGCGGGCTGAGGCCGGCAGCGACCAGCGATTTGGAGAAGGTCTCCGAGCCGCTGATCTTTTCGAGCTCGCGCAACACCGCAAGCTCGACGAGGCGCATCCGCATCATCTGATCGCCGTGCACCGAGAAATCACCGTAGGGCGTGGTCAGGCTGTAAATCCGCAACAGCCCGTCGCTGCGCACCGGCTCCGCGATCGTGTAATTGTCGTCGGCGGCCTTCAATCCCGGGATCGCCGAGATCGCAAACGTCCGCGGACGCTCGAAACTCGCCGCTAACAGCACCGCCGAGCATGCCACCACGATCGCGCCGGCCGCGATCACCCTCATTCCGGCTGAAAGACGCATCGAGCGCACCCATTGGCAAACACCGCTCAGCCAGTTTGGCCGCCCGCGCTGGTCCTCACAAGCCTGCCTGCTGCCGCATGATGGCCTGGGCCTCGGCAACGAGCTTGGCGGTAAGCTGCCGCGCTGGGATTTCACGGCCGAGCGAGGCCGCCTGCCCCGACCACATCGAGGAGAAATCGCCTGAGCCCTGTTGTTGCGCCTTGGCATGGAGCGGCGCGAGCGCCCCACCCGCCAGCGGAAATTCCGGCGCGATGTCGTTGATCGGGCCGATCTCGCGCATCACGCGGTTGATGAAGCCGCGCGCCGGACGCCCGGTCATCAGATTGGTCAGCACCGTGCCGTCGTCGCGCGCCGATTTCAGCGCCAGGCGGTGCGGCGGCAGGATTTTCGACTCCGGGCAGAACAGATAGGCGGTGCCGACCTGAGCTGCAGATGCGCCGAGCGCAAAGGCCGCCGCGATCCCGCGCGCGTCCGTGATCGCGCCAGCCGCGATCACCGGCACCGTCACGGCATCGACGATCTGCGGCACCAGCGCAAAGGTGCCAACTTGCGTGGCCGGGTTATCGGACAGGAACATGCCGCGGTGCCCGCCGGCCTCGAAGCCTTGCGCAATGATGGCGTCGCAGCCGTTCTTTTCAAGCCAGCGCGCTTCTTCGACGGTAGTCGCCGAACTCACGATGAGGCTGCCGGCGGCCTTGACGCGCCGCACCAGCGCCGCGTCGGGCAGACCGAAGTGAAAACTCACCACTTCGGGTTTCAGTTCCTCGACGGCGGCGCAAAGCGAGGCGTCGAACGGTATGCGGTTGCTCGACGGCACCGGCGCCGCCGGATCGATACCAAGCTCCTGGTAATAGGGCTTGAGCCGCTCGCGCCAGGCGTGCTCGCGCGCATTGCTCGGCACCGGCGGCTTATGACAGAAAAAATTGACGTTGAGCGGCTTACTGGTCGCGGCCCGGATCTTGGCGATCTCGGACCGCATCTTGGTCTCGTCGATGGTGGCGACCGGCAGCGAACCGAGCCCGCCCGCCTCGCACACTTCGATCACCAGATCGGCGTCCATCGCACCCGCCATCGGGGCGAGCACGATCGGATGCTCGATCTTGAACAGGTCCATCACACGGCGGTTTGGCCACATCGTCGTTTCCTTCCGGCAAGGGACACATTGGCAAAGATATTATGAGGGCTATATGGCGTGGCGCGCGCGTCCCGGCCACCTGCCGCGGCGGCGGCGCATTCGCGCGGCACGAACCGACCATTCACGAACCGAAGAGCCGGTTGTACGGGACGAGCGAAATGCCAATATAGGCGTTATGGACGCACCGAACCCCTCAAGCCTACCCACATTGGCCAGCCGCACGCCGCTTCATATCGGCGCGATCGGGCTTCTGGCGCGCGATCGCGACCGGCTCACGGGCTTCTACCAGACACTGTTGGGCCTCGACGTGCTGGAGCGCACCCCTCGCGTTGCGAAACTGGGCGTGGGCGGCGTCACCTTGATCGAGATCGAGCACAGGCCCGACGCCAAGCCCGATGACGAGCGCACCGCGGGCCTCTACCACACCGCCTTCCTGATGCCGACGCGGCAGGACCACGCGCGCTGGATTCTGCACCTCGCGCGCAACCGCGCGCCGATTACGGGCGCCTCCGATCACGGCGTCAGCGAGGCCTTCTATCTCGACGATCCGGAGGGCAATGGCATCGAGGTCTATAACGACCGGCCGCCGGAACGCTGGCAGCGCGATGGCGACATGATCGTGATGCAGACCAAGCAACTCGACATCGAGGCCATCGTGGCCGAGGTCGAACCGAATGCGCCCTATCCGGCGGCGCCGGCGGGGCTGCGCATCGGCCATGTCCACCTGCGCGTCGGCAACGTCGAGCGGGCCGAGCAATTCTATCGCGGCGCGGTCGGCCTCGACCTCAAGCGCCGCCGCGGTGGCGCGACCTTTATGTCATCGGGCGGCTACCATCACCACGTCGGCGCCAACGTGTGGCACAGCGACGGTGCAGGCTCGCGCGATCCCGATCGTGCCGGATTGGCCTGGTTCTCGCTGGAAGCCGCCGACGCCAAAGCGCTCGACGATGTGACCGCCCGGTTGAAGGCTGCGAACGCCCCGCTCACGCACGACGCAGGCGTGCTGCAAACCGCGGACCCGTGGGGCACGCGGCTGCGCATCACCAAGGCTTAAAGGTTGGCGTTAGGCGCTTTTGCGCGCGCCGCGGATACGGCTGCTGGCGTCGCTGTAGCTCGGGGTCAGCATCGAATTGTCGGCAATCACCACGCGGTTGCGCCCGCCGATCTTGGCCTCGTACAGCGCCATGTCGGCACGCTTGAGCAGCCGGTCGATGGTGTCGCCGGCCAGCCATTGGCTGACGCCGAAGCTGCACGTCAGCGACAGCGCGCCCGTACCGATCTTTAGCGCGGCGATCTGCGCCCGCAGCCGCTCCGCCACTTCGGTCGTTTCCGCGAGCGAACGGTCGAGCAGCAGCGCGAATTCCTCGCCGCCGAGGCGGCCAACAACCGCGCGGCCAATCATCAGTTCGTGCGCCACCGCGCAAATCGCATCGTCGCCGACATCGTGGCCGTGCAGATCGTTGACGTCCTTGAAGTGATCGATATCGACCATGATTGCGCTCATGGCGTAGCCAGTTTCGGCGCGCACACAGAGCTGCTGGGCGTTCTCGAAGAACGCCCGGCGATTGTACATGCCGGTGAGCGAGTCCGTGGTGGCGAGCCGGATCAGCTCGTGCTGCATCGTGGAGAACCGCTCGGCGGCGCGCAGACGGGCATAAAGCTCTTCGGCGATCGGCGGCTTGCCGAGAAAGTCGTCGGCGCCGTGGTCGAGCGCCTCGATCAGCTTGTCGTCCTCTTTGGTCGAGGACATCAGGATCACATAGATCGGCCGCTGGCTGGTGGCGATCAACCGCGTCTCCCAGCACAACTCCAGCCCCGACATCGAGAGCGGTTCCGCGCTGGTGATGAGCGCGCCGACGTCTGGATCGGATTTGATGTACTCAAGAGCTTCGCGGCCGTCGGCGAAGGTGCGAACCTCGTGGTTACGCGCCTCGAGCAGGCGGCTGACAAATTTCGCCGCGGTACGACTCGGATCGACCAGCACAACGCGCATAAATGGTTACGTCCCGCAACAAATCCCCCTACACGCATAGCGATTCCGGATTAAGCGAGCCTTAAGGACTGCCATCCGGGGCATGGCGAGGGCAAATTGTGATGCCTGTGGCCGGCGTGCTAGGGCACCCGCTATGCCCGGCCTCGTGCTCCCGCTCATCGAAATGGCTGATCACCTGCCGCCTCGTGGCGGGCTGTTGGGGCTCGATCTCGGCACCAAGACCATCGGGGTTGCGGCGTCCGATCCGGACCGCCGGCTTGCCACCGCGGTCGAAACGATCGCGCGCACGACTTTCACGCGCGACGCCAAACGTCTGCTCGAACTGGCCCATGAGCGCCGGACGGCCGGTTTCGTGCTGGGGCTTCCGATCAACATGGATGGCAGCGAGGGACCGCGCGCGCAATCCACGCGCGCGTTCGCGCGCAACCTCGGCAAGCTCACCAAACTGCCGATTGGGCTGTGGGATGAGCGACTCTCCACCGCCGCGGTCGAGCGCGAGCTCATCGGCGCGGATGTCAGCCGGAAAAAACGCGCTGCGGTGATCGACCAGCATGCCGCGATCTTTATCTTGCAGGGCGCCCTCGACCGATTGGCGCACAGTGCGCCAATCGACTGAAGGGCCGGTTTTGCACCGGCCCCTCAATCATTCTGTTACGCGCTAAGGCTTACGCGCTGTCGAACTTAATAGCGGCCTTCGAGCGTGTTCTGCCGCGACGGATACTGCGAATTGCCGTAGTAGCCGCTGTAGCCGTTGTAGTAGGTCGGGCCATAGACCGGCGCCGGCACATACGCCGGAGCATAGGGCTCATAGCCCGGCGCATAGCCGTAGCTGTCGTAGGCCTGGTAGCCATACGGGCCCGGGCCGTAATAAGCGTTCGCCTGAGCGTTCGCCACCGCCGCGCCGACAATCGCGCCAGCCACGATCGCGCCGCCAACCCACGCGCCGCGCGGGGCTGCTTGCGACGGCGTAGCAACCGCCAACGCAAGCGCGCCGGCGAGCGAAAGCGCCGCGACAGATTTGACCAAGGTTTTCATATGAAAATCTCCATCGTTGTTCCGCGGGCAACCACCCGCCCTGCGCCGCTATGGCACGAGGTTCGGACAACAACGTCGCAGGCACTTTGATGTTCCATGTTCGAACCGCAAACGCTTTGGCTCAAATTGTTCGAACACCCATTCGCCGCATAGCGGAGTGGTGTCGCGACGGTTCCCGTTCAACCAGAACCAGCGCGCAATCGAGCAACAACAAGCAACAAGAGGGCGCTATCGGCGGCAGCCGATGCGCCAACCCGACGGTCGCGCCGCGCGGATCACAAAGACGCGAGCGCGCGAAAGCAGCGGCACCGGTTACCAGCACCATAGGGCGGCCATTGATTCGTGACCTCCTGGAGGTCGAAGCGCATACCCTTTAGGCCGTTCTGCCAAACTGCTTCCGGCGCAACTGACCCTGCGAGCGACATTAACGACTCGCTGTGGATCAAAGTATCGCGGCCTTGCCGCGGCAAGCCCCGGCGCGTATAGACCGGCCTTTAATGAACATCGCCCACAAGTCCTCATTCGTCCTCAGCCAACGTCATTTGCTGGGCATTGCAGGACTTTCGCACGCCGACATCGTGGGCCTGCTCGACTTGGCCGGCGAATTCGTCGAGCTCAACCGCCAGATCGAGAAGAAAACCGCGTCGCTGCGTGGCCGCACCTTGATCAACATGTTCTTCGAGGCCTCGACCCGCACACAGGCCTCGTTCGAACTTGCCGGCAAGCGGCTTGGCGCCGACGTCATGAACATGTCGGTCTCGTCCTCCTCGATCCGCAAGGGTGAGACGCTGATCGACACCGCGATCACGCTCAATGCGATGCATCCCGACATCATCGTGATGCGCCATCACGCCTCGGGCTCGGTTGAATTGCTGTCGCAAAAGGTCGATTGCTCGGTGATCAATGCGGGCGACGGCCAGCACGAGCATCCGACCCAGGCGCTGCTCGACGCGCTCACCATCCGCCGCCGCAAGGGTTCGATCGAGGGCCTGACGGTTGCGATCTGCGGCGACATCCTGCATTCGCGCGTGGCGCGCTCGAACATCATCCTGCTCAATACGCTCGGCGCACGGGTGCGCGTGGTCGCGCCGTCGACCTTGCTGCCGCAAGGCATCGAGCGCTTTGGCGTCGAGGTCACCCGCGACATGCGCGAGGGGCTGTCCGGCGCCGACATCGTGATGATGCTCCGCCTGCAGCGCGAGCGCATGAACGGCTCGTTCGTGCCCTCCGTGCAGGAGTACTTCCATTACTTTGGGCTCGACCAGAAAAAGCTCAGCTACGCCAAGCCCGACGCGCTGGTGATGCACCCTGGACCGATGAACCGCGGCGTCGAGATCGACTCAATCGTGGCCGACGGCGCGCAGTCGCTGATCCGCGAGCAGGTCGAGATGGGCGTTGCGGTGCGCATGGCCGTGCTCGAAGCGCTATCGCGCAACCTGCCGAACGCGTGATCCGCATGCTGTCCGACCGCCGCCCGATCCTGCTCGCCAACGCCCGGATCGTCGATCCATCGCGCGACTTGGATTTCCCCGGCGATCTCTTGATCGCCGACGGCGTGATCCGCGAGGCCAAACGCGGCATCGGTGCGGCCGGCGTACCCGAAGGCACCGAGGTCGTGGATTGCCGCGGCAAGATCGTCGCGCCCGGCCTGATCGATATGCGCGCCTTCGTGGGCGAGCCCGGCGCCGAGCATCGCGAGACCATGGCTTCGGCGAGTCAGGCGGCGGCCGCAGGCGGCGTCACCACCATCATCTGCCAGCCCGACACCTCGCCCACGATCGACGATCCGACCATCGTCGATTTCGTGCTCCGCCGCGCCCGCGACACCGCCATCGTGCACGTGCAGACGATGGCCGCCCTGACCAAGGGCCTCAAGGGCGAGGAAATGAGCGAGCTCGGGCTGCTGAAGGCGGCCGGCGCGGTCGCCTTCACCGACGGTCTCAAGAGCGTCACCAACGCCCAAGTGATGCGCCGTGCGCTCACCTACGCGCGCGACTTCGATGCGCTGATCGTCCACCACACCGAAGACCCCGATCTGGTGGGCGAAGGTGTGATGAACGCCGGCGAGTTTGCGACGCGACTTGGGTTGAGCGGCGTACCGAGCGCCGCCGAGACCATCATGCTGGAGCGCGACCTGCGCCTGGTTTCGCTGACCGAGAGCCGCTACCACGCGGCTTCTGTGACCTGCCTGGGGTCCCTCGAGGTGCTACGCCGCGCCAAGGACGCCGGCCTCGCCGTCACCGCATCGGCCTCGATCAATCATCTGGCGCTCAACGAGATCGACGTCGGGCCCTATCGCACCTTCTTCAAACTGTCACCGCCGCTGCGCAGCGAGGACGACCGCAGGACGCTCACGGCCGCCCTGGACGAAGGCCTGATCGACGTCGTGATGTCCGACCACAATCCGCAGGACGTCGAGGTCAAGCGCCTGCCGTTCGCCGAGGCCGCAGCCGGCGCCATCGGCATCGAGACCATGCTGCCCGCAGGCCTGCGCCTCGTGCACAACGGCGAGCTCAAGCTCTTGACGCTGCTCAAAGCCATGTCGACGCGGCCGGCCGAGCTTTTGGGCCTCGCTGGCGGCACGCTGCGGCCCGGCGCGCCGGCCGATGTGGTGGTGATCGATCCCGATGTGCCCTGGCTGGTCGACCCGGAGCAACTGAAGTCGAAGTGCCGCAACACCCCATTCGACGAGGCCCGCATGCAAGGCCGCGCCACGCGCACGATCGTCGCCGGCCGGACGGTGTACGAATCCCTGTGATAGGCTTACGGCTCGCCGCGCCGGGGGCTGAGCCTTGGACACCCTATTCTTTTTCGGACTGCTCATCATCCCGTTCGCGGTCGGCTATCTGCTCGGCTCGATCCCGTTCGGCCTGATCCTGACCAAGCTCGCCGGCACCGGCGACATCCGCTCGATTGGCTCGGGCAACATCGGCGCCACCAACGTGCTGCGCACCGGCCGCAGGGGCCTCGCCGCCGCGACCTTGCTCGGCGACATGCTCAAGGGCACCGCGGCGGTTTTCGTTGTGGATTGGTTCGACGGCACCGATGCGGCGCTGGTGGCCGGCTTCGGAGCCGTGATTGGCCACGTCTTTCCGGTCTGGCTGCGCTTTAAGGGCGGCAAAGGCGTCGCGACCTATGTCGGCGTGCTGATTGCCGTGGCGTGGCCAATTGCGGCTGCGTTCGGCGTCATCTGGGGCGCGATCGCTGCGCTGACGCGCTATTCGTCGCTCGCGGGCTTGATCGCGGGCGCCGCGATGCCGCCGCTGCTCTGGTATTACGCTGGCGGCAAGCCGGCCCTGCTGTTTCTGGTGCTCACAGTCCTGATCTGGTTCATGCACCGCGGTAACATCGCGCGGCTCCTCGCCGGCACCGAACCCAAAATTGGCAATAAGGCGTCGGCGGCGTGAACACGCGCGAAATCACGACCGACGTTCGCCTGACCGAAGAGCAGCGGCTCGACTGGCTGTTTAGTATCGGATTTCAGACCTACACGCCGCGTAACATGCTGCCCGTAAGCGACTGAAAACCCACACCTTTACTATGGTGCGAGCAACCATAGTTATCCATCATCTATCGCCCCTGTTCCCGCGATTGCGGAGACTAAAAGAGACTAGGCTCATGCGCGCGCATTTGACCGACGTGACGGTGCGAGCCCTCAAGCCCGCCGCCAAGCAAACGAAAATCTGGGACAAGACGACGCCTGGTTTTGGCATCCGTATCAACGGCAACTCGAAGTCGTGGATCGTGATGTATGGCCGGCGACGTTCTTTGAAGGTGCTTGGCCGCTATCCCGAGACGCCGCTCGCAGATGCGCGCAAAGTCGCGAAGAAGATTTTGGCCGAGCAAAGCGAGCGGGCCCCCACCCCGACTTTTGGCGACGCGCTGGAGCGCTATTACGCCGTCCACTTCCCCACGTTGCGCGCGAGCACTGCTTACGCGAGGAAGGGCGTGCTGGAACGGCACTATCGGAAATGGGAACGAAAGGAACTTGCCGACATCACGCCCCAGCACGTCGTACTGACCCTCGACGGCCTGCTTCACACGCCCGTCGAGCGTTACAACGCGTTCAAGGAGCTGAAATTCTTTTTGCGCTGGTGCGTTGGACGCCAGTATCTCGAAACCAATCCCTGCGAGCGCCTGCAACCTCCGAAGCGGGGAGCGAGCCGCGACCGTGTGCTAACCGATGATGAGCTATCCAAGGTCTGGCACGCGTCCTGTAAGTTGCGTGCCCCGTTCAGCAACCTGGCGAAGCTGCTGATCCTGACCGGCCAGAGGCGCGGCGAGACCGCGAAAATGCGCTGGGAGTGGATCGATACCCAGACCAGGACGATCACCATTCCGAAGGAAGTCGCCAAGAACGGCCGACAGCACTGCTTCCCCTACGGCAACATGGTGGCGGGCGTTCTCGACACCATCCCGCGCCTAAACTCAACCACCCTGCTCTTTCCGGCCAGGGCGCGGAAAGACACCGCCTTCAACGGCTTTGCCGCGTGCAAGGCCAAGCTCGACAAGCACGCAGGCGTAGATTTTGATCTGCACGATTTGAGGCGCAGCTTTGCCACCAAGCTTGCCGAAATCGGGGTTGCCCCGCACGTCATCGAACGGCTGCTCAATCATATCCGCGGGCAGATCTCGCCGATCGCGGCCACCTATAACCGACACAGCTACTTACCGGAGATGAAAGCGGCCATTCTCAAATGGGAAGAACAACTGACCAGGATCCTGGCGTCCCAAGTTGACTCAACTGATCGGACGCGACTCTGATAGGTCTGGGAATACGAGAACTAGCGACAGGCAAATGAAGCCACCCCGTTCCACGCCGCCGACAACCCCGGACCGTTCACCGAACCCGCCAGCAGGGCGGAAGCCTGCGGAGCGCTTAGGCGCGCGCGCCATAGTGCCGAGCGCGAAAGACAATAAGGCAATAGGCGTAGAAGCCGAATTGCAGATCATGTTGAAGACGTTCTTTTGGGCAGTTAGACCCGCAGCAACAAGTGATGAAGCTGTCAGACAATATTCGGAGGGCCTTGGATCCCATCTAAGCGACCTCAGCTCCAAGACTTCACGGGCGCTTGAAATTGGCGCTCGCTTAGTCACGGAGACTGACACCGACTACTCTCTAGCGCTTGAGGCTTTCAAACACTTAGTAGCCGTAACCTCAACCGCCAGGGATCACTTCGCGAAGCCGCCAACACACGCGCAAGAACGGCTTTTAGAAAAATACTGGCATCTAAGGGATTTGATCGGCACACTTGAGGCAAAGAAAAAAGAACAACCTCAACAAGCTGAGAAAAAACTGCCGGAGCCGCGTAGCACACCATCGCCTGACACAGTTGAAGCCGAGGCACAAAAACTTGCAGATCGCTTACAAGGTCTGCCCGAGGTGGAGCGCACACGCATACTGGCCACAATCGCATCCAGTGTTGGACTCAAAGCGCGGTTTGCTCAGAGAGTTGCCGGGCCAGCGAAACCGCCAGCAAAGGCACCGGCTCTGTGGTCGGAGCGGGACGAAAATTCTGGTCTAACCTCGATCTCCTTCCTGCGTACCCACTATGCTGCCTGGCTTCCGAAAATTATTTCAATTTCGGAAATTGGCGACTTGGATCCCCCTTTGTATCTCGCGCTGATGCAATGGGCCAACCGCCACACGATACCCAAGGATCTTGCGCACTTTTTCACGTCGACGAGACGGCGCTCATCTGAAGCCGTCGAAAAGGAATTGAAAGAACTGAAAATTGTTGAGCCCGCAGACGCTTACAAACGTTTTCCTAGGGACAAAAAACGCGCCAAACGGCTTTACAATGCCGCGCTCAGGCGACTTTAATTTAGACCCATATTGACATTAATCAATTAAGGTCTATCTCTCTCGTGGCTTTCCCACGGGAGACGCACATGCTGGACAAGACAAAGCCCCTTCGGGTTCTCGACTGGAAACAAGTCAAGGATCGAGTGCCTTTTTCGCGGGTACATGTTCAACGCCTTGAAAAGGCAGGAAAATTTCCGAAACGGGTCCAGCTCGGAGTCGCCAGAATAGGCTGGCTGGAAGCGGACATAGACAAATTTATCCTGGACCGCTGCAAGGCCAGCGGCATCACGCTCGACGACGAAAACCCCTTCTAGATCTTGCAGCCGCGTAGCTCGCGGCAAGCTTTTCAGGAGCTTGCATCGCCATGTCACCAGTCCGCGCAAAGAGGGCGTCGCGTCACAGCGCACGCGCCAAACCGACTAAGAAATCATCCTTCTCCTCCGTCCACTTCCATTCTGATCGGCAGGATTGGTCGACGCCGCAGGAACTCTTCGATCGCCTCAATGATGAATTCGATTTGATCTGGGACGTATGCGCCACCACTCAAAATGCAAAGCTGCCGCTCTACTGGACGCCCGAAATTGATGGGCTATCCGCGGACTGGAGAGGCAAGCAGGTATTCTGCAACCCCCCGTACTCGCAGACGGCTCAGTGGGTTGAGAAGTGCGCGACGAGCGGCGCGGAGGTGTGCGTACTACTGATACCTGCCCGAACGGACACGACTTACTTTCATCAACACATCTACAACAATCCGCGCGCGGAAATCCGCTTCATAAAAGGTTGTCTCAAGTTCGGAGATGCCCAGAATTCCGCGCCCTTCCCCAGCATGCTTGTCATTTTCCGCAACGAGCAAAGCTAGAGGGGCGCAGCGTCATGGTCCCCTATTACGAAGAAGCGGCCCACTTGCTGTGCCACATGATCCGCAACGGCCTGATCCTTGATCCGCGTTTCGACGCGCGAACGCTGATCTTGAAGATCGCCGCGCATATTCATGTCTTTCGCACGCGGCTGCCTACCCATATCGAAGCGGCCACCGGAATCCTGAAAGACCTGGAGGACGGCCGACAGATCAAGTGTCAGCCGGAGAAGCGTGCCAAGCTCTTGGCCGTCATTGGCACGGTGCTGAGCAACTACATACCGAGGCCCGGCAAAGCCAAGGTCTGAGAGAGTTTTCATAAATGAAATGGAAGTTGAAAACGTAGCTTCCCGAGTCGCGTCACGGATTCCAAATCGTTCGGCCGACTCTCAGAGTGAGTTTTTGGGCGGCTGCGATCGTATGCGTTCGGGGTAAAGTGAGTTGATCTCTTGACCGCCTCACTTTTGATCCGCACGCTCGTTGTGTGAATGGACGAAGCGTCACGACGTTTATCGGAGAATTAGAAGAGCCAGAGCCGACCAAGCCCGCAGGCCCCATTTTCTCGACCGATGTCAAGGTCACCGGCCAGCCGCTCGATCCGCATCACATGGGGCGGATTATCAAGCCCCGCGAGCTGGTGGACAGCATCGAGGTGACGCCCCTCTCCCGCATCGAAATGATCCTCTACAACCAGCTTCTCGCCAATGCCTGGAACGAGATCCGCGAGCGGCCGGTCCATAAGATTCTCAAAGCCGCATTGCGCGGATCCCACGAAAGCAACGACCGGCTCGAAGGGGCGTTCGACACGCTGATGACCGCCTACGCCAAGGTGCGGGCGCGCGATCCCAAGACCGGCAAAATGGCGACCTATCGCCTCAACCTGCTCGGGACCAACAAGGAAGAGGACGCCAAGGACGGCTATTTCTACTACACCTTCCCGCCCGACCTGCTGGCAATCATCGGCGAGAGCACGACCTGGGCCGCCATCAAGTCCCACATCATGTACGCGCTGCGCTCCAAATACTCGATCCGCCTCTATGAGATGATAGAGCGGCGCATTGGCCTGACCAAATCGTACGAAGAATTTTCCATCGATACGTTCCGCGCCATGATTGGCGTGCCGGAAGGCAAGCTCGAACGCTTCGCAGACTTCAACAAATACTGCCTCAAGCCGGCGCTGCAGGAAGTCAACCACCTCACCGATTTCCACGTTGAGATCTCAACAATCAAGAAGGGCCGTGCCGTCGAAAAGCTGTTTATAAGCTGGCTTCGTAAATCGACGGCCGATATGCGCAAGGCCGAAGAAGAACGCGAGAAAAGCCGCGTCGGCCGCAGGGCACGCTGGCAAAGCAAGGTGGAGCGCATCACCTTCAATGAAAATCCATAATCACCCGCCCGTATCCTCACTTTTGGATTCCGCAGGAGCTTTCGCCGCCCACCCGCTCACCGGCCCTCGCCCGATGTTCCACCGCTCGCCACCCACCTGCTCACGCGACTCCGCCCCGAACTTCACCCATCTCGCCCATTTCCTCACATTTGCCATCGTAACCGGCTGATCTGAATTGCAAATCCGAGCGCTGAATCTGAATCTTGAATCATGAACAAGAGAATCCTTGCCGCGGCCGAAAAGTGAGGCGCGAAACGATCCGACCCGGGCGCCTCGCTAAC
>CAMDDZ010000083.1 GCA_945893145.1 Rhodoplanes serenus | reverse complement strand
CAAGCTCAGGTGAACTACACCCAAGGTGCGCTGCGCTACGTCGCGGTCTCGCCTGCCGGTGCGTTCTCGCCGAACGGCTTCACCGGCGCGACCTCGATCGGCTTCGGCCAGTTCTCCGATGGCATCTTCAGCGGCGGTACGTCCGCTGGGCTCCTCGGCACCGGCACGGCCGTTCAGCTGACGACCGCTTGGGGCGTCAACGCGGCATACGAGCACTTCTGGACGCCTGCGTTGCGGACGTCTCTGTATGGTTCGTACTTCAAGGTCTCGCACAACGGAACTGCGACGACCCTGATCTGCGCTAATGGCACCGGCACGCTCACCCAACCCAGCGGCACCTGCGATCCGGGCATGTGGGACTGGTCGTTCTGGACGGTTGGTTCGCGTAGCCAGTGGAACGTCACGAAGGACTTCTACGTTGGCTTCGACGTGATCTACTCTGCGCTGCAGACCGCAGCGGCGGGCCGGACGACGACCTTTACGCAGTCGGCTGCTGGTCAGCCGAACGGCTCGCGCACGATCGAGAACCAGAATGCTGTCATTGGCCGCATCCGCGTCCACCGCGACATCGTTCCTTGATCTCGGTGTAAGCAACATCGGGCTCTCGGTTTGAGCCCAGAACCCCCGGCGGTAACGCCGGGGGTTTTTTCTTTGCGGAGTGTCAGGCGTGCCCAGATCGATCGCAGGACGCCGCAAAGTCCACGATCTTCTGGATGACCGGGGCCTCGGCCAGTAGCGGCGCATGGCCTTGATCCGGTACGGTGAGCGTCTCCATGGTGTTGCGCCGCTTGCTCATAGCCTCGACGGTTGCGACCGACAGGATGTCGGAATTGGCGCCGCGGATCACCAGCAGCGGCCGCCGGGCGAGCGAGTCGAACTCCTTCCAGAGGGCGGGCAGCGGCCGCTCGATATCGACCCCATCCAGCGTGCGGGCCAAGCGCTCGTCGTAGGTTGGCTGCAGCCGGCCGTCGCGCATCTGCCAGGTCCGGCCGGCGGCCGCGAGCCAGTCGTCGCTGCTGAGCTTGGGGAATTGCACGTCGAACAGCCGGCGCAGGATTTCGGCGCCCTCCTGGAGGCTTTTGGGTTCCGGCAGGCGGCCGACGTAGCTCTTGATGCGGACCAGGCCGTTGGGCTCGATCACCGGCCCGATATCGTTGAGTACGACGCCTACGATGGCGGTCGGCCGTGCGGCCCCAAGCAGCATGGCCAGGATACCGCCGCGGGAGGTGCCGACGATGAGGGCCGGCGGAATCTCAAGCGCGGCCAGCACCGCCAGCACGTCGGCGAGTTCGGTCGCGAGATTGTAGTTCGCAGGCTCGCGGTCGTAGCCGGAGCGCCCGCGGCCCCGATAATCGAGTGCCAGCACGCGCCGGGGCGAGGCGGGGTAGCTCGCAAGCGCCATCGCCAACGGGCGGAAGTCCTCCGCGGTGCGGGCAAGCCCTGGCAGGCAGACCACCGGCATGGCCGGCGAGCCGCCTGCACCGTATTCGCGGACGTGAAGCTGAAGTCCATCGGGGGCGCTGATGAAATGCGAGATGGCGCCTGACGCGTCGGCGTGCGGTTCGCTCTGGCTTGGAGGGTTGCCCATGGAGGGGGTGCCGATGCGTCGCCAGTGCCGCAACAGAGCCTGCGGCCTTCAGTTCGCCGTCGCGCCGCGGCGGAGGTCCGCCTCGATCAGCAGACGCTGATCGCCGCCGAAGCGGACGCGATAGACCTGCAGGTTTTCCATGACGCGCTGCACGTAATTCCTGGTTTCCGCAATCGGAATGCGCTCGACCCAATCGATGGGATCGACCTTCGGATCGCGAGGATCGCCATATTTGCCGACCCACTCGCGCAAACGGCCGCGGCCGGCGTTATAGCCGACGAAGGTCATGATGTAGGAGCCACGGAAGTCCCGTAGCAGCTCGCCAAGCTCGGCCGAGCCCATCTGAAGATTATAGATCTTGTCGGTCAGCAACCGGTTTGGCTCGAACGCGACCTTGTACTTCGCGGCAAGATGGCGAGCCGCCGGCGGCGTCACTTGCATCAAGCCCATCGCCTTCGCGCGCGAAACGGTCTGCTGGTTGAACCAGCTTTCCTGGCGGATGATCGAAAACACCACCGCGGGATCGACTTCCGGACCGATGGGCTTATAGCTCGGCACGCCGATGGTCGGGAACGCGGCGTGCTCGACGGCAACGCCGCGGCCGAGCGCAAGTTTGCCCACCAGCATCATGGCGCGCGGATCATCGTGCTTGGCGGCGATGTCCGCCAGCGTCAGCAGCGCCGCGGCATCGTCCGCCTTATCGCCAAGATCCGCCATCATGGGGGAGATCAGCTCCCGCGCGTCAATTGCATAAAGCAACTCGACCGCACGCACGATTTCGAGCTGGGCCAGTCTCGCGCGCTCACTGGCCGAGAACGCCGGCGGGCCGGCGAGGCCCATCTCATTGAGCCCGAGCTTCGCCCGTGCAATCTGGCCGTAATAGGCGGTGGGATGGCGCGCGGCCTCGGTGTAATGGGCGCGGGCTTCCTGGGTCTTTTTCATCGCCTCGGCGGCGCGGCCCTGCCAATAGGCGCCGCGCGCCAGCGTGATCGGATTGTCGTTGCCTTCCGCAACGCGGGCGAAGTGGCCATAGGCCGAAGCCGGATCGTTCAGATAGCGCAGCGCAATCCAGCCGGCAGTGAACTGCTGGTCGGCGCGGTAATTGTCTCGGGCTGGCGGCGTGGCGTTGCGGGCGACCTGATAGGCGTTCTTGAAGTCGTTCTGGTCGAGCAGCTTGCGCACCAGCTGCCTCCGCTCTGACCACCATTCGTCGAGATCATGGTAGGCGGGGATCGAGTTCGGCGCGCTGAGGATCACGGCCGTGGCTTCGGCGATATGGTCGCCCTTGCGCAGAAAATGGGCCCGGCTGAACAGGTAGCCAACGTCCTTGCGGGCGTCGGGCGGCACCGCGTCGAGCAGCGCCTTGGCGTTGCCCGCGTGCTTGAGCACTGCGATGCGCGCTTTGGCGATAGCGGGCTCCTGACCGCCCAGCCGGTTGGCTATGCGCAGCCCGGCTTCGGCATCGTCGGCGGAGTAAAGCCTGCGGTCCATGCGCGCTTTGTGATCGGCACGGGTCAGCATGTCGCCGAACGCCTCGATCGCGCGCGCTTCGACATCCTGCGAGAACGCGTCGAACTGCCACGCCTCGCGCACCATCGCTTCGGCACCAGGGCGATCGCCTTGCGCCAGCAACACACGGGCGAGTGCAAACTTGCCCTTGGCGCTCAGCGGCCTCGCTTGTGCGAAGTAATTGCGGATCGCCGCCGCATCGGGACGCTCCTGGTACAGCATGGCTTCGGCCTTGCGGCGGAGTGTCACAATGCCGGGCCAGCTTGGGTTTGCGGCGATGAACGCCGCCATGCGGGCAAAGTCCGCGCCGGGATCGTCGCTGCGCAGGATCGCCCATTCGATCAGCTTCTGCGCCACCGGATCGGAAAGGGTTTTGCGCAGCGCATTGGCTTCGGACTGCTTGTGCGCGCGCACAAGCTCGATCGCGCGCTTGACCGTGGCGATATCCATCGCCGAGGCCGCCGGCGTCGAAGACGCGACGACGAAGGGCGCAGAGTTGGCCGATCTGGTGGGCGGCCGAGGCACAACGACCGCTGGCGTACTGTCGGCCGCAGGAACCTGGGGCCGCAGCGCTTGTGCGATCACGGGCGCAAGCGCGGGCTTCGCATTCGGACCGGGCCGAGCGGTCGCGATCGCTTTTGCGTTGGCCTTTGGTTGCGCAGGTTTGGTCGCTACAGGTTTGGCCGCTACAGGCTTGGCGGCTACAGGTTTGGGCTGCGCCGGTTTGGCGGCGGTAGCGGCCGGCTTCGCCGGCTCGGGCTTAACGGCCGTGGTCTTCTTGTTGGCCGCGGGCTTTGCGGTCGCGGGCTGCGTGGTCGGTTGCGCTGCCGGCGTGTCGCTCTGCGCGAATGCCGGGAACTCACCTGCAAGCATGACGGCGCCGGCGAGGGCAATCGGCCACAGTGCGCTTACGGCTGACCTCAAGGCCAAACGTCGCTCCTTTTCGGGGCTCGAATCGCGTCCGTCACCGATACCTATTCCATTGATAGGATTGATGAAAGCTAAATGGCCCGAAAACGCGGCCACAGTTTGACGCAACGATCAACGAAGCTGATGCAATCATCATATCAGCCGGCGAGCCTTCCATCGAGCAAGCCGTGCCGGTAATTTTCTGCTATCTTCCGCATGCCCGGCGTACGCCGACGCCTCAACAATAAACCGGGGAACCTGCCATGACCGCCAAGACGAGATTCCGGGGATCGTTTACGGCCCTCGTCACACCGTTCAAGAACGGTTCGGTCGATGAAAAAGCGTTTCGCGATCTCGTCGAGTGGCAGATCGCCGAGGGCACCAACGGTCTGGTTCCGGTTGGAACCACGGGCGAAAGCCCGACGCTGACCCACAAGGAGCACGAGCAGGTGGTCGAATGGTGCGTCGACCAGGCCAAGGGCCGCGTTCCGGTGATCGCGGGCGCGGGCTCCAATTCGACCGCGGAGGCGGTCAGCCTGTCGAAGCACGCCGAGAAGGCCGGCGCCGATGCGGTCCTGGTGGTGACGCCCTACTACAACAAGCCGACGCAGGAAGGGCTCTACCAGCACTTCAAGGCGATCAACGACGCGATCGGTATTCCGATCATCATGTACAACATTCCGGCCCGTTCGATCGTCGATATCAATGTCGACACCATGAAGCGGCTCTATGAGTTGAAGAACGTCGCCGGCGTGAAAGACGCGACCGCCAACATGGCGCGCGTCTCCCAGCAGCGCGCCGCCATCGGTGAGGACTTCAACCAGCTTTCGGGCGAGGACATCACTGCACTCGGCTTCAACGCCCACGGCGGCCACGGCTGCATTTCGGTGACGTCGAACGTGGCGCCGCGGCTGTGTTCGGAGTTCCAGGCCGCGTGCCTGAAGGGCGACTACGCCACCGCGCTCAAGCTGCAGGACAAGCTTGCGCCGCTGCATATCAACCTGTTCGTCGAAACGAGCCCGGCGCCGATCAAGTACGCGATGTCGCTGATCGGCAAGTGCAACAACACGCTGCGGCTGCCGATGGTGCCGGCGTCCGAGAAGGCGCAGGCCGCGGTGCGCGAAGCCATGGTGCATGCGGGTTTGATCAACTGATTGCTCGCGCACCCACAATCAAACGGGCCGGATCGTCGATCCGGCCCGTTTCGTTTCAGGCGATTGAAGCGCGTTATTTGATTTCGACCAGGCCAACCTGATTGGTCAGGCTGTTGGCCGTGACCGGATTGCCATCCGGGGTTACGTCCATGTTGCGGACGATGTCGCCGCCGCCTGGAATGGCCCAGGTTTGGAATTGCTCGGTCTTCGGATCGAACCGCACGATGGTGTTCGGCTTGGCGAAAGCCTCGTTGTACCAGAGCGCACCCTTGGTGAAGACGATGCCATAGGGCTCCGACTTCGGTCCGCTCGGCGATTGCCACTCCTTGACCTCGCCGGTCGCTGGATCGAGACGGCCGAGGAAGCCGCGGGCGAAATCGGTGTACCAGATCATGTCATCCGGCGAGATTGCGATGCGGCGCGGCCGGGCGCCGGGGTTTGGCAGCGTCCATTCTTTGATCGCCATGGTCTTGGCATCGATGCTCGCCACCTTGTTGGTGCCGAACTCGACGAAGAACACGACGTTCTTCGAATTCAATGCCATGCCGTAGGGCCGCGAGCGCGGCGTCGGCGACGTCACAAGCTTGATGTCGCCGGTTTTCGGATCGAGCCGGCCGACGATATTGGCCTGCTGCACCGTGAACCACAGAATGCCGTCGCGATCGAAGATCAGCGTGTGCGGATCCTTGGCCTTCGGATCGGGCAACTTGTACTCGGTCACCAGGCCGGTCTTCGGATCGAGCTTGCCGATCGCTCCCATGGCGTTGGCGGTGAACCAGATGTTGCCGTCCCGGTCCTCGGTCAAACCGTGCGGCCCGCTGTGCGGCGACTTCAGGAAATATTCGCGGATCGCGCCGGTCTTGGGGTCGATGCGGCCGAGCTTGTTGGAGAGCTGCCCGGTCCACCAGATCGCGCCGTCCTTCGTGGCGAGCGGATCGTGCGGGCGCGAGCCGATGGTGGGCACGTCCCACAATTTGATCGAGGCCTGCACCGGACCAGAAATGACGACCGCGGGCGGACGTTGCCGCTCGGGGAAGTTGGTCATCAGGTAGGTTGTGACGATTGGCCAATCCTCGGGCGCGATCGGCGTGCCGAAGTTCTGCATCATGTGCTGGAGCATGTTCCAGCCGGCCGCGTTGTAACCCGCTTTCACGCGGTTGATGTCATGACAACCGTTGCAGACGGCAACGACTTTGTCCTTGCCGGGGCCTGGCGGGAAATCTTGCCCTGGCTGACTCCATGCGGCGGAAGTGCCGCAAAGCAACGCTACAACAATCGATGCGATCGATGTCTTTGGCATAATCGTCTCCCCTGAATGGCGCGTTCGCATTGGATTTCGGCGCGCGGTTTGATGCGATTGTGTCCGCCAGGATGACGTAGCGTCAAGGACGCGCCGGCTGCAAAGCGGTCGTTTCATTCACCATGCTGTGTGCGCTCGTGCTGCGTCGTCATTGACATTTTGGTGCGCTTGCTACACATAGCGTGCGTCGGGCCACATTGCAGTCGCCCGGCATTCCCAAGGCATTTCGCCCAAGAACTGCACTTTAGCCCGCTCGCCGGGCCGAAGGCTGTTGGCGAAATGCAAAATTTCTCGACAGTGCAACGACCGGCGGCGGCTTGGAGAGCATCATGTCCAAGTCGAATGTCATCCTCTATGGATTTCCCCGCAGCATCCAGCGCGCCCGCGAGTGGGTGCATCACCACCGTCCGGCGGCGTAGGCCGTCGATGTGCCGGGCTTATCGACAACCGCCCGGTCAGCTGCCATGCAGCCAAGCGTTGTCTCAACTCCACACGGAGATGAGAAATGACTTGCGCTTATAAGACGTATCCTTCCTCGACCGTCATCCCAGCACCGACGCGTGTCGGAGCGGGTCGGCCCCGTTTCTTGAAGGTGCTCATTGGTGCCTTCCAGGAGGCGCTGACGATGCGCCGTGCTGCACAGAGAATCTACTTTCTCGGCGACGAATGACGGCTCGTAGCATCTGAATTTGCGGGGACGCAGGCTCCCCGTCAAACGGTCGTACCGTCCAAGCCCTGCGCCTTTTCGAAATCGCTTGCACGCGGAGCGGCGGTCCGAAGCCGCCGGCCGATCACGATCCAAAACACCAATGAGGTGGAAGAAATGCCGATCTCGCATTTTGACGTGACCATCGCGGCCCAACGCCGCAGCGAATCCCGTTCCAGCGGCCAGAGAGAACATCACGTGGTTGGGCTGATCGTCATCTCATTTCTGGCGCTTCCGGCCGCCCTGCTGCGCTGGGTGAAGCGTCGTCATACCCGCCAGGTGCTTGCCGCGCTCGATGAGCATCAGCTCCGCGACGTCGGCCTGACACGCGCTGAAATATCGAAACTTTGAAAGAGCGACAAACATGAACACCCAACTTGTAGACTTTCACTGCCACCACGTTCCGGCGCGCTTCGAATTGACTGCCGTGCGCGCCGCGCCGCCCAATCAGCGGGCGCGCTGGGAGGCGATCGCACGCAAATTGTCCGACGAAGACCTTCTGCTGAAGGATATCCGGGACGGGCAGTTAAGCGGCCGCGTCGTCAACATTCCGGCTGCACTGATCGCCGATGCGGACGGACATGTCCCGCATGAAACCATCATGGCGATCAACGATCACATGGCCGGCCTCGTGGCCCGCCATTCCGGTCGCATTCACGGCCTCGCGTCCGTCGATGCCTACGATGGCGACAAGTCAGCGCGTGAGGCCGAGCGCGCTATCCGTGATTTGGGATTGCGCGGTCTGCTTGTCGATTGCGCGCGCGGCGAGGTCTTGATCGATGCGCCAAACGCGCGTCCCACGCTCGAAGTGGCCGCCAAACTGGGCGTGCCGGTGTTTGTGCATCCGGTCGCGCCGCAGCCGCTCACACGACAAATGGCGCCCTACGGGGTGATCGGGACGCTGTTCGCGCGCGGCACGGTGAATTCGGCGGCGATGATCGCGTTGGTGGAGGGCGGAGCCTTCACGGAATTGCCCGGCTTGCGCGTTGTGGTAACGGCACATGCCATCGGCGGTCTCGCGATGGTATCTGGCCTCTCGAACCAAAGTCGCCTCCCGTCCGGCGCCATCGATGTGATGCGCAAGCATGTATTCATCGACACCCAGCTCATTCATCCGGTGCTGATCAGAACTGCAGTCGATCTGTTGGGCGCCGACCACGTCATGGCTGGCAGCGATTGGCCGATCGTCGATGACGGACCCATTCGCGATCCGCTGACCGTCGCGATGCAACGCGCCGGGCTTTCGGAGGCTGAGCAGAACGCCGTTGCCGCCGGCAACTGTTTGCGCCTTTTGGGAGGGTGAGAAGCTTGCGGTCCCGGGGTTGCACCCATAATGCGAGCGAACTACCTTTCGGGTTACGGGGTCATGCAGACTCCCCGTCAGACGGTTAGCCGTCCAAGCTCTGCGCGACACTCGCTTGTCGAGGAGATTGCGCATGGACGGAATGAAGCTCTTATCGTTTTCCTTAAAAACATTGATCCTGGTGGCTGTTGTGGCCGGTGCCGCAGCTTTGGCCAGTTCGTCCGGCTTGGCGCAATCCGAAGCAATCCTGGTGCCGATCGGCACCATGGCGCTTGGCGCGTCGCCGCCCGACTTCGAATTCGCGCGCACCGGCCAGGGTTCGCTGGGCACATGGGTCGTTGCTGCCGATCGGGACTCGTTTGGCGATCGCGCCATCGAGCAGTCGAGCACCGACACCACCGACTACCGATTTCCGCTTGCGATCTACAAACTGGTGTCCGCGAAAAACGTCGAAGTGTCCATTCGCTTCAAGCCGGTCGCGGGCCGCGTGGATCAGGCGGGCGGCGTCGTGGTCCGGCTGATCGATGCCGACAATTACTATGTGGCGCGCGCCAATGCGCTTGAAGACAACGTGCGCTTCTATCGCGTGGTCAACGGCCGGCGCGAACTGATCGAGGGCGTCAACACCAAGGTCGCGCGGAACGTTTGGCACACCGTCATGTTGCGTGCCGAAGGCGAGCGTTTCACCGTCACGTTCAACGGCAAACCGTTGTTCACCGCGACCGACCGCACCATCGACCGCGCCGGCCGTGTCGCGCTGTGGACCAAGTCCGACAGTGTGACGCGCTTCGACCGGATCGAGATCACGACGCTGCCATGAGTGGTGCTGAACAAATAGCGGCGCCGGCGAACAATTCCAACGTGCTGCTGCTCTATGCGGCGCGCGGCGTGCGCGGCTTTGGCGACGGCTTCGCCATCATCATCCTGCCGGCCTATCTGGCGGCGCTGGGCTACGGTCCCGCGCAAATTGGCTTGGTCGCGACCTCGGCGCTGCTCGGAACGGCGCTGCTGACGATGGCGATCGGTTTCGTAGCGCCACGTCACGACCTACGCAATCTGCTGGTGGCTGGCGCAGTCCTGATGGCCGGGACCGGCCTCGCGTTCCCGAACTTCGAGCACATCGCGCTGGTCATGGCAGTCGCGTTTGTCGGCACGATCAATCCGTCGACCGGCGACCTCGGGGTGCTGGTGCCGCTCGAGCACGCCATGCTAACGCAAGGCGTTTCCGATCGCGACCGCACGCGTGCCTTTGCGCGCTACAGCCTGATCGGTGCGCTGTCGATGGCGGCGGGCTCGCTGGGCGCGGCCTTGCCGGATTTTCTGGCGCCGCTCGGCATCGGCAATCTCACCGCGTTCCGGCTGATGTTCTACGGCTATGCGGCGCTCGGCGTCATCAGCGCGCTGCTGTACCAGCGGCTGCCGCATGTTCGCATGGAGGAGAGGGCGGTGAGCGCGCCGCTCGGGCCATCGCGGGGCGTGGTTTACAAGCTGGCGGCGCTTTTCAGCATCGACGCTTTTGCGGGCGGCTTCACGGTGCAGTCGCTGATGGCGCTCTGGTTGTTCGAGCGGTTCGATCTGTCGTTGTCGGCCGCGGGGCTGTTTTTCTTCTGGTCGAGCACACTTGCTGCCTTTTCGTTTCCGGTGGCCGCTTGGCTTGCGACCCGCATCGGCCTCGTCAACACGATGGTCTATACCCACATCCCGTCGAGCATCTTTCTGATCATGGCGGCGTTTTCGCCCAATCTGATCGTGGCGCTCGGCCTTTTGCTGCTGCGTTCGGCGCTGTCGCAGATGGATGTGCCGACGCGCACCTCCTATGTGATGGCGGTGGTGACGCCGGCGGAGCGCACCGCTGCCGCCAGCATGACGGCTGTGCCGCGCAGCCTTGCGTCCGCCATCAGCCCGGCGCTGAGCGGTGTCTTGCTCGCCACGCCATTCCTGGGCCTGCCGCTTATTCTCTGCGGCACGCTCAAGATCCTCTATGACGTGGCGCTGCTGTTCTCGTTCCGGCACGTCAAGCCGCCCGAGGAACGCAAGCCTTCGGTCTGAGCGCGAAGCAGGCTATATGATGCGGCAGAGTCCATCGCCGGAAGCCCCATGGCCGCCAAGCCCGATCCAAGATTCAAGATCGTCGCCGACAACCGCAGAGCACGGTTCAACTATGCGATCGACGAGGTCTTCGAGGCTGGTGTGGCGCTCACCGGCAGCGAGGTCAAATCGCTGCGCCAGGGCAAGGCCAGTATTGCCGAATCCTATGCCGCAGCCGATGACGGAGAACTCTGGCTCTACAATTCCAACATCACCGAATACAAGCAGGCCGGCCGCTTCAATCACGCGCCGAAACGCCCCCGCAAGCTCTTGCTGCACAAGCGCCAGATCAACAAACTGATCGGCGCGGTCGAGCGCGAGGGCATGACGGTGGTGCCACTCAAGCTCTATTTCAACGAAAAGGGCCGTGCCAAGATCGAGATTGCGCTCGCCAAGGGCAAGAAGCTGCATGACAAGCGCGAGACCGAGAAGAAACGCTCGTGGGATCGCGAACGCGGCCGCCTCATGAAGCAGAGGGGCTAAAGCTCCGACGGGTTGCACTCCCGCGACATCACAAGGCCGAGGAACGAGATCATGCCGCTGCCCATCAAGCTCGATCATTGCGTCATCCACGTCTCCGATTGGGAGCGCTCCAACACCTTCTACCGCGACGTGCTGGGCGCCGAATTGGTGCAGCGGCCGGTCGGCTGGGCCTATCGGTTTGGCGACAAGCAACTCAATGTGCATGGCCAGGGCGTCAAGCCGGCCGAGGTCGCGCGCCTGCCGGTCCAGCCCGGCAATAGCGATCTCTGCTTCGAATGGGACGGGCCGATCGCCGCCGCGGTGGCGCATCTGAAGAAGCATAACATCGCGATCGAGGCAGGACCGATGCAGCGCTTCGGCGCCAAGGGCGCAGGCACCAGCGTCTATTTCCGCGATCCGGATGGATCATTGATGGAATTCATGTCGTACCGGCATTGAGGCAGGCGCGGGATGCGAACCCTTGTGGTTGTGCTGGCCGGCTTGGCGGTTCTTCAGCCGGCAACGGCCACAGCCGAAGTGACCTGGACGCTGCTGAAGAAGGAAGGACGCGCCTATCTGCAGGGCTTTTCCGGCGTCGAGGAGGGCGACGTTGAATTCTGGCTGCAATGCCGCGCCGACAAGGCCATCGATCTCGGCGCCGGCGGCGACACCAACGTGGGCGAGGGGACGGGCGAGGCGGTGACACTCACGCTCGCGAGCGACGGCAAGACCGCAAAGCTCAACGGCACCTCGCAACAGACCCGCAATTTCCAGATGACGGCGGGCGTCGAACTGCGCACCAAAGTATCGCGCGACGATCCGGTGTTCGCCGTGCTGGCGACCGGCAAGGCGATCAAGGTCACGGGCTCGATCAAGCCGGTGACGTGGCCAGTCAAAGGTCTGAAGGCCAAGGTCGCGGCGTTTTTGCAGGCGTGCCGATAACATGACGATCTTGCTCGTGCGTCATGGCGAGACCGACGGTAACGCGGCACGCATTCTCCAGCGGCCCGACGTGCCGCTCAATGCACGCGGCGTGCATCAGGCGGAACAACTGGCGCGGCGCCTGTCCGCGCACGGTTTCGTTCGCATCCTCTGCAGTGACTTTCTGCGCGCGCAGATGACGGCAGCCCCGCTCGCCGACTGCGCCGGAATTGCTATCGAAGAAAGCCCGCTCTTGCAGGAGCGCAACTTCGGCGACTTGCGCGGGATGCCGTATGCCGGATTGGCTGAGGATCCGTTCGGGCCTGACTTCGCGCCACCCAACGGCGAAGACTGGCCGGCATTTCACGCCCGTGTCGCCGATGCGTTCGCTTTCATCGCGAGCACGCGCCGCAGTACGAACGGTACGCTGGTGGTGGTCACTCATGGTTTGGTCTGCCGCGCCCTCGTCGAGCGGCATGCACTGTTGCCTGACGGCGTGGCTACTCCGGAGCGATTCGACAACACAAGCGTCACAGTGCTGCATGAAGATGCGCCGCACCGGGCGAGCTTGGTCAATTGCACCCGGCATCTCGCGACGCCGCCCGAAATGGACCGTAGCGGTGGTCGGGCCTGACTTGCAGTCTGTCACGCAAATTCATGCGTCGCGTGCTAACCGTCGAGACAGGCGCGCACCGCGGCGAATACATTGTGGAACATTTTTGGCGTCAGCACGCCGGTGTTGGTGTTGTATCGCGAGCAGTGATAGCTCGCGAACAAAGTCAGGGGGCCGACCTCGGCCTTGGCGCCATGGCCGAACGCCGCGGTTGAGCGTTTTGCTCCGAGCGCCTTGACCACAGATTCGTGGGAGATGCGGCCCAGCGTCACGATGACGCGAAGGTTTGGCATCTCGCTGATGCTGAGTTTGAGAAAATCCCGGCAGGTGTTGATCTCAAGCGGAGTCGGCTTGTTCTCGGGCGGAACGCAGCGTACCGCATTGGTGATGCGGGCATCGACGAGCTTCAGCGTGTCGTCGGGGCGTGCGTCGAATGTGCCCCTGGCAAAGCCGTATTCCTTCAGCGTCGCGTAGAGCAGGTCGCCCGCGTAGTCGCCGGTGAACGGCCGTCCGGTGCGGTTGGCGCCGCGCAAGCCGGGCGCAAGGCCTACGATCAGCAAGCGCGCATTGATGGAGCCAAACGAGCCGACCGGCGCATTGTGCCATTCGGGTTCGCGGCCGCGCCATTGCTCGCGGAATGCCGCCAAACGCGGGCAGCGCGGACAATCGCGCCCAGGTTTGCCGCTCGGTAGCGACATCGCGTGGGATCAGTCTTCGAAGTCGTCCTCGGCGCCGGCTGGCGCCCGCTGAGGCGCCGGGCCGCGCTGCAGGAATTGCGGCGTGTGTTGCCGTGGCTCGCGCCCCTCACGTGGCTCGCGCGGTGCGCGTTCGGATGGGTCGCGCCCGATCTTGGGTTGCAGTTCGACGATATCGAGGAAAATGTCGGCTTGGCGGCGCAATTCATCAGCCACCATGGGCGGCTGGGTGGTGACGGTGGAAACCACCGTGACGCGCACGCCGCGGCGCTGCACGGCCTCGACCAGCGAGCGGAAATCACCGTCGCCCGAGAACAGCACCATGTGATCGATGTTCGGCGCGAGTTCCATGGCATCGACCGCAAGCTCGATGTCCATGTTGCCCTTCACCTTGCGCCGGCCGGTCTGGTCGACGAATTCTTTGGTGGCTTTGGTGACGACCGTGTAGCCGTTGTAATCGAGCCAATCGATCAGCGGGCGAATCGAGGAATACTCCTGATCCTCGATCACTGCGGTGTAATAGAACGCGCGCAGCAGGTTGCCGCGGCTCTGGAACTCGCGCAGCAGCCGCTTGTAGTCGATGTCAAAACCGAGGGATTTGGCCGTGGCGTATAAATTGGCGCCATCAATGAACAACGCAGTTTTCTCGACCGTTGCAGACATGCTTGACCTCGCAATTGGAACGTTAGCCGAACCGTGGAAACCGGCTGGAAGGGCCGGAAGAAGCTTGCCGGGCCGCCATGATCGGAGACCGAAGGGCCCGCGTTGCC
The DNA here is from genome assembly GCA_945893145.1 of Rhodoplanes serenus. GTDB lineage: Bacteria > Pseudomonadota > Alphaproteobacteria > Rhizobiales > Xanthobacteraceae > Z2-YC6860. Next base: position 9,293 of record CAMDDZ010000083.1, on the reverse strand, counting down.
GGAAAAATCGTGGCTAACGCCGAACCGTGTCGATCAAACCGACGATAAAATGACTTAATCCCAATAAGCCGTGCTTGGTTCCCCTTGTTGACTAACAGGGGCTGTCTACACCGCCAAGACCATTCTGCGCTCTTGCGCTTTTGGTCGCAGGGGGCTACCTAAGCCGCGACTTTTCCAGAGACAACGTCTCGTTGCAGGAGCCGCGCCGATGGCCCGTGTCACCGTCGAAGATTGCATCGACAAGGTGGAGAACCGCTTCGATCTCGTGCTGCTTGCGAGCCATCGCGCCCGCATGGTGTCCTCCGGTTCCCAGATCACCATCAACCGCGACAACGACAAGAATCCTGTGGTGGCGTTGCGCGAGATCGCCGAGACGACGATCTCGCCCGGCGACCTGAAAGAGGACCTGATCCACACGCTGCAGAAATACGTCGAGGTGGACGAGCCCGAGGCCGAGGCGGTTCCATTGATCGCTGGCACCGGCGGTTCGGTCGATGCCGACGACACCGATGTGGCGGTCGAGCACATGAGCGAGGAAGAACTGCTCAAGGGCTTGGAAGGCCTTGCCCCGCCCGAAGAGCAGCCGGAGCCAGACGAGGAATAGGCTTCCGCCGTTTGAATTGGCTACCGACGGCCCGGTCCTCCCGGGCCGTTCGCATGTTGTGAACCCAACTTTCGGGTCCGCCCTTGCGGCTACCGCGATTCCCCGTGATATCTAGAGGCAGGACGGCCAACCGGGACCGCGACGCGGGCCTTTGAAGCCCCGGTGGCGGCCGCGCCGCGATATGGCTCGTTCGAAGACCGATCTGCCGCGCATGCAAAACCCGCCCAGACCCCGGGCGCCGTTCGGCCGTGGCTTTAATATCGTCTCCCAAGTAATTGGCCGCGCGGAGAAATCCGAAACTCGCGCTCCGATGATGCGGCAGTACGACCTGATCGAACGGGTCCGCCGCTACAACCCCAATACGGATGAGGCTCTGCTCAACCGCGCCTACGTTTACGCCATGAAGGCGCATGGCGAGCAGAAACGAGCCTCCGGCGACCCGTATTTTTCCCATCCGCTCGAAGTCGCCGCCATCCTGACCGAGCTCAAGCTGGACGACGCCACGATCGCGGCTGCACTGCTTCACGACACCATCGAGGACACGCCGACCACACGGGCGGAGATCGATCAAATTTTCGGTCCCGACATCGGCCATCTGGTCGAGGGTCTCACCAAGCTGAAAAAGCTCGATCTGGTGTCGCGCGAAGCCAAGCAGGCCGAGAACCTGCGCAAGCTCCTGCTAGCGATTGCCGACGACGTACGCGTGCTGCTGGTCAAGCTCGCCGACCGGCTCCACAACATGCGCACGCTCGAGCACATGCCGGCGGAAGGCCGCAAGCGCATCGCCGAGGAGACGCTCGAAATTTACGCCCCGCTCGCCGGCCGCATGGGCATGCAGAGCCTGCGCGAGGAACTGGAGGACCTGTCGTTCCACCAGCTCTATCCCGAGGCGCACAAGGTCGTCACCGGGCGCCTGCTGGACCTTGCCGAGCGCAGCAAAGACCTGATCGCCGAGATCGAACACCAGCTGACCCGCAAGCTCGCCGATTCCGGCATCGCGGCCGAGGTCATCGGCCGCCGCAAGCGGCCGTACTCGATCTGGCGCAAGATGGAGCGCAAGTCGGTCGGCTTCGAGCAACTCTCCGACATTTTCGGCTTCCGCGTGATCGTGAAGGCCTTGCCGGAGGTCTATCGCGCGCTCGGCATCGTTCACACCACCTGGCCGATGGTGCCGACACGCTTCAAGGATTACATCTCGACGCCCAAGCAGAACGACTACCGTTCCCTCCACACCACCGTGATCGGGCCGGGCAAGCAGCGTGTCGAGCTGCAAATCCGCACCGAGGACATGCACGAGATCGCCGAATACGGCATCGCGGCGCACGTGCTCTACAAGGACAACCTCACGTCAACTAGCGATCTGCTGTCGCGCGAGTCGAGCGCCTATGGCTGGCTGCGCCGGACCATCGAGCTTCTGGCCGAGGGCTCGAACCCGGAAGAATTTCTCGAGCACACCAAGCTCGAACTGTTCCACGACCAGGTGTTCTGCTTCACGCCCAAGGGCAAGCTGATCGCGCTGCCCCGCAAGGCCACTCCGATCGATTTCGCCTATGCGGTCCACACCGACGTCGGCAATCGTGCGGTCGGCTGCAAAATAAACGGCAAGATCGCGCCGCTGACCTCCGAGCTCAACAATGGCGACGAGGTCGATATCCTGACCTCGAAGTCGCAGGTTGCGCCGCCGGCGGCGTGGGAATCGATCGTCTTTACCGGCAAGGCCCGGCTCGCGATCCGGCGGGCCACCCGCAATGCGGTGCGCGTGCAATATGCCGAGCTTGGCCGCAGGATCGTCGAGCGCCTGTGCCAGCGCGCCAAGCGCGAATACACCGACGAGAAGCTCACCGGCGCGCTGCCGCGCCTCGCCCGCTCCTCCATCGACGATGTGTTTGCAGCCGTCGGCCGCGGCGAGATGCGCCCATCCGATGTCGCGCGCGCGATGTACCCCGACTACAAGGAAGAACGCATCGCCGCGGTGCCGCCGCCGAAAACGGAAGGCGGCTGGTTCGGTCTGAAGATGGGCAAGGCGCTGATTTTCAAGGTGCCGGCGGCGCCCGAGGAGGCCGGCGGCGCGATCCCGATCCGCGGCATCAACTCCGACCTGCCGGTGAGTTTTGCGCCGAACGGTGGCGCAGTGCCGGGCGACCGCATCGTCGGCATCCTCACGCCGGGCGAGGGCATCACGATCTATCCGATCCAGTCGCCCACGCTGAAACAATTCGAGGAGAACCCCGAACGCTGGCTCGACGTGCGTTGGGACATGGACGGCCGCACGCCGCAGCGCTTTCCGGCGCGCATTTCGATTCAGTCGGTCAACGAGCCGGGCACGCTCGCCCAGATCGCGCAAGTCATCGCCGAGAACGACGGCAACATCGACAACATCCGGATGGCGCGGAATTCGCCGGACTTCACCAACTGCGTCATCGATCTCGAGGTCTATGACCTCAAGCACCTCAACGCCATCATCGCGCAATTGCGCGCCAAGAAGGTGGTCGCCGGCGCAGAGCGCGTGAACGGCTGAATCCAGAGGGAACGACCAGCGTGCAGCTACGCCTCGGGGTCAACATCGACCACGTCGCCACCATCCGCAACGCCCGGGGCGGGCGGCTTCCCGATCCGGTGCGCGCCGCGCGGCTGGCGATCGAGGCTGGCGCCGACGGCATCACGGCGCATTTGCGCGAGGATCGCCGTCACATCAGTGACGACGACATCGCCCGCCTCAAGGCCGACATCAAGAAGCCGCTCAATCTCGAAATGGCGGCAACCGATGAGATGATCGCGATTGCGGTGCGGACCAAGCCACACGCCGCGTGCCTGGTGCCGGAACGCCGCGCTGAGCGGACCACCGAAGGCGGGCTCGATGCGGTGGGCGGACGTTTGGCGCTCAAGCCGAAGATCGCCGAGCTGCGCGCAGCGGGCATCCGGGTTTCGCTGTTCATCGCCGCCGAGCCAACGCAAATCAAAGAGGCGGCGGCGCTGGGCGCGCCGGTGATCGAGATTCATACCGGCGCCTGGTGTCACGCGTTGGCCGACGGCCACAAGGCCGCAGCCGACACGGAATGGCGGCGGATTCGCGAGGGCGCGACACTTGCGGCGAGCCTGGGTCTTGAGGTGCACGCCGGTCACGGTCTCGACTATGCGAGCGCCGAGGCGATTGCGGCGGTGCCGGAAATTGCCGAGCTCAACATCGGGCATTTCCTGGTGGGCGAGGCGGTGTTTGTGGGCCTCGCCGAAACTGTGCGCGCCATGCGCGCCGCGATGGATCGCGGCCGTTCGCGCGCCGGCAAGGGATAGCGACAAGAGATAGCGACATGGGTCTGCGCGCCAAGACTTCGGGATGGTTCGGTTACGTGGCATTCGTCTTAGGAGCGGCTGCTTTGGGAGCGGTCGCTTCGGCGGCGAGCCTCGCGGCGGTGCGAGCCCAGCAAGTCACCAGCACGACGGGCCCGAGCCAGGGCGCGGTGACGCCGCAAGAGATCGCCCGCCGGCTGGAAACGCGCGCCGCCGAGATTCAAAAAATGGCGCCGAGCGGGGCCGATCGCTTTGTGCTGTTCGATGTCGCCTGGCCCGAGACAGCCGCGGAATATCGCGCGATCGGCAAACACGCCATCCTGTTTGTCGCGGCGGTAAGCCAGAAGGCTGAAGAATTGCCGCTGCGCCGTGTTTATGCGCGCCGCAATGGCGGAATTGTCGAACTCGAAAAGCTATCGGGACAGCGCAGCGAAGTCCCGGCGGGCTCGCTCGCTCGCTCGGTGTTTGGGCCCTATCGCGCGGATGGCTTTTATCTGGTGCCGGCCGGCGCGATTTTGCCGAACAACCCGCTGTTTTGCGACTTCGCCAAAAACCGAAATGAGTTCGTCATCACGAAAGCCGAACTCACGCCACCGGACTTCATCCTGGCGGATCGCGACCGCAACTCCATAAGTCCGCAGCCCGACGCGCTGAAACGATTCCTGGAGCGCGAGTTTCCAGGCTTCGCTCAAGGCCGATGAGAGCGGAGTGGCCTCAACCATGATCCTCGGCATCGGCTCCGATATTTCCGACGCGCGCCGCGTCGCCAAGGTGATCGAGCGCCACGGTGAGCGGTTTCTCGGCCGCGTGTTCACGGCGGCCGAGCGGGCCAAGGCCGACCGCCGGAAAAACCGCGCCGAGACTTATGCCAAGCGGTTCGCCGCCAAAGAAGCCTGCGCCAAGGCACTCGGCACCGGGTTGCGCGGTGGCGTGTGGTGGCGCGACATGGGCGTGGTCAACCTGCCATCGGGGCAACCGACCATGCTGCTCACCGGCGGGGCGCTGCGGCGGCTCAACGCGATCACGCCCGCGGGCTATGAGGCGCAAATTCATCTGAGCATCACCGACGAAGGCCCCATGGCGATGGCCTATGTCATCATCTCGGCGGTGCCGTTGCACAAGCCGGTCCGCAAGGCTGTCGCCAAACCGCGAGCCGCAGGAAAGACCCGCACGGCGCGCAGCCGATGATTTGAGGTCTGCGGCACCGGTATCCTGGAATTCCAGGCGGCCGCTCAAAAGCACGGTCGTGCGGACCGCCGTCTCGCTTCTCGTAGTCCTGCTCAGGCGACGCAGCCCTCTCCGGGCAAGTTTGCAACGATCGGATAACAGATTGAAATCCTGACGTAAATTTAATCTTTCGAGCCCCGCCAAGCGGCCGCCCGATTGATTGCGCCTCCAAGCCCCAGCCGCTACAACGGCGCGGGACTCCATGGACAGGCGGCCGATGCACGTCACGGGAAGGATTGCGCGTGACCAAAATTGCAGGACAGAGCGTGGCAAAGCGTAACGAGGGTGGCATTGGCGAGTTCGTCCGCCTGCTGGTTCACGCCGGCATTATCGCGCTTGTCATCCGCACGTTCCTGTTCCAGCCGTTCAACATTCCGTCCGGCTCGATGAAGGCGACGCTGCTGATCGGCGATTACCTGTTCGTGTCGAAGTATTCGTATGGCTACAGCTATTATTCGCTGCCGCTGTCGCCGCCACTGTTCTCCGGCCGTATTCTCGGTTCGCAGCCCGATCGCGGCGATATCGTCGTATTCCGCCTGCCGGCCGACGATACGACCGACTACATCAAGCGGGTCATCGGATTGCCCAATGATCGCATCCAGATGATCCAGGGCGTGCTGCACATCAACGGTCAGCCGGTGAAACGCGAGCTGATCGACGATTTCATCGATCTCGACGAAAACCGGCATGCGACGCGGGTGCGGCGCTGGCGCGAGACGCTGCCCAATGGGGTCAATTACACCACGCTGGACCTGCCGTACAATTTGCAGTCCGACAACACCGACGTTTACGTCGTTCCACCCGGCCAATACTTCATGATGGGCGACAATCGCCACAACTCCACCGACAGCCGCTTTCCGCAAGTCGGCTTCGTGCCGTTCCAGAACATCGTCGGCCGGGCGCAAATCATTTTCTTCTCGGTCTACGAAGGCGAGCGCGGCTGGGAGATCTGGCGCTGGCCCTGGTCGGTGCGCTGGAGCCGCCTGTTCACCATCGTACGATAGGGCAGTAGGCGTGCGGGTAGCGGCCGTCGCCGCCCGATCAAACCACCAGCGGCGCGTACGAGCGCTTCCAACCAACGCCTCCAACGAACGTTTGCATGAGCGCATCATCTAAATCCGAGCGATCCGACATCGCCGAGATGGCGATATCCGCACTGATCGTGATCGCGATCTTTGTCGGGATCCGCGCCTTCATCATGCAGCCGTTCAACATTCCATCCGGCTCGATGAAGGCGACGCTGTTGATCGGCGACCATGTCGCGGTGACGAAATTCAGCTACGGCTACAGCCGCTATTCGCTGCCCTTTTCGCCGATCCCATTCTCGGGGCGTATTTTCGCCTCGCTGCCCGAGCGCGGCGACATCGTGGTGTTTCGCGCCTTCGTCGATGGCGAGGAGCGCGATTTGATCAAGCGCATCGTCGGCCTGCCGGGCGAAACCATCCAGGTGACCGGTGGACAGCTGCAGATCAACGGCCAGCCGGTCAAGCGCGAACAGATTGCCAATTTCGTCGGCGAGGATGCCTGCGCGGGCGACATCACGACCCGGATCGCGCAGGTGAAACGCTGGCGCGAAACGCTGCCGAACGGTGTCGTGCACGAAACACTCGATTGCTCGGAGCGCGGTGAACTCGACAACACGCCCGTGTTCACGGTGCCGGCCGGCCAATATTTCATGATGGGCGACAACCGCGACGCTTCGCTCGACAGTCGCGTGCCGTCGCCGGAGGGCTTCGGCTTCGTGCCATTCGAGAACATCATTGGGCGCGCCCAGATCGTGTACTTCTCGGTGCATGAGGGCGAGCAAGCCTGGATGGTCTGGCGCTGGCCGTGGTCGGTGCGTTGGTCGCGGCTGTTTACGGTGTTGCGATGAAGCGCGCTTCAACCGCAAAGCAAACGGCGGGATCAGTCGCACCAGCGGCGGCACCCAAGAGCAAGGCCGCGCGCCGCAGCCGCCGCGCCGCGACCGCGCTCGAGACCACGATTGGCTACCGCTTCAAGGATGGCGAGCTGTTCGAACGGGCGCTCACGCACATCTCTGCGCTGGCCGGTGGCAGTCGCGCCAACAGCTATCAGCGGCTGGAATTCCTCGGCGATCACGTTCTTGGCCTCGTGATCTCAGACATGCTGTTCCAGTCGTTTCCCAAGGCCGACGAAGGGGAGTTGTCGCGGCGTCTTGCCGACTTGGTGCGCCGCGAATCCTGCGCCGAGGTGGCACGCGCCATTGAGCTTGGGCCGGCGATCCGGCTCGGCGCCTCGGAAGCGGGTTCCGGCGGGCGCACGCGCACCGCGATCCTGGCCGATGTCTGCGAAGCGCTGGTTGGGGCTACGTTCCTCGACGGCGGCTACGCCCAGGCCGCGGCACTGATCGAGCGGCTGTGGGGCGAGCGGATGCGCGCGCCGGTCCGGCCGTTGCGAGATCCCAAGACCATGCTGCAGGAGTGGGCGCAGGCGCGCGGTCTGCCGACGCCGGCCTACAACGAGGTTGAGCGCACCGGTCCGCATCACAATCCGGTATTTCGTGTCTCGGTGGCGCTGCCCAATCGTGAGCCAGCTGAGGGCGTTGGCCGTTCCAAGCGCGCCGCCGAACAGGCCGCCGCTGCCGCGATGCTGCAGCGCGAAGGCGTCCGCACCGATGGTTGAGGCCTCGGCTCAGCGCTGCGGTTTCATTGCGCTGATCGGCGCGCCCAATGCCGGCAAATCGACGCTGACCAACGCGCTGACCGGCAGCAAGGTCGCGATCGTTACTCCGAAAGTGCAAACCACGCGCACGCTGGTGCGCGGCATCGCCATGGCGGGTGAAGCCCAGCTCATTTTTATCGATACGCCCGGGATTTTCGCGCCGCGCCGACGGCTTGATCGCGCCATGGTGACGGCGGCCTGGGGCGGCGCCAAGGATGCCGACATCGTGGCGCTCCTGATTGACGCCAAGCGTGGGCTCGACACCGAGACAGAGGCGATCCTGGAAAAGCTCGGTGAGGTCCGGCAAGCCAAAATTCTGGTGCTCAATAAAGTCGATCTGGTCGATAAGCCGAAGCTGTTGGCGCTCGCGCAGTCCGCCAACGAGCGAGCCAAGTTCGCGGCGACGTTCATGATCTCGGCGCTGAACAGCAGCGGTGTGGACGACGTCCGCAACTGGTTTGCCGAACACGCACCAGCCGGGCCCTGGCATTATCCCGAAGACGAGGTTTCCGACGCGCCGCTCCGGCAACTTGCCGCCGAGATCACCCGCGAGAAGCTCTATCTCACGCTGCATCAGGAATTGCCGTATCAGTCGGCGGTCGAGACAGAAACCTGGACCGAGCGAAAGGACGGCTCGGTCCGCATCGAGCAGACGATCTACGTGGAGCGCGAAAGCCAGCGCAAGATCGTGCTCGGCAAGTCCGGCCAGACCATCAAGGCGATCGGCGCCGCTGCGCGGAAGGAGATCGCCGAGATCATCGAGCACCCGGTTCACCTCTTTCTGTTCGTGAAGGTGCGTGAGGGCTGGGGCGACGATCCGGAGCGTTACCGGCAGATGGGCCTGGAGTTTCCGAAAGAATGACGGCCGTTGAGGACTCACACGCCCGGGACTAAGAACAGCCGATGGAATGGACCGACGAAGGCATCGTTCTGGGCACCCGGCGGCACGGGGAAGCCAACGCCATCGTCGAAATCATGACCCAGGCGCATGGGCGGCATCTCGGGCTGGTGCGGGGTGGCTCAGGCTCCAAGCTCCGTCCATCGCTGCAGCCTGGCAATGCGGTGCGGGCGGTATGGCGGGCGCGGCTTGACGAGCACCTGGGGAATTACACCGTCGAGGCGCTGCGGCTGCATGCGGCTTCGATGCTGTCATCCCCGCACGTGGTCTATGGGGTTACGCATCTGGCGGCGCTCTGCCGGCTGCTGCCGGAGCGCGATCCGCATCCTGAGGTGCACGACCGGTTGGTCGGCATCCTGGAGCGCATGGCGGATTGCCGCACTGCCGGCATGCTGGTGGTCCAGTTCGAGTTGCAGATGCTGAGCGAGCTTGGCTTTGGTCTCGACTTGTCGGCCTGCGCGGTCACCGGCATCGCGGCCGACCTCGGTTATGTTTCGCCGAAATCGGGGCGAGCGGTGTCGCGCGCCGCGGGGCTGCCTTGGCAAGACCGGCTGCTGCGGCTGCCGGAGCTTTTCAACGGCCAGACTGCAATCG
>CAMDDZ010000082.1 GCA_945893145.1 Rhodoplanes serenus | reverse complement strand
TCGCGGTCTCGACCTTCTTTGCCGCCGGCAGTGAACGCTACAAGCGCGTCGCGGCCTCGTTCGATTGGCACGGCGTGGTGACACCGGCCAATTTCCGCGTCGATGCTTGGGTCACGCCGCCGGCCTACACGGCCCGTCCGCCGCAAATCCTGCCGGGGCTGAGGCCTGGCGAGCCATTCAAGGCGAGCGCCGCCGTGTCGGTTCCGGTGGGCTCCACACTGGTGGTTCGCTCGACCGGCCGGTCCGATCTCAAGGTCGCGGTCACGGGTGGCGTCGTCGAGGTTGCGGGTGACGAGCGTCCGCAGACGCCGGCCGGCACCGAGGAGCGCCGCTACACGATCAAGGATGCCGGCACCGCGATCGTGCAGGGCGTCGGCGAAGACTTGATTTGGACTTTCAAGGCGATCCCGGATCGCGTTCCGACCATCGCGCTCGCCAAGGAGCCCGAGGGTCAGGCGCGCGGCGCGCTGCTGCTCGCTTATAAAATCGAGGACGATTACGGCGTGGTCGATGCGCAGGCGACGTTTGTGCGCAAGCCCGCCGCGAATGCCACCGCCAAGCCGCCGCGGCCGCTCTACGGTGCGCCCGATTTCGCCCTGGTGCTGCCGCAGGCGCGCACCCGCAATGGCGTTGGCCAGACCACCAAGGACCTGACCGATCATCCATGGGCCGGCGTCGATGTGTTGATGACGCTTGTTGCCCGCGACGAGGCCAACAACGAGGGCCGCTCGTCACCGCATGAGATGCGGCTGCCGGAGCGGCCGTTCGCCAAGCCGTTGGCGCGCGCGCTGGTCGAGCAACGCCGTGTGCTTGCGCTCGACGCCGAAGCCAAGGATCGCGTGCTGACGGCGCTCGACGCGCTGACGATCGCACCCGAGCGCTTCACTCCGGAAACCAACATCTATCTCGGCCTGCGGTCGATCTATTGGCAGCTTGCGCGCGCCAAGGATGACGACGGGCTGCGCGATGTGGTGGCGCGGCTGTGGTCGATGGCGGTCAACATCGAGGACGGCAACGTTTCCGAGGCGGAAAAGGCGCTGCGCGACGCACAGGACGCGTTGCGGCAAGCGCTTGAGCGCGGCGCGACCGACGAAGAGATCAAGAAGCTGATGGATCAGCTTCGCGCGGCGCTGGACAAGTTCCTGCAGGCGCTGGCCGAGCAGCTTCGCAAGAACCCGCAAGCGCAGCGGCCGCTCGATCCCAACGCGCGCAACCTGCGCAGCCAGGATCTGAAATCCATGCTTGATCGGATGGAGCGGATGGCCCGCTCCGGCCAGCGCGATTCCGCCAAGCAATTGCTCGAGCAGCTCCAGCAGATGCTGGAAAACCTGCAGATGGCGCAGCCGGGCAACGAAACCGGCGACGATGGCGACGACATGCAGTCGGCGCTCGATGAGCTTGGCGACATGATCCGTAAGCAGCAGGAATTGCGCGATCGCACGTTCCGCCAGGGCCAGGACCAGCGCCGCCAGCAGCGCGGCCAGCGCACGCCCGGTCAGCAGCAACAGCAGCAGCAGCCCGGCGATCCGAACCAGTTCGGCGAGTTGCGGCAGAACCAGCAAGCGCTGCGCGATCAACTGAACAAACTGCTGGAGGAGCTCAAGAAGAAGGGCTTGCCACAGCCCGGTCCGGGGAAGCCTGGCCAGCAGCCAGGGCAGCCCGGCGAGTTGGGCGATCTCGGCAGCGCCGGTGACGCGATGGGCGACGCGCAAGGTGCGCTCGGCGACAGCAATGCCGACAGCGCCGTGGAGTCACAAGGCCGCGCGCTCGAAGCCTTGCGGAAGGGCGCGCAGGGGCTCGCGCAGTCGATGCAGCCCGGTCCAGGCACAGGCCCTGGTCCCGGCAATCCGGGGCGCGTCGGACGCGCGCGCCCCAACCAGGACACCGATCCGCTGGGTCGGCCGCTGCGCGGCCGCGACTACGGCGACGACACCACCGTCAAGGTACCGGGCGAGATCGACGTGCAGCGCGCGCGCCGTATCCTGGAAGAGCTCCGCAAGCGCTTCGGCGAGAGCTTCCGCCCGCAGCTCGAACTCGAGTACATCGAGCGGCTGCTCAAGGATTTCTGATTTACCGTTTGCCTTGCGCCAGCACGGCCGCGACCGCGAAGCGGATTTCCGCCAGCGTAAAAGGCTTTGCGATCACGTCGCGCACCAGCGCTTCGAGGCCGACCGCGCGCTCGCGCTGGTCGGCGTAACCGGTCATCAGCAGGATCGGCAGCGCCGGGTAGTCTCGCGCTGTGGCAAGCGCCAGTGCGATGCCATCCATCACCGGCATTTTGATGTCGGTGAGCAGGAGGTCGAACCGCCCGGCTTCACGGTTGAGCACCTCGAGCGCCTCGGCGCCGTCGGCGGTCGCGATGACCTCGTGGCCGTCCTGCGAAAGGGCGCGGGTCACGAGCGCCCGCACCGATTCTTCATCCTCGGCGATGAGGATGCGAGCCACGGCGGCCTCAGCGCAGGCCAGCGACGGCGTCGCGGCGCGTGAAGAAGCGCACCTGGATGTCGCGCATCTCGTTTGGCGGCGAGGCGAGACGGCTGCGGAACGACAGTGTCTCGCCCGGCAGCAGCGCCGACTGCGACGGCTGCGCGGTCCAGGCGTAGACCTCGTTGCCCACGGCGTTGCGCAGCGCAAAGCGAAGCCGCGGCACTTCGACCGGATTTGTGGAGGCGCTGACGATCGTGCCTTCGACCACCAGCACCGGGACGTTGTCATGCACGTCGCGCGAGATTTTGATGTCGGTGAACTTCAGGCCCCGGAGATTAACCGGAACGCCGAGCGCGCCGTAGAACGACGCCATCTGCGGCGCCTGCCGCACGATCGAAATCCGGGCGGCAAACAGCGTCGCGACCGCTACCACCAACGCGATGATGATCGCCGGCATTTGCGCAGCCGATCCCATGCGCGAGCGCCCGCGGGACGAGCCACGCTGGCCGATCCGCCGCGCCGCAACAATCTCGACGTTGTCGGCTGCGCCGGCGGGCTTCAGATAGTCGGGCGGCGGCGCGCTGGCCGGCCCGGCTTCGACCGGAATGCTGATTTCGGACAACGCCAGCGCAGGTGTGTCGGCTGGCTCTGGCTCGGCAGCAACCGGATCGGCATCCGCACCGGCCGCCTCGTTGGCAGGCTCGGCCTGGCTTGCGGCAACCAAATCGTCGAGCGATGGGCTGGACGGCTCACTCGGCGCGGCCGCCGGTTCCGCTGCTTCGGCGGCAGCCGGTTCGGCCGGAAGCGTCTCATCGGCAATCGGGGGGGCTGTTTCAACGACTGCGATGTCGTCGGCGCTGACGGGCGGGCCATCCGCCAACTCGGCCCGAAAGGCCGCGACGGTTTCATCGCTGGCAGGCGGTTCGGTCCCCGCCAATTGCTGCCGGTCGGCAGGCGGTGCGGCAAACCACACACCCTTGCAGCGGGCGCAGCGCACCGACCGGCCGGTCGCCCCGATTGAGGCGGCCTCGACCTCATAGTTGGTCGTGCATTTCGGGCAGACGATGAGCATCAGCGAATCACGACGTACGCCTTTTGCGGCCTTGTGGCCCAGACCGTACCAGCGGTCCGTTAACGGATCGGAAACCATGAAAACCCAGGCCCCGCCTTAAAACCGACGCGGCGTTCGCCGGTTAATGCAGAGTAAACGGCGGCTGGGTCGCCTATCCGCTATCCTGTACAGGGGACGAATCGCAGGGCGGACCTCAGAAGGGGGAAGGCTTGGTCCGGTTCGAGAATGTCGGCTTACGCTACGGCATCGGTCCGGAGGTGTTGCGTGACCTCAGCTTCCAGATCGACCCGCACTCGTTTCAGTTCCTGACCGGGCCTTCGGGCGCCGGCAAGACGTCGTTGCTGCGCCTGCTGTTCCTCACGCTCAAGCCGACGCGCGGGCTTGTCACCATCTTCAACCACGACATCGCGACCTTGAGCAAAGACTCGCTTGCCACGCTGCGGCGGCGGATCGGCGTGGTGTTCCAGGACTTCCGCCTGCTCGACCATATGACGACCTACGAGAACGTCGCCTTGCCGTTCCGCGTCATGGGCAAGGACGAGAGCAGCTATCGCGGTGAGGTGACGGAGTTGCTGAGCTGGGTCGGGCTCGGCGAGCGCATGGGCTCGCTGCCGCCGGTGCTTTCGGGCGGCGAGAAGCAGCGTGCCGCGATCGCGCGCGCCGTGATTGCGCGGCCGCAGCTCCTGCTCGCCGACGAGCCGACCGGCAACGTCGATCCCAATCTCGCGCAGCGGCTGTTGCGATTGTTTGTCGAGCTGAATAAGTCCGGCACTACGGTGGTGATCGCAACCCACGATATCGCACTGATGGACCAATACGACGCCCGCCGCCTCGTGCTGCACGAGGGACGGCTGCACGTGTACGATTGAGACCGCGATGGCTGATTTGCGCATAGGCGACGACTTAGGTTCCCCGACCCGGATGGCGGGACTGTTGCCGCGCGGCGAAACGCCGATCGTGCCCAAGAACTCGATTTCCGGCCGGGCGCTGGTGGCTGTCGTAGCCATCATGACGTTCCTGTCGTCGTTGACCGTCGGCGCCGTCATGCTGGTGCGTTCGGCGGCGAATGAGTGGCAGTCGGATGTCTCGCGCGAGATCACCATCCAGATCCGCCCCGTGGAAGGCCGCGATATTGAAGCCGACGTCCGGGTGGCAGCAGAGATCGCGCGCGCGGCGCCGGGAGTCGGCGGCGTGCAGGTCTATAGCAAGGAAGAATCCTCGCGCCTGCTCGAACCTTGGCTCGGCGCCGGGCTCGCGATCGAAGACTTGCCGGTGCCGCGTATTGTCGTCGTGCGGCTATCACCGGGCGCAACGCCCGACCTCGAGCCCTTGCGCAAAGCGTTGACCGCCCGCATTCCCGGCTCAGGTCTCGACGATCATCGCGCCTGGATCGACCGGATGCGCACCATGGCGCGTACCACAGTGCTCGGCGGTCTTACGGTGCTGACGCTGATGCTGGCCGCGACCATTCTGTCGGTCACGTTCGCGACGCGTGGCGCGATGGCCACCAACCGGCCGATCGTCGAGGTGCTGCATTTGATCGGCGCCAAGGACAGCTTCATCTCGAGCCAGTTCCAGCGTCACTTTCTGCTACTGGGGCTGGAGGGCGGCATCCTGGGCGGTGGGGCCGCTATCGTGGTGTTCGCCCTCGTCGCCTTTGCCGGCGACTGGGGCCGCGTCACCGCCGGCGGCGAGCAGCTTTCGGCGCTATTCGGCAGCTTTCAGCTCGGCATCGAAGGCTATTTCGCGATTGTCGCCGAAGTCGGATTCGTAGCCCTGGTCACGGCGATGACCTCGCGCCGTACGGTTAACCGCACGTTACAGAACGTCGAGTAGTCCGCCACGCGGACGCCGGATTTTGCGCTATGATCCGGTTGGGGAAGGAAGCATGCCGGCCGTCGGGTCAGAGACTGCGACAGGGGATGCGGGCGCTCGTCCACCGCGGCGCCGGCGCTTTCGCACGTTTTGGCTCGCAGCCGTGTTGTCCGTGCTGGTGTTCGGCGGCGGCTTCGTCTGGTTCGTCGGTACGTTGCCGATGATCGAGTCCGGCCCCGAGCGCCAGGCCGACGGCATCGTGGTGCTGACCGGATCGGCGGCCCGCATCAACGACGCGCTCGATCTGCTATCTAACGGGCATGGCACCCGTCTGCTGATCTCCGGCGTCAACCCGACCACGAGGCCGCACGAGATTTCCCGCCTCACGCCGGCTTATGAGCGCCTGTTCGGCTGCTGCGTCGACATCGGCCACGAGGCGGCCAACACCGTCGGCAATGCGACCGAGACCCGCGAATGGATGCGGAAGTGGCAGTTCAAGTCGGTGATCGTCGTGACCTCGAATTTCCACATGCCGCGGGCATTGGCCGAGCTTGGCCATCAGCTTCCCGACGTAACGCTGGTGCCGTTCCCGGTGGTGTCGGAGCGCATGCGCTCCGAATCCTGGTGGTCGAACCCCAGCACCGCGAGGCTCCTCTTTTCCGAATATCTGAAGTATATCGTCGCCATGGCCCGCCTGCGGCTCGACTTCGCTTCCGCCTGAGCCGGACCGCCATTGGATCTGCTACGTGGTTCTTGCCCGCTCCATCCTGTTCAACATCCTGTTCTACCTGAACCTCGGCGCGCTGCTGCTTGCGGCGATCGTGACGCTGGTGCTGCCGCGTCGCGGCATCCTGTTCATGGCGACGCTGTGGGGGCGCACCAGCCTGTGGCTCCTGCGTGTCGTCTGCGGCGTCAAAGTCGAGTTTCGCGGCATCGAGAAATTGCCGCGCGGGCCGTTCATGGTTGCGGCCAAACACCAATCGACCTGGGAGACGTTTGCGCTGCTCTGGCTGTTCGAGGACTTCACCTTCATCGTCAAGCGGGAGTTGATGTGGATTCCCCTGTTCGGCTGGTTCATGTGGAAGGGCGGCATGATTCCGGTCGACCGCGGCGCCGGCTCGCAGGCGCTCACCGCCATGACGGCGCGCGCCAAAGAGAAAATCCGCGGCGGCCGCCAGCTCATCATTTTTCCCGAGGGCACGCGACGCGCGCCGGGCGCCGAGCCGCGCTACAAGTTTGGCGTCGCCCAGCTCTATGGTGAGGTTGGTGTGCCCTGCGTGCCGATCGCACTCAACTCGGGCCTGTTCTGGCGCCGCCGTTCGTTCGCGCGCTGGCCCGGGACCGTCGTCGTCGAAATTCTCGATCCGATTCCACCTGGGCTCGAAAAAAGCGAATTCTTCGCGCGCTTGCAGAATGACATCGAGACGGCAACCGCACGCTTGGTGGCGGAAGGCCAGCGCGAACTTGCGGCCAAAGGATATTGAGGCCGTCTGGCTTCATTGTAGAATTTGCGGTTTGGCACGGAGAGGTCCCGATGAGGCTAGCGGCAGCGGCGTTGTTGCTTTGGTGCGGCGCCATCGGCGCGCATGCACAAGCGCCGGCCCCAGCGCCGAGGGTCGATGGCGTCGTGATCTTCGAGCGGGGAATCTATCGCGCGGACGTCATACGGCGGCAGGACGCGCCGGGCACGCCGACCGGCGACATTTCGGTCGTGGACGGCATGAAGATCGTATCCTATGCGACGATGGTGCCGGCCAAACTCGGCACGCGTTTCGGCGTCCGCTTTCGGATCGTGGGCTTCCCTATGGGCACGACGATTGAGCTGGCGATGGTCACGCGCTTGCCCAAGGAGGGCCTGCGCAATCCCAAGACCGGAGAAACAATTTTGCGGTCCGAATACGTGGCGAAACACCAAATTGGCGACGTCAGCTATCGCGACTTCGCATTTGACGAAGAGTGGGAATTGGTGCCGGGCGTCTGGACGTTCGAGATTTTGTATCAGGGTCGAAAGTTGGCCGAGCAGGCTTTTACGGTCGTTAAGCCGTAGCCGTCGGCGCCGCGCCTTCACCGGCGGGCGTTTCGTGCGCGCCCTTGAGCCGCTCCGCCAGCAGATGCAATTCGGCATCGCGGATGCCCAAGGCTTCGAGCGCGCCGACGGTCTCGATCACGTAGTCGCGATTTTGGCCGGAGCGGCCGCAGGCTTGCCGGACGATGTGCAGCCGCTGATCGAGCGTGAGGCGTCCGGCGTATTGCACGTGGCCGCGATCGGCGACGTAGCACAGCGCCGCGACCTCGCGTGCCGGGTGGTCCAGCAGCCAGGCGCGGCGGACGAGCTCGCGATAGACCGCCGTGGTCTGCTCGCGCGCCCGCAAATAGGACAGCGTCGCCAAGCGCTGTTTCGCCTCAACCCGATAGGCAACGCCGCGGCACGCGCCGCCAGAATCGAGGCCGAGCACCAGGCCCGGCCGCTCCGGTGTGCCGCGATGGTCGAACGAATAGATGCAGAGCGCGCGGTGCAGGCCGGCCACGCGGGCGGGCACTCGCTCGGCGAATTCGAAGCCCGGCCGCCAGATCAGCGAACCGTAGCCGAACACCCACAAGTCGCCCGGCGCGTGATCGATATTGGCGTCTGATTTGACGTTCATAGGCCCAAAACTTCCGTCGCTCGCCTAACAGGCCGGATAGGTCGCCGCAACCGCGCGGAGCATTTTCCGGCGAAGCGGACGCCGGTTCGCCGTAGAAAATGCGACCAACCAAAGGAATTCAGGGCATGTCCCGATGGGACATGCCCTGGACAACGGCCGTAAACGCCGGAAAACTGACCATCTTTGAAACGCCGCAATCGGCGGGTCGGTAAGACCCATGCTGCAAACCTATGATGCCCCGCGTCGCCGCCGCTGGCCCTGGATTCTGATCACGCTCGTCGTGCTGATCGGGGCGTTGTGGACTGGCGGCTGGTATTACGCGGCCAGCAAGGTCGACGCGACCGTCGCCGGCTGGAAGGCCCGTGAGGCCAAGGCCGGCCGTCACTACAATTGCGGAGGCCTCGCCGTCAGCGGCTTTCCGTTCCAGATCGAGGTGCGTTGCACCGAAGCGGACGCTGATCTGCGCTCGCCGTCTCTCCTGATCAAGACCAAGGAGATCTTGGTTGCGGCCGCGATCTGGCAGCCGACGGCGCTCAACGGCGAGTTCACCGGACCGATGACGGTGCGCGAGCCGGGCGCCTCGACGAGCTTCCTGGTCAACTGGGAGCGCGCGCAAACCCAGATGCGCGGGCTGCCAACGGCGCCCGAAAGCGCGTGGATGGGGCTCGACGAGCCGACGCTCGATCGCGTGTCCGCCTCAAGCCGCGAGCCGGTGTTCAAGGCGCGCCGCGCCGAGTTGAACGGCCGCATCGTGTCGGGCTCGCCGCGGGAAAACCCGGTGATCGAAGCCGTGCTCAAGCTCGTGAACGCGTCGGCGCCCTCGCTGCATCCTGCGGCGGCGCGGCCGATCGATGCGGACGTGACTGCGGTGATGCGGGGCTTGAAGGATTTCTCGCCGAAGCCTTGGCCGGCGCGCTTTCGTGAAATCCAGGCGGCCAACGGCCGCATTGAGATCGTCAAGGCCCGCTTGCAGCAGGGTGAAACCATCGCGGTCGCGGAGGGTACGCTGGGCCTGTCGCCGCGCGGACGGCTCGACGGGCAGCTTCGGCTCACCGTCGCAAACCTGGAGAAGCTCCTGCCATCGCTCGGGCTCGACCGTCTGGTGAACCCGCAAACTGCGTCCCCCCAGCTCAACTCTGCGTTCAATGCGCTCGACCGTTTTGCGCCGGGGCTCGGCAATGTGGCGCGGCAGAACGCCGGTCCGGCGCTGGCCGCGAGCGTCAACCTGCTCGGTCAGCCAGCCGAGCTTGAGGGCCAGCGCGCGGTCACGATCCCGTTGCGCTTCAACGACGGCATGGTGATGCTCGGCCCGTTGCAGCTCGGTCAGACACCGCCGCTTTTTTGATTCACTCGTTGTCGGCCGCGTAAGGACGCGGCAGCGGCTCAGCCGGCAGGCCGGCGTGGCCGCGGCCGAAGTCGGCAATGGCCGAATCCTGGCCGATGTCGACGATGCCGCGGCGGATCGCGCGCGTGCGCGTGAAATGATCGAACAGCGCCTGGCCGTCACCCGCCTGCATGGCGCGGGTCAGCCCCGACAGATCGTCCTGGAAACGGCCGAGCATCTCCAGCACGGCGTCCTTGTTGGCGAGAAACACATCGCGCCACATGGTCGGGTCGGAGGCGGCGATGCGGGTGAAATCGCGAAAGCCGCCGGCCGAGAATTTCAGCACCTCGGAGCGCGTCACCTCGGACAGATCCTCGGCGGTGCCGACGATGGTGTAGGCGATCAGATGCGGCAAATGGCTGGTGATGCCGAGCACGAGATCGTGGTGCTCGGGCGACATCGTTTCGACATTGGCCCCGAGCGCGCGCCAGAAGCCGGCGAGCCGCTCGACTGCCGCCTTGTCGGTTTTCGGAGGCGGCGTGAGGATGCACCAGCGATTGACGAACAGCTCGGCAAAACCTGAGTCCGGTCCGGAGTTCTCGGTGCCGGCGACCGGATGCGCCGGAATGAAATGCACGCCGGCGGGCAGGTGAGGGGCCATGTCGTGCACCACCGAGCCTTTGACCGAGCCGACATCCGACACGGTCGCGCCCGGCGCGAGATGCGGTCCGATCTCCTTCGCCACCGCGCCGCAGGCCCCGACCGGAATGCAGACGATGACGAGGTCCGCGCCTTCCACTGCGGCGGCGTTGGTTTCGACCACCTGATCGGCGAAACCCAGCTCGGCCACTCGCTTGCGGGTCGCAGCCGATCTTGCGGTCGCGACGATCGAGCGGGCGACACCCTGCAGGCGCGCAGCGCGCGCGATCGAGCCGCCGATCAGGCCGGTGCCGATCAGCGCAAGCCGGTTGAAGATGGGCTTGTCGGTCACTTCGCCTGTCCTAGGAAATCCGCCAGCGCCTTGACGGCCAGCCGATTCGCCTCCTCGGTACCGACGCTCATGCGCAGCGCCTGCGGCAAATGATAGGAGCTGACCTGGCGCAGGATCAGCCCGCGCTTCATCAGGAAATCATTGGCGGCGGCCGCGGTCTTGGCGTCCTTGAAATGGATCAGGATGAAGTTCGCGACGCTCGGCGTCACCTCGAGACCGAGCTTGCCGATTTCCTCGGTGAGCCAGGCAAGCCAGCGCGTGTTGTGCTCGCGTGCCACATCCTGAAACGCGGTGTCCTCGACGGCAGCGATGCCGGCCGCAATAGCCGGCGCGTTGACGTTGAACGGCCCACGGATGCGGTTGAGAGCATCGACCACCTGCGCCGGCCCGTACAGCCAGCCCAGGCGGAGCGCGGCGAGCCCGTGAATCTTGGAGAACGTCCGGCACATCACGACGTTTTCGCTGGTCGCAACGAGCTCGATGCCCGACTCGTAATCGTTGCGGCTCACGTATTCGGCATAAGCTGCGTCGAGCACGAACAGCACATGCGGCGGCAGCGCCCTGTGCAGGCGCTTGACCTCGTCGAACGGGATGTAGGTCCCGGTCGGATTGTTCGGGTTGGCAAGCCAGACCATTTTGGTCTTCGGCGTCACCCGCGCGAGGATCGCGTCCACGTCGGCGGTGTAGTTCTTCTCCGGCGCGACCACGGGCTTCGCGCCAGTGCCGAGCGTGGCGATCGGATAGACCAGAAATCCGTGCGTGGTGTGGATCGCCTCGTCGCCGTCCGCCAGGTAGGCGCGCGCCAACAGATTGAGCAGGTCATCGGAGCCCGCGCCACAGATGATGCGGGCCGGGTCGAGGCCGAACGTCCGGCCGATCGCCTCGCGCAAGGCCGTCGCCGCGCCGTCCGGGTAGTCCTCCAGGTGCTTGCCGATCGCGTTATAGGCCGCGATCGCCTTCGGGCTCGGCCCGAGCGGCGTCTCGTTGGACGACAGCTTGAACACCTTGGCGACGCCGGGGGCCGAGCTTTTGCCGGGCACATAGGCCTCGATCGAAAGCACGCCGGGGCGCGGCTGGGGACGCGATGCGGACATTTCTGGACTCCGGAAACCGGTCAACTCTTCTTGGCTGGCACCGTATAGCGGGTCGCGTGGCTGCCGACGAGGGTCGAGGAGCGCACCGAAGCCCCGGCCTTGACCAAGGCGCTGGTAATTTCGTCCAGCTTGCCGCCCGCCGGCACCGAAATGAGCAAGGCCGCGCCGTCGAAGGCCCGGTCGGGCATCGCGATCACTTCGGCCAGAGCCGCGGCGGCGCGTGCGGCAGCCGCCCCCCAGCCCGAGACCCGGATGCTCCAGACCTCGACCTCCCGCACCATCGAGTCAGGTGCGGCGCGCGAAACCACGAACACCGGCAGTGCCGCCGGGTGGTCGGCGCGATCGACGAACGGCAGCCGCGCGATGATCTTCGGCGCGCTCTCGAACTCCAGCGCGGTCCACCAGGCGCCAGCTGCTCCGGTGGCAAACGCCGGCACCAGGCCGAGGTCGCCCTTGGAATCCGATACCGCTGCGACAACGCCGGCTGCGCCCATATGCGGCACGAATGGCACCGTGAAGCCGAAATGGAAGCGCGCGCTGTCGCGCATCAGCGCGTCGCCGGCGGACAGATCGGCATGCACCGCGAACGGCGCTTGCACATGCGTGAACGTCGCGATGATGACGCGCCAGATGCCTTCGGCGGTGTCGAGCGGAAGGATGCCGTGATGGCGCTGCACCAGCCGCCGCATCATGTCGGCCTCGCGCGCCGGACGGAAGGCTGAGCCGGATTCCTGCGTCTTCTTGGTCGCGATCAGGCGATTGATGATTTCGCCGCGCTCCATCAGCAGGTTGTGCATCGACTCGTCGATGCGGTCGATGTCCTTGCGCAACTCGGCAAGCGACGGAACGTCGATGGCTGGCGGCTTTGTCATGACGATATCTCGCGGCCATTGATAGGTAAGCCGGTGGGCGAAATCAAAGAAAACATTGAACATCGGCAGCCGCCGATATACCTACAGCCGCAGAAAAGGCCGATTTGATCGCCGGGCATCCTATGGTCGAGCTTAGCGCCGCACGCGACGTTCCGGCCCGTCATTCCGAGGCCGACAGCCCGCGTGATTCACTGATCGCGCGCTTTGGCGCCGACCGTCCGCTCAAGCTCGACGCCGGCGTCAGCCTCTCGCCATTCCAGATCGCCTATCGCACCTACGGTGCGCTCAACTCCGAGCGCAGCAACGCCGTGCTGGTCTGTCACGCACTGACCGGCGACCACCATGTCGTCGGCACGCATCCGGTGACTGGCAAGTCCGGCTGGTGGGAGACCATGGTCGGCCCCGGCAAGCCGATCGACACCGAGCGCTATTTCGTCATCTGCCCGAACGTGGTGGGCGCCTGCATGGGCACCACCGGCCCGGCCTCGACCAATCCAAAGACCGGCAAGCCGTGGGGTCTCGATTTCCCGGTCATCACCATCCGCGACATGGTGCGGGCGCAGGCGATGCTGCTCGACGAATTGAAGATCGAAACGCTGTTTGCGGTGGCGGGCGGCTCCATGGGCGGCATGCAAGTGCTGCAATGGGCAGCGAGCTATCCGCGGCGTGTGTTCGCGGCGCTGCCACTCGCAAGCTCAACGCGGCACTCGGCGCAGAACATTGCGTTCCACGAAGTCGGCCGTCAGGCTGTGATGGCCGATCCGGAATGGCGGCAGGGCCGCTATCTCGTCGAAGGCGCGAATCCGAAGCGCGGGCTCGCGGTCGCGCGGATGGGCGCGCACATCACCTATCTGTCGGACGCGGCGCTGCACCGCAAGTTCGGCCGCAAGTTTCAGGACCGCGAGAACGTCACGTTCTCGTTCGACGCCGACTTTGAGGTGGAATCCTATCTGCGCCATCAGGGCATCACCTTCGTCGATCGCTTCGATGCCAACTCCTATCTCTATCTCACGCGCGCCATGGACTATTTCGATCTTGCCGCCGACTACGACGGCGTCGTCGCCGGTGCGTTCAAGGGCGCCGAGACGCGTTTCTGCGTCGTCTCGTTCACCTCGGACTGGCTGTTCCCGACCTCGGACTCGCGTGCCATCGTGCATGCGCTCAACGCCGGTGGCGCGCGCGTCTCGTTCGCCGAAATCGTGACCGACAAGGGACACGACGCCTTCCTGCTCGATGAGCCGGAGCTGCTCGCAATCGTGCGCGGGTTCCTCGATGGTGCCGCGCGTGCGCGCGGCCTTAGCGCGAGACGATGAAAATGCTGTCGCGGGTCAAGCGCGATCTCACCATGACGGAATCGGCGCGCGGGTCGGGCGGTTCGCGAGTTGACTTGGTTTTGATTGCCGAAATGGTGGCGCCCGGCGCGCGCGTCCTCGACGTCGGTTGCGGCGACGGCGAGTTGCTGCGCCTCCTCAGCGAAACCCGCGGCGTCGACGGCCGCGGCATCGAATTGTCGCGCGAGGGTGTGAACGAATGCGTCGCCAAAGGCCTGGCGGTGATCCAGGGCGACGCCGACACCGATCTCGCCGACTACCCGGACGACGCCTTCGACTACGTCATCCTCTCGCAGACCCTGCAGGCGACGCGCCACCCGCGCGTCGTGCTCGAGCACATGCTGCGTATCGGCCGCCACGCCATCGTGTCGTTCCCGAACTTCGGCCACTGGAAAATCCGCCTGCAAGTCGGCCTTGGCGGCCACATGCCGACCACCGACAATCTGCCTTATGCCTGGTGGGATACGCCGAACATTCACTTCTGCTCGATCAAGGACTTCAGGCTGCTCTGCCAGGCGTCCGACGCGCGCATGGAGAAGGCCGTCGCGCTCAACGCCTGGGGCACGCCGCTGCGTTTCAATGCGCCGTGGTGGTTCTGGAATTTGTTCGGTGAGCAGGCGGTGTTCCTGCTGAGCCGGCTCTAGGAACGAATTCGGCCCGGCTGGCGTTTGCCGGGCATGGACGCGCACGCGGACCGGCCTGCCTCATCTGTCGTTGAAACCGATATTCCGGCGCGGCTCGACCGGCTGCCGTGGGGGCGTTTCCACACCCTTGTGGTCGCGGCGCTCGGCATCACCTGGATTCTCGATGGCCTTGAGGTGACGCTCGCCGGCGCCGTGGCGGGCGCGCTGAAAACGAGCCCGGTGCTGAAATTTAGCAATGCCGACGTCGGGCTTGCGGCCAGCGCTTACCTGATCGGAGCAGTGTTCGGCGCGCTGTTTTTCGGCTGGCTCACCGACCGGCTCGGCCGCAAGAAATTGTTCTTCATCACATTGACGGTCTATCTGGTCGCAACCGCGGCCACGGCGCTGTCGTGGAATCTGGCGAGTTTCGCCCTGTTTCGCTTCGTCACCGGGGCTGGCATCGGCGGCGAATACGCCGCCATCAATTCGACCATTCAGGAGCTGATTCCAGCGCGCGTGCGCGGCTGGACCGACCTGGTGATCAACGGCAGCTTCTGGATCGGCGCGGCTCTCGGCGCGGTCGGCGCTATCGTGCTGCTCGACCCGGCTACGATCGATCCGGAATACGGCTGGCGGCTGGCGTTCCTGATCGGGGCGGCGCTGGCGCTGGTGATTTTCGTGATGCGGCTGTGGCTGCCCGAGAGTCCGCGCTGGCTGATGACGCACGGCCGTGCCGAGGAAGCCGAGCGCATCGTCGCCGACATCGAGCGGCGCGTGCTCGCCGCGGCGCCGTCGCCGGAAAACCTGCCGCGCGTCCGTCTGCGCGCCCGCAGCCACACGCCGCTGCGCGAGGTCGCGCACACGCTGCTGCATGTCCACCGCCGACGCGCGCTGGTGGGACTGGCGCTGATGGGCGCGCAGGCGTTCTTCTACAACGCGATCTTCTTCACCTATGCGCTGATCCTGACGGATTTCTACAGCATCAAAGCCGAGCATATCGGCTGGTACCTGCTGCCGTTCGCGGCGGGAAATTTCTTAGGCCCGCTTTTCCTTGGCCGGCTGTTCGATGTGGTCGGCCGCAGACCGATGATCGCGTTTACTTACGTCGCATCGGGTGTGCTGCTCGCAGTCAGCGGCGCGCTGTTTGCGCAAGGACTGCTCACCGCGACGCAGCAGACGCTGGCCTGGACGGTCGTCTTTTTCTTTGCGTCTGCGGCAGCAAGCTCCGCTTACCTGACCGTGAGCGAAACCTTCCCGCTCGAAATCCGCGCGCTTGCCATCGCGTGCTTCTATGCGGTCGGCACCGGGATCGGCGGCGTCGCGGGGCCGTGGCTGTTCGGTGCTCTGATCGACACCGGATCGCGCGTCAGTGTATTCGGCGGTTACCTGCTCGGCGCGGTCCTCATGGTCGCCGCCGGCGTGATCGCTGCGCTGTACTGCGTGCGGGCCGAGCGCCGGCCGTTGGAGCAGGTAGCCCGGCCGCTCGGGTTCGTCGACTGAGTCGAAGCGTCTTTTATTGAGGGAGCGCGTTGATCCAGTAGCAAGTGCCGGGCTTGTGATCGACGGTATTGCCCCAGCTTTCGGTGTTGCCGGAATCCTTCGGCTTGATCTGCATGCGCAGCGACTTGATGACGCCGGCTTTCGTGGAGTTGAACCACTTCACGCCGTTCGCCGGGTCCCACCGGTAGGTTTCCTTCGTCGCCTCGTCGCGGATGCTGAACACGTAATCGCCCTTGGTGATCGTCAGCAGGCTTCGCTTAAGTCCATCGAGCGTCCTGTCGCCGGGCAGCACAAAGGCATTTCCGATCTGGTTGAGCGCGAGCGAACTCCAGACCACCGTGCTGCCCGGGCTCGGCGAAACCGGGATCACCAGGATATGCAGCGTTCTGGGATCCTGTGCCGCCTTGGAGTCGCAGGCCTTCATGGCATCCTCGAGCCAGAAGAAATCGCCGCCGGGCTGATTCGAAGAGGTCAGGCTGCCGAACAGGGGTTGGTCTCGCGTCGCGATGAACAGGGCCGCGCCGCCGGCGACCAGCAGGAGCCCCAGCGCGGCCGCCGAACCGATCACGATACGGCGCGTGGTATTGGGCGCGCCGCAGTTGCTGCACGCGCCTGCGAACCACGACACCGGGACTCCGCATTCGGGGCAACTCGATCTCATCGGATGGTTCCAATCGGGCGCATCGGCGGGTTCGCCTGAATCAGAGCGGCAGCGTAGGGCGCATTTTTGATTCCGTCACCTTGTCACCGACCGCGATCTCGCCGGCATCGATGACCTCGCCGTAGACGCCACAATCGACGTGGCCGAAGCTGTCCAGGATCGTGCGCGGGATGGGCAGGTCGCGGATGCCGGTGTCGGGGTCGACCTCCGTTGCAGCGCAGCGAACGATGCGCTTGACGATCTTGAGCCGCGCCGAAGGCCCGATGGCGATCTCTTCATTGAGCAGGCCGAACTCATGCCAGGCCGGCCAGCCCTCGATCAGCAGATTGCCGCGGAAGCGGAGCGGGTGGACCGGTGCGCCGGCGGCGTTCTCGATCGCCTGCACCGAGGCGTGGTTGATAATCGACACCACCTTGCGGGCGACGTCGGAAAAGCTGTGACCCGGCGCGTGCAGCACCTTCGGTGGCCCGCGCAATTCGGGCGCGCAATATTCGGCGAGGAAGCATTCGATATCGGCGCAGCCCGCCTCGGTCCGCAGATCGCCTTGCGCTGCCACGCGGCCCTCGGAGCGGATGGTCAGCGTGTGGGTCGCCTCGTCGAACTGCGTGCGCAATTCGGCAAGCCGCGCGTTCTTCATCAGCATGAGGAAGCGCTGCTTGGGAAAATAGGCGGGCTTGGCGGGATCGAACCCGGAGGGGCCGTTTTCCACCGCATAGAGCCGGTCGCAGGGTACCGTCTGCCCGGGCGAGAGCCGGGTGCGTGGCAGCGGTTCGGGGGTGAGGCCCTTTACCGGGTAGCGAAAAATGGCCTGGATGGTCGGCATCGGGATTTCTTAACAGCCTGCGGCGTGAAGGGAAATTCCGATCCCAAACCCCCTTTTCGGCCCGGCCCCCGCTGCCTACATCAGCGCTAGCGGACGCTCAATCGAGGTCCGCTTGTGACCGGGCGCCGTAATGGGTCCGAGGAGAGCGACGCATGAATGCCGAGAAATATACCGATCGGGCGCGCGGTTTTGTTCAATCCGCCCAGTCTCTCGCATTGCGCGAGGGCCATCAGCAGTTCACCCCTGAGCACATTCTCAAGGTCCTGCTCGACGACCCGGAAGGGCTCGCCGCCGGCCTGATCGACCGTTCCGGCGGTCAGTCGCGCCAGGCGCTGGCGCAGACCGAGGCGGCGCTTGCCAAAATGCCGAAGGTGTCGGGCGGCGCGGCCGGCCAGCTTTATCTGCAGCCCGCAACCGCACGCGTCTTCGACGTCGCCGAAAAGGCGGCCGAGAAGGCCGGCGACAGCTTTGTCACCGCCGAGCGGCTGCTGCTCGCGCTGGCGCTTGAGAAGGACAGCGAGGCGGGGCGGATCCTGGCGCAAGCCGGCGTCACGCCGCAGAATCTCAACGCTGCCGTCAACGCGCTGCGCAAGGGCCGCACTGCGGATTCGCAATCGGCGGAGAACGCCTATGACTCGCTCAAGAAATACGCCCGCGATCTGACGCAAGCCGCGCGCGACGGCAAGATCGATCCGGTGATCGGCCGCGACGAGGAAATCCGCCGCACCATCCAGGTGCTGTCGCGGCGCACCAAGAACAATCCGGTGCTGATCGGCGAGCCCGGCGTCGGCAAGACCGCCATCGTCGAAGGTCTCGCGCAGCGCATCGTCAACGGCGACGTGCCCGAGGGCCTGAAGGACAAGCGCCTGCTCTCGCTCGATCTCGGCGCGCTGATCGCGGGAGCGAAATATCGCGGCGAGTTCGAGGAGCGGCTCAAGGCGGTGTTGCAGGAGGTGACGTCCTCCAATGGCATGATCATCCTGTTCATCGACGAGATGCACACGCTGGTCGGCGCCGGCAAGGCCGACGGCGCGATGGATGCGTCGAACCTGCTCAAGCCTGCGCTGGCGCGTGGCGAGTTGCATTGCGTCGGCGCGACCACGCTCGATGAGTACAAGAAGCACGTCGAGAAGGACGCGGCGCTGGCCCGGCGCTTTCAGCCGGTGTTCGTCAACGAGCCGAGCGTCGAGGATACGGTCTCGATCCTGCGCGGCCTGAAGGACAAGTACGAGCAGCACCACGGCGTGCGCATCACCGACTCGGCGCTGGTGTCGGCGGCGACGCTGTCGCACCGCTACATCTCCGATCGCTTCCTGCCGGACAAGGCGATCGACCTCGTCGACGAGGCGGCGGCACGGCTGAAGATGCAGGTCGATTCCAAGCCCGAGGAGCTGGACTCCGCCGACCGCGAGATCGTGCGGCTGAGGATCGAGAAGGAGGCGCTCAAGAAGGAGAGCGATCCCGGCTCCAAGGACCGTTTGAAGCGGCTGGAAACCGAACTCATTTCACTCGAAAAGAAATCGGCCGATCTCACGGCGCGCTGGCGGTCCGAGAAGGACAAGCTCTCCGACGCGCAGAAGCTCAAGACCGAGCTCGATCATCTGCGCGTCGAGCTGGCGAATGCCCAGCGCCGCGGCGAGTATCAGAAGGCCGGCGAGCTGGCCTATGGCCGCATCCCCGAGCTCGAGAAGAGGCTCAAGGCGCTTGAAGGCAAGGGCGTGGCAGGCGCCGTCGTCGAAGAGGCGGTCACTTCCGACCACATCGCGCAAGTGGTGTCGCGCTGGACCGGCGTGCCGGTCGATCGGATGCTGGAAGGCGAGAAGGAGAAGCTGCTTCGCATGGAGCAGCAGCTCGCACAGCGCGTGATCGGCCAGGCCGAAGCCGTGAAGGCGGTCTCGACCGCGGTGCGGCGCGCCCGCGCCGGCTTGCAGGATCCGCACCGGCCGATCGGCTCGTTTATGTTCTTGGGGCCCACCGGCGTCGGCAAGACCGAATTGACCAAGGCGCTCGCGTCTTACCTGTTCGACAATGAGCAGGCCCTGTTGCGTATCGACATGTCCGAGTACATGGAGAAGCACTCGGTGTCGCGGCTGATCGGCGCTCCGCCCGGCTACGTCGGCTATGACGAAGGCGGCGCGCTCACCGAAGCGGTGCGGCGGCGGCCCTATCAGGTCATCCTGTTCGACGAGATCGAGAAAGCGCATCCGGACGTGTTCAACGTCTTGCTGCAGGTGCTCGACGATGGCCGGCTGACCGATGGTCAGGGCCACGCCGTCGATTTCCGCAACACGCTGATCGTGATGACGTCGAATCTTGGCGCGGACTTCCTGGTGAACCAGCCGGAAGGCCAGGACACCGACGCCGTGAAGGATCAGGTGATGGCGGTGGTGCGTTCGGCGTTCCGGCCGGAGTTCATCAACCGTGTCGATGAGATCATTCTGTTCCACCGCCTCAAGCGCGACCAGATGGGCCGCATCGTCGACATCCAGATGGCGCGGCTTGGCAAACTCCTGGAGGACCGCAAGATCGCGATCACGCTCGATCCCAAGGCGCGTGAGTGGCTGGCGGACAAGGGCTACGATCCGGCCTATGGCGCGCGCCCGCTCAAGCGCGTGATCCAGAAGGCGGTGCAGGACCCGCTCGCCGAGTTGCTCCTGGCCGGTCGCGTCAAGGACGGCGAGAAGGTGACGATCACCGCCGGCAAACAGGGCCTGGCCTTCAACGGCCAGGTCGCCGAGGCAGCGTAAATCGCTGAGGCGGCGTAATCCGCCGCTGCCACGGCAACGGCGCAATTATGGCTCAACCAAGCGGGCTGGTGTCCGGTCTGCTACAGTGTCGCTGCACAACCTTCCTCCGAGGCCCATCCGATGAGCTACGTCAAATCCGTCCTGCAGCCGGGCGAGAAGGTCCGGGTGATGGGCCATCTGCATTGGATCGCCTATTGGCACGCGATGCTGTTCCTGGTGCTCGGCACCGCCCTGGTCTGGTTGGAGTACCAGTTCAAGATCAACGACCTCGTCATCAGCATCACGGCGGCGACGTTCGGTGTGTTGTTCCTGGTGGCGTTCCTACGCACCTGGTTCGTGCGCTGGATCACCGAGATCGCCATCACCGACCGGCGGATCATCTACAAACGCGGGTTCATTAACCGGCATACCGAAGAGATGAACATGGACAAGGTCGCCTCGGTCGATGTCGATCAGACGATCTTTGGCCGGCTGCTCGACTACGGCACGATTCACATCATTGGCACCGGCGGCGCGCAGTCCTTGGATCGCGACGGCAGCGCGCACGGCATCGAGCACCTGCATCGCATTGCGCACCCGCTTGCGATGCGCAACGCGATCGTCGTGAAGTAGCGATCCGCAAATTTCAGTCGATAAGATTTAGCGCGCGGTGGCTTGCTGCACGCGCGGGCCGGCGCGCAGCACCAGACCATCGACGCGGTCGCGCTCGCGCTCGAAGTTGGTCAGAAGCGTGCCGTCGAGCACGCGGCCGCGCGGCAGCTTGATGCGCAGCGGATCCTGGTGCCGGTTGTTGACCAGGATCTCGAAGTGCAGATGCGGGCCGGTCGAAAGGCCCGTGGAGCCGACGTAGCCGATCACCTGGCCTTGCCGGACGCGTGCGCCGACCTGGGCCGAGCGGGCAAAGGCGGTCATGTGACCGTAAGCGGTGTCGTAGCCGTTGGCGTGCTCGATCCTGATGTATTTGCCGTAGCCGCTTTCCCAGCCGGCCTTCTTGATGACGCCGTTGCCGGCCGCATAGATCGGCGTGCCGAGCGGCGCCGCCCAATCCACGCCGGTGTGGTTGCGATAGACGCCGAGCAGCGGATGATTGCGCGCGCCGAAGCCCGATCGCATGATGCCTTGGGCGAGCGGCTTGCGGACCAGGAACTTTTTCGCGCTTTTGCCGGTGTCGTCGTAGTAATCGACGATGCTGTCGTCCGCGGTCAGGAAGCGATAATACTTCTTGGTATCGCCGCCGACCGTCAGCGCCGCGAACAGCACATCAACCTTGGTTTCGCCGTTGTTTTCGTCGTCGGCGGAATACAGCACGTCGAAGCTGTCGCCCGGCTGGGTCTTGTGCTGGAAATCGACATCGTAGGAATAGATGCGGAGCAGCGCCTCGATCACCGGCCGCGGAATCTGATTGCGCAGCGCGGTCTCGTAGATGCTGTTGTAGAGCCGCATCCCGGTGCCATCGTCTTCGTCTTCATTCTGCTCGGCGACCGGCGTGTTCATGCTGGTGACATCGACCGGCACGTATTTGCCCTTGTCCGACAAGGCGACCACCGCTTCAATCGTGCTGTCGCCGGTCACCATGACGCGGATCGGCTGCATGTGCTGGGCCTGACCGGTCGCCGCGACCAGGATGCGCAGCTTTTGGCCTTCCTTCAGCCCGCCGTCGCGGCCGCGCGGGCCGAGCGCTGCGACGATTGCGGTAATCTCTTCAGCGGTGGCGCCGAGTTCGCGCAGGATGGCGGTGATGCCTTCGCCTTTCTTGACGACAATCGCTCGCTCGTTCCAGGCGTTGCCGCCGGTAATCTGGTTTCCGGTCTTGGGCAGCAGCGTGATGTTCTCGGCCGTGATGCGCGTCTCAAAGCCGACATAGGGGTCCGGGGCGCGGTTCGGCGCATAGGACAGCGGCGGCGTGCCGTCCTGCGGTACGCCGGAGAGCTGGAAGCGCGACGGCGCACTGCCGGTCCAATTCGCGGTGTCGCGCACGCGCACAATGATGTCGTCGAGTGACACCGTGCTGGCGACCTTGATGCGCGGCAGGAGGCCCGCGAGGTCGCGTGTCACAAACGAAACTTCGGCGTCCGGATCGGCGCCCGGCTGGTCTTCGATCGGCACGCCATCGGCGCCGGCGTCAGCCAGAAGCTTCTGCGCGTTGTAGGCCGGAACGCTGGAGGCGAGATCCGACGACCCCAGTGAAAGGTTGGCGGTGATGCGCACGAAGGTGCGCACGCGCATGATCTCGCGGTCACCGACGCGAACCGGCTGCGTATCGCGAATGACGTTGCGAGCGGATGTCGCCTCGCCTGCCGCCGGCAACCGGTCGGCCTTGCGTGTCACCTTCTCGCTGATGGCGGTGACAACTTTATTGAGCGCGCTCTCGACGCGCTCCGGCATGGTGGCGAAATTGGTTTCACCGTCGAGCGAGCCGAAAACGGCGCCACCCATCAGCGCCGCGCCGCACACGCCAGTCAGGATCGTGCCGGAAAACCACTGAACCGAAACGCGGCGGCGATCGACGAGGCCGCCAGTGCTGCCGTCGACCGAAAGCGGCGGCTCGTTGCCGAGATCGATGGCTGCAGCTTCCAGTCTCGACCGGTTGTGCCCGCGCGGCTTGCCGTGATCCAAACGCCGTCCCCTCACTTGCGGGTGAACCTATCGAAAGACCGCAAGATTCCCGGAGACAAATCCGCCGGCTGTTACCGTGCGGGCGACTCTGGGCTCGGCACGATGCCGTGGCACCCATTCTTCCGTCAATGACGGCAGCGGGTGGCGGCTCGGACCGTAGCGGACTTAAGACTGAGGCTCCCAACGCATCCCAACCCGTCAAGAACGGCGGAGGAATATGGCTCAAGTGCGGCGCATATGTGCCTCCGTGCACAGCCATACCCGGTTAAAGATCGCTTAAATGCTGGGATCGCGAGGTCTGGGGTAGCGGTGAAATCAACGGTTTGGAGGTTGACAATCGCCCGTCACGGCTCATATAACCCGGCCATACGGCGCGCCTTCCGCTTACGGGCGTGATGGCGCGCCTACGAAGCTCCTCACTTATAGCGGGGACAAGGCTTCCGATAAGTCTCGGAGGCTTCTGCTTCGTCGGCTCTCTGGCGTGCCGGAGAGCGGAAACCGCCAGGTTTCCGGGCTGTTTGATATGTGAATCGGAAGAAAGAGAAACGTGGACGGCGGAGTCCTTGCGGGCCGCTTCCTCAGGAGAAGCAATTCTCTGAAAGGGGCGGTCATGGAAGAGACTTGGCGGTCTAACGTTTCAAGGTACATCGCACCGAGCTTTTGTTTTTTGGGCGCAAGTCCAAGGAGCGATTGGTCGGAGTTGATGGACCTCGTCAAACGTGTGATCAGCCAGATCAGTTCTCATCCAACTTGAGAGTTTGATCCTGGCTCAGAGCGAACGCTGGCGGCAGGCCTAACACATGCAAGTCGAGCGCCCCGCAAGGGGAGCGGCAGACGGGAGAGTAACACGTGGGAACATACCCTTCAGTTCGGAACAACCCAGGGAAACTTGGGCTAATACCGAATACGTCCGTAAGGAGAAAGATTTATCGCTGAAGGATTGGCCCGCGTCCGATTAGCTAGTTGGTGAGGTAACGGCTCACCAAGGCGACGATCGGTAGCTGGTCTGAGAGGATGATCAGCCTCACTGGGACTGAGACACGGCCCAGACTCCTACGGGAGGCAGCAGTGGGGAATATTGGACAATGGGCGCAAGCCTGATCCAGCCATGCCGCGTGGATGATGAAGGCCCTAGGGTTGTAAAGT
>CAMDDZ010000081.1 GCA_945893145.1 Rhodoplanes serenus | reverse complement strand
GCTGATGGTCGGCGCCATGACCATCCACGGCATCGTGCCGGGTCCGCAGGTCATGACCAAGCAGCCGGAGCTGTTCTGGGGCATGATTGCTTCGATGTGGATCGGTAACCTGATGCTGGTCATCATCAACCTGCCGATGGTCGGCATGTGGGTGCGCCTCTTGCGCGTGCCCTATCGCCACCTGTTCCCGATGATCGTGGTCTTCTGCTGCATCGGGGTCTACTCGCTCAACAATGCGCCGTTCGACGTCTCCATGACGGCGCTGTTCGGCGTGGTCGGCTACTTCCTGGTGAAGCACGACTTCGAGCCGGCGCCGATGATCCTCGGCTTCGTGCTCGGCCCGCTGATGGAGGAGAACCTCCGTCGCGCCATGCTGATCGCACGCGGCGACGCGACGGTGTTCGTAACGCGGCCGATCTCGGCCACGCTGCTGGCGATTGCGACGCTGATGCTGCTGCTGGCGGTGCTGCCGACGCTCCGCAAGAAGCGCGAAGAGGTCTTCACCGAATAGCCTGCCTATCGCCTGCGATGAATTGCTAAGACCCCGGGGGAGGTTTTCGCTCCCCCGGGGTTTTCATTGACGCTATCCCTACGTCAGAACGCCTGCACATCCGACGGGCGGACAGGGAGGCGACAATGACTTCATTTCGCGCTCGGACTGTGTTGGCGGCGGGTCTCGTTGCGTTCGCCATGACGCCGGCGACGGCGCAGAATTATCCGACACGCCCGGTCACCATCATTGTGCCGTTCGCGGCTGGCGGGCCGACCGACGTGGTGGCTCGCATCGTTGGCGACCACATGTCGAAGACGCTCGGCCAGACCATCGTGATCGAGAATACGCTGGGCGCCGGCGGCACCACGGCCTCGACCCGAGCCATGGCTTTACGAGGATAGAGGTTGTGCAAAAAGTGGCGGCGCGAGCCGCCCCTTGGCGTTTCGGGGACTATATAGGGGGTGGCTGGGGTCAGGCGGCTTCCGGCGGTAAAATCCAAACGGCATTGAGTCGCGGGACATCGAGCCGATGCGGCAATACCTCGAACTGATGGAACATGTGCTGGCGGACGGCGCGGAAAAGCGCGACCGCACCGGCACCGGCACGATCTCGGTGTTTGGCCATCAGATGCGCTTCAATCTGGCCGAAGGCTTCCCGCTGCTCACCACCAAGAAGCTGCATCTAAAATCGATCGTTCACGAGCTGCTGTGGTTTCTGGCTGGCGACACCAACATCCGCTACCTCAACGACCACGGCGTGCACATCTGGGATGATTGGGCCGACGAACGCGGCGATCTCGGCCCGGTCTATGGTTCGCAGTGGCGCTCGTGGCCGGCGTCCGATGGCGGCGCCATCGACCAGATCGGCAATGTGGTGGACATGATCCGGCGCAATCCGGACTCCCGCCGTCTGATCGTGAGCGCGTGGAATCCGGCCGAGGTGGACCGCATGGCGCTGCCGCCGTGCCACTGCCTGTTTCAGTTCTACGTCGCCAAAGGCAAGCTATCCTGCCAGCTCTATCAGCGTTCGGCCGATATCTTCTTGGGCGTGCCGTTCAACATCGCTTCCTATGCGCTGCTCACCATGATGGTGGCGCAGGTCACCGGCCTCAAAGCCGGCGAGTTCATTCACACCTTCGGCGATGCGCACCTCTACCTCAATCATCTCGAACAGGCGCGCTTGCAGCTGTCGCGCGCGCCGCGCGCGCTGCCGGTGATGCGGCTCAACGCGGCCGTGAAGGATATCTTTGCCTTCCGCTACGAGGACTTCGTGCTCGAAGGCTACGAGCCGCATCCGCACATCAAGGCCGAGGTTGCGGTGTGAGCTAAGCTGCCGCTAGTTCTAATTTGTATTGATAGGGGATGTTGATTGGGCGGGGAGCCTTGATCGCGTGATAGAACAAATCCAATTGCTTCTCGCGCCAGATTTCTGAGGCAAGTTTTCCAGTGTAAAAGTCGTTGATCTCAACATATCGAACCCATTGCCGCTTGCGCTCCAACACAAGATAGCGGGTTGGGTAGTCATCATTAGGTCCTGCTTCAACGTTGGTCGATTCGATCTCTTTCCAACGGCGCATATCGAATTTGTAATCGAAGATGGCATCCTCGGGCTGACGATCATTCGTGAGCACTTCGGTTAGGTAGATCTTGTTGAATAGCTCGTTGAACTGGGAAAAGATTTGTGAACCGCCAATTACAAATATGTCTGATGTGCCTCGCTTGAACGAAAGAACGTCCGCAAAAAACAAAGCGTTTTCCAGCGAATAGGTCGGCAGCACCATAGTTTCCTCCCGCTGCCAGAAGCTGTTGGCTAGATCGGGTTCCGGTTCTCTGGAAAGAACGATGCTCACTCGCCCGGGAAGCGGCTTTCCAATCGAGTCATAAGTCTTACGCCCCATGATCATTACGTGGCCCTGGGTGATCTTCTTGAATCGTTGAAGATCAGAGCGTTGGTGCCAAGGAAGTTGGTTGTTTCGGCCGATCACGTTCCCGGGAAACGTGCGGGCAACGATATAAGAAATGGATGGCAATTCGATGCGCACGACCCGTTCCCCGATCCTTACATACTAAGAGGGCTCGACGATTGCGGCTACCATCGAGAGGCGGAATCACACATCCGATTCGCGCTCCGCAATGTGTAAACAGACGTTTGTTCTATTGAGTTCCGGTTTTCGAAACCGTGAAGCGCACTTGAGGCGCCCCCTATTTTTGAGGGTGCCAGTACACGAGTGTGCCGACATGGGCTACGTAATGGACAGCCGCAGTCCCATGTACACGACACCTGTGCTGCCTAGATCGCGAGTGTACCGCGCCAAGCCACCATCCTATGTCACCGACGGCGCCAATTAACCTCGTTTTCAAGACGAAAGACCAATCCACTCAGGACGTTGTGCCGCGTCAGCAGCGCGCGTTGTAAGCCACCGAGGCGTCCCCTATAACCCTCCCCGACAGCAGCGGCCGGGGCGGCCCGCCAGGAGAGTTTTTCATGCCGTGGAGCAATCAGGGCGGTGGTCCCTGGGGATCGGGCGGATCGAAGGGTCCGTGGGGCTCCGGCCCGCAATCGTCAGGCCCGACGCCGCCCGACCTCGAAGAATTGCTGCGGCGCAGCCAGGACAAGCTCAGGAGCGTGCTGCCCGGCGGCAATCTCGGCGGTCGCGGCTTTGCGCTGCTCCTGCTCGGTGCGATTTTCCTGTGGGGCGTCTCCGGCTTCTTCCGGGTCGAACCCGACGAGCTCGGCGTCGTGCTGCGCTTCGGCAAGTACGTCCGTGAGGTGCAGCCCGGCCTCAATTATCATCTGCCGTATCCAGTCGAATCCGCGCTGACGCCGAAGGCGCTACGCGTCAACAAGATCGACATCGGCATGCGCAACGTCGAGGACCTGCGCCGCGGCACGGTGACTCGCGATGTCCCGGAAGAAAGCCTGATGCTGACCGGTGACGAGAACATCGTCGACGTCGATTTCTCGGTGCTGTGGAAGGTCAAGCCGAACGGCGTCGGCGACTACCTGTTCAACATCCAGAACCCCGAAGTTACCGTGAAGGCGGTGGCCGAGAGCGCCATGCGCGAGGTGATCGGCCGCTCCGAAGCGCAACCAATCTTGACCGGCGGGCGGCAGCAGATTGAGGCCGCCGTGCAGGAATTGATGCAGAAGATACTCGACAGCTACGGCGCGGGCGTCCAGGTGCAGCAAGTGCAGCTGCAGAAGGTCGATCCGCCGACCCAGGTGATCGAGTCTTTCCGTGACGTGCAGGCCGCGCGCGCCGACCAGGAGCGCGCACAGAATGAGGCACAGACCTACGCCAACCGCGTGCTGCCCGAGGCGGAAGGCCGCGCCGCGCGCATCCGGCAAGATGCCGACGCCTACAAGGGACAGACCGTAGCCGAGGCGAAGGGCCAGACCGCTCGCTATCTGCAAATTTATGAGCAGTACAAGATCGCGCCTGATGTGACCCGCCGCCGCATGTACCTCGAAACGATGGAGCGGCTGCTCGGCGGCACCGACAAGATCATCATCGATCAAGGCGTACAGGCCGGGCCCGGCAGCAACGTGCTGCCGATCCTGCCGCTGAACGAGATGACGCGCCGTCCGGGAGCCCCCCAATGAAGCTCGGTCTTGCCGGCGGCATTGTTGCCGTCTTCCTCATCGTGTTGCTGATCCTGGGCTACAGCTCGATGTTCACGGTCCCTCAGACGCACCAGGCGCTAGTGGTGCGGCTCGGCCAGCCGATCCGCCCGGTCACCGAGCCAGGCCTGAACTTCAAGGTGCCGCTGATCGACAGCGTCATCGCCATCGATAAGCGCATCCTCGATCTGGAGTCGTCTGCCCAGGAGGTGATCGCCTCCGACCAGAAGCGGCTCGTGGTCGACGCCTTCGCCCGCTACCGCGTCTTCGATCCGCTGCGGTATTATCAGACGCTCGGCTCGACCAGCGTCGCCAACTCGCAGCTTAGCATCCTGCTCAACTCGGCGCTGCGCCGCGTGCTCGGCGAGGTCACCCTGACCCAGGTGGTGCGGGACATCCGCGAACAGCTCATGGCCCGCGTGCGCGAGCTGGTCGATCGTGAGGCGCAAGCCTACGGCATCAACGTGGTGGACGTTCGGATCCGGCGTGCTGATTTACCGGAGCAGAACAGCCAAGCGGTCTATCAGCGCATGCAGACCGAACGTCAGCGCGAGGCGGCGAAACACCGCGCGCTGGGCAGCCAGCAGTCGCAGGAAATCCGCTCCAAGGCAGACCGGGACGTCACCGTGTTGATTGCCGAGGCCACAGCGACCGCCGAGCAAGTTCGCGGCGGGGGCGACGCAGAGCGTAACAAAATCTTCGCCGAGGCGTTCAGCAAAGATGCGGACTTCTTCGTTTTCTATCGCTCCATGCAGGCCTACGAGGCCAGCATGAAACATAACGACACGCGCATGCTGCTTCGTCCGGATTCGGAATTCTTCCGCTACTTCGTCGATCCGTTCGGCAAGCCGCGCGAGAGCGCGCCCACTCCGCCGCGCGCTCTGGCGCCCGCTGCGAGATAACATGCGTCAGCGTTGACGGCGGTTTGCGTAATGTCCGATTTCGTTGTTGCGCTTGGCCTTGTGTTCGCTCTCGAGGGGCTATTGTTCGCGGCGTTTCCCGCGGTCGCCAAGCGTGCCATGGCGCATGTGACCGAAACGCCGGACAACACACTGCGCGTGATCGGCATCGCGTCTGCCGCGATCGGCGTGCTGGTGGTGTGGCTGGTGCGCGGGTAAATCACGTTCGCTTTACAGTCGCTATTCCGCCCCAATCCGCGGCTTCATTCCAGCGTCGGTCCCTTGCGTCCGTATCTGGACGGATGCACTGTTCTGGCAACTTTCCGTCACAAGGAGAATCGACGGCCATGGCCCGTTTGCTCACCGCGATTGCTTGCACCATTCGCCAGCCGGCGTTCAGCGCTGTCGCGGCAATGGCGCTGATGCTGCCCGTGTTTTCGACGCCGGCGCTGGCCCGCGGCCCTGACGCCATTGCCGACGTCGCCGAACGGGTGATCGATGCGGTGGTCAATATCTCGACCTCGCAGACCGTAGAGTCGCGCGCGACGCCCGCGCCGCCGCAGGTCGCGCCGGGTTCGCCGTTCGAGGAATTCTTCGAGGAGTTCTTCAAGAACCGCCGCGGTCCGGGCGATACCCCAAACCGCACGCCGCGCCGTGTCAATTCGCTCGGCTCGGGCTTTGTGATCGATCCGTCCGGCATCGTGGTGACCAACAACCACGTCATCGCCGACGCTGACGAGATCACGGTCATCTTCACCGATGGCTCGCGGCTCAAGGCCGAGGTCATCGGCCGCGATCAGAAGACCGATCTCGCGGTGCTGCGCGTCAAGCCGACGAAGCCGCTGAAGGCGGTGAAGTTCGGCGACTCCGACAAGCTGCGGCTGGGTGAATGGGTGATCGCCATCGGCAATCCGTTCAGCCTCGGCGGCTCGGTGACGGCCGGCATTGTCTCGGCGCGCAACCGTGACATCAATTCCGGTCCGTACGACAACTACATCCAGACCGACGCTGCGATTAATCGCGGCAACTCGGGCGGTCCGTTGTTCAACCTCGACGGCGAAGTGATCGGTGTGAACACCGCGATCATCTCGCCGTCTGGCGGCTCGATCGGCATTGGCTTCGCGGTGCCGTCGAAGACCGTGATGGCCATTGTTCAGCAGCTCCAGCAGTTCGGCGAAGCCCGGCGCGGCTGGCTCGGCGTGAAGATCCAGCAGGTCACCGACGAGATCGCCGAAAGCCTCAACATCAAGCCGGCGCGTGGCGCGCTGGTGGCTGGCATCGATGACAAGGGCCCGGCCAAGCCTGCCGGAATCGAGGCTGGCGACGTCATCATCAAGTTCGACGGCAAGGACATCAAGGAGATGCGCGATCTGCCGCGCATCGTCGCCGACACCACCGTTGGCAAGGACGTCGAGGTGATCATCGTTCGCAAGGGCCAGGAGCTGAAGAAGACCGTCAAGCTCGGGCGGCTCGAGGACGAGAAGCCGCAGCCGGCCTCGGTCAAGGCCGCGCCAGCCGACGAGAAGCCCGCGGTGCAGAAGGCGCTCGGCTTGCAGCTTTCCGGCATCAACGACGAGTTGCGCACCCGCTACAAGATCAAGGACAGCGTCAAGGGCGTGGTCATCACCGGCGTCGATGCGGGCTCGGTCGCGGCCGACAAGCAGCTCGTGCCGGGCAGCGTCATCGTGGCGATCGAGCAGGAGCAGGTGAACCAGCCTGCCGACGTGCTCAGCCGTGTCGAACAGCTGAAGAAGGCCGGCAAGAAGACGGCGCTGCTGCTGGTGGCGACCTCGACCGGCGACATGCTGTTCGTGGCGCTGAGCTTGCAATAACGAAGGCGCGCAAACGCAAACGAAAGGGCAGCCCCTGCGGGCCGCCCTTTTGTTTTTTGGCCTCAGGATGCCGCCTCGCTATGCGGTCTTACTATTTTTGTGCGAACTCGGCGCGCGCATAGCCCTGTGCATAGAGCAGCGCCGTGAGATCGCCGTGGTCGATCCGTGCGGCGGCGGCCAGCGCCACTGCGGGCTTGCCGTGATAGGCGACGCCGAGGCCCGCGGCATCGATCATCGGAATGTCGTTGGCGCCGTCGCCGATCGCCATCGTGTCCTTGTGCTGCAAGCCAAGCCGGTTCTGCAGCTCGATTAGCGCTGCGACCTTGGCGTCCTTGCCGAGGATCGGCTCGCTCACCGTGCCGGCAAAGCGGCCGTCCACCACCACGAGCGCGTTGCCGCGGTGCTCGTCGAAGCCGATCATCTTGGCAATTCGTTGGGTGAATAGCGTGAAGCCGCCGGACACGAGACACGTGTAAGCGCCGTTCGCCCGCATGGTGGCGATCAGCGCCCTGCCGCCGGGCATCAGCGTGATGCGGTTTGCGATCACCTCATCGACGACCGAGGCCGGCAGGCCCTTGAGCAGCGCGACGCGCTCGCGCAGGGCCGGCTCGAAGGCGATCTCGCCCAGCATGGCACGTTCGGTGATGGCGGCGACGTGGGCCTTGAGGCCGGCGAAATCGGCGAGTTCGTCGATGCACTCCTGGCCGATCATGGTGGAATCCATATCGGCGAGGAACAACCGCTTGCGGCGGCGGGCCACCGGCTGCACCACAACGTCCAAGGCCCGGCTGCCGAGTGCGGTGCGTACGCCGTCGGCGAGCTCGCGTTGCTGCTGCTGGCCTGCCGGCGTAAAGGGAATGTCCGCGGCGACGCCGGGGTCGAGCCAGACCGGCGCACCCGCCGCGGGCAGGGCCGCGCGTGCCAACTGCACGGCGGCAGCGTCGAGCGCACGCGCCGCAGGATTGGAGATCAGGGTCGCGACATGAGTCATGACATATGAGTCTTGACGAGAGCTTTGGCGAGCGAGCCAGAAGGCCGGTGCTTATTGCAGGCCCGACCGCGAGCGGCAAGTCGGCGCTGGCGCTCGCGCTGGCGGAGCGGCTCGATGGCGTCATCGTCAACGCCGACTCCATGCAGGTGTATCGCGATCTCCATATCATCACGGCGCGGCCAAGCGCGGCGGATGAGCAGCGCGCGCCGCACCGGCTCTACGGCCACGTCGACGCGGCGGTGAACTATTCAGTCGGCGGCTGGTGCCGGGATGTGAGCGCGGCGCTGGCCGAAGCAAACCGGGAGGGCCGCGTGCCGATCCTCGTTGGCGGCACCGGGCTTTATTTCAAGGCGCTGACGCAGGGCCTGTCCGAGGTGCCGCCGACGCCGCCCGAGGTGCGGGCGATGGTGCGGGCACGGCTCGATGCGGAGGGCGCCGCAGCCCTCCACGCCGAGCTTGCGCGCCGCGATCCGGCGGTGGCGGAGCGGCTGCGGCCCGGCGATAGCATGCGCATTGCGCGGGCGCTCGAGGTCCTGGAGGCAACCGGCCGTTCGCTTGCCGACTGGCACCGCGACGGGATGCCGGCGATCCTCGATCCCGGCCAGGCCGTGAAGGTCTTTCTGGATGCCGACCGGGCCGAACTCTATCGCCGGATCGACGCGCGCTTCGACGCCATGCTGGCCGCAGGTGCGCTGGAGGAGGTGAGGGCGCTCGCCGCCCGCAACCTCGATCCGCTGCTGCCGGCCATGAAGGCGCATGGCGTGCCCTGGCTGCGGCGGCATCTCGCGGGCGAGATCACGCTCGCGGAGGCGGCAGAGCACGGCAAGCAGGACACCCGCCGCTACACCAAGCGCCAGCGCACCTGGTTTCGCAACCAGATGCCGGGATGGACTTTCGTGAAGCCTGAGCTGGCGGCGGACCTGATCGCGCGGGAATATGCTCGCTGAGCTCTATTCGGCCGCGATCCGCGCCACCTCGGCATCCAGCTGGACTGGCCGCTTCGAGTCGGACAAAAACGGCCATGCTGGTCGAATTTCGGCTTGACCGGCATGGGTGAGCCCTATATATCCGCGCAACGAAATACCTAAACATGGTCGTTATGCGCAACTTTATTACTCAGATGCTGGTACTTGTAGGAAGGCGCACCGCCGGGGGTGGCTAGAGCCACCCGCGACCGAGGCGGTGCGCGACCAGGGGCTGTGAGGCCCCTTTTTGATTCCACGAGCATCCAGACCAAACAGCACAGCAGACTTTGAGTGGAGCGGACGATGACGACAACGAACAAGACCGGCGCGGGCGCGCCCGGGCGCGAAATGACCGGCGCCGAAATGGTGATCGAGGCGCTCACCGATCAGGGAGTCCAACACATCTTCGGCTATCCGGGCGGCGCGGTGCTGCCGATTTACGACGCCATGTTCCAGCACCCGCTGTGCAAGTCGGACAAGCTTCGCCACGTCCTGGTTCGCCACGAGCAGGGCGCGGTGCATGCCGCGGAAGGCTACGCGCGCTCGACCGGCAAGGTCGGCTGCGTGCTGGTGACCTCCGGTCCCGGCGCCACCAACGCGGTGACGGGTCTCACCGACGCGCTCTGCGATTCCATTCCGATCGTGGTCATCACCGGACAGGTGCCGACGCATCTGATCGGCAACGATGCCTTCCAGGAGTGCGATACGGTCGGCATCACGCGGCCCTGCACCAAGCACAATTATTTGGTGAAGCGCATCGAGGACCTGTCGCGGGTGCTGCACGAGGCGTTTCACATTGCCTCGAGCGGCCGGCCGGGTCCGGTGGTCGTCGATATTCCGAAGGACATCCAGTTCGCCAAGGGGATCTATTCAAAGCCCGAGAAGCAGTTTCAGCATCAGGGCTACAAGCCAAGGCTCGACGGCGATCCGAACAAGATCAAGCAAGCCGTCGAGATGATGGCGCAGGCCAAGCGTCCGCTGTTCTACACGGGTGGCGGCGTCATCAATTCCGGCCCGCACGCCTCCGCGCTGCTGCGCGAGCTGGTGAAGACCACCGGCTTTCCGATCACGTCGACGTTGATGGGGCTCGGCGCCTACCAGGCCTCCGATCCACAGTGGCTCGGCATGCTCGGCATGCACGGCACCTGGGAAGCCAACTGGGCGATGCACGATTGCGACCTGATGATCTGCGTCGGCGCGCGCTTCGACGATCGCATCACCGGCCGGCTCGATGCATTTGCACCGGGCTCGAAGAAGATCCACATCGATATCGATCCGTCTTCGATCAACAAGAACGTCAAGGTCGATGTGCCGATCATCGGCGATTGCGGGCGCGTGCTTGAAGACATGCTGAAGCTCTGGCGCGCCAACAAGGCGCAGCCCGACAAGCACGCGCTGGCCGATTGGTGGAAGCAGATCGGCAAGTGGCGGGCGCGTAAATCGCTGAGCTACAAGAACTCCAACAGCGTGATCAAGCCGCAATACGCCATCCAGCGGCTGTTCGAGGCGACCAAAGGCCGCGACACCTACATCACGACCGAAGTGGGCCAGCATCAGATGTGGGCCGCGCAATTCTACGGCTTCGAGGAGCCGAACCGCTGGATGACCTCCGGCGGCCTCGGCACCATGGGCTACGGCCTGCCGGCCTCGGTCGGCGTGCAGCTCGCGCATCCGGAGTCGCTCGTCATCGACATCGCGGGCGAAGCCTCGGTGCTGATGACCATGCAGGAAATCTCCACGGCGGTGCAGTACCGGCTGCCGGTCAAGATCTTCATCATCAACAACCAGTACATGGGCATGGTGCGGCAGTGGCAGGAGCTCCTGCACGGCGGCCGCTATGCCGAGAGCTACACCGAGTCGCTGCCCGACTTCGTCAAGCTTGCCGAGGCTTATCACGCCGTCGGCATCCGTTGCGAGAAGCCGGGTGATCTCGACGGTGCCATCAAAGAGATGATCGACGTGAAGCGGCCAGTGATCTTCGATTGCGTGGTCGATCAGAAGGAGAACTGCTTCCCGATGATTCCGTCGGGCCGCGCCCACAATGAAATGATCCTGGGCGACAGCGGCGAGAGCGTCGACGACGCCATCACCGAAGAAGGCAAGGTGATGGTGTAATCCGTGGAGTTTTTGAAGGAACTCGCGCTTCAACTCGTCGGCAAGATCCAAAAGGTCGATCTGACGTTCGATCTGGCGGCGGCCGCAATCGCGGTGATTGCGCTGTACTTCTCGATCCGCGCGCGCCGCAACCAGGAGCGGCTCGCGGTCGAGACGATCAGGATCGCGCGCGACAACGACGTTATCCGCTGGACCAACGAGATGATCGACACCATTGTGGGCATCGAATTCCTGCTGCGGCCGGCGAGCCGGCCGGCCGATCCGGCGCAGTTCGCGTCCAGGCGCGACGATTTTTTGGCGAAGCTGTCAGCCAATGTCGAGAAAGGCAGGCTCTATTTTCCGAACATCGATCACCACAAGTTCGGCACCGAGAAGGCAGCGGCTTATCGTGGTCATCGGCAGCCAATCCTTGATCGGCTCATAGAAATCTACGACCTCACCAAGGCTGCCGATCCGAACGACCCGGCCAAGATCGAGGCCGCGCGCGAGGAAATCTTGAACAAGAAGCGCGCCTTCGTGTCCGAGGCCCAGTCCGCGGTCGAGCCGCGGCGCCGGGTCATGTTTCTCAAGAAGGGGCGGTAATGCGTAACCAGAGGGCTTGCACGTGAACACCACCACCCATTATCCGGCAGCGCCGGCCGCCCAGAGCATCGAGGCGCACACGCTCTCGGTCATCGTCGATAACGAGCCGGGCGTGTTGGCGCGCGTGATCGGGCTGTTCTCCGGCCGCGGCTACAACATCGACTCGCTCACGGTATCGGAGACCGAGCACCAGAAGCACCTCTCGCGCATCACTATCGTGACGCGCGGCACGCCGATGGTGATCGAGCAGATCAAAAACCAGCTCGAGCGGCTGGTCCCGATTCACCGCGTGGTCGATATGACGGTGGCGGGCCGCTCGATCGAGCGCGAGCTCGCCATGGTGAAGGTCGCGGCCGATGCCCAGAAGCGGCCGGAGGTCCAGAAGGTGGCCGACGCGCTCGGCGCCCGCATGATCGACGAGTCCGCTGGCGGCGTCATCTTCGAGATTACCGGCGGAAGCGACAAGATCGAGCAGTTCATC
The DNA here is from genome assembly GCA_945893145.1 of Rhodoplanes serenus. Lineage (GTDB taxonomy): Bacteria > Pseudomonadota > Alphaproteobacteria > Rhizobiales > Xanthobacteraceae > Z2-YC6860. The sequence continues at coordinate 11,911 of CAMDDZ010000081.1, read as the reverse complement.
GGCCAGATGCTGCCGCTTGGACTGATCGAGGTCTCGCGCACCGGCATCGTCGCCATCGCGCGCGGGGCGGAGGGGATGTAGGCCTCGAATTCGCGTGTCGGCCCGGCTTGTGCCGGGTATCGACGGCTTGCTATCGACACCGTCACAAACAGAGACATAGATGGCCGGGAGCGGCCTATCGACGGCCAAAGAGGGGTAAAGAGACATGCGCGTTTACTATGATCGCGACGCCGACCTGAACCTGATCAAGGGCAAGAAAGTCGCCGTCATCGGCTACGGCAGCCAGGGCCATGCTCATGCGCTGAACCTGCGCGACTCCGGCGTCAAGGACGTCGTGGTGGCGCTGCGCAAGGGTTCGCAGGGTGTCAAGAAGGCCGAGGGCGAGAAGCTCAAGGTGATGGAGGTCGCCGAGGCCGCGAAGTGGGCCGACGTGATGATGATGCTCACCCCGGACGAATTGCAGGCCGATATCTACCGCGATCACCTGCAGGCCAACATGAAGAACGGCGCGGCGCTGATGTTCGCGCACGGCCTCAACGTCCACTTCAACCTGATCGAGCCGCGCAGCGACATCGACGTTCTGATGATCGCGCCCAAGGGCCCGGGTCACACCGTGCGCTCGGAGTACCAGCGCGGCGCCGGCGTGCCGTGCCTGGTTGCGATCCACAAGGACGCCTCCGGCAACGCGCATGATCTCGGCCTGTCCTATGCGTCGGCGATCGGTGGTGGCCGCGCCGGCATCATCGAGACGACCTTCAAGGAAGAGTGCGAGACCGATCTGTTCGGCGAGCAAGCCGTGCTCTGCGGCGGACTCGTGGAGTTGATCAAGGCTGGCTACGAGACGCTGTGCGAGGCCGGCTACGCGCCCGAGATGGCCTACTTCGAATGCCTGCACGAGGTGAAGCTGATTGTGGACCTGATCTACGAGGGCGGCATCGCCAATATGAACTACTCGATCTCCAACACCGCTGAGTATGGCGAGTACGTTTCGGGTCCGCGCGTGGTCAACGCCGAGACCAAGGCCGAGATGAAGCGCATCCTGCAGGACATCCAGTCCGGCAAGTTCACCCGCGACTGGATGCTGGAGAACAAGGTCAACCAGACCTCGTTCAAGGCGACGCGCGCCAAGCTTGCCGAGCACGACATCGAGAAGGTGGGCGCGAAGCTCCGCGAGATGATGCCGTGGATTAAACAACGCGCGCTGGTGGACCGTTCGCGGAACTGATCCGGCTCTTTGCTTGACGGGCTCGCTGAACCGTCGTGGAACTGATTCCGCAGTGCGGGACGGCATGCTGGCGCTTTCCTTTGAAATCGAACAAAGGGTGCGCCGGCTGTCACCGAAATTAACCAGATCACCTGAATGGATCGTCAGAAATCGCGGCAAAACAGCCGCCGGTCTTGCCATGACACTTTTATTAAAGAAATATGAAAACGGCCCGCAACCGGCTTTGTAACCTCCGGGTGCGGCACCCGTGCCATGCCGCCCGCGTTAGCGTTTCTCAACCGCCCTTTTTTCATCGCCAGTCCTGGCGAGCGCCGCCACCCATTCGCGTGGGCGATGCTGGTGGTGCTGCATCTCGCCGCGCTTGTCATCCTGCTGTGGTCTGAGCTCGATGCGACGTCAAAGGCGGCGTTCGTCTTGGCCTGGGGCCTGGTCAATTACATCGCATTGATCGTGCTGCGCCGGCCGATGCCGGCGGCCGCGATCGCGCTGGTGCTTGCGGTGCTGCTCATCCTGCTGTCGCGCTTCAAGCACGATACGCTGCTGATGACGATCAACTTCCTCGACGTCATGATCATCGATCGGGATACCATCCGGTTCCTGTTCACGATCTACCCGGATCTCATCTGGACCGTTGCCACCGTCGGCGCCGTGGTGCTGCCGCTGATCGTGCTGCTGTGGTGGTTCGATCCGTTCCGCGTGCGGCCCCATCGTGCGGTGGCAGGCGCGGTGGGCTGTCTTGGCCTGCTCTGCACGCTTGCGCTCTCGGTGCCGAGCGACCCGTTCGATGAATTTGCCAACTCCAACTACGTCTCCAAGTTCGCGCGCTCGGGCGTCACCGGCATCGTCGATCTGGCGACGCGCGGTTACCTTGACTCCGATGCGTTCGTGAAGGAGCGGCTCAGCGTAGCGGACGATGCCTGCCGGCCTACGACCAAACCGCCGCACATCCTGTTCATCTTCGACGAATCGAGTTTCGACATCACCCGCATCCCTGGCGTCAAAGCGCCGCCGGGTTACCAGGCGCATTTCCGCTCGTTCGACGGCAAGTCGCGCGCGCTGCTGGTCGAAGGCGCGGGCGGCCCGAGCTGGTACACCGAGTACAACGTGCTGACCGGCCTATCGGTGCGCTCGTTCGGGCGCTTTGCCGATTTCGTCACCCGCATCGCGGCGGGACGGGTCGAGCGCGGCTTGCCGCAGGCGCTGCGTCGCTGCGGCTACAAGACCTTCAGCCTCTATCCGATGTGGGGCGCGTTCGCGGGCGCGCGCAGCTTCCAGCAGACCACCGGCTTCGACAAGTTCCTCGACGCCGCCGATCTCGGCGTGCGCGGCATGGAGCCGGACCACTTCTATTACGACAACGCGGTGCGCCTGATGGCGCGCGAGCGTGGCAGCCAGCCGCTGTTCCTGTTCGTTTACACGGCGCTCAACCATTTTCCATGGACGGTGCGCTTTCATCCTGAGCTGACGCCCGAGTGGCGCGACACCGGCAACGATTTCCAGATCGACGAATATCTGCGCCGTCAGGCGATGAGCGCGCGTGACTACACCGCTCTGATCGCGCGGCTTAAGCGCGAATTTCCCGGCGAGCGCTTTCTAATCATTCGCTTCGGCGATCATCAGCCGAGCTTTGCCAAGCATCTGATCGACCGCTCGCTTGATGAGTCGCTTTTGGCGCGGCGGATTGCCGAGGCCGATCCGCGTTTCCTCACCACCTACTACGCCATCGAAGGCATCAACTTCCGCCCGGCCGACCTGTCGTCGGCGCTCGACGTGCTCGATGCGCCCTATCTGCCGCTGGTGGTGCAAGAGGCGGCCGGCCTTCCGCTTTCGGCCTCGTTCGCCGAACAGAAGCGCGTCCTCCAGCGCTGCAAGGGGCTGTTCTATGGCTGCGCCGGCGGCGCCGAAGCGCGCCGGTTCAACCGGCTGCTGATCGACGCCGGTCTGATCAAGGGTCTTTGAGCGGCGCTCCCTGGCTCACGACCGGTGCCGGCCGGGATGACGCCAAGCCCCCGGGTTGATCAACACAACGCCCTCCCGCTAGCTTGCATCGGGGAAACGCGGCCCGGCCGCGGCGGCGAGAGAAACGATGGTTGAAACGTCAGTCGCGGGAGGCGGAACGCAGGCGCGCGCCGCCAATGACGTGGCGGTGCGGCTAAAGGACGTGACCATCGAATTCCGGATGGCGGACCGCGCCAGCTACAAGGCTGTCGAGCGCGTTACGCTCACCGTCAATGAGGGTGAGTTCGTCTCTATCGTCGGCCCGACCGGATGCGGCAAGACGACGCTGCTCAATGTTGCGGCCGGTCTCTACCAGCCGAGCGCCGGTGCAGTCGAAATCTTCGGCACAGGGCTCGGCGGCCTCAATGGCCAATCCGGTTACCTGTTCCAGGCCGAGGCGCTGTTTCCATGGAAGACCGCGCTCGAGAACGTCGCCATCGGCCTTGAAACCGTCGGCGTTCCAGTCGCTCAGGCGCGCGCACGGGCGCAGGATTGGCTGACACGCGTCGGCCTTGGCAAATTCGGCGCCCGCTACCCGCACATGCTGTCGGGCGGCCAGCGCAAGCGCGTCGGCCTCGCCCAGGTGCTGATCCGCGATCCGAAAATCCTGCTGATGGACGAGCCGTTCGGTCCGCTCGACGCGCAGACGCGCCAGATCATGGGCAACCTGCTGCTCGATCTGTGGAGCCAGAACCGCAAAGCGGTGATGTTCGTGACCCACGATCTGGAGGAGGCGATCGCGCTGTCCGACCGCGTGCTGATCATGTCAGCGGGCCCGGCGTCGCGGATCATCGGCGAGTGGCGCGTGACGCTGCCGCGCCCGCGCGACATCGCCGAGGTCAAGCTCGATCCACTGTTCCACCAGCTCCACCGCGAAATCTGGCAAGCGCTGAAGGATGAGGTTCTCGAGGGCTATAAACAGACCGGCGGGGGATGACATTGCCACGAACTATTACCGGCCGCTAAAATCGCAACGGCACGTTTTCTAATCCGAGATCCGATAGGCTGCGCCTGATATCAGGAATGAGGGGGTTTGAGCGTGTCGTACATCAGACTCCTTTCGCTGCAGGTGGCGGTCGCGGTCGTATCGCTCGCGCTCTGGCACCTGCTGACCACCATTCCGATCGGCGGCAAGCCGCTGCTGCCGCCGTTCTTCTTTTCCACACCGCTCGACGTTGCCGCCCAAGTTTATAAGTGGTTCGCCGACGGCAGCATCTGGCGTCATCTTTGGATCACGCTCACCGAGGCGATGCTGGCCTTCGTGATCGGCTCGATCGGCGGCATCCTGGTTGGATTCTGGTTTGCCCGGCAGCCAATGGTCGCCGCGGTGTTCGACCCTTACGTCAAGATGATCAATGCGCTGCCGCGCATCGTGCTGGCGCCGATCTTCACGCTGTGGTTTGGCCTCGGCATCATGTCGAAGGTCGCGCTGGGCGTGACGCTGGTGTTCTTCATTGTGTTCTTCAACGTTTATCAGGGCGTCAAGGAAGTCAGCCCCACCATCCTGGCGAACGCCCGAATGCTCGGCATGAGCGAGCGCCAGCTGATGCGGCACGTCTATTGGCCGTCGGCGCTGTCGTGGATGTTCTCGTCGCTGCACACCTCGGTCGGCTTCGCCGTGGTGGGCGCGGTGGTGGGCGAGTATCTCGGCTCCGCGGCCGGCCTCGGCTATCTGATCTTGCAGGCGGAAGGCACCTTCGACATCGCCGGCGTGTTTGCCGGCATGTTCGTGCTTGCGGTCTTCGTCGTCATCATCGACTGGATGGTGACGCTGATCGAACGGCGCCTGCTGGTGTGGCGTCCGGTTGCGGCCGAAACACGCACCTGAGCCGGTCTTTCCACGCCGCCAGCGCTGCACTATGGTCCCGGCAGATAAGGCGGCCGGCTGCCCGGCTGCACAAAAAGCTGGAGGAACGATCATGATGGCTCACCTTGCGCGACGGTTGGCGACCGGCCTCGCGGCCCTGATGTTGATGTCAGGAGCGGCGCTCGCACAGCAGAAAGTCACCATTGCGATCGGAGGCTCGAGCTGCCTCTGCTATCTGCCGACCGTGCTGGCGAAGCAGCTCGGCGAATTCGAGCGCGCTGGTCTCAACGTCGAGACTGTCGACTTCAAGGGCGGCTCGCAGTCGCTCACCGCTGTGCTCGGCGGCAGCGCCGACGTGGTCTCGGGCTACTTCGACCATTGCGTCAACCTCGCCGCCAAGAATCAGCATCTGCAAGCCTTCGTGGTCTATGACCGCTATCCGGGCTTCGCGCTCGTGGTCTCGCCAAAGCAGACCGGCGTCATCAAGTCGATCAAGGATCTCGCCGGCAAGCGTATCGGCGTCAGCGCACCCGGCTCCTCGACCGACTTCTTCCTGAAGTTCATCCTCAAGAAGAACGGCGTCGATCCGGCCATGATCGGCGTCATCGGCATTGGACTCGGCTCCACCGCCGTCGCCGCCATGGAGCAGGGCAGCGTCGATGCCGCCATCATGCTCGATCCCGCGGTGACGCTGCTGCAAGGTAAGAACAAGGACCTGGTCATCCTGAGCGATACGCGCACGCAGAAGGACACGCTCGACGTGTTCAACGGCGAATATCCGGGTGGCGCGCTCTACACTCGCACCGAGTGGATCGAGAAGAATCCGGCCGCCGTGGCCGCGATGACGAAGGCGATCGTCAATACGCTGAAGTGGATACACTCGCACACCGCCGAAGAGATCATGGCGAAGATGCCGCCGGAGCTGGTCGGCGCCGACAAGGCGCTCTATTTGGCGGCGCTCAAGAACACGATCCCGATGTACTCGACCACCGGCCGGATGGACCCGAAGGGGGCCCAGGCGGTGCTGGCGGTGTTCGCTCAGTCCTCGCCCGAGGTGGCGAAGGCCAATATCGACCTGTCGAAGACCTACACCAACCGGTTTGTCGATCAGGCGCTCGGGACCACCGGCGCGAAGTAACATTCGCGCGGACGATCGGTCCGATCACAACATTCGACTGGAAGTTTCGATGCGGCGGGGACATGGTTCCCGCCGCATCGTCGTTTCGGGGTGGCGTGCGTGAATATTCTGTCGATCCAGTCGCATGTCGCCTACGGCCACGTCGGCAATTCGGCCGCCGTGTTCGCGTTGCAACGGCTCGGCATCGAGGTCTGGCCGGTGCATACGGTGCAGCTCTCCAACCACCGTGGTTATGAAACCGCACGCGGGGCGGACTTCGGCGCCCCGGCCATCCGCGAAGTCGTGCGGGGCCTGCGCGAGCGTGGCGCGCTCCAGACGTGCGACGGTGTGCTGTCGGGCTATCTCGGCTCGGCCGAGATGGCGGCCGCCATTTTCGATGCGGTGAACGAGGTCAAAGCAGCCAATCCGAAGGCGCGCTATTGCTGCGACCCGGTGATTGGCGATGTTGGGCGCGGAGCCTATGTGGCGCCCGATGTCGTGGGCTTTCTACGCGAGCGCGCCATCCCGGCCGCCGATATCGTGACGCCAAACCATTTTGAGCTCGACGCGCTGACCGGCAGAGTTACACGACGCCTTGCTGACGTTGTGGCGGCGGTCGAAAGCCTGCGCGCGCGCGGGCCACGCACCGTTCTGGTGACGTCGCTTGTCACCGAGGAAACACCCGCCGATGCGATCGACCTGCTGGTGTGCGATGACGCTGGCCACCACCGGCTGCGCACGCCGAAGCTTCCAATCGCCGTCAACGGTGCAGGCGACCTGATCGCGGCGCTGTTCTTCGCGCACGTTTTGCAAACCCATTCCGCCACAGAGGCGCTATCGCGCGCCGCCTCCGCCGTGTTCGGCATTATCCGGCGGACGGCTGAAGCCGGCGCGCACGAATTGCTGCTGATCGAAGCGCAGGAGGAACTGTTGCACCCGAGCCGGCTGTTTCGCCCCGAACCCTTGTGAGGTCCATGATGCGCCGCCGTTTTTTCACGCTCGATGTGTTCACCGCCAAGCGTTTCGCCGGAAACCCGCTTGCGGTCGTGCTGGAGCCGCAGGGGCTCGACACCGCCGCGATGCAGCTGATCGCCCGCGAATTCGGCTATCCCGAAACCGTGTTCGTGCTACCGCCGGACAATCCGGCGCATCGCGCCAAGCTTCGTATTTTTACACCGGCGACCGAATTGCCGTTTGCCGGTCATCCAACCGTCGGCACCGCGGTGTTGATCGGACGCCTCGACGGCGGCGGCAGCCGCAAGTTTGTGCTTGAGGAAAATATCGGGCCGGTCCATTGCGAGATTTCGTTGACCGGGCCAGATTTGGGGCGCGCCACCTTCGCGGTGCCGCGGCTGCCGGAGCGGGCCGGCGAGGCGGCCGATGCCGCGTCGATCGCGGCGGTGCTCAATCTCGACGCTGCCGATATCGGTTTCGATGATTTCAAACCGTCGCGCTGGAGCGCCGGCAATCCGTTGACCTTCGTGCCGCTGCTTTCGATGGCGGCGATCAAGCGCGCACGGCCCGAACTCACGCGCTTCGAGCCAGTGATCGGCGCGGGCGGCCGGGCGATGGCCTATTTGTTTTGCCGCGAAACCACCGAACCAGGGCATGATTTTCACACCCGCATGTTTGCGCCGTCCGCCGGCGTGCCCGAGGACCCGGCGACCGGCTCGGCGGCCGCGGCCTTTCCGGGCCTGCTGGCGGCAAGCGGCGGCTACCGCGACGGCGATCACAGCTTGCGCCTGGAGCAGGGCTACGAGATGGGCCGGCCGAGCCTGATCGATCTGTCGTTCACGCTGCATGGCGGTGCGTTGAGCGCGGCATCCATCGGCGGCGACGCAGTGGTGGTGACCGAAGGCGCGATCGAAGCGTGATTGGGACAGCGGCGCTGACCGAACGCTTGCGGGCGCCGAGCCCCTCCGCTACATAGTTGCCGCCGGGACCCAAGGGTTAACGCGCGGTTTACCCAAATCCGCGACCCTGGGACGGCCGAAGACGAGGGTTTTTCAAGGCAATGACGATGCGCAGCACCATTTGCGCGATCGCTCCGGGGGCTGACGATAGCCGTCTGAAGGACGGCGTCGCTTCGCTCGCCTATGCCCGTCCGGTTGCCGCCCTCATTCTCGGCGGGCTCCTGCTGCTTACCTGCCCCTGAGGGCCGGCTGGGCGTTTGCGCCTGGGCACTCAGGGGGTTTCACGGAAAGCCAGGAACCCTAGAGAGAGCGCCCGACACCCAAGCGGTGGGCGCAAAGCCAGAAGGATGATTTCAATGACCACGCCAGCGAAGTCCGAGAAGGACCGCGTCGTTATCTTTGACACCACGTTGCGCGACGGCGAGCAGTGCCCGGGCGCCACCATGACGCACGAAGAGAAGCTCGCGGTCGCCGAGCTGCTCGACGATATGGGCGTCGACATCATCGAGGCCGGTTTCCCGATCGCGTCGGAAGGCGATTTCGCCGCCGTCCAGGAGATCGCGCAACGCTCCAAGAACGCCGTGATCTGCGGGCTGTCCCGCGCGTCGCCCAAGGACATCGACCGCTGCGCCGAGGCGATCAAGCCGGCCAAGCGCAACCGCATTCACACCTTTCTGTCCACCTCGCCGGTGCACATGAAATACAAGCTCCAGAAGGAGCCGCACGAGGTCTATGAAATGGTGATCGCGCAGGTGACGCGCGCCCGCGGCCACACCGACGACGTCGAATGGTCGGCCGAGGACGGCACCCGCACCGAGTTCGATTTTCTCTGCCGCTGCGTCGAGGCCGCGATCAAGGCCGGCGCGACCACCATCAACATCCCCGACACGGTCGGCTACACGGTGCCGGAGGAATACTTCGCGCTGATGAAGCGTCTGCGCGAGGCGGTGCCGAATTCCGATCAGGCGCGCTTCTCGGTGCATTGCCACAACGATCTCGGCATGGCGGTGGCGAATTCGCTCGCCGGCATCAACGCCGGCGCGAGGCAGATCGAATGCACCGTCAACGGCATCGGCGAGCGGGCGGGCAACGCCGCGCTCGAGGAGGTCGTGATGGCGATCCAGACGCGCAACGACGTGCTGCCGTACTGGACCAAGATCGACAGCACCATGCTGACGCGCGCCAGCAAGCTGGTGTCGGCCGCGACGTCGTTCCCGGTGCAGTTCAACAAGGCGATCGTCGGGCGCAACGCTTTCGCGCACGAGAGCGGCATCCACCAGGACGGCATGCTCAAGCACACTCAGACCTACGAGATCATGAGGCCGGAAAGTGTCGGCGTGAAACAGACATCGCTGGTCATGGGCAAGCACTCCGGCCGCCATGCCTTCCAGCACAAGCTGGAGGAGCTGGGCTACAAGCTCGCCGGCAACCAGCTCGACGATGCTTTCGTTCGCTTCAAGGCGCTGGCTGATCGCAAGAAGCAGATTTACGACGAGGACATCGAGGCGCTGGTCGACGAGGAGATCGCGCACGCGCAGGACCGCGTGAAGCTCGTCTCGCTGTCGGTGATCGCCGGCACGCGCGGGCCGCAGCGCGCCACCATGAAGCTCGACATCGAAGGCCGCGGCCTGATCGAGGAGCGCGAGGGCAACGGCCCGGTCGATGCGATCTTCAACTGCATCAAGGCGCTGGTGCCGCACGAGGCGACGCTCGAGCTCTATCAGGTCCATGCGGTGACCGAAGGAACCGACGCGCAGGCTGAGGTGTCGGTTCGGCTTGCGAGCGAAGGCCGCTCAGTGACGTCGCGCGGTTCCGATCCGGATACGCTGGTGGCCTCGGCGAAAGCCTATCTCGGCGCGCTCAACAAGCTGATGGTTCGCCGCCAGCGCGGCGGCGTCTCGGTCAGCGAGTCGAGGTTGCATTCGACCGACGTGGGCTAGGCGCTACGGCGCCGAGTTGCATGCAGAGCGGGGGCCTTGCGGCCCCCGCTTTGTTTGAGCCAAGGATTTCTGGTCAGAAAAATCCTGCGCTGCTCGCGGCTCTTGCCGAACACATTTGCAACGCAATGCTCTCCGCGCCGAATAGTTTTTGATTCAAAAATAGCGCTCCGGGAACTCGCGTTTTATTTCATGCGAGACAATATGTTTATTTGAGCGCGGAACGAAAACGCGGTATCGCGGTGCTTCACCACCAACAAAGAGAGGCGTGAATGAGGAAGGTAGCGCTCGCGGGCGCTTTGGCGCTCGCGATGGGAGTTTCGTCGGCTTTGGCGCAATCGGAATCGGTGACGCCGGTCGCCACGCAAGCAAACGTCGCCGGGCCGGTCGTGCAGGAAGCGCACATCGCTCAGTTGAAAGCGGCTTTGCATTTGAAGCCCGAGCAATACGGGCGTTGGGCTGCGGTTGAGGGCGCGTTGCGTTCGCTGGCGCGGGCGCAACGTGCGGAGGCGTCCGGTGGATTCGTTCAGCGCGTGAGCGCGCAGGCGACTTCGATGGCGGGCGCGGCGGTGCAATTGCGTCGCGTCGCTGCGGCGGCGAGTCCGCTGATCAAGACGCTCGACGAGACGCAGAAGCGGGACGGCGCGGCGCTCATTCGCAGTCTTGGTTACGCGAGTCTTGCATCGTCGTTCTGATTGCACGTCGATCACAGGCAAAAAACGAAAGCCGCGCCCGGAAACGGCGCGGCTTTTTACTGGCGAGCCACAATTCAGCCGCATCGCTGAAAGCTCGTTCAGGTTGGCACTGGTGGCATGACAAAACTTTAACTTGCGTCAGCGTGGCGGCGTACCAAGATTGGATCATTCAACAACGCCATCTGGAGGTGGCCCATGATGAAGACAATCCTTGCTGGGACGGTAGCGCTCACTCTCGCCGGTGCAGGTCTCGCGCTGGCGCAACAGACTCCGCCGCGCGACGGACCGCGCTGGCGGCCGAACGCCGAAGACGCGGCCATAATGGTCGATGCGCGCATCGCTGCGCTCAAGACCGGACTGAAACTCACGGCCGATCAGGAGAAGCACTGGCCGGCGGTCGAAGCTGCGATCCGCGATCTTGCCAAGCAGCGCGCCGATCGTCGGAAAGAGTTTTCCGACCGGATGGCGGCGCGACGCAACGCACAGCCGGGCGACAACACGCCGGCACGGCCTGACGCCATCGACCGCCTGCGCCGTGGCGCAGACGCGATGACGACGCGCGCGGCGACGCTGAAGAAGCTCGCAGATGCAACGGAGCCGCTCTACAAGAGCCTGGATGACAACCAGAAGCGCCGGTTCGGCTTTCTGATGCGGATGGGTGCGCGGGCGGACGCCGGCCCGGGTCGTGGGCCAGGTAATGGTCCAGGTCGCGGCCACTGGCAGCGGCGGGTCGATAACGACCGCTAAGCCACAGCGAACAGCGGGCGCGGCGATCGGTTTCTCCCCGACGATCGCAGCGCTGCGGGAAGCCGCCGGCTCACCCCGGCGGCTTTCGTTTATTTGGCCCGGCGCCCGCATGTTTCCTGGACAGTCCGGTGGCCCTTTGCTACACGAACCCGGCTTGCGGCAGTCCCGCAAGGACGGCCCGGGCGCATAGCTCAGTTGGTAGAGCAGCTGACTCTTAATCAGCGGGTCCCAGGTTCGAGCCCTGGTGCGCCCACCACCAAACCGGCACAAACCGAACGCTAAATATCTGGCCACGTTCGCTTTGTCCGGTTTTCCACCACAACACGGCATCGCATAACCGGACACCGTAGCAACCATGCTCACGGTGCCCCAGCGGTGCCCCATGCGCGCAATTCTCACTGAAGCTGCAATCAGAGCAGCTAAGCCACCTGAAAGCGGACGCCTCACGATGTGGGACGCGTCCGTGAAGCAT
>CAMDDZ010000080.1 GCA_945893145.1 Rhodoplanes serenus | reverse complement strand
AAGGGGTGTCGAGAACCAGAACGCCCAACTGATTCAGCGGCGCGAAAAAGGAATGGTGCCCAGGGGCGGGATCGAACCACCGACACTGCGATTTTCAATCGCATGCTCTACCAACTGAGCTACCTGGGCATTTGGGAAGCGCGGGCGTTATAGAGGCTCGGCTGGGGCCTGTCCAGAACGGCCACGGCGGCGAAAAACGGCCGTCCTTCAAGGGTCCACCTTGATCCCGGCTGCTTTGATGACCGGACCCCATTTGGCGATTTCGGCCTTCAACAGCGCCGCCATTTCGTCCGGCGAGGAGCCGGCGATGAGCAACCCGAGCTTGTCCATGCGGTCCCGGATCGCGGGTTCGGCCAGCACCGCGACCGTGTCCTTTTGCACCTTCGTGATGATCGCAGGCGGGGTCTTGGCCGGCACGAAGAACGCGAACCAGGAGACGGTGTCGTAGCCGGGCACGCCGGCTTCGGCGATGGTCGGCACATCGGGCGCGACATCGACCCGCTTGGCCGACGTCACACCAAGCGCACGAAGCTGGCCGCTCTGCACCAGCGGCAGGCCGGACGCCATCACCGAGAACATGACGTCGACGCGGCCGGCCAGCAGATCCGCGAGCGCCGGTGAGGCGCCGCGATACGGCACGTGGGTGATATCGGCCTTGGCCATGGATTTGAACAGCTCGCCGCTCATGTGCGGCGAGCTGCCGTAGCCGGGCGAGCCGAAGTTGATCTTCCCGGGATTGGCCTTGGCCGCCGCCACCAAATCGCCGACCGTGCGCAGCGGCGAGGACGCCGGCACCACCAGCAGATTGGGGAAGTAGCAAATCAGCGTCACCGGCGCGAAGTCGGCAACCGGATCGTAGTTGATCGACGAAAACAGGAACTGATTGACCGCAAGCCCCGCGGCGCTGATGTACATGGTGTAGCCGTCAGGATCGGAGCGCGCCACCAGGTCCGAGGCGATGTTGCCGCCGGCGCCCGGCTTGTTCTCGACCACCACCTGCTGGCCCCACATTTCGGAGAGCCGCGCGCCGACGATGCGGCTGACGGTGTCGATGCCGCCGCCGGGCGTGAACGGCACCACCAGGCGCACGAAGCGATTGGGCCAGCTCGGGGCCTGCGCCAGCGCGGCGCCGGGCGCGAGCGCCGCCGCGCCTGTCAGCGCAACGAAACGGCGGCGGTCGATCGTGGTGCTTTGCATTATTCGGCCTTGATGCCCGCGGATTTGATGAGCGGTCCCCACTTGTCCATCTCGGCTTTCAGAAACGCGCGGAGCTCATCCGGCGTCGAGCCGATGACACTGACGCCAAGCTGATCGAGCCGCTGGCGGATGACGGGATCGGCCAGTGCGGCGACAATATCGGCGTGGAACTTGGCGATGAGGGCGGGCGGTGTCTTGGCGGGAACGAAAATGCCATACCAGCCGGTCACGTCGAACCCTGGCACACCGGCTTCCGCGATGGTCGGCACGTCCGGCAGATACGCGGCGCGCTTGGCCGACGTCACGCCGAGCGCCCGCAGCTTGCCGCCGTGAATGAACGGCAGCACAGCGCCGGAGTTGTTGAACATCACGTCGACGCGGCCCGGGATCAGATCGTTGAACGCCGGGCCCGCGCCGCGATAGGGCACGTGCTGCAATTCGATTCCGGCCATGCGTTTGAACAGCTCGCCCGACAGATGCACCGAGGTGCCGTAACCCGAAGACGCGTAGGTGACCTTGCCGGGATTGCGTTTAGCGTGGTCGATGAACTCCTGCACGGTGTTGGCCGGCGACGACATCGGCACCGCCATGATGTTGGGATAGTCGCAGATGAGAGTCACGGGCGCGAGGTCGGCCACCGGATCGAACGGCAGCGAGGCAAACAGGAAGCGGTTGACCGAGAGCGGCACCGATTGCAGCAGCGCCGTGTAGCCGTCTGGATCGGCCTTCGCGACCGCGTCGGTGCCGATGCTGGTGGCGCCGCCGCCCTTGTTTTCGATCACCATCTCGTGGCCCCAGATGGCGGAGAGCTTGACGGCGACCACGCGCGCAATCGCGTCGGTGCCGCCGCCCGGCGGAAAAGGCACGACCAGGCGGACGAAGCGCGCCGGCCATTGCGCTTGCGCTGCGGCAGAGCGGGCGATGAACGGCAGCGAAAGTGCGGACGTGGCGGTGAGCCCGAGGAAGCGGCGGCGGTCCATCATTTCCTCCGTCGGAAGCGTGAGAGCGACAGAAGCTTAGGAGCCGCACCGACCGTGAGCAACGGGGCTTAATGTCCCTCCTCGCCCGGCGCATCGAGCTTCGGCGCGCCGTCCTCATCCTCAACCTCGGTCACCGGCACCGCATAGACGCCCTTGAGCCATCGATTGAGGTCGACGTCGGCGCAACGCCGAGAGCAGAATGGCTTGAACTGCTGTATCGGCAGCTTGCCGCAGATCGGGCACGGCGCGAGGCGTGGAGCGGAATCGGACATAGCCTAAATCTATGCGCTCGCGGGCCGGCCTGCGAGAGGTTCACGCTTGGCATCCACCGTGCGCAGCTCGGTCTTCAGAATCTTGCCGTAGTTGTTCTTCGGCAGCGCTTCGATGAAGACGTAGTCCTTTGGCCGCTTGAAGCGTGCGATTGCCGCAAGGCACAGCGCGTCGAGGTCCGCGGGTTTGGCATCGCCAACCACATAGGCCACCACCACCTCGCCCCATTCGCGGTCCGGCCGGCCGATCACCGACACCTCGCGCACGCCGGCGTGCTTGAGCAGCACCTCCTCGACCTCGCGCGGATAGATGTTCGAGCCGCCGGAAATGATCAGGTCCTTGGAGCGGTCCTTCAGCGTTAGATAGCCATCGGCATCGAACGCGCCGACATCGCCGGTGTGCAGCCAGCCGCCTTTCAGCGATGCGGCGCTCGCCTCTGGGTTCTGCCAATAGCCCACCATCACAACATCGCCGCGGCAGAGGATCTCGCCGGTCTCGCCCCCTGCAAGCGCGCGGTCCTCAGCATCGGCCACCATCACCTCGACGCAGCCGTAAGGCCGGCCGGCGGAGGCCAGCCGCTCGAGCCAGCGCGGATGCTCGCGATCGGCGATCTCTTCCTTGGAAAGATACGTGATGGTCATCGGGCTCTCGCCCTGGCCGTAGATTTGCGCAAGCCGCGGGCCGAAGCGGTCGAGCGCCTTCAGCGCGTCCTCGACATACATCGGGGCGCCGCCCCACACGATGGTGCGGAAGTTGCGCGGATCGCAATCGACGCCGCTCTCGACCAGCCGCTTCACCATGGTGGGCGCGGCAAACATCGAGGTGCGCGGCCAGGCGGCGGCGAGACGGAAAATTTCCTCGGGCTCGAAGCCGGCGGATTCCGGCACGACGTTGACGCCGCGCAACATCACGTGGGCCAAGATGTAGAGGCCGGAGCCGTGGCTCATCGGCGCCGCATGCAAGATCGGATCGCCCGGCACGATGCGATCGACTTCAGCCGCGTGCGCGTGGCCCGCCGCGGCCAGCACGCCGTGGGTGAGCATGGCGCCTTTCGGGCGGCCGGTCGTGCCGGAGGTATAGAACAGCCAGGCCAGATCGCTGCGGGCGCATGGCGCAACCGGCATCGCGTCGGCTGCAAGCAACTGCTCGTATTCGGCACCTCCGATCGTAATCAGGCGCTCGAGATTTTTGGGCGCATGCGACGCGATCTCGCCGCCGATTCCTTCCGACGCAAAGCACACGCGAGCGCCGGAATGTTCGAGGATATAGCCAAGCTCGGCGCCGTGCAGCTTGGCATTGGCCGGCACCGCGGCGAGGCCCGCGTGCCAGATCGCGTAGAGGATTTCGAGATAGTCCGGGCTGTTCTTCGCCGCGACCGCGACACGGTCGCCTGGCGAAAGCCGCAAACGCGAGCGTAGCGCACCGGCGAGCCGCGCCACGCGCGCGGCCGTCTCGCCGTAGTTGCGAAACGCGCGATCGCCAAGCCCGAGCGCCGGACGCTGCGGATCGCCCCTGCCCGCACGATCAAGCCAAAGCGCGAGGTTCATCTCTACCCCACGAGTTGCAACGTGCGGCGATTATACAGCGTTCAGCCAGCCGAAGTGGATCGGGAAGCCTTCGCCGGACAGCAGCGTCGAAGTCTCGTACAGCGGCAGGCCGACGATGTTGGTGTAAGAGCCGACGATCTTGACGATAAAGCTGCCGGCCAGCCCCTGCGCCGCATAGCCACCGGCCTTGCCGCGCCACTCGCCCGAGGCGAGATAGGCTTCGATGTCCTGCTCGGAGAGCCGCTTGAAGCGCACCCGGGTCTCGATCAGTCGCTGGCGGAACGCCTCTTTCGGCGTCACCAGGCAGATCGAGGTGTGAACCCGGTGATTGCGGCCGGAAAGGAGCCGCAGACACTGCGCCGCCTCATCCAGCAGATCGGCCTTGGGCAGGATGCGCCTGCCGACCGCAACCACAGTGTCGGCGGACAGGATGAAGGAGCCGATCAACTCATCGTCGAGCTTGACGGCCGCCAGCGCCGCCTCCGCCTTGCCGCGCGCAAGACGCGTCGAACAGGCGCGCGGCAACTCGCCCTTTTTCGGCATCTCGTCGATGTCGGCTGGACGCAACGCGTCGGGTTCGATGCCGATCTGGTTGACGAGCGTGAGCCGCCGCGGCGAACCTGAGGCGAGCACGAATTTGGGTCGGCCAATGATCATAGCGGCGCAATCGCCCCCAACCCGTGAGAAATCAGCGCAACACCTACCGGACTCGCGGCGTTTTCACAACCGGCGACTTGCGACGTCGGCGCCACACCGAGGTAACGTTATTCGTTGCCGCCCGCCTGCCAGCCGAAGCGAGATTTGATCCGCTCCAGCAATTGATCGCGCACCTCGCGATAGGCTTGCAGGCGCTGCTCGCGGCTGCCATCGACGGCGGTGGGATCTGTCGTCGGCCAGTATTCCACTTCTGCAGCGATGCTGCGCGTCAGCTCGAGCGCCTTGTGGTGAGCCTCCGGCGCGAGCGTGACGATCAAATCGAAGTTCAATCCTTCCCAATCCTCCAATTCCTCGAACGTCATCGGCTTGTGTTTGGCAATATCGATGCCGAGCTCTTCCATCGCGCCGACCGCGAATGGATCGAGCTCGCCTTTGCGCACGCCAGCCGAGCCCGCGTAGGCCGAACGTCCCATGAGCTGGCGAAACAGGCCCGCGGCCATCGGCGAGCGCACCGAATTGAGCCCGCAAGCGAACAGCACGGCATGCGGCCTTGGGCTGCGCGGCGGCGACGTCATTTTGGTTGGGGCACGATCAAAGCCAGGTCCCAGCTTTCGAGATCATGCGCTAGCCTTTCCAGTGCAGAACGCAGATCAGCGTGAACAGGCGGCGCGCGGTGCCGAAGTCCACCGTCAGCTTGCGCTTGATCCTGTCCTGCAGGATGCGCGAACCCTCGTCGTGTAATCCGCGCCGGCCCATATCGATCGCTTCGATGCGATCCGGCGTCGCGGTGCGGATCGCAGCGTAATAGCTATCGCAAATCATGAAGTAGTCCTTCACGATGCGCCGGAACGGGCTCAGCGAGAGCAGATGCGTCACCACCGGCTCGCCATCCGCGAGCTTGATGTCCAGCACAAGGCGGTTCTCGGCGATGCCGATGTGCAGTGCATAGGGACCGCCGTCGTGGCCGACCGGCGCGAACGAATTGTCTTCCAGGAGATCGTAGATCGCGACTGCGCGCTCGTGCTCGACGTCGCGGCTGGCACGGCCGATGGAATTCTCGTCGAGCGTCACCGCGACGAGGCGATGGGGATCCGCTGGCTTGTCGGCGCTCATCGCCGGTTGAGGCGGATCGCAACCGAGCGGGCGTGGGCGTCGAGCCCTTCGGCTTCGCCGAGCACAATCGCCGCAGGCCCGAGCACGCCAAGCTGCTCCGGGCCGCATTTTAGGATCGACGTACGCTTCATGAAGTCGAGCACGCCAAGACCCGACGAGAAGCGGGCCGAGCGTGCGGTCGGCAGCACGTGGTTCGAGCCCGCCACATAGTCGCCGATCGCTTCGGGCGTGTGCGCGCCGAGGAAGATCGCGCCAGCATTGCGGATTTTTGCGGCGAGCCGTTCGGCGTCCGGCGTTTCGATCTCGAGGTGCTCCGGCGCGATGGCATCCACCAGCGCAATCGCATCGTCGAGCTTGCGCACCAGGATCACGGCGCCGAAGTCGCGCCACGATGCGCCGGCTACGCTGCTGCGCGGCAGCGTGGTCAATTGCGCGGCAACGGCCTTTTCGGTGGCATCCGCGAGTGCGATGTCGTCGGTGATCAGGATCGACTGCGCGGCGGTGTCGTGCTCGGCCTGAGCCAACAGATCGGCCGCGATCCAATCCGGGTTGGCGCTGCTGTCAGCCAGCACCAAAACCTCGGACGGCCCGGCAATCATGTCGATGCCGACCCTGCCGAACACCACGCGCTTCGCCGCCGCCACATAGGCGTTGCCGGGGCCGACAATTTTCGCGACCGGCCGGATGGTCTGCGTGCCGTAGGCGAGCGCCGCCACGGCTTGCGCGCCGCCAACGCGATAGACCTCGTCGACACCCGCAAGGTGCGCCGCAGCCAGTACCAGCGGGCTCAGCTTGCCGTCAGGCGCCGGCACCACCATGACGAGCCGCGGCACGCCCGCCACCTTGGCGGGCACTGCATTCATCAGCACCGATGACGGATAGGCCGCGGTACCCCCGGGCACATAGAGGCCGACCGCCTCGATCGCGGTCCAGCGATGGCCCAACTCGACGCCGAGCGCATCGGTAAAACGGTCATCCGTGGGTTTCTGCCGGCGGTGATAGGCCTCGATGCGGTCGCGCGCCAATTTCAACGCATCGAGCGCGCGGCGGTCGCAGGCGGCAGCGGCAGCCGAAAGCTCCGACGCCGACACACGCAGGCCCACCTGGTCCAAATCGATGCGATCGAATTTCTTGCTCAGCTCGACGAGCGCGGCGTCGCCGCGCTTCTGCACGTCGGCGATAATGGCGCGGACCGCCTGCTCGACGTCCTCGGAAACCTCACGCTTGGCGGCGAGAAACGCCGCAAAGCGCGCGGGAAAGTCGGCCGATGTACTGTCGAGACGAATGGGCATCGCGCAGTCCTGCTGGGAAACCCCGGCATCCACGGTCAATGGCGCGAGGGCGGCGGCGCGTCAACCCTGTTTGCGGCGCGAAGCCAGTGCCGGAATGACCGGAACGTATTTTTGGCGGTGGTTTAGCCACTCACCCGCTCAATTGCCGCGCCGCATTGGCTGAGCTTGTCCTCCAGCCGCTCGAAGCCGCGGTCGAGGTGATAGACGCGGTTCACCATGGTCTCGCCCTCGGCGGCGAGCGCAGCGATCACAAGCGACACCGAGGCGCGCAGATCGGTTGCCATCACGGGCGCGCCTGTGAGCTTGTCCACGCCTTCGATCGTCGCCGTCTCGCCGTCGAGATGGATGCGGGCGCCGAGCCGCGCCAGTTCTTGCACGTGCATGAAGCGGTTCTCGAAAATGGTCTCGGTGATGCGCGACGTGCCCTTGGCCTTGCTCATCAGCGCCATGAACTGCGCCTGGAGATCGGTCGGGAAGCCGGGGAACGGATTGGTCGTGACGTCGACCGGCGCGATACCCGTGCCATTGCGCTTGACGCGGATGCCGTGGTTGTTGGACGTGATCTCAGTGCCGGTCTGCGCCAGCACGTCGAGCGCCGACTGCAACAGCTCCGGCCGCGCGCCCTCGAGCGTGACGTCGCCACCGGTCATCGCCACCGCCATCGCATAGGTGCCGGTCTCGATCCGGTCGGGCAGCACGGAGTGACGCGCGCCGCCAAGCCGCGTGACGCCCTCGACGATCAGCCGTGCGGTGCCAATGCCCGAAATCCGCGCGCCCATCTTGTTGAGACAATCGGCGACGTCGCCAATCTCAGGCTCCTGCGCCGCATTCTCGATCACGGTTGTGCCGCGCGCCAGCACCGAGGCCATCAGCGCGATGTGCGTGCCGCTCACCGTCACCTTGGGGAATTTGATTTCGCCGCCCTTCAATCCGTCCTTGGCCCGCGCCACCACGTAGCCGCCGTCGATGTCGATTTTCGCGCCGAGCTTCTCCAGCGCCATGATCAGGAGATCGACCGGCCGCGTGCCGATAGCGCAGCCGCCGGGTAGCGAGACCTTCGCCTCGCCCATGCGCGCCACCAGCGGCGCGATCACCCAGAAGCTCGCGCGCATCTTCGACACGAGATCGTACGGCGCGGTGGTGTCGACAATGCGCGACGCCACGATGTGCAGCGTGTGGCCGTTCTGCTGCGACTCGCCCGGCCGCTTGCCGGGCACCATCATGTCGACGCCGTGATTGGACAGGATGCGCTGGAGCAAGCTGACGTCGGCAAGCCGCGGCACGTTGTCGAGGATCACCGTCTGATCGGTGAGCATGCTCGCGATCATCAAGGGCAGCGTGGCGTTCTTCGCGCCCGAAATCGGGATCGAGCCGTTGAGCGGCCTGCCGCCGACGATCCGAATGCGATCCATACCCCACTCCCACCCCGTTGCGCCTGGCCACTGGCCAAGGCCTGCTAAATAAGACCTGCTAAATCGAGCCTTCTCAAATCAAGGCTTACCCATAAAGGCTTGCCAAATCTGGACCGCCCGCACCCGCCCGCAAAGCCTCAATCGGCTTGCAGGGTTACCGGGCTAATCGTCGAGCTTGTCCCCCGTCGCTTCCGGCGCACTTTTGCCCCTGAATCCGGCGGAATCGTGAGGCTCCACACCCGCCTGCCGTTCGCGCGCCTTGGATTGCGCCTTGCGGCGCTTAAGGTTCTGGCGCAACGCCAACTTCAGCCGCTCGGCGCGCGAATTGATGCCCGGCTGAGCCGCCGGCGGGCCTTGTCTGCGGCTTGCCATGCCCCATCGATAGAACCCGCGTCGGCGCACTGCAAGCCGCGGCCGGACGGCTCGACATCGCCGCCCCGATCGGATATCTCGCTCAAACCTCGATGAAAGCTGCCGTAGCTCAGTGGTAGAGCACTCCCTTGGTAAGGGAGAGGTCGTAAGTTCAATCCTTACCGGCAGCACCACTCCGGGCGCCGAATTCGCCCCACATCAGCTCCCCTCACCTGCTCTCTGCTCATCTGAGCTCGGCTGGCTGGCCGCCCGCAGCGAGCGTCTTGCCGCAACGCGAATCAACTAAGATGCCGCTGTGAATCGGCGTGGCACGGCCCGCCAATGCCACACCGTCGGTGTCCTGGGTTCCGTCCGCAGGCTGCGCGTAAAGCCGCAAATCTCAACAGGTGTCGAGCGCGATCATGAAGGTCGTCATCCTGGCCGGAGGACTTGGCACTCGATTAGCCGAGGAGACGACGGTCAGGCCTAAGCCGATGGTCGAACTCGGCGGCATGCCGGTGCTCTGGCACATCATGAAAATCTACAGCGCTCATGGGTTGAACGACTTCGTGATCTGCCTCGGCTACAAGGGCTACCTCATCAAAGAATATTTCGCGAACTACTTCCTGCACCGCTCCGACGTCACCATCGATCTGCGGAAGAACGAAGTCGAATTCCACAAAGGCCAGTCCGAGCCCTGGCGGGTGACGCTCATCGACACCGGCGACAGCACGCAGACCGGCGGCCGCATCAAACGCGTCCTGCCCTACGTGCAGGACGATGACGATTTCTGCATGACCTACGGCGACGGCCTGGCGGACGTCGACATCACGGCAGCCGTCGCGATGCACCGCCGCCACCAGCGCTTGGCCACGGTCACCGCCGCGCAGCCGCCGGGACGCTTCGGCATGCTCGATCATGACGGGCATCGCATCATCAGCTTCAAGGAGAAGCCCGGCGGCACCTGGGTGAACGCCGGATTTTTCGTTTTGTCGCCGAAGATCGGCGAGATTATCGATGGTGACGATACGGTCTGGGAGCAAGGCCCGCTCGAACATCTGGCCACCAGCGGCCAGCTCGGTGTCCACGTGCACCGCGGTTTCTGGCAGCCGATGGATACGCTGCGCGACAGGACCAATCTCGAGCGGCTTTGGGCTTCACCCGCCCCGCCCTGGAAGATCTGGACATGATCGAGCGCGCCTTCTGGCGGGATCGGCGCGTTCTCCTCACCGGCCACACGGGTTTCAAAGGCGCGTGGCTCGCGCTCTGGCTTGAAAACTTGGGCGCCAAGGTTTTCGGCCTGGCGTTGCCGCCGGACACCGAGCCTGCGCTGTTCGCGCTGCTACAGCCGATGACCGGCCTGACCTCCCGGCTGGCCGATATCCGTGACCCGGACGCGGTCGCGGCCGCCGTGGCCGAGGCACGGCCGAGCGTCGTCATCCATATGGCGGCGCAAGCGCTGGTGCGGCGTTCCTACCGGCTGCCGGTCGAGACGCTCTGCACCAATGTGATGGGCACCGCTTATCTGCTCGACAGCCTCCGCGGCGCCGAGGGGTTGGATGCCGTGCTCGTGGTCACGACCGACAAGGTCTATCGCCACGACGGCAAGCCGCATCCGTTCTCCGAAAACGACCCGCTGGGCGGCGCCGATCCCTATTCGGCCTCGAAGGCCGCAGCCGAGCTTCTGGTCGCCAGCATGGCGGCGAGCTTCTTCGCCGCAAAGGGTGTTGCGATGGCGACGGCGCGCGCCGGCAATGTTATCGGCGGTGGCGATTGGTCCGAGGACCGGCTCATTCCCGATCTTTGGCGCGCCGTGCGAGCAGGTGAGCCGCTGCAATTGCGCAATCCGAATGCGACGCGGCCCTGGCAGCATGTGCTGGAGCCGCTTTGTGGCTATCTGCAATATGTCGAGCGACTCGCCCGTGGTGCAGACGTGCCGAGCGCGCTGAACTTCGGGCCGCTCGCCCGCGACGTTCTGACTGTCGGGCAGGTCGCCGACACGATGCTGGTTTCGATGGGTTCCTCGCAACGCTGGATCAAGGTCGGGGGACCGCAGCCGGCGGAAGCGCAATTCCTCAGCATTGATCCGTCGCTGGCCATGAGTTCGCTGGGCTGGCGTCCGCGGCTCAGTGCAAGCGACGCGCTGCAATGGACCGCCGACTGGTATCGCGCGGTGTCCGATGGCGTTGGTGCGCGGCCAGCGGCATTGGAGCAAATCCGCCGCTACGAGGCGCTGTCGTGAAAAACGGCCATCCCATCTGCCAGGGATGCGGCGCGCCGCTGACCCAGACCTTTGTCGATCTCGGCTCGACACCGCTCGCCAACTCCTACGTGCCGCCCGACCGCCAAGGTCCCGATCCGACTTACCCGCTGCACGCCCGGGTTTGTGGCGAGTGCCTGCTGGTGCAGGTGGATGCGGTGGTGGACGCCGCCGACATCTTCGGCGAATACGCCTACTTCTCGTCCTATTCGGACTCTTGGCTTGCGCATTGCCGCACCTATGCCGCCATGGCGATCGAGCGATTTTCGCTCTCGGCCACCAGCAAGGTGATCGAGATCGCCAGCAACGACGGCTATTTGCTGACCAATTTTGTTGCCGCCGGCATTCCGTGCCTTGGCATCGAGCCCGCGGCGAATGTGGCGCAAGCGGCGCGCGCCAAAGGCGTGCCGACCGAAGTCGCATTCTTCGGCGCCGCAACCGCGCGCAAGCTTGTCGGTGCCGGCCAAGGTGCCAGCCATGCCGCCGACCTGATCGCCGCCAAGAACGTCCTCGCGCATGTTCCGGACATCAACGATTTTGTCGCCGGCGTCCGCATCCTGCTGCGCCCCGACGGCGTGTTCACGGTCGAGTTCCCGCACCTTCTGAATCTGATCCGCAGCGTGCAGTTCGACACGATCTACCACGAGCATTTCACCTATCTGTCGCTGCTCGCGGTCGAGCGCATCCTCCGGCGGCACGGTTTGCGAATTTTCGATGTCGAAGAGATTGCAACCCACGGCGGCTCGCTGCGCGTGTTCGTCTGCCATGACGCGAGCCAGCGGACAGAACTGCCGGGCGTCGCCGCGGTCCGTGACAAGGAGATACGCGCCCGTCTCGACAGGCCCGAGGGCTATGAAGGATTTTCCGACCGGGTCGAACAGGTGCGGCAGCACCTGGTTGAATTTTTTGCGTCCGCCAGCGCCGAAGGCCGCAAGGTCGCAGCCTATGGCGCGGCAGCCAAGGGCAATACGCTGCTGAACTATTGCGGCATCGGACGCGACCGCATTGCGTTCGTGGCCGACCGCAATCCGGTCAAACAAGGCAAGCTGCTGCCGGGCAGCCGCATCCCGATCCGCACGCCGGAGGCGATCTTTCAGGAACGTCCCGACTATCTGCTGATCTTGCCCTGGAACTTGCGCGAGGAGATTTCGCAGCAATTCGCGGCGATCCGCGAGTGGGGCGGCCAGTTTGTCACCGCCATTCCCGACGTCCGGCTGAGCTGAAGCCCATGGCGATGCGGTTCACTGAAACTCCGCTGTCCGGTGTGGTCGTAATCGCCCTCGACGCCGTGGAAGATGAGCGCGGCTTTTTCGCCCGCACATTCTGCGACGATGAATTCTCCCGCGCTGGCATCGTCATGCAGCCGCGGCAGATGAACGTCTCGCACAACATCGAGGCTTTGACGCTGCGCGGCCTGCACTACCAGACCGGCGACCACGGCGAGAGCAAGTTGGTGCAATGCCTTCGCGGCCGTATTTTCGACGTTGCGGTCGATCTGCGTCGCGATTCGCCGACCTATCGGCGCTGGTTCGGCATTGAGCTTTCGCCCGCCCTGCGGCGCATGATCTTCATCCCCGAAGGCTGTGCGCACGGGTTTTTGACCTTGGAGCCGTCGAGTGACGTCTTCTATGTGATGGGGCATCCGTTCGTGCCGGAGGCGGGGCGCGGCGTGCGCTGGAACGATCCTGCGTTCGGCATCGCATGGCCGGCGCCGCCTCGGGTGATTTCGCCGCGTGACGAGTCACACCCAGACCACGAACCGTAGCGAGCCGCCCGGCTCGAGGCCGGTTTGCTCATTCGGCAGGCTTGGTCTATGAGAGCCGCGAGTCGCGTGTCAGAGCAGCAAACCTGGACACCGTTCATGCGACCGCTCCTTTCGATCTGCATTCCGACCTACAACCGCGCCGATCTGCTGGACTATTGCCTCACCAACCTCGCGGCGCTGAAAGATTGCGGCAAGCCGATCGAGGTGGTGATTTCCGACAACGGCTCGACCGATCGCACGCCGGACATCGTTGAGGCGCACCGGGGCCGAATTCCAAATCTCCGTTTGCATCGGTTTCCGGAAAACCGCGGCGCCGTCGCCAACCGGCTGAACGTCCTGCGCAAGGCCGAGGGCGAGTTCGTCACTTATCTGGCGGACGACGACACACTGCTCATCGACAATCTATTTCATCATGTCGAGACGCTGGAAACGCAAAAGGACCTGGTCGCGATCTACGCGGACTGGATCGCCTGGAACGACCAGGAAGAGCGCGAACTCCACCGCCACTACGAGAGCGTGAAGGAGTTCGTCAGCTTCGGAGCCGATGCCCCGCTCGATCTGCTGAATTTCATGCTGCGACAATTCCTGCCGCCCGAGATCGGCGTTTACCGGCGCGAGCTGCTGGTTCGCGTCCAGGCGTTCCACGGCCGCAGCCTGGCCTACTACATGCTGATGTATCGGCTGTCCCGGCTCGGCCGCATCGCGTTCGATCCGCTGCCGTTCTATCGAGAGCACCGCATCCTCAAGGACCGGTTCCAGCGCACGCACTGGGCGAACATGGACGCGCAATTCTCCATGATCGGCGAGGAGTTGCGTTTCGCACTCGAAGCCATGGTGCTGATGGCCGTGCAAGACGCCGGCGCGCCATCGTTGCCGCGCGAACAGGCGATAGTCGCGCAGGACTCGATCAACCGCATCCTGCACAGCCGGCTGCGCCTCGAAATCGACCGGGCCTGCGGACGCGCCGATTGGATCACCGGGGTCGAACTGCGGCGCCGGCTCGTGCTGTGGTACGGGCCTGGGACCGCCGATGACACTCAGAATGATGTGCTGGCTCTGGTGATCCCGGCCGCGCTGCAAGGTATCCAGCAGACCTATCGCAGCCTGTCCGACGTATCGGGGCTTTCGCTCAGGGGGTTCGAATCCGAACGGCTGCCTGAGTTCTACAAGCGCTTCTTTCCCGACACGCCTTTGCTTCCGCCGGGCACCGCCGCCAACGGCAAGGGCGCGCCGCTGATCGTGCATCGCGACGCCAAGACGCTCGCGCAGGACAGGTCGATCGAAGACCCGACCAGCGTCCTGGTGCTGGAGCAGCTCGCCGAGCTTTACCGGGTCACGGCCGTCAAAGTCGATCTGAGCGAAATCTAACCTCGGCTGCGCGATGCCGCGCGTGCGCCTGCAATGACTGGGCTCGCATGACGAGAGTTGCGGTCACGGGCGCATCCGGATTTCTCGGCCGGCATGTTCTGGCGGCGTTAGCCGCGACATCAGCCGACGTCGTGGCCCTTGCGCGCAAGCCGAGGCCCGATCAGGACGCGGCCGGACGCAGACGCTGGACCGCCTTCGATCTCGCGGCGGCGCCGGCTGACGCCTTCGATCGCCTCGGTCGGCCGGATGTCGTTGTGCATCTGGCGTGGGACGGATTGCCGAATTATCTGGCGCGCCGGCACGTCGACGTCGAGCTGCCGACCCAGCTCGGCTTTCTGCGAGGGCTGGTGGCGGCGGGCTTGCGGACGCTGGTGGTCAGCGGCACGTGCTTCGAATACGGCATGCAGTCCGGCTGTCTGCGCGAAGACATGACGCCCTTACCTTCGAACCCTTATGGATCCGCCAAGGATGCGCTGCGCCGGGAGCTTGAGGCTTTGCAAAAGACGCAAAGCTTCGATCTGCGATGGCTACGCTTGTTTTATCTCTATGGCGAAGGCCAGCCGCCGACCTCGCTCTATTCGCAATTCAAGAGCGCGGTCGCGCGCGGCGACAAGCGCTTCGACATGTCGCCCGGCGACCAATTGCGCGACTTCATGACGGCCGAAGACGCCGCTGCCGCCATCGTCGACGTCGCGCTCGCGCCCGCGCCCGCCGCGCCGCAAATTCTCAATATCTGTTCCGGAAAACCAACCTCGGTGCGCAGCCTGGTCGAGCGCTGGCGGGCCGAAATGGCATCCGGCATCGAGCTCAATCTCGGGGCACTGGCTTATCCCACCTATGAGCCACTCGAGTTTTGGGGCGACAACAGCCGGCTCGCCGCGCTCACACGCGCTTCAGGAAACCGTCCGGCGAGGCCGTGATGGCGATCTTGTGCTCGATCGTGTGGTCATACTCGAAGCGCAAATCCCCCCCGTCGCGCGCCTTGCGGCCGTTCTGCTGCAGGCGCTTCATATATTCCCACACCGCGGTCTTCGGATTGTTGCCCTTGCCCCAAGGGCGATTGGCGCACATCTCGGCCGGCAGGTCCTCCACGCCGGTATCCCACACCACGCAATACGAGCCGCGACTGACATAGGGCGCGTAGAGCTCAAGCTCCTCAAGCACATGATCGTGCGTGTGATTGGAATCCAGAAACACCATGACGCGGTCGTAACCCTGCGCATGCTCGGCGATTTGCTTCATGGTGTCAGGAGCGACGGATGAGCCCTGGATCGTATGAATCTTGTGGCGCATCGGATGCGCGTCGATCCCTGCGCGATTGTGCGGCCGGATATCGACATCGACGCCGACCACCTTGCGGCGGCTGGCCTTGGGATCGAGCACGCCGCCCTTCGCCACGGCGTCGCAATAATCCAGCAATGCCAGCAGCGAGGCGCTCACCACCAGCGAGCCGCCGTGCGCGATCCCGGTTTCAATGATCAGGTCGGGGCGGCACGCCCAGATCAACTCCTGGGCCGCATAGAGGTCTTGCGGGACCTGGATCACCGGCCGGCCGAGCCAGGTGAAATTCAGCGCGTAGGAATGCCCAATCGCCGCCTGGTTCCAGGCGTTGGACAGCGCGATGAATTCGCGATCCTCTCCGATGCCGCGGATGTTTTCAGCCACCTGCCGCTTGAACGTCTCAACCGGGTCCATGCGTTCCACGTTGGGATTGCGGCTTCACGCCAAGGCTCGCTCGCCCGGGATGGCGTAGATCACCGCCCCGGTGCCGCACCAGGAATCGAGTCGCAACAGGAAGCGGTAACTGGTCAGCGTTTCCATCAGCCAAAGCGGCGTGCGCCAGATGCCGTCGGCATTGTGATAGACGGTCGCGGCGACGATCGGGCGGCACGACAACAGCGTTTGCTTGGCGCCCTTGAGCGCCGCAAGCTCGCCGCCTTCGAGATGAAGCTTGATGAAGGTGGGCTTGAGGCCGAGCGCATCGATGGTGCAAGTTGCAACCCGCATCCGGCCGGTGTTGGAAAGCTGCGAGGCATAGCCGAGGCCGGCATGAAAAAGCGCGTCCCGCTCGGCATCGGCGAGCGGGAAATCGAGCACGCGAAGGCGCGGATCGTCCGGCAGCATGGACCGCAATTGTTGGTCCAGCGCCCGCCAGCTCGACGGGTCCGGCTCGATAGCAACGATCTGTTCGAAGACGCCGCCGGTGCGTTCGAGGAAGGTTTTGGTGACGCCACCGTGATACGCGCCAGCATCCAGGAAGACTTCGCGGCCATGCAGGGCACCGGCCACCTCCGGGATGAAAAACCGCGCGCCGCCCGCCATCGGCGCAGCGTCAAACGTCCATTCCTCACGCAGCCGCCGCCACGCCAGAAACTGCAAATGATGCGCGCGTGAGATGTCATCGCCCCACCGCGCCAGAACTTTGCCGGTGTTGTCCTCGTCTTCTGCCGTCAGCGGCGGCGCGAACCAGCCGTTCGATAGCGGATGCATGTGCCGGAAATTTTCCGCGAGATCATAGAATGGCGCCACATCGTCGAAGCCGAGTTCGAGCAGCGAGCGCTCGATCGGCACATAGAGCGATGTCGCCACGCTGACGGCAACCCGCACGCCAGCCTTCTGGCTCGGCGTGACGTCATCGGGATGCAGCAAACGCACATCGGACCACGCCGGATCGTCCGCCATCCGGCGGGCGTTGCGATCGATCACCATGACGAAATCGAGACCCACGGCTTTCAGGAAATCGCGGGCCAGACGGCCGAGGTTTCCCGCCCCGTAAAGCGCCAGCGGCCGGCTCGCCGGCACCGGGCCAAACCCACATGGCGCCTGGGCCAGGCTCGTCAGCAGCGCCTGGCATTCCCCGAGGCCGGGAGGGCGGCCGAACGCCCGCGCCTCATGCAGCAGCGGGCTTTCGCTGGAACGGAGAGGAAGGGTTGCCATCGCGATCCGCCAGCAGCGCCGGTAACGATTCAGAGAATCGGCCTGTGGTAATAACCTAGTAAGTGATTCGGGCGCGTTTTTGCAGACCGCGACAGAGCGCTGCGGGTCAGCCCATTTGGAGAATTGGCGTGAAAGCTCAATTGAAGCCGCGCATCAATCTCGAAGGGCGCACCCCGCTGGAGACGGTGATTCCACTGTCCACGCCGTTTGTGGTGTTCGTCGACCCGGCGAGCTCCTGCAATTTCCAATGCACGTTCTGCCCGACCGGACACCGCGACATGATCGCCGACACCGGCCGCTTCCAGGGCGTCATGAAGCTCGACGTGTTCAAGAAGGTGGTCGACGATTTGGGCGAATTCGATAAGCCGATCAAAGTGTTGCGCATGTACAAGGACGGTGAGCCGTTCCTGAACAAGCGGCTGGCCGACATGGTGGCTTATGCCAAAAAGGCCAAGCACATCGAATACATCGACACCACGACCAACGGCACGTTCCTTTCACCGGAGCGCCTCGGCCCGGTGATCGAGGCCGGCATCGACAAGATCAATATCTCGGTCGATGGCATGACCGAGGAAACCTACCAGCGCTTCACCGGATTCAAATTCGACTTCAAGGCGTTTATCGAAAACGTCAAATGGCTCTACGCCAACAAGGGCAATTGCGAAATCGTCATCAAGATTCCCGGCGAGCTCATCACCGAAGCGCAGCGCCAGGAGTTTTTCGACACGTTCGGCGACCACTGCGACCGTATTTTCGTGGAGAATTTCGCGCCGTGCTGGCCGGAGTTCGATATCGAAAAGCACACCGGCGTGAAGATCACCAAGGGCATCTACCAGCAGGAGATCGGCGGGACCGACACCTGCCCCTATATTTTCTACGGCTATTCGGTGAACGCCGACGGCCTGGTCAGCTCCTGCTTTCTCGATTGGGGCCGCAAGCTCATCATCGGCGACGTCCGGCAGCAATCGATGAAGGACATCTGGACGTCCGACCGGATGAACGCGCTCCGCTTGCAGCACCTCGAAGGCCGCCGCCGGCAAAACGGCGTCTGCGGCAATTGCGGACAGCTCAGCCATTGCCTGCCCGACAACGTCGATGCCTATCGGCCGCTGCTGCTGGCAAAATTCAAGACGCTCGTTGCTATCAATCCTAATGTCGTGGCGCCGGGTGGCGAGAACCGAAACTTCTCTATCGTCGCTGCCGAATGAAGGTCCTGCACGTCACGCCGCATCTTGGCGGTGGTGTCGGCAAGGCTCACGCAGCCCTACAAAGCGCACTGCCGAAACAGGCGGAGCAGACATTTTGTCTGCTCGAAGAGCCACGCGACCGCCGCTACGCGGATTTGATCGCGGCGGACGGAGCGCGCGTCATCACCGCAGACCTCGATGAGATCGCGGAACTCGCAGGCGACGCCGACATCGTCCAGTTCGAATTCTGGAATCATCCGCGCCTGTTCGAATGCCTCGCGCGCTGCGATTTTCCGCCGATGCGGAGCGTGTTCTGGTCGCACATTTCAGGCCTCGCCGGTCCGGTGATTCAGCCGGCGCTGATCGAACAAGCAAGCCGCTTCGTGTTCACCACCGAGGCATCGCGTGCTGGCCGTTCAGTGGCTGCGCTGTCGCGCGAAGCGCGAGATAAAATCGGCGTCATCAACAGTGGCTTCGGATTTTCCGATGTGTCGCAGTCCGCTCCGAGACGCGATCGGCCGCCCAGCATCGCGTATCTGGGGACCGTCGATTTCATCAAGATGCATCCTGGCTTCTTCGACGCCATCGACGCGTTAGAGGGCGACATCCGCGTTTGCGTCTGGGGCCACGCCGATCCGCTGGGTGCGGTCACCGAACGCGCACGCGCCATGCGTCACCCGGAGCGCATCCATTTTGGCGGGCAGACCGCCGAGCCAGCCGCCGCACTCGCCGCCGCGGACATCTTTTTCTATCCCCTGCAGCGCGATCACTACGGCACCGCCGAGAATGCGCTGGTCGAGGCCATGTCGCTCAGGCTTGCGCCGGTCGTCCTCGACAATCCGGCCGAAATGGGGATCGTCCGCCACGGCGAGACCGGCCTGGTGGCGCGCTCCATCGAGGACTGCGCGGCGCTACTGCAAAAGCTTCTTGCTTCCCCGGAGTTGCGGCGCAAGATCGGACAAAATGCAGCCCGTCACGTTGCGGAGGTTCTGACGCCCGCACACTCCGCGCAGGCATTCATGAACCTCTGGGAGGAGTTGCTTCGAGAGTCGCCAAAGCGCTGCAACTTCCAGCGCGCTATCGGCGAAACGCCTACCGATTGGTTCCTGGCGACACGATGTTTGCCCGGCGAACGCTGGCAACCGGCGGAGCTGGATCGAGAGCGGGCGTCCAAAGGAATGCTCGCCCATTTCCTCAGTGCGTTCCCGGCTGACGCGTCGTTGTCTCGACTGGCCGGGAGGCAGGGCGGCTAACGCACGGGCGCGGGCGGCGCAACCGGGGCAGCGGCCGTGGTGGCCGACCGCTTGCGCGCCTCGACGGCGGCGAGCGCCTTCTGTGGGTTGACCATGCCCCAGCCGAATTGCTTGTCCTTGCCAGGCGGTCCGAGATCGGTCGCGGTCGATTCCAAGATGAGCCGGACATCGGCGGGAGTCAGCGTCGGGTCGCGCTCCAGCATCAGCGCAATCACGCCGGTGACGTGCGCGGTCGCAATCGAAGTGCCGGTGGACATCTGATAGGCCTCGTCCGGCGCCGGCGCGAGAATTTCGACGCCCGGCGAGGCGACCGACACATAGCCGCCCTGATTGGCCTGACGGAACAGCCGGTCCTTGCTGTCGGTCGCCGTGACCGCGATCACGTTCGGATCGGCGCCGGGGAACAGCGCGGGCGATTTCGGGCCGGCATTGCCAGCGGCCGCCACCAGGATCACGCCCTTGTCGCGCGCGGCCTTCAGCGCGCGCTCAAGCGACGGATCGTAGGGGCCCGCGAAGCTCATGTTGATCACGCGCGCGCCCTTGCTCACCGCCCATTCGATGCCCTTGAGAATGTTATACGTCGTGCCTTCGGCGGAGTTCGCCGTCTCGCCGAAGGCGCGCACCGCGATGATGCGCGCGCCGGGAGCGACGCCCAGCAGACGGTCTCGCGAGACGATCGCACCCACCATGGCGGTGCCGTGCGGATGCGCCTTCTCGGTGACGCCGAGAGCATCGAGTTCCTGGGACACCACACCCGTCAGCTCGGAGTGCTTCTTGTCCACCTCGGAATCGATCACCGCGATGAGGACCCCGGCGCCGGTCGCGAGCCGATGCACCGCTTCAAGGTCGAGCTTGCTCATCATGTATTGCGCGGGATCGCCGCGCGGCCCGGCTGCGGCGGCCGGCTGCGTTACCCGGTAGACGTAGTTCGGCTGCGCGATCGCGACGATGCTGCGGCTTTCCAGCAGACGGATGGCCTGGCGCACGTTCATGCCGGGCGGCAGGCGGAAGCGGGTGGCCGAGCGGCCGGTCGAGTCCAAGTTCTGCGTGGTGATGACCTGCAGGCCAAGTTCGTTCGCCAGCCGCTGAAGCTCGGCAGACGACACGTTCAAGCCAACCTGCAGCACCACCTCATTGTTGAAGAAACGCGTCTCGTTGAGCGGCGGCAGGCTGCTGAAGCGCTCGCCGTTGGGGCCCTCAACCGGGCGCAGCACCGGCGGAGGCGCGAACGAAGGTGGCGGCGTGCCGGGCGCCGAACTGGTCGGCCGGTTACCCGGACCGGCGGGGCTGTCGTTGGTCCCGACCGGCTGAGTCGGGCCGCTCGGCGGCGTCAGCTGGATCAGCGAATTCACAATGTCGGCCTGCTGCTGTTTATCCGGCACCGTGAGCGTGTTGAGGATCAGCGAGATCAGGAAAACATCGTCGGGTATGTCGACAGTCGTTGTGTTCGCGATCAGCTTCGGATTCCGCATGATCTCGCAGAGCGCGTCGTCACACGAATTGAGGACCGCCGGCGGCTTGGGCAGCGCCGCCAGCGTGGTGCTGCCAACCTGCGAGCCCGCGACGCCATTCACCAGACCAGTGCCGGTCGAGGCGATGATGATGCCGGCCGGGAAGGTCGAGCCCAGGACCTGACCTGGCTCGGCGTTGGCGATATTGCCGTTCGCACCGACCAGGCTGCCCGCAACGCCGATCGAACTCGCGTTGGTATTGCCCGGCAAATTGGAATTAGACGTACCTAAATTCGCGGTGACATCGCCCGACGAATGGGAATTAAAGATCGTGCCGAAGTTGGCGCCGACCAGCCCGCCGATCACGTTGTTGGTGCCGGTGCCGGTGACGCTCGAAGACGTCGAGGCCGCCGTGATGTTGCCGAGGTTGAGGCCGACGAGCCCGCCGATGACGCTGTCGGCATTGCCCTGCACCGTGCCGGACGAACTTGATCCAAGCGAAATAAATCCGACGTTGACGCCGGCGAAGCCGCCAATCCAGCTGTTCGAGCTGCCAATGACATTGCCGGTGGCATTCGAATTGGCGGCAATCGACTCCGCCGAAATCACGCCCGCGAAGCCCCCGACGATTGACTCGTCTCCCGCGGTGACGATGCCGGACGAACTGCTGTTGACGATGCCGCTCGAAGTGAAGGCGACAAAGCCGCCGGCGACGCTGCGCACACCGACCGTCACCGCCCCGGTTGACTCGGAACCCGTGATGATTGCGTCGCTGTTGTAGGCCACGCCCCGGAAGCAGAGGATGCAGTCGAACCTCGGGATCTCATTGTTGTTAGCAAGACCTCCCGCGCTGCTGTCGTTACCTGCCTTGACCGCCCCGCTCGCCGTAGAATTGATGATGGTGCCGGTGTTGTTGGCGACGAGGCCGCCGGCCGCGAGGAACGACACGCCGAGCGTACCCACCGGTCCGGTCGCCGAAGAGTTGACGATCCAGCCGTGATTTTGGCCGACCAGGCCACCGAGCTGCGTCGGTTGATTGATCGTGCCAGCGAGCCCGGTGACGGCGCCTACAGCGAGCGTCTTCTCGATGAGTCCATCGCTCCAGCCGACCAGGCCGCCAGCGAGGCCGCTCTGCCCGACTCTGACCGCGCCGGTCGCATAGGTACCCACGCCAAGCGCCGGATATGCATTGACCACCGGCGTCACTGTGCTGGTGATGGTGCCTTGGTTGAATCCAACCAATCCACCGACATAGGCGAACTCGCAAAATACCAAACTGCAGTCGCCCGGCGTCGAAAGCGCGTGATTGGCGGTGACCGCTCCCGTTGCACGCGAGTTACGAATGAGCCCGCTGTTCGGGATATCGCCGAGATATCCTACGTTGAACCCGACCAGCCCGCCGATCTGGATGTTCACGCCCGTGCTGGTGACGGCGCCGGTGGCGTAGGATTGATCGATGGTTGGGGTGACCACATTCGTCGCATTGTTGAATTTCTGATTGACGCCGACGAGCCCGCCCGCCATCGCATTGGAGCCGACTGTCACGCTGCCTGTCGCAAACGATTGCGAAACGGTGCCGGGATTCCACCCGACCAACCCGCCCGCAATATTGACCCCCGCTTCGCAGGGTCCGAAGAAGCAGTTGCCGCCGTCGCCGACCGTAATGTTCATTGCCGAGCTCGACCGCGAGATCGTGCCGCCGACCACTGTGCCGGCGTTGATCTGGCCGTTGATGCCGACCAGCCCGCCGACCATGATGCCGCGATACGCACCGCCATCGATCGTGCCGCTGACGTTGACGTTGGAGATGGTGCCGAGGTTCTGCCCGATGACGCCGACGTATTGATTGTTAGTGGTGGCGTGCAAGCCGATGTTGGCGAACGTGACGTCCTTGATCGTGCCGGAGTTGGACGCCAGCAGCGTCGGCGCATTCAGGCTGATGTTGGCGATGGTGTAGTTCTGCCCGTCGAACGTGCCGCTGTAATACGTGAACGGCACGAAGCCACCAGGCCCCCACATGCTGGCCGGATTGGACAGCTCCGGGCCAGCATCGATGTCATTGGCGAGCTTGTAGTTCGCCGCGCCGCTCAACAGTGCGAGCTGGAATTGGTGCAGGTTGGCGATCGTGGTGGAGAATTCGGAGCGCAGGAACGGCCGCGTCCCGCCGTTGACCATGACCCAGGTGTTCGTGAAGTCGAAGCTCCCGTAGCTCAAGGTCCGGCGAGCATCGACGGTCGAAAGCCCGCTGATGCCGGCGTAGGACAACACGCCGAACGACGGATTGCTGCGTCCGGTCGTGCCGATGTCCCAATAGCCGCCGGTCACGCTGGTGCCGGTGTAGACGTCGCCAAAGAAGCCACCGATGCGGGCCGCCGCCGTGCCGGTCGAAGTGACGGCGCCGGTTGCATAGGCGCGCGTCACGGTCGCCTGATTGTTGTAACCGACGAGGCCGCCGGCGTTGATGATATAGGTCGAGGGATTGGCTGAAACCGTCACGCTGCCGAGCGCATAGGAATCACTGATCGACGCGTTCGGCTGGGCGTAGCCGACCAGTCCGCCCGCCGATGAACTGTCAGTCGTTGTCGTCACCGTGTTGTTGATGCTGACGTTTCCGGTTGCGTAGGACGAGATGATCGTCGCGCTGCCGTTGAGCTGCCCGACGAGGCCGCCGACGTTGGCGATTTTCACCGAACCGGCGCTGCTGACATTGCCGCTGGCAAACGAGGAAATGATCGTATCCGAGTTGGCGCCGACCAGGCCACCGGCATGCCCGGCGTAAGCTGGACTGGTCACCACGCTCTGCACAGTGCCGGTGGCATACGACTGCTCGATCCGGCCAAAATTCGAGCCGACCAGGCCGCCGATAATGCTGTTGCCATCGCCGGTGACGTTTCCGGTTGCGCTCGACAGCGTAATTAGGCCGCGGTTCACGCCGACGAGGCCACCTGCATTGGCGGCATCGAAGAAGATATTGGCATCGCCGCCGCCGATTCCAACCGTGATGTTCGCTGACGAACTCGAGCCGGTGATGGTGCCGTTGTTGTTGTTAATGCCGACCAGCCCGCCAGCCGTGATGCTGGTGTAGGCCGCGGCGCTTACTGTACCGGAGGCGGTGACGTTGGAGATCGTTCCGTTGTTGGTCGAGGCC
>CAMDDZ010000079.1 GCA_945893145.1 Rhodoplanes serenus | reverse complement strand
CCGATATAGCTCAGGTGGTTGGCCTTGGCGCCCGCCTCAATCACCGCCTCTTTGACCTCGACGAAGTTCCCGATGTGCACGTCCTGCTCGAGCTTGGCGCCCGGGCGCAGCCGCGCGAACGGACCAACGATAGCGCCCTTGCCAACGTGCGCGCCGTGGAGATGCGAAAACGAGCGGATGGTCGCACCCTCCTCGACCGTGACACCCGGCCCGAACACCACATAGGGCTCCACGGTGACATCCTTTGCGAGCTTGGTGTCGGCGGCGAGATGCACGGTCTCGGGCGCGACCAGCGTCACGCCGGCGTCGAGCGCCGCCTGTCGCAAACGCTGCTGCATGACCGCTTCGGCCTGCGCCAACTGCGCCTTGGTGTTGATGCCGCTCACTTCGTCCTCCATCACCTCGACCGCAACCGCCTTGCGGTCCATGTGGCGCGCGATCGCCACCGCATCGGTCAGATAGAATTCCTTCTTGCGATTCTGGCTGCCGATCCGCTCAAGGATTGCGAGCGCCTGCGCGCCATCGAGCGCCATCAGTCCACCGTTGCACAGCGTGATCGCGCGCTCAGCGGCGCTGGCATCGGCGTCCTCCCGAATGGCAACGAGGCTGTCGCCTTCCGTCACCAGCCGGCCATAGCCCGCCGGATCAGCGGCACGGAAACCAAGCACCGCGACCGCAGCACCGTCAGCCAGCGCGGCGCGCAACTTCGCCAGTGTCTGCGGACGGATCAATGGCGTGTCCCCAAACACGATCAGAATGTCGTCGGCGCCGCGCGCCAGCGCAGCCTTCGCGGCGAGCACAGCATGCGCGGTGCCGCGCCGTTCGGACTGCACGAAAATCTCGACACCCGGAAGCGCGAGGGTAGCCTCCGCCGCCACCGCCTCGTGACCTGGTCCCACCACCACAGCGGCGCGGGTCTGGCCGCCATCGCGCAGCGCCGCGAGCACATGCGCGAGCAGCGAGCGCGACGCAATCGAATGCAGCACCTTCGGCCGCGAGGACCGCATGCGCGTACCTTCGCCGGCTGCGAGCACGATGGCGAGGCAGGTTCGGCCGCTCTGACGGCTCATTTCCACTCCGTTTCGGTCGCAGCCGTCATAGCCGAGCATCTTTAAGGAAAAAAGCGCCTGATGACTCCGAATAACCATGGTGGAAGCGATCAAGCGGCGAATCTGCTAGTGTTTTCAACAAGCTGATTCGGGGCTCTGGCTCCAGGGATGCGGGCGATGGCCGGTGGCGCGCGTGACGCAAACGTGGCGTCGCATGGGCGGCGGTTCAATATGCGCGAACTTTGGCGACTCGGCCTGTGGGGCACGGCCACGTGCGTGGCGCTGTTGTTCCTGGCCATTGCCGGGACGTCCGACATCGGCAACCAGCGTATCGTCGTGGCCTATGCGCAAATCCGCGGACTGGCCGAGCCAGCCACGCAGACAGCGCGCGCGGCCGATTCGAACGAGACGCGGCGGCTGGCCGAGACCGTCCGCATACTCTCCGCCGACCGCGACCGGCTGGTAGCGCGCCTCGGCGCGCTCGAACGCAATGTCAGCGACATGACCGGCTCGACCGCGCGGCAAACCGAGCCCCCGGCAGCAGCAACGGCGCCGCAACCGCCGCCGCCGGCCGTCCTGGCACCCGATACGACCCCGGCGGTGAACGTGCCGGTGCCGCGGCCTTCGCCGTTGCAGCAACAAACCCAGACGCCCGCGCCGCCCGACCAGGGCCCCAGCAAGCCGGAATATGGCATCGACCTCGGCGGCGCCTCGACATTCGACGGACTGCGCACGCTGTGGGCCGCCGCCAGAAACCGCCACGGCGCGCTGCTGGAAGGATTGCGTCCGATCGTAACCGTGCGCGAGGTGACGCGCCCTGGCGGCGTCGAATTGCGGCTTGTGGCGGGCCCATTTGGCAGCGCGGCGGCTGCCGCACGCGCCTGCACAACTCTGACCAACGCGGGCGCGGTTTGTCAGCCGACCGTATTCGACGGTCAGCGGCTCGCCGCTCGTCAATAATGAGTACGAGAAAATTTAGCGGCGGCAGATGACGCCACGATGAACAAATCGACAGCAATGAACGCGCAGCCAGGCCGGACCATGCGACACTTTAACCAAGACCACAGCGAGGCTTCAAAACATCGATAATTCCCGAAGTTATATTTTTTTGTGCGCAGCACGCGTCAAAATCCTGACTGAATTTCTTGGCCATGCTACTCACACACCGGCCGCACCGTCCGCGGCGCAACCCAACCGGCAAATGCCATGACGACCCTCCTGCGCGCCTCGCCAACCGCACCTGGTGCGGGGGCCAGCGCGTTTCAGCCTGCCCATGCACCAGAGCATCCCGCCGGCTTCCGGGCAGGGCTAACGCCCGCCCCGTCGATCCGATGAGCGAGCAATTTCACGCCGCCAGAACTGTCCTCCTGCCATGACCTCCTCCGATCTGCCCTGTATCGCCACCGGCTTCCTTTCCGGGAACCACTTGGGCTGCAAGTTCGTTGTCCGGTTCGCGCGCTCTGAAGTACGTCGTGCCTATCGGGGCGATGTTTGCGACCAAGTGCGCCGGCATCGGCGTGATCGTCGTTAGATCGACTGCGAACGAACCACCGTCCCGCAGCACGTCTCACGACACACGAAAAAATGAAAGCAAAAGGGGTCATGCGTAATACCAGGGGAAATGCGAGTGCCATTCTGCTCGGCAGTAGCGAGAACGTAGGCTTTGGCCGAGGCCTCGCCGAATTCCGCGCCGGACGGCCATTGCGGATCATCGGCGGCCGCGAGGCGCTGGTCGCGCTGCCGGTCGAAGGGCTCGACATCCATCGTTTTGCAGCCTTCAAGGCGCTGTCCGCGCCGGCGTTGCCGCGGCTTGTGATCACCGCCAAGCGAGCCCGTTCGTTAGGGATCGAAGCCGATACGCCGATCTCACTTCAGATGACGCGCGACACCGACGTCTCGACCGTCATGGCACTGGTCACCGAAGCCAAGACGCGTCACGTCGCACCCGCCGAGCCGGCCGGCCCAGCCGCGGTGGCGGCCATCGATCTGGTCAAGCTCGCGCAGGTGCTGCCTGCCGTGCTGGTGACCGACGCCACGCACGCCGGCATGTTCGACCCGCTGATGCTGACAGTGGAAGCCAGCGCCGTCGCGCAATTCCGTGCGCAATCGACGCAAGCGCTGACGATTGCCGGCGAGGCGCATATCCCGCTCAACTCCGGTGTGCGCACGCGCTTCGTCGTGTTCCGCGATGCCTGCGGCGGCGGCGATCCGGTTGCCGTCATCGTCGGCACCCCTGATTTCTCCAAGCCTGTCCCGGTGCGGCTGCACTCCGCCTGCATGACCGGCGACGTGTTCGGCTCGCGGCGCTGCGACTGTGGCGATCAGCTGCAATTGGCGTTGACCCGGCTCAAGGAAGCCGGCGGCGGCGTCATCCTGTATCTCGCGCAGGAAGGCCGCGGCCTCGGTCTTGCCAACAAGATGCGCACCTACAAGCTGCAAGATGCCGGACTCGACACGGTCGACGCCAACACCACGCTCGGCTTCGACGATGACGAGCGCGACTATGGCATCGCAGTGCGGATGTTGCAGATGCTGGGCTGCAGTCGCGTCCTGCTGATGACCAACAATCCCGCGAAGCTCGACGGGCTGACCAAGGCCGGCATCGAGATCGCCGGACGCATGCCGCTGGAAACGCCGATCAACGCCGACAACCGCCGCTACATGACCGCGAAGGCGTCGCGCGCCGGCCATCAGCTTCAGTTGGGACACCTGATCAATGCGCTGAGCGAACAGCCAGCCGCCGAAACGGCGGCGCAAGTGGCGCAGGTGGCTTCACTGGTTACGTGAGACGCGCCAAGCGCCTCACGACAAAGCGCCACACGACAACACGCGCCTCACGCTCGCAACGCTGTCTCCACCAGCCGCACCCAGTACGAGGTGCCGACCGGAATCACTTCGTCGTTGAAGTTGTAGGCCGGGTGGTGAAGGTTGGCGCTGTCGCCGTTGCCGACGAAAATGAAGGCGCCGGGCCGCGCCTCCAGCATGAACGAGAAATCCTCCGCGCCCATCACCGGCGGCACGGTCACGTCGACGCGCTCGCGGCCAACCACCTCGCGGGCGATGTCGGCTGCGAACAACGTCTGCCGCTCGTGATTACGCGTGACCGGGTAGTCGCGCTTGTACACGAGCTTGGCTTTTGCGCCG
Source organism: Rhodoplanes serenus (assembly GCA_945893145.1). Taxonomy (GTDB): domain Bacteria; phylum Pseudomonadota; class Alphaproteobacteria; order Rhizobiales; family Xanthobacteraceae; genus Z2-YC6860. The sequence continues at coordinate 20,706 of CAMDDZ010000079.1, read as the reverse complement.
TAAAGCTTGGCGGTGCCTTCGACCACCTCGTGCAGCCGCTGCTCCAGAATATCGCGCGTCTCAGACGTCAGGCTGCGCGCGGTGCCAGAAAGCCGCGCGGTCTGCGGAATGATGTTGTCGGCGGTGCCGGCGTGGAATTGCGTGATCGAAATCACCCCCGATTCCAGCGGATCGACGTTGCGCGCCACGATCGACTGGATCTGGTTGATGATCTGCGCGCCGACCAGCACGGTATCGACCGCGACATGCGGCCGCGCCGCGTGACCGCCAAGCCCTTCGAGGTCGATGTAGATGCGGTCGGCCGCCGCCATCATTGGGCCAGACCGGATCGCGAAATCGCCGAGCGGCAGGCCGGGATAATTGTGCATCCCGTAAACCTCCTCGATGGCGAAACGGTCCATCATGCCCTCGTTCACCATTTCGCGGCCGCCGCCACCGCCCTCCTCGGCCGGCTGAAAGATCACCACCGCGGTGCCGGCAAAGTTGCGCGTCTCGGCGAGATATTTCGCGGCGCCGAGCAGCATGGCGGTGTGGCCGTCGTGGCCGCAGGCGTGCATCTTGCCCGGCACGGTCGACGTATAGGGCACGCCGGTGGCCTCCTCGATCGGCAGCGCATCCATGTCGGCGCGCAGCCCAATGGTGCGCGCGCCCGCGGCCCGCTTGCCTTTGATCACCCCGACCACGCCGGTGCGGCCGATCCCGGTCGCCACCTGGTCGCAGCCGAAGCTCTTGAGCTTCTCGGCCACCACGCCTGCGGTGCGATGGACGTCGAACAGCAATTCGGGATGGGCGTGGATGTCCTGCCGCCAGCCGGCGATCTCGGGCTGCATATCGGCAAGGCGATTGATGATCGGCATGGAATGCTCCTTGCGCGCCGCTTGGACGCCTGTGCACGTTTGACCAGCCCGGATGTCATAGCAAACCGAAGGGATGGGGCGAGGTCAACTGGCGCCTATTGACCGGGCGGAGCCGCAACCCTACACAGCGCCTCTTATGGGCCCGTAGCTCAGCGGTAGAGCACGTGACTTTTAATCACGGGGTCGTTGGTTCGAAACCAACCGGGCTCACCAACAGCACCTTGATATAAAACTGAAGCTATTCGCGCGGCGGCGTGCGCTCGCTCTCTGGCGCGCGCTCCTGCAATTCTGGCTTCTGGTGCGGCTGCCAGCGCCACACCGCAATCGCGATCAAGGCGGCCGACAGCGCGAGATAACGCATCACCGATTGGCCGGCGACGAGCTGATCGATCAGACCCAGGATCCAGAACACCGCCGCCACCGCCGACAGCGCGATCATTCGGTTCGACATCGCACCACCTTGCAAACGCGAAACGCTCGCCGTCTGGTAGCAGGCGGCGGCAAACGCACGGCGCTATTCGGGACTTAACGTTACTTGCGGCGGCAAAGTTTCAATAAATCGAGCGCACCAAATCTGAGGCACCGCGTCCTGAGCGTCGTGGTGCATGCCCAAATATGTTGCGCCGCGAAATGGCGGTTCCGGTCACCGCCATTTCACGAAAGCGTCGCGCTTGCGCCACAGACTGCAGTCATCATCCGCAGCTGTTACGGGGTAAGGCCACCGGTCCTGGCGTCATGCGGGACCACGAGAAGCTGGATCAAAACAACCCTGGACCCAGGAGGACGTGCATGTCTCTACAGAGTGCGACGCCCATCGTTTTTGCCTTCGCCCGCTACTTCTCGCGGCCGCGCTGCCCGCAATGCGGTGACGAAAAGCTCGTGCCCGAGCGCTCCGAGTTCGTCGCCGAAGGCCGCATCCGCCACACCTGGGCCTGTGAGCCTTGCGGCGAGGATTTTGGCACGACGGTCGAACTGAGTTGCGCCGCGGCGTAAACCGGCGCGTGCTGTTTCTAAAGCCCATGTTCTGAAACCCCTGCGGCGCGGTGACGTCGCGGGCGGCCGGGGTGACGACCGCGACAGCAAGGGGGCTTGCCGCCGCTCCAACCGCTGACCACATTCCTCTGTGTTGCGGGTTTCCGGCCTGTCGGAAGCGCCGGATTTGCATTAATTTTACGTCGTCAGTTTTACGTCGTCACAGGGGGGAGACGAGCGGATGCACGGTTTCGCGCGCGCGACACTTCTGGCTGGCGTGATCGCCGCCGGCCTGGCTCCGGTGCCGGCTTTCGCCGATGTCCTGATCACCGAAGCGGAGGCGAAATATCCCAACGCAGCAAACTTCACCGTACGCGGCGCCTTGAAAGGACCCGGCATCCAGCAGCTATCGCCCATGGGCGACGCCGGGGCTCAATCGCCGCTGCCGCTCAAGATCAAGTTTATTGCGCGCGCCGACGCCGCGGTCGATCTGGCGAGCGTGCGGGTGAGCTACCTCAAAATGCCAATGATCGATCTGACCAGCCGGATCAAAAAGCACTTGAGCGCCGGCGGCATCGACATGACCCAGGCCGAAGTGCCGGCCGGGACCCACACCCTGCTGATCGAAGTCAAAGACACGCAAGGCCGCCTCAGCGCGACCACCGTCACGCTGACGGTCGCGCCGAAGTAAACCGATCAGCCGAGCGCGGTCTTCACCCGGTCAGGCGTGAGCGGCAGATCGCGGATGCGCTTGCCGGTCGCATTGGCGAAGGCATTGGCAATGGCCGCCACCGCCGGCCCCTGCGAGCCCTCGCCCGCACCCATCGCCCGTTCGGTCGGACGATTGATCAGTTCGACCATCACCTTCGGCACGTCTGCCATCCGCATGATCGGATAGCTCGCCCAGTCGCGCGACTGGATGCCGTTCTTGTCGAACTTCACCGCCTCGTAGAGTGTCCAGCTTGCCGATTGCACGACGCCACCGTCCATCTGCGCCACGAGGCCATTGGGATTGATGACGAGACCCGCGTCGGCTGCGAGCCACACCTGCGGCACCCGCACCTTGCCGCTCGAGCGATCGACCTCGACCTCGGCCACGCAGGCCACATAGCAGGCGAGGTTCTTGTATCTGGCAAAACCGATGCCGCGGCCGCGCGTGCCGTCGCCGCTCTGGCTCGGCTTCCAGTTGGCCATCGCGGCGACCTTCTCGATCACCGCGCGTGCCCGCGGGTCCTTCATGTGCGCAAGCCGGAACGCGACCGGATCGGCGTTGGCCGCGGCCGCGAGTTCATCCATGAAGGATTCGAGCGCGAACACATTGGCGTAGGCGCCGAGCGTGCGCAGCGCCGACGAGCGGATCGGCATCACCTCCTGCAGAAAGTGATGCACGACGCGCTGGCTCGGGAAGTCGTAGAGCGGAATCGAGTTGCGGTCGCCACCGCCCGCCGGCTGCGGCGGCGAGGTGTGCGGCCCCATTTTCTGCGGCTCGCCCAGGTACCAGCCAGCCAGCACATTGGTGCCAGTGGTCGATTGCGGCCGCGTCGAATGGCTGTTGCTCCACAGCTCGTACTGCCAGTCGGCGATCCTGCCGTCCGGATCGAGCGCCGCCTTCACCTGCATCACCATGGCGGCGCCATAGGGCTCCCAGGCGAACTCGTCATCCCGCATCCATTGCAGCCGCACCGGCCGGCCCGGTACGGCGCGCGCCAGCAGCGCGGCATCGGCCGCCACGTCATCGGCGCCATTGTGGCCGTAGCAGCCCGAGCCCTCGATGTGGACGCAGCGGATATTTTCCGGCGCGAGCTTGAGCACCTTCACGAGCTCGGTGCGCAGCGGAAACACGCCTTGGGAATGCGTCCATACCGTCATCTTGCCGTCGCGGAATTCGGCAACCGCAGCGGATGGCCCAATCGAGGCATGCGCCAGATAGGGCTTGGTGTAGGTCGCTTCGAGCACGCGCGCCGTGCTGGCAAGCACAGGCCCCTGCTTGACGCCGATCACATTGTCCTTGCTCGGCAGCGTTTTCAAATGGGCGTGAATAGTCGCGGGATCGGGCAACTCCGGCCCGAGCTTCCATTTGGCGTTCTTGATCAGCGCTTCGCGGGCACGGATCGCCTGCTCCTCGCGCTCGGCAACCACGCCGAGGAACGAACCGTCGCGCACCACCGCGATGACGCCCTTCATGGCCTTGATGGGCGCCTCGTCGAACGACTCCAGCGTCGAGCCCGGACGCGGCGGCCGCACCACGCGGCCATGCACCATGCCGGTTTGGAACATGTCCTGGACGTAGGCGATGCCGCCGGTGACTTTCCTCGGGATGTCGAGGCGCGGCACCGATTGGCCGACGATCTTGTGCTTCGCCGGCGGCTTCGGCGCGATTTTGGCAGTCGCCTCGCGCTTGAGATCGACGGCGCTGGCCAGCTCCGCATAGGTCACTTTGCGGCCGTCGGCCGCGCTGATAGTGCCATCGGCAACCGCAAGCGTATCGGCACCAACGCCGAGTTTCGCCGCCGCAAGATCGATCAGCATGGCGCGCGCTTCGGCGCAGGCCAGCCGCAACGCGGTGCCGCTGTTCTCGACCGACTGGCTGCCGGCGGTCTGGCCCTCATTGGGCGAGTGGGCGGTGTCGCCGGATAGGATGTGCACGCGCGTCAGCGGCAGGTCGAGCTCTTCGGCCGCGATCTGCCAGAGCGCCGTCAGGATGCCCTGACCCAGCTCGACCTTGCCGGACGAGACGGTGGCGCTGCCGTCGGCGTTGATGCGCAGCCAGGCGCTGAGCATGCGGTTGTTTTGCAGGCTGCCGGGCAGCCGCGCGGCCGCGCCTTGCCCCAGCAGTTCGGACGGATCGAGCGAGAACGCGAGCACAATCGCGCCCATGCCTTTGCTAAAGCCACGGCGTGTCAGGGTCGGAGCGTTCATGGTCAGGTCCTCCCCATGTCGCGGCCGGCACGCAGCACGGCACCGATGATGCGATTGTGAGTGCCACAGCGGCAGAGATTGCCGTCGAGCGCTTCGCGCACATCCGCTTCGGTCGCGCGCGGGTTACGGTCCAGCAGCGCCTTAGCGGACATGATCATGCCGGCGATGCAATAGCCGCACTGCGCGGCCTGCTCGTCCATGAAAGCCTTTTGCAGCGGATGCGGTTTCTCGATGGTGCCGAGTCCCTCGATGGTGGTGATCTCGGCACTGCCGAGCGTACCGATCTCGGTCACGCAGGAGCGAACCGCGCGGCCATCCACCAGCACCGTGCAGGCTCCGCATTGGGCAAGCCCGCAGCCGAACTTCGCGCCGTGAAGCTGAAGGTCGTTGCGCAGCACGTAGAGCAGCGGCGTGTCCGGCTCGGCCGGCACGCTGCGGCTCACGCCGTTCACCTTGAGGTTGATGGCCATGATCGCTCCCTGATCGCTCCTTGGAGAGCGGCACCTTACTCGGCGCCGTCATTGTTCGATTTGCCCCATTGTTGCCGCCAAATGAGGCACCGTCGAGGACCTTCTCGGCCACGCCGGGCCCCGATCGCGGCAGCAATGATGACCTTTTCCCCTGTTCCATTATGCCGTGTCTTAAACCGCGTCCCTCTCGCGCTTGCCTTAATCGTGCGGTATGATTCTCCTCAATCCGGCGGGGGCTGACATGAAGATCTTGTTTGCAGTGTTGATCGCTGCACTGTTGTCGACGGCGGCTATTGGCTGGATCACCGGCCATGAGGAGGCCACGACCCTCCGCGCGATCCATTACCGCACCGATCCGAACCTCGATCTGAGCGCGCAACGGCGCATGCCGTCGCCCGCGGCGGTCATGCCGCAGGAAGATCGCCGCTAGCCCAACCTGCTTTCGTAGCAGCGCGGAAGCCGGCGAAGCGGCCGGCCGCGATGGCGTCGCGCATCCCCGCCATCAGCGATTGATAATAGGCAAGGTTGATAGCGGACAGCAGCGTCGCGCCGAGAATTTCCTGGGCGCGCACCAGGTGGTGCAGGTAGGCGCGCGAATAGGTTCTGGTCGCGTGATACGTGCTGGTCTCGTCGAGCGGGCGCGGATCGTCGCGGTGCCGCGCATTATCCAGATTGATCTGACCAAAACGCGTGAAGGCCGCGCCATGCCGTCCATTGCGCGTCGGCAGCACGCAATCGAACATGTCGATGCCGCGCGCCACCGCTTCGAGCAGGTCTTCCGGCGTGCCGACGCCCATGAGGTAGCGCGGGCGGTCGGCCGGAAGCTGTGGCGTCACGTCCTCGACGATCTTGAGCATCACCGCCTGCGGCTCGCCGACCGCGAGCCCGCCGATGGCGTAGCCATGAAAGCCTAAATCGATCAACCGGCGTGCACTTTCGGCGCGCAGCGCCGCATCGTCGCCGCCCTGAACGATGCCAAACAGCGCGTAGCCGTCGCGCGCCCTGCCCTCGAACGCGCGCTTGCTGCGCTCGGCCCAGGCGAGCGACAGCCGCATGGCGCGATCGAGCTCGGCGCGCGTGTTCGGCAGCTTGATGCATTCGTCGAGCTGCATCGAAATGTCGGCGCCCAGCAGCGCCTGAATTTCGATCGCGCGTTCGGGCGAAAGCTCGACCATGGCGCCATCAATGTGAGAGCGGAACGTGACGCCCTTGTCGCTGAGCTTGCGCAGCTCGGAGAGCGACATCACCTGGAAGCCGCCGGAATCGGTCAGGATCGGACCGGACCAGTTCATGAACGTGTGCAGACCGCCGAGCGCCGCGATCCGCTCCGCCCCCGGACGCAGCATCAGGTGATAGGTGTTGGCGAGCACAATATCGGCGCCGCCCTTGCGGACTTCATCGAACGGCACGCCCTTCACGGTCGCTTGCGTGCCGACCGCCATGAACGCCGGAGTCTGCACGGGTCCGTGCGGCGTCACGATCTCGCCGCGGCGTGCGGCTCCATCGGAGGCCATCAGGCGGAAGGAGAAGATGTTTGGCGTCATCATGCTGGTGCCGCCGATTTGAAGTTCCTGTACCACCTGCAGCAAGCTCGTTCAGGAACTTCAAATCGATAAGCGGCACTAGAATCATATGCTTGCTAGTGCCCCTTTGTTTCCGAAGTTCGTGTCAGAGCATGCCGCTATGTATCACGAACTTCGGAAACGGGGCACTAGCGCGCGATGTAGCAAACACGCATCGCCATAGGAATAGAACCGATAGCCGCTTGCGATAGCGTACGCGTAGGCACGCTGCATCGTGTCGAGCCCCGAAAACGCCGCGACCAGCATGAACAGGGTCGAGCGCGGCAGATGGAAGTTCGTCAGCATCAGGTCGGCGGCTTTGAACCGATAGCCCGGCGTGATGAACAGCGCGGTTTCGCCGGCGAACCGGCCGAGCGTACCATCATCGGCTGCGGCGCTTTCGAGAAGCCGCAGCGCGGTTGAGCCGACCGCGACGATCCGGCCGCCACGCGCACGCACAGCATTGAGCGCCGCCGCGGTTTCGGCGCTCACCTCACCGAACTCCGCATGCATCTTGTGGTCCGCCGTGTCGTCCGCATGCACTGGCAGGAAGGTGCCGGGTCCGACATGCAGCGTCACCTTGTGCACACCGATGCCGCGCGCCGTCAGCCGCGCCAACAATCCTTCCGTGAAATGCAGCCCCGCGGTCGGCGCCGCTACCGAGCCTTCATGACGCGCGAACCAGGTCTGGTAATCGGTGCGGTCCTGCTCGTCGGGTGCGCGCTTGCTCGCGATATAGGGCGGCAACGGCATGTCGCCGCGTTCGGCAATGGCCTGGTCGAGCACCGGCCCGTGAAACGAAAACGACAGCGTCACCTCGCCGCCCTCGCCCTTGCCTTCGACCGTGGCATCCAGTTGGCCGAGGAAGCAGACCTTGCCTTCGTCGCCGAAGCGGATCATGTCCCCGGCCGCGAGCTTCTTGGCTGGCCGCACGAAGGCGCGCCAGCGGGAGCCGTCGATGCGCTGCGTCAGCGTCGCCTCGATCTTGGGCTCGGTCTCGCGGCCAAGGCGGCGGCCCTTGAGCCGCGCCGCGATTACCTTGCTGTCGTTGACCACCAGCGCGTCGCCGGCGCGGAGAAAGTCCGGCAGATCGCGCACGCTGCGATCATCGAGCTCCGGCGCGCCGCCCGGCCGCACCACCAGAAGCCGCGCCGCGTCGCGCGGCGACGCCGGCCGCAACGCAATGCGATCAGATGGCAGGTCGAAGTCGAACAGGTCGGTGCGCATGGCGACGCTGCGGTCCTCCCACATACGCGGTGTCATCGCCCGCGAAGGCGGGCGATCCAGTAATCACCGTGGATACTGGATGCCCCGCATTCGCGGGGCATGACAACAGAATCTCGGGCGGCGCTTCCGCGCGGCCTTACGCCGCCATCGTCGCCTTGATGATCTTGTCCGGGTCGCGCACCGGCTCGCCGCGCTTGATCTTGTCGACGTTATCCATGCCCTCGATGACCTTGCCCCATGCCGTGTACTGGCGGTCGAGGAAGCTCGCGTCGTCGAAGCAGATGAAGAACTGGCTGTCGCCGGAATTCGGATCCTGCGCGCGCGCCATCGAGACCACGCCGCGCACGTGCGGCTCGCTGTTGAACTCGGCCTTCAGCTTCTTGCCCGAGCCGCCGGTGCCGGTGCCGTGCGGGCAACCGGTCTGCGCCATGAAGCCGTCGATCACGCGATGGAACACGACGCCGTTGTAGAAGCCGTCATTGACCAGCTCCTTGATGCGGGCGACGTGACCGGGCGCGAGATCGGGACGCATCTCGATCACCACTTTGCCCTTGGTGGTTTCGAGGATCAGGGTGTCTTCGGGCTTCGCCATAGCTTCAGGCCTTTCTGTGTTTGCGGTGATCGACAATGCGCCAGGCAAACGGCCGGCCCGCGATGGCGCCGGCCAGTCCTGGCGTAAATGAATGCGGCGCGCAGCGCATCAGCGCCTCGGCGGTGGCGGCGCCTGCTAACAGAGCGCCGCCGATGATGCCGACCGAAAGGCTGCGGGCGAGCAAGAGCGGCCTACTTCTCAATCGTGGCCTTCTTGACGAAGTCCATGCGCGGGAAGGTCTTCGTCAGATAGGCGTTGCCTTCCATCTGAATGCGGCTCTGGTCGGCCTTCTGCTCGTACTCGGCATTGATCTTGGTCACGACCGCCATGCCCGACGAAACCTTGCCGAACGGCGAGAAGCCGCGGCTGTCGAGCGATGAGTTATCGCCGAAATTGATGAACACCTGGCTGGTGCGCGAGTTTGTACCGGAGGTCGCGAAGGTGATGGTTCCGGCCGTGTTGCTCTGCTTGTTCGGATCGTCGTTGATGCGGGCGTCCCGCCAAGCCGACTGAATCTGCGGATTGCCGTTGATGCCGAACTGCACAACGAAGTCGGGCACCACGCGGAAAAACCGCACGTCGTCGTAGAAGCCGTTCTTCACCAGATTGTAGAAGCGATCGGCGCCGACCGGGGCCCAGGCGCGGCGCACCTCGAGCACGAACGTACCTTTGCTGGTCTCGAACTTGGCCTTGTAGGTCGCGGGCGCCTTTTCGTTCAGCGACGCCGGGTCGGACAGCTTTTGGCTCAGGGCCGGCGACGCAAAGACGGCCAGCAGGGCAAGTGAACCGGCGCACAGACGAAGCATGGTGTCTCCTGGAAGGTTGTTGGATCGGATCAGCAACGGGGCACTAGCTGGCGAATTTCTTCTTGAGGCGGGCCACGACCGATGCCGGCACAAAGTCCGACACGTCCCCGCCCATGCCTGCGATCTGGCGCACCAAAGTGGCGGTGATCGGGCGGACCTTGGGGGACGCCGGCAGGAACACGGTCTGCACGCCGGGCGCCATCGCGCCATTCATCCCGGCCATCTGCATCTCATAGTCGAAGTCGGTGGCATCCCGCAGGCCGCGGATCAGCACCGTCGCGCCGACGCGCTTGGCGGTCATGACCACAAGGTCGGAGAAGGTCGTGCATTCAAGCTCGCACTTGGCCTTGCGGGCGAGCGGCCGGCAGGTCTCCTCCAGCATGGCCAGGCGGTCCTTGACGGCAAACAGCGGGGTCTTGCCGGGGTGAACCCCGATCGCCAGCACGAGCTTGTCGGCCAGGCGGACGGCCTGCCGCACCACGTCGAGGTGGCCGTTGGTGACCGGGTCGAACGAGCCGGCGTAGAGCGCGATCCGCAACATGGCGGGGGTCTACCCCGCGGTTTTAAGCCCGGCAAGACCAGCCAGACCAAAAAGACCCCAAAAACCGCGGCTTTCCAGGGCGGACCGGCTGAAAGGACCGGGTAAGCCCGGTCTCGAAAAATTGTATCGAATGCTTGAACCCAAATGGGCCGTCCCCCGACTAACTCAGTGACGGGCCGTGTAACAGGCCTGCTGACAGGGGCGCGTTATGCAGAAGAGCTTTTCCAAGACCGTTTCCGCCATGGTGGCCGCTGGTTTGATCGCGGGCGCCCTCACAGTGCTTCCCGGCGCCAGCAACAAGGTGGTTGCGAGCGCGCCCCTCAACAGCGGCAAGAGCGACCGGCTCGACGTCCGCCCGATCGGCAACCGCTGCTCCGAACAGGCTTGGCCGTACTTCGAAGCCAACTGCATCCGTGACAAGCGGCAGGCCATGGGCCAAGCCAAGGCGGTGCGTGTTGTAACCGCCGACCGGATCAAGTTCGAAATCGCCGGAGCACGCTAAGTCGATCTGTTAAAGTAGAGCTTTAATAGCGCTTAAGCGGCGCGGCGGACTGCCAGCACCGCATTCAACCCACCGAACGCGAACGAATTCGAGACCGCAGCGTCGATCCGCATGTTGCGGGCCTCGTTCGGCACATAGTCCAAATCGCAGGCCGGGTCCGGCCCCAAATAATTGATGGTAGGCGGCGCGATGCTGTCGCGCACCGACATCAAGGTCGCCACCAGCTCCAGCGCGCCGGCCGCTCCCAGCGAGTGCCCCAGCATCGACTTGTTCGACGAGAGCGCCAGCTTCTTGGCGTGCGCCCCGAACACGTTCTTGATTGCGCCGGTTTCGGTCTCGTCGTTCGCCGCAGTCCCGGTGCCGTGAGCGTTGATGTATTGAATGTCCTCGGGATTGAGCCCGCCATCGGCCAGCGCCGCCTGAAGGGCGCGCGACATGCCACCGAGGTTGGGGCTGAGCAGGTCGCCCGCGTCCGCGCTCATGCCGAAGCCCACGATCTCGCCCAGGATGTTGGCGGAGCGCTTTTGCGCGTGCTCGAGGGTTTCCAGCACGATCATCGCGGCGCCCTCGCCGATCACCAGTCCCTTGCGGTCGCGCGAGAACGGCCGGCAATTGTCGGGCGCCAGCACGCGCAACGCCTCCCAACTCCGCATGGTGCCGAAGGTGATGCAGGCCTCGGTGCCCCCCGTCAGCGCACACGGCAGCGCGCCGGATCGCACCTGCTGGTACGCAAGCCCGATCGCGTGGGTCGCTGACGCACATGCGCTCGCGACCACAAAGGTCGGCCCGCGAATCCCGCACTGCATGGAAACCTGGCTCGCCGGTGCGTTCACCATCAGCCGCGGAATGGTCAGCGGGTGCAGACGCTTGGCGTGTTCGGCGTAAATCTTCTTGTAGTTGTCATCCACCGTGTTCTGGCCGCCGACGCCGGTGCCGATAATGCAGCCGGTTCGCTCCGACAATCCGGCCTCGAACGATAGGCCCGATTGTGCGATGGCCTCGCGGGCAGCCACGACGGCGAATTGCGACACGCGGTCGAGCGACGGCAGCACACGCTCGTCAAAATGCTTGCTCTGGTCGTAGTCCTTGACCTCGGCGACGATCTTTTGCGCAAGCTGATCGACTGGAATGATGGTCGCTGGCGCAATTCCCGAAACGCCCTTCGACAAATTCGACCAGAAGCTTGCAGCCGTGTGACCAATGGGGGAAATGACGCCCCACCCGGTCACCACAACGCGATGCGTCATTTGGACTGTCCGTCGATCAGCTTCTTGATCGCCGCGACCACGTCGGAGACTTTGTCGAATTCGGTCCGCGGCGTGTTGGCGTTATAGGGAATCTCGATATCGAATTTTTCTTCCAAATCGAACACCATTTCGACCGCGCCGAGCGAATCCATGCCGATGTCCTCAAGCCGGTCCGATGGCTGGACCGGCTTCTGGGGATCGCGCTTATCGGCGGGAAGCCGCTTGGTAATGATGGCGATCACGTCTGCTTCAATCGTATCCATCGGTACTCTCTAAGCCCCAACTGTGCCAATTCTGGCGCGACTATACATCGCGCCGCTCATTTTTGACCGCTGCCGCGGACGCCTTCGCCACGTGCCAGTCGCTCGATCACGACCTGCTCGCGCAAGGCATCCTTGATCGGCTTGGCGTTTGTCACGCCGCCCCACCGTTCTCCGGCCGGAACATTGCGCATCACGCTTGACCGCGCGGCGACCTGCGCTCCCTCGCCTATCCTGGCATGCTCGATGATGCCAACCTTGCCGCCCAGGACGACGTAATCTTCCAGCGTTACGCTGCCGCTAATCCCGCACTGCGCGACCACGACGCAGTGACGGCCGATCTGCACATTGTGCGCGATCTGCACCAGATTGTCGATTTTCGTGCCCTCGCCGATGACGGTGTCGCGGATGCCGCCGCGATCGATCGTGGTCCCGGCCCCGATCTCCACATTGTCCTGGATGATGACGCGGCCGAGCTGCGGCACCTTGACGTGCCGCGCACCCATCTGGAAGCCAAAGCCATCCTGGCCGATGTGGCAGCCGCCATGCACGATGACGCGATCTCCAATCAGCGCGTGTGCAATCGACGCGCCGGGGCCGATCGAGCAATCGCGGCCGATCTGCACGTCCGGCCCAATCACGGCCGTCGCGCCGATCATCGTCCCACTGCCGATCGCGGCACGCGGTCCGATGACCGCGCCGGGATCGACCATGACTCCGCTTTCCAGCTTGGCCGTGGCATGCACCGATGCGCCATTGGCGATACCGTCGGTCTCAAACGCGGAGCCAGGCCGCATCGAGCCGGGAAACAGTTCACTCGCCACTTTCACAAAGGCACGATAAGGCTCGTTGGTGAACAGCACCGCGACGCCCGCTGGCGGCTGCACGCCGCCGCGCCTCATCAAACAGACGCCAGCGCCGGTTTCGGCCAGTTGATCGAGAAACTTCGGGCTGTCGAAAAACGTCAGATCCGCCGGGCCCGCGGTATCGAGCGGCGCGATGTTGGTGATGACGCGGTCCAAAGAGGCGCCCGCAACCGGCTCCGCGCCCGTGAGCTTGACGATCGCGCTCAGCGTCAGACCCGCCGGACGCTTGAAGAACGGCCGGGCGCTCATGCCGGCCACCCGCGGCATCGATCACGCACTGTGCAGGTACGCAATGAACCTGAACGCACTGAACCTGACTCCTGCGTCGCACCGCAAAGGACGGCTCAGCCGTCGCCCCTGCCCTCATGTGCCCACATGGATCCTCGTGGGCCCTCATTGGGCCGGACCATAGGCGAAGCCGGTCGCGCGGTGAAGGGCGCGGCCATCCCGTTAAATCGGGACCGCCGTCGCATCGTAGGTAAAAAGCCACTCGTAGCGTGCGTTAACCTTGTCTTCTTGCCATTCGCGCGTGACGTAGGCTTCGGCTCCGGCCGCGTGGGCCAAATCGGGATTGTGGAACCGGCGGGCGTTGTCGGCCGATCCGCTGACCGCGCGGTTGGCGCGTTCGCGCCGCACCGCCTCGTAGCGTTGCAGCGCCTGCGGCGCCACGCCGTACTTCTGTACGCAACGCGCCAGCACATAGCCGTCCTCCAGCGCCATCACGGCCCCCTGCGCCAGCATCGGCAGCATCGAATGGCAGGCATCGCCGAGCAGCGTCACGCGGCCCTGCGTCCAGGCTGGCATCGGCGGACGCGCGAACAAGGCCCACTTGTAGGGCACGTCAACGCAGCGGATGCATTCGTGGATCAGCGGATTCCAATTGCGGAAGTCGTTGGCGAACTCGTCCTTGGTGCCCTGCACGGTCCAGGATTCGACGCGCCAGTCGTCGCGCTCCAAGAGCCCCACGAAATTAAGCAGCGCCCCGCCACGCACCGGATAATGCACCACGTGCCCGCCTGGCCCGACCCAGTTGGTGCCGGTGTCGAGCTTGATGCCGGCCGGCACCTTGTCGCGCGGGATCAGGCCGCGCCACGCGACAATGCCGGTGAACTCCGGCCGGTCGGCGCCGAACACCGCAAGGCGCACGCGCGATTGCACGCCATCGGCACCGATCACCAGGGCGGCGCGCGTTGTGGCGCCGTTCTCGGATTGAATTTCGGCGTGATCGGTATGTTGCGTGACGCCAACGCACTTTCGGTCGAGCTGGATCGCGCCGGGCCGCTCGCGCCGGATCGCGTCGAGCAATGTCATGTGCAAATCGCCGCGATGAAACATCATGTAGGGAAAGCCGAAGCGCTCGACGGACACTGCGCCGAGATCGAACAGCTTCCAGGTCTGGCCGGTGCTCCAGAGCCTGATTTCCTTGCCCGCCACCACAACGCCGACGCGTTCGATCGCCGGTCCAAGGCCGAGCGCATAAAGGACGCGCGTGCCGTTGGAGCTGATCTGCACACCAGCGCCAAGCTCCTTCAACTCGGGCGCCTGCTCGTACACCTCCACGTCGATGCCGTGGCGAATGAGCGCCAGCGCCGCACACAAGCCGCCTATCCCGCCGCCAACGATCGCAACCTTCTCGCTCATGCCGTCCCTGACTTGTGCAACGCCACCGTGACTTAATACCCTAACGGCCGAAACCATAAAGCCGTTAAGCTGTTCGGCATGACTCGAAGGAGCGAGGCACCAATGATCGGCAGGCGCAGCGTTCTGGCCGCAATGGCGCTCGGGCTGACTGCGGGCGTGGCGCGCGCGCAGGACAAATACCCAAGCCGGCCGATCCGGCTGATCGTGTCGTTTCCGCCCGGCGGACCGCTCGACGTCCAGGCGCGGCTGTTCGCGCAGCACCTCTCGATGTCATTCGGGCAGATCATCGTCGACAACAAGCCTGGCGCCGGCGGCACTCTGGCCGGCCGCGAGGCCGCCCGCGCCGAGCCCGACGGTTACACGCTGCTGTTCGGCAGCTCGGCGACGCTTGCGATCGGCCCCGCGATGGTCCCGGATGCCGGCTACGACCCGGTCAAGAGCTTCGCGCCGATCGCGTTATTTTCCGACGTACCCTACGTGATGATCGGCGCGACCAACGCGCCCTTCACCAGCGTGCGCGAGTTGCTCGCCTACGCCAAGACCCATCCGGGCGCACTGAACTTCGGCGTGCCGAACGGCGCGCCGCCGCACATGCTGGCGCTGATGTTCAAGGCGCGGACCGGCGCCGACATCCAGATCGTGCCCTATCGAGGCGCCTCGAGCTTGATCACCGACATGCTCGCGGGCCGCATCCACGGCGGTTTCGAAACCACCTCCGTGATGTTCGGCCATCTGCACGAGGGCAAGATCCGCGGCCTTGCGGTGCTGCGTGACTCCCGCCTCTCCGCGATCCCCGATGTGCCGACCATGGTCGAAAGCGGCGTCACCGGCGTGCAGGGCTCCTCGTGGTCGGGTGTGCTGGCGCCAGCCGGAACGCCCGCGCCGATTATCGCGCGGCTCAACGCCGAGACCATCGCGGCGCTGCGCTCGCCCGAGGTCGCCGACAAGCTCAAGCTGATGGCCGCCGAGACGCGGATCACCACGCCCGACCAATTCGGAGCGTTCGTGGCGAGCGAGTATGAGCGCATCACCGCCGTGATGCGCTCCGCCACAAAGCCGCTCTAAATTTGAGATTGGAGATAATATGGTTCGCCGCCTGGCCCTCACCATGCTTCTGGCGCTCGGTGCCTATCTGGCGCTCGGCGAGCCCATGCGCGCTCAGGACAAATATCCGAGCCGACCGATCAAGATCATCGTGCCGACGCCCGCCGGCGGCCCGGTCGACGTGGTGGCGCGCCTGGTCGCGCAATATCTCTCGACCGTGATCGGCCAGAGCGCGGTGGTCGAAAACCGGCCAGGCGCTGGCAACACCATCGGCTCGCGCGAAGCGGCGCGCGCCGACCCCGATGGCTACACGCTGTATTATTCCAGCGTCAGCGGGCTCGTGCTGGCGCCGATGTTGCAGCAAAACGCCGGCTATGTGGCCACCGACTTCGCGCCGATCGCCGCCATCGCCACCAGTTCGATCGTTCTGGTGGTGAACCCGGCTTTCCCGGCGCGTTCCGTGAAAGAGCTGGTGGACTACGCCAAGGCGAACCCAGGCAAGGTCAACTTCTCATCCGGCGGCATCGGGGTGCTGCCGCACCTGATCGGCGAATTGTTCAAATCGCGCGCCGCGATCGACATCGTGCACGTGCCCTACAAGGGCGGCGGCCCCTCGATCCAGGACGTGGTCGCCGGCAACATCCACATGACGTTCGAAGGCACCAGCGTGCTGCTGCCGCTGATCGAGGCCGGCAGGCTGCGCGCGCTTGCGGTCACCAGCGCGCAACGCAACGCCGCGCTGCCCGAGGTGCCGACCATGATCGAGTCAGGCTTTCCGGGCCTCGCCACCAGCAGCTGGACCGGGCTTCTTGGGCCCGCGGCGTTGCCGGCGCCCATCGTCGAGAAGCTCAACGCCGCCATCAATGCTGGCCTGAAATCGTCGCCCGAATTGAAGGACGGCTTGGGCAAGCTCCGCGCCGAGACGCTCGGCGGCACGCCGCAGGATTTCGCGAACTTAATCAAAACCGAAGTCGCGCGCTGGGAGCCGATCGTGAAAGGGCTCAATCTCAAATTGGATTGAGGGCATTCCATGAAAGCAACATTCACTGGCCTACTCGCTGCCGCAGCCGTTTGGTCCGCGTCACCCGCCGTGGCGCAGACCGCACCGACGCGCCAGGAGATTGCCGTCTATGCCGGGCTGCATGAGGCGGCCGCCAAGGGCGACACCGCCGAGATCGAGAAGCTGATCGCCGAGGGCGAGAAGCCGAACATTCAGGACTCCAAGAGCCGCACGCCGCTGATCGTCGCGGTCTACTTCAAGCATCACGCCGCGGCGCGCGCGCTGCTGAAGGCCGGCGCCAATCCGAATGTCATGGATTACGACCGCTACGACATTCTCACCATCGCCGCCGTCGCCAACGACATCGAGATGATGAAGATCGCGCTGGAGGGTGGCGCTTCGCCTAAGAACATCACGAGCCGTTACAACGGCACAGCCCTGATCGCGGCCGCTCACCTCAGTCACGTCGAGGCGGTCAAGCTCCTGATCGCCGCCAAGGCGCCGCTCAACCACGTCAACAATCTCGGCTGGACCGCGCTGATGGAGGCGATCGTGCTCGGCAACGGCAGCGCCAATCCGACCGCCACGGTGCGGGCGCTGGTCGAGGCCGGCGCCGACGTCAACATCGCGGACCGGCAGAAGATCTCGGCGCTGCAGCACGCGCGCCAGCGCGGCTATGCCGAGATCGCGCGGATTTTGGAGAACGCGGGCGCGCGGTAAAGTGCGCCTACTCCTCGCCGCCCTCTTCGCCGATGCGTTCGACCGACACCACCTTCTCGTCGTCTGCGGTGTTGAACACGATCACACCCTGGGTCGAACGGCCGGCAATGCGGATGCCGTTCACCGGGCAGCGGATGAGCTGCCCGCCGTCGGTCACCAGCATGATCTGGTCGGCCTCCTCCACCGGGAACGAAGCGACCAGGCGCCCGATCTTCTTCTTGATCTCTTCGGCGCCCTTCTTGCCCTCCCAGATCGCCATGGCGACGATGCCTTTGCCGCCGCGATTGGTGATCCGGTACTCGTAAGACGATGAACGCTTGCCGAAGCCGCGCTCGGACAACGTCAGGATGAACTGCTCGGCCGCCGACATCTCGACGTAGCGCTGCTCGCCAAGCTCGATTGTGCTGGCGGCGACGTCCTCGGCGTCGGCCGCAACCTCCTCCGGCTCGCCGTCGCCGCGGCGCACCGCATTGGCGCGCTTGAGATACGCCATGCGCTCCTCGCCGCTGACGTCGAGGTGGCTCAGGATCGATTGCGAGATCACCCGATCGCCTTCGGCCAGGTTGACACCCCGCACGCCCATCGAAGTGCGGCCCTGGAACACGCGCACGTCGGTGACCGGGAAGCGGATGCACTGTCCCCACGCAGTGGTGAGCAGCACGTCGTCCTTCTCCGAGCAGACCTGGACATCGACGATGCCTTCGCCCTCGGCGAGCTTCATCGCGATGATACCGGAGCGCCGCACATCGACGAAGTCGGAAAGCTTGTTGCGCCGGACGGTGCCCTTGGTGGTGGCGAACATGACGTCGAGATTGCCCCAGGTGCTCTCGTCCTCGGGCAGCGGCAGGATCGAGGTCATCAGCTCGCCCTGCTCGATCGGCAGGATGTTGATGAGCGGCTTGCCACGGGCCTGTGGCGCCGCCTGCGGCAGCCGCCAGACCTTTTCCTTGTAGACACGGCCGAGCGACGAGAAGAACAGCACCGGCGTGTGCGTCGAGGCGACGAACAGCCGCGACACGAAATCCTCGTCGCGCGTCTGCATGCCGGAGCGGCCCTTGCCGCCGCGCCGCTGCGCCCGATAGGTCGAAAGCGGCACACGCTTGACGTAACCCAAGTGCGAGACGGTCACGACCATGTCCTCGCGCTGGATCAGGTCCTCGTCCTCCATCTCGCCTTCCTGCTCGGCGATGACGGTGCGGCGCGGGGTGGCGAATTCGTCCTTCACCGCCTTCAGCTCGTCCTTGACGATCGACTGAATGCGGGCGCGCGAGCGCAGGATGTCGAGATAGTCGGCGATCTCGGCCGCAAGCTTGTCGAGCTCGTCCTTGATCTCGTCGCGGCCCAGCGCGGTCAGCCGTTGCAGCCGCAGATCGAGGATCGCCTTGGTCTGCTCGGCGGTCAGCTTGGCGGTGCCGGCCGAGGACACGCGGTGGCGCGGATCGTCGATCAGCGCGATCAGCGCGGCCGCAGTGGTGGCCGGCCATTCGCGCTCCATCAACTTGTCGCGCGCCTCCGCGGCGTCCTTCGACGCCCGGATGAGTTTGATCACCTCGTCGATATTGGCGACCGCGATGGCGAGGCCCACCAACACGTGGGCGCGATCGCGCGCCTTGTTGAGCCGGAACTTGGTGCGCCGCGAGATCACCTCTTCGCGGAACGCAATGAAAGCGGTCAGCAGGTCCCGCAGATTCATCACCAGCGGACGGCCGCCATCGAGTGCCACCACGTTGGCGCCGAAGCTCGATTGCAGCGGCGTGAAACGATAGAGCTGGTTCAAAACCACGTCGGGCATGGCTTCGCGCTTAAGCTCGATCACCACGCGGTAGCCCTGGCGGTCTGACTCGTCGCGCAGTTCGGCGATGCCTTCGATCTTCTTCTCGCGCACCAGTTCGGCCATACGCTCGATCATCGTGGCCTTGTTCACCTGGTACGGGATTTCCGAAATGACGATCGCTTCGCGCTCCTTGCGGATGGTCTCGATCTCGACCTTGCCGCGCATCACGATCGAGCCGCGGCCGGTGTGATAAGCCGAGCGGATTCCGGAGCGGCCCAGGATGATGCCGCCGGTCGGGAAATCCGGGCCCGGAATGATGTTGATGAGGTCGTCGATGCCGAGCGCCGGATTGTCGATCAACGCAAAACAGGCGTCGATCACCTCGCCGAGATTGTGCGGCGGGATGTTGGTCGCCATGCCGACCGCGATGCCGCCCGCGCCGTTGACCAGCAGATTGGGGAAGCGCGCCGGCAACACCACCGGCTCGTGCTCGTTGCCGTCGTAATTGTCCTGGAAATCGACGGTGTCCTGGTCGATGTCGGTCAGGAGCGCCATCGCGGGTTTGGCGAGCCGGCATTCCGTGTAGCGCATCGCCGCCGCCGCATCGCCATCGACCGAGCCGAAGTTGCCCTGCCCGTCGATCAGCATCAGGCGCATGGAGAAATCCTGCGCCATACGCACCAACGCGTCGTAGATCGCGCTGTCGCCGTGCGGGTGATATTTGCCCATCACGTCGCCGACCACGCGCGCCGATTTGACGTATTTCTTGTCGGGCGTATGGCCCTGCTCGTGCATCGAATAGAGGATGCGCCGGTGCACAGGTTTGAGCCCGTCGCGCACGTCGGGCAGCGCGCGCGAAACGATCACGCTCATGGCGTAATCGAGATAGCTGCGCTTCATCTCCTCAACGATGGAAACGGGTCGCACGTCCGAGGGCGTTCCCCCGGTGGGGTTTTCAGGTTCGGCCAAGGGCTAAAATCCCGATGGATTCTTGTTGGTTAAATGGACGTTTTCTGCCGCGAATCCAGTGTCGAAGGAAATAGCTGATTCAGGGCGGCGACACCACCCCCAAAACGCAGCCCGTACACGCTCAATGTTTTTGTAAATTCAGATAGTTAGAGGCCGGCCGTCCGGAGTTGAATGCGGCTCCTAAAAGGCCATCTTCAGACCCGCTCGCACGGTCTGCGATTGAGCCCGCCCGGAGGCGTTCTGGGTGCCGTATTCAAGCTCCGCGCTCAGGCCGTTCAAGGCGCGCGCCCGCAGGCCCAAGCTGGTGGTGACCGCGCCCCGCGCCGCCGACGCCTGCGAGAGTGTTGAGGTCATGCTTGGGCCGAGGTCGGTGTAGTACATCGATTGCTGGAACGAGCCGTCGAAAGCGTGGCGGTATTCCACCCGCGCCATCGGCGTCAGCGTGCCCCAACCCATCGGGATATCGTAGGAGCCGCGCAGGCCGAGTGTGCCGGCCAATGTGCGGAACTCCATCGACTTGTAGGTCAGCAATTCCGCGCTGGGTCCCCGCTCGGAGTAGGCATCGAGCTGCGCCGACATGAAATCCGCCCGCACATAAGGCGTCAGCCGCATCGCGTCGTACTTGATCTCAAAACCGCTGCTGATCGCGCCGAACCAATAACCGCCGTTGCGCGAGCCGCCAACGGTGGCGAAGTTCGCCGCGACCCAGCGGCGGTTGTCGTAGTCAAGCTTGCCGT
>CAMDDZ010000078.1 GCA_945893145.1 Rhodoplanes serenus | reverse complement strand
GCATCTGCTGCGCAAAGCCGCCGCCCGAACGGTCGAAACCGTCTGCGCCGCCATCGGCGAGCTTCTCGGCGCTTTCACCAGCGACGAATGCGCCAACTATTTCAAAAACTCAGGATATGCACCAAACTAAATGCATTACGCTTTAGCGGAAATTTCTGCTAAATTTATGGTGTTGGAGGTGTCTGCAGCAACCGCATGCACCAATTTGCAGAGCAGAGAGCCAGAGTATGAGTGCTCCCGCCAAGCCAGCGACTATCGCCCCGCGGCTCTTTATTAACTATCGATCAATTGATAGCGGGGCGACCGCATCCCGACTCTACAAGGAGCTTGCTGAGCACTTTGGTCCGGACCTGATATTTCTCGACCATGAAGAAATTCCCCCGGGAGCTGCTTGGCCTGACCGTCTGAGAAATGGGGTCAAGCGGGCAACGGTGATGTTTGTGCTTATTGGTAACCGTTGGCTGACAGCGCAGGACCCGATAACCGGCGATAGGTGCTTGAACGTCTCCAACGACTGGGTCCGGCAGGAGATCGAACTTGCGCTCAAGAGAAAGCTCAAAATCGTGCCTGTCTTTCTTGAAGATACTCACTGGCCTGGGAAAAGGGCGCTCCAGACGGTACCAGCGATAGTCCGGTTGGGTGACTTGCAAGGATTGCCACTTCGACGAAAAGATTGGCAAACAGACCTTGAAAGTCTGGTTGAATTGCTAATCGACTGGGGCTTCAAAAGGGTCTCCAAGACTAGCGGTACTAAGGCCAGTGAACCAAGTATCGAGCTGGCGCTTGATCGCATCGGGCCATACCGCACAAACCGCTCCGGCCGACCAATAGCCTACGGCACGGTTACTCTACCGGATGGTACGACAGCTTTTGGAGAGGGCTTAAATGTTCAACTGACATTGGCGAACAATTCTGAAGTGGACGTCACTTTGCCTGCGATTGATGTCGTCATCGACAACTACAATGCGCATCCCATTGAGAGGGTGGACTATCCAGTATTGCCGATGTCGGGCTTACACCTGGAAGTGCCGAGTTCAACGTTGAAAGAGCCTATCGAATTGACTGAGGAAAATGCGACGATGGGCTTCGTGGCGGTGACGAAACGACGACTGTATCTGAAATCTTCAAAGTTTGGTAGCGAAGCGCAGCACACGCTCAATTTTTATCTGTTGGCGCGGGCTCCGGGGATTTGGAAGGTCCGCGTTCGAGCTAAGTATCTAGATAGCGATCGTTCCTCCGAACCCAAATTTGCGATATCTCAAAGCCTCTGCATTTTGAAAACCTGAGAAAGTCCATTCTATGGTGGCCGAGCCAATTGAAACCAAATTTCAAGAGGCGCTGCACCTTTATAACTCAGCGCAGTCAGCTAGCGACTATGAGTGCGCGCTGGACAAGTTTTCCGCTCTCCTGGATGACACACCGGACATGCCGGATGACTTTCGCTTCTCCGCGCAATTCCTCTGTGCGGAATGCAAAAATAAACTTGGTAGACCACGCGAGGCAGAAACGCTGCTAAGAGACCTCCTTCAACATCCGAAATTACGTACGCCCGACAGGTCAAGCACTTTGGCTGCCGCAAACGTAACGCTTGCTGAAATACTTAGTGCAACGAATAACTGGCAAGAAGCGATCGACCTGTTCTCCAACGCCGCTGCCTATTTCCGTCAAGAACAAGAGTGGTACTCCGAAGCCAATATCCAGCGAAACATTGCGCTAATTTGGCAAGAACACAATGATCTAGGTCAAGCATTGGTCGCCCTAAACAATGCATTGTCCATTCTTGAGCCTCATGAATCGACAAATCTTCATCTCGACGTCTTATTTGCCTGCGGACATTGTCACTATCTTGCTGAGGATTTCAAAAAAAAGGCGATTGAACTTGAGGAGCGTGCATTAATAGTCGCCCGACACTTAGGCGACGACACCGCAGATGAAAAACTGATCAGCAATCTCTCCACCATTTCTTTTGACGTTCACGATTATCGACGAGCTATTCACTACAATTCGATGATGTTGGAAAAAGCGCGCCGCGATGGCATTGTAAAGGACATTGTGCGCCACCTAAGCATTCTCGGTATGTGCTTTACGGAAATGGGTCGGCCTCAAAAGGCGATCGGTCTCTATGATGAGGTTCAAGGTCTACTCTCAACATGCACATGGGATTCCAATGTCGTCGCTGGAATGTGCATGCTGGGCAGAGCCGAAGCGCTGGTGGATATGAAGCGCTATGACGAAGCGTCGCCAATGCTGACCGAGGCGCGAAAACTTCTTGCATCTGACGCCGCCAAAACAGATTTGATCGACAGAATTAAGCAGCGCTTGGACCGAGAAACGCGAACGCCTTTGATTCTCGATTGTGCGCACCGCGCACTGCAGATGATCCTAGCTGGTTCCTCGCACGCGGATAGCTTGCACCGTAATCCTCAACCCGAAATCGATCTCGAAGGAACGGGTTATTTTATCCCGAACCTCACGCAACGCGATCGGGACTACTTTAGTACCTTAACGGAGGAAGTCGGCAGTGATCAGTATCGGCTGAGGTACTCGAAGTCGAGTGACCGAACGGCTCCTGCCGCATTTCAGATGGGAGTAAAGTTTGAGTATGTTGATGACGTTGAGGTGTTCGAGCTCAAGTGGCAACTCTACAAAACGGAATTAGAATACGCTCGTCGGAGTGCGAGTCTGCAAGGCAACTGGGAGCGCCTCCGCGGCAAGTTCAAGCACGTTGAAGGTGTTTTTCAAGGAGACCTCATTCAGTTACTGGAGTACGTCTCCCAGCTATCGGAAATCTCGGACCTTTGCTCAGAGCTGGGCAATCGCAAATTGTTTTCTGCCGTGGCTATGCACGCTGCGGACTTTCTTGAAATGCAAACAAACGACCCAATGGTGGCCGCACTCCTCTGGCCAAATCGAGGAAAGCTGTTTCTTGCTGCTGATAGACTGGCCGAATCTCATCACAGCGAACTTATCAAAATCGAATTACGTCGTTGCTTGGATCAAGTGCAAAAGCTTTTTGGACTGCTTGACAATAAGCGCCGAATATTTGCTCTGGAACACAACGTTGAAACGTGGTTTTTTGCTGCCAACAAAATTCTTGGCCAAGCTGGTTACTCTGCCTTGGTTGCGCTGGTGGGTGATTTGCAGCGCTCGTTGAGTCCCAGCGACCAAATTCGTCACGGGCTCGCTATCGGTGAAGCCAGTAATCCCACTGAAGGCGTGCGACTAGTGGACACGATACTTTCCACATTGCGCATGGAAAATCCAAACGTTCCGATAATTCTTGCGCCGGAATTCGAGAGCGGCTTGGCGCGCCTTCGCTTTCAGTTGCTGGCTCCGGACCTGAAAGCATGTAACGAGCAGTACGGCCCATTTGCTCCTTACATTCGCGGAGAAGTTTTCACACGGGCGGGCGAGCGGTATCCATCACAAGAGCAGGACGCTCAGGAGCCCCGTCCGCCGGTCCTGGCGTTCGCTAGCGACAATCTTGTTGTTATTGCCAGCCAGCTTGAGGGGACGGATTACATATCTGCGATGATGCACGAATTGGAACACTCCCTGCGCCGAGCTGGACAGCGACTTCTGACTGAGGCTGGCGATTGGCTTCTTGTTAAACGCGATGTGCCAATTGCTTCAGCCTTGACGTATTTGCATATTCTTCAGTCACAGAGCAGCAATTTAAAGCTGGTTGCCAGCAAATTCACAGGCCTTGTTTCAAAGGGGCGACGTCTTGTTCGGGATGATCCGGACAAATCCCGATTACATATTGTTAACATGCTGCGCTACTTCGACGATCTCGGCACGCAGGAGACAGCCGCATCCTATCCTTGTGCTGCTCTACTGCTGGGGATGGCATTTGGCTATCACGAAGACTCTGGTGCAGTTGAGTCTTATCTACGCCATCTCGCCGTGGTGGACCACGACGAAGCCATTGTATTGGGCCGAAGGAAAGCGACTCTGCGCCTGTAGCATCGGCCTAAGGCTTGAAGTGCAATCCGAGGCCTTGGGTAGGCAGATGTGGATTGTCGCGGGGTGAACTAGCCCATAACTCTCAAGCCCATACCTGAAGGTTGTTTGTTGTGCTGGCCACCGTCGGCGTCTGGCACATCGCGACATTCCGTTGCTGCGCAGCAATTGCGTCGCTTTCGGAGTGAAGCGGACATGAACCGGGCGAGCGTCCGCCTGCGCGCTGTCGCGCTTCCGCGTTGCATTGGCTCAATTCTTCCCCGGCAGCGCCTTCACCAGCCAGTCGCGCATCACGCCCGCGATGTCGTCGGAGTTCTTCTCCAGCATCATCATGTGGCCGTTGCCGTGAAGCCCTGCGTCGCCGAGCCGGATCATGGTGTTGCGCACGCCGGCCTGCGTCAGCCAGTTTGCGGTGCAGTGGTCGTAGGAGGCGTGATACGAGGCCTCCGACACCACGATCAACATCGGGATGCCAGCAAGCCGCGGTAGTTTCCGCGCCGGCTCTTGCTGTTGCCAGCAGCGCACGAGGTCGGGTTTGTCGGGCTTGTCCTGGCGCACGACCGCAAGCTCTTCGCCGTCTTTCAGCGGCGGGTCGTAGGTGATCGGCACCTCGCCCAAGCCCCATCGCTTGCTCTTGCCCATGTCGGCGAACCATTCCGGCGCGCCCTTGAACTCGGTCTCATAAACCGGCGGGCCGTTCGGCTCGACCGCGATCACGGCCTTGACCAGATTGGGCCGCGCGTCCGCGATCGGCCAGATGAACGTGCCAGACTGCGAATGGATCATCAGCACCGCGGGCCCGATCTTGTCGAACAACGCAATGCTGGCGTCGCGATTGAGCTCCTGCTGCTTCTGGAAGCTGACCAGCGAAGGAAATTGCGTGGCGTAGAATTCGTCGAACGCCGGATCGCCGGCCTTGCCGGTGCCGGGCCATTGGGTGTGCAGCTTCGCCTGCGGCCACAGATTGAATTTTTCCGGCGCCGTGAAGCGCTGCTCGGTGCGTTGCAGGTTGGCGTTCGCCACCGGTCCCTGCGACTGCGAGAAATGCGCCGAGCGTCCGCGCGCCACCTGATCGACCACATAGACCGCATGGCCGCGGCGGACGAAGAATTGCGCCCAGCCTTCGCGGCCATCCGGCGTGCCGGTGAAGTTGGTGCCGGTCTGGCTGCCGCCGTGGATCATCACGATGGGGTAGGGGTGCGTCAGCGTCTTCGGGATGAAGTATTCGACGTACATCTGCCCGGTCATCGGCGAGCCGGGGACGGACGGGTCGATCTTGCCGCCGACGAAGAAGTAGCCGGTCTTGGCCAGCACCATCGGTGGCGGCTCGTCGGCGGCGGTGACGACCGATGGCGCGCTGGCGATCAATGCGCCGATGATCGAGCGCAACGTTGCGCCAAAACTGCGCTTCTTTTCGGTCGTGCCCTGCATGGTCGCCTCCCGTGGTGATGACGGGATGTTAGAGCGCGCGATGCGAAAGGGAAGCCGGCTCGGCGGTTGTCGGCGCTGCCCACTGGCGCGGTCTGCCGGCGTTGCCCACCGGCGCCAGCCGCAATCGCGGTCTTATTGGAGCATGATGCTCTAGTAACCGAACTGCTCGCGCAGAATGCGCTCGTCGAGACTGTGGCCCGGATCGAACAGCATCTTCATCGAGATCGTGTAGTCCATGCCGATCTCGACCTCGTGCACCGAACGCACCTCGGCGTGGTCGGCCACCGCCGCCACCGGGCGGCGCATCGCGTCGGTCACCTTGATGGTAACGCGTGCGCGGTCGGGCAGCAGAGCGCCGCGCCAGCGCCGCGGACGGAACGGACTGATCGGGGTCAGCGCCAGCAACGAGGCATTGATCGGCACGATCGGTCCCTGGGCGGAGAGATTGTAGGCGGTCGAGCCCGCGGGCGTCGCGACCAGCACGCCATCGGCCATCAACTCCGACAGCCGCTCCTTGCCATCGACCGAGATCGAAAACCGCGCCACCTGATAGGTCTGGCGGAACAGCGACACTTCGTTGATGGCGTGATGCTCATGGATCCGGCCACGACTGTCGCGTGCGCGCATCACCAGCGGATGGATCAGGGTGGTATCGGCCGAGGCAAGCCGCTCGCGCAGCCGCTTCTCGTTGTAGTCGTTCATCAGGAAGCCGACGGTGCCGCGATGCATGCCGTAAATCGGTTTGCCGGAGTTCATGTATTTTCGGAGCGTGCGCAGCATCAGGCCGTCGCCGCCGAGCGCCACGATGACGTCGGCCTTGCCTGGCGCGACGTTGCCGTAGCGCCGCGTCAGCGTCTTGAGCGCCTTGCGGGCTTCGGGGGCGGGGCTCGCCAGAAAGGCGATCCGCTCATATTTTGGCGTCATCCGAAGCATGGGGCGCGCGGCCACTCCACGCGGCTCATGCCCATGCCAAAGGGCGAGGGACCATGGAACGCGCGGTGTTCGTCTATACGACTTGGCCCTCGACTGTCGAGGCGGAGCGGGTCGGCAAGGCCATCGTCGAGCGGCGGCTCGCGGCCTGCGTCAACATCCTGCCCGGCATGATCTCGCTCTACTGGTGGGAGGGCAAAGTCGATCGCGGCGAGGAGACCGTGATGATCGTCAAGACGCGCGCCACGCTTGCGGGTGCGGTCGAGGCCGCCGTGAAGGAACTGCACTCCTACACGGTGCCGGCGATCGTGGTGCTGCCGGTCGAGAGCGTCGAGCCGGCCTATCTCAATTGGCTGATGACGGAAACCAAAGGCGCGGCGAAGTAACGCCGCGCCTTGGTGTTGTTGGAGTGTTATCGGGGGCCGTGCTCAGTAAACCCGCGTTCCTTCGATCACACCCTTGAGCTCGACGTATTCCTTGCAGGCCGTGCCGCAGAGGGTTTCGACCTTGGCAAGGAAATCGCGCGCCTTGAGCAAGTTGCCCTGCTCGGCGTGCCACATGCCGTAGTACGACCAGGTGCGCGCGTGGTTCGGGTCGGCGGCGAGCGCCTTCTCGTACCAGAGCTTGGCGTCGTCATAGCGGCCGAGCTTGCGGCTGGAGTAGCCGATCAGGTTCGCAACGTCAGCCCAATCGTCACGGCCAAGCGATTTGAGCTTGTCGATGCCGGCAACATAATTGTGCTGGTCGTAGATCATCACGTAGGCGGCTTTGTAGCCGTCGCGCAATTGCTGTTCGGATTTCTTCTCCGGTGGTTTCTTCGTGGTGTTGTTTTGGGTCGGCGCCGGCCGTGGAGGTGGCGGCGGCGGTGGTGGCGTCAGCGTCTCGCGGGGATCGCCGCCGACGGCGCCGGCAGGCCCCGGCAAGGCAATTGCGAGTCCCAGCAGCCCGGCCGCAAGCAACGCGGAACGTCCGAATGACTTGGTCATGATTCGCCCTCCTCGAGCCGGCTGGCGTGCCGCAGTGCCGCGCCAAGCCGCACGGCCAGAGATTAACGTATTAGGCAATGGAACAATATGGCCGCGGCCCCCGATAGCGAAAACGTGAGAGGTAGCCGAGGATTCCCCCCGGATTGGGTCGCCTGCGGCGAGCCCTGCGGCCGCATGTCTTAAGCGCTGTTCATGGAGATGAACCGCAGTTGCCGCCCGGTTCAGCAGAAGTTCAGATTTGTTAGCCATACTGCGGGTCGTCAGAGCACATCTGGCATCGCGCCAGAGTGCCAAGAAAAAGGACAATCCAATGTTGAGAAAATTCGCAGCCGTGATGATCGCCGCGAGCTTGCTGGCGACGCCGGTGCTCGCGCAGAGCTATCCGTCCGACACCACGCCGCTCACGCGGACCAAGCCGATCGTCACCAAGAAAAAGGTGACCAAGGTCAAGGCTCACAAGGTCGTCAAGGCCCACAAGGTGGTCAAGGCGAAGAAGTACGCCAAGACCAAGAAGTACAAGGTCAAGAAGTACGCCAAATACCACAAGCCGGTGAAGCAGGTCCGCGCTCACAAGCCCGTCAAGGCGGTGAAGCCGCTCCGGCCGATCAGCTGATTACCCGCAAGCCAGCGCCGTCATCCCGGAGCAATTGACGGCGCGTAGCGCGTTGCGACGCGAGAGAGGCTGGCTGCAAGGCCAGCCTCTTTCTTTTTTCGCGCCCGATTGACGCGCACGCTTGACAGCGAGTTCCCCCAGAGAGAGCATTCGGGCGCGCTGGTTCCTCGGAGCAATCCGAGGAGGAAAGAGGGAACACGGTGGCCGCAGTTGCGGTATCCGTGGCTGCCCCCGCAACTGTAAGCGGCGAGCCTGAAGTCCGCGTCGGCCACTGGGAAACTGGGAAGGCTGGACATCAGGCGGCGACCCGCGAGCCAGGAGACCTGCCAGTGCAAGTCACCCAACCGGTGGGCGGGGCGTCCACACGGAGCGTGCTTTCGCAGCGGTGACGTCGTGTCCGTTGCGAAGCCGTGCGAGTTTGAAAATCTCCCACGACTTTGGAAGTGAGCGTAAGCCGCCTATCGGCGTTGAGTGCTCACAGCTGCTTCGCAGCGGGCTTGGTTCACCCGATGCGCGCGCATTGCCATGCGCGCGCAAGCGAAGGAGCACGCCCCTATGGGAGCGACATCACGGAAGCATCGTGCCGGTAGGCTGGTCTCGACCGGACTTCTGACCGGAACTATCGCTGGCATTGCCAGCATCTTGCTCAGCGGAGCGGCGTTAGCCCAAGCCCAAACCCAAGCCGACGTCACCACTCTGCCACCACTCGACGTGACGACGAGCCGCGCGGCGGTGCGCGGCGCGGTGACCGCCCGCCAGGCGCCGGCCGAAAATCCCGGCACCACGGCCGACAACGCGGGCGTTCCCACTGAGGGCCCGGCGGCGGTCGGCAATAAGATCGTCGGCACCTCGACGAGTGTGATCACCGCCACGGACATCGCCCGCTCGCCGGCGCAGACTTTGCCGGACATCCTGGCGCAGCAGGCCGGCGTTCAGGTGCAGCACCTGTTTGGCGGCACCAACGGCTCGCGTGACTCGGTCGATTTGCGCGCCTTCGGTGCGTTCGCGAACTCGAACGTGCTGATCCTGGTGAACGGCCGCCGATATCAGGATTTCGACTCGCAAGGTTTCGACTTCTCGTCGATCCCGCTGAACAGTATCGAGCGTATCGAAATCACGCGCGGCAACAGCGGCACCGTGATCTATGGCGATGGCGCGATCGGCGGCGTTATCAATATCGTGACCAAGACGCGGCCGGGGGCGCCGCTGGAGGGGCGCAGCGAAATTGCAGTCGGCTCGTTCAATTACCGGGAGAACCGATCATCGCTCGGGGTGTCATCGGGCCCGTGGTCGGCGACGGTGTTCGGTAATGCCATCAACTCGGATGGCTACCGCCGCAACAGCCAATTGCGCCAGCAGAACGTGGTCGGCAGCCTGAATTACGCCAATCGCGGCTGGGCCGCTTATCTCAACGTGGCGGCGGATCAGCAGCAGCAAGGCCTGGCGGGCGGACTGCCGAAAAGTTCGACCGCGCTGCCGTTCACGCTCGCCACGCCGGCCCAAAGCAACACGCCGCTCGACGATTCCACCAAGCACGGATTTAACCTCACGACGGGCTTCGTGATGCCGGTCGCGAACGGCACCGAGCTGATCGTCGACGGTGGCGTGCGGCGGAAATTCCAGCAGGCGACGTTCTACGATTATTTCCCGGCGCCGGCCTTCGTGTACAACGCGCAGGCCGCAGTGCCGTCGAACTACCTCAACACCGGCATGACGACGTCGTCGTTCACACCGCGGCTCGACGCCACGTTCAGCCTGTTCGGCGCGCAGAACCGGCTGCTGACCGGCGTCGATCTCTACAACACCCAGTATGATTCCGACCGCTACCAGACCCCGGGCGGCCAGGTGATCCACCATTACGACATCCGGCAGACGACCGCGGCCTTTTACGCCATGAACAAGGCTTCGGTGCTGCCGAACTTCGATGTGTCGCTTGGCGGGCGCCTCCAGCGCAATATGATCAAGGCAATCGACATCTACGATCCGAACGTCGATCCCAACAATGGCTCGTTCGGCACCAATCCGCAGGCGCCGCCGTTGAGCAGCGCCGAATGGCAATACGCGGCACACGCCGGTTTCGAGCACCGCCTCAACTCGACGTTCGCCCTGTTCGGCCGCGCCGCGCGCGCGTTCCGTCTGCCGAACGCCGACGAGCGGGTGGGGGCCGGCAATCCGTTCGGCCTGGTCGCGCCAGCGAACTTCGGTATGAAGACCCAGACCTCCTACGACTTCGAGGGTGGCGTGCGGTTCACCTGGGGGCGGGTCAACATCGAGAGCAGCGTCTATGACATGTATCTCAACAACGAGATTCATTTCATTCCGGCGCTTCAGCAGAACGTCAGTCTCGATCCGACCCGGCGTACCGGCTGGGAGACCAGCGCGACCTATCAGGTGACCAACGATGTCCGCCTGCTTGGCAGTCTCGCTTATGTGCGTGCGGTGTTCCGCGAAGGCCAGTTTGCGGGCCACGAGATTCCGCTGGTGTCACGCTGGACCGGCAATGCCGGCGTGTCGTGGGACATCGTGAAGAAGCTCCTGGTCCTCGATGTCCGGGGCCGCTTCTGGAGCAATCGTCACATGGACAACGATCAGGCCGACATCCAGCCTCGCATCCCGGCAAACGGCACCGTCGATGTGAAGCTCGCCGGCGCTTACCAGCGGTTCTTCTGGTCGGCGACGGTCCAGAATCTCTTCAATGTCAGTTACTACGATTACGCCATCGCGAGCGGCGGCTTCCCGGCGGGTCCGTTCGGGGGCGCGATACCGCCGACGATCGGGGCGTTCAGCGCCTATCCGCAAGCGGGGCGCACGTTCCTGCTGCGCGCCGGAGCGACGTTCTGAAGTCGATCTTACGTCCCAAAAAGTCAGAAGGCCGCCGGTTGGCGGCCTTCTTCTTTTGGGTTCGGGCGCGCCGTTACATCGGCTGCCACATCACCGGCGCGACCTCATAGCCGCTCGCCGTCTTGGCAATGTAGCCGGAGGCCGGGAACGGGAAGTGATAGCCCTGCACCAGCATCTTGTCGGCGGCGACGCGATCGAGCATGCGCTTGCGCGTTTCGGCCGCCATCGCGCCGTCGGTGTCGAAGACGCCTTGCCATTGCGGGTGGCGCGCGAACAGCCACGGATGGTTGGTGACGTCGCCCAAAACCATCATCGACTGGTTGCCCGATGCAATGGCGAACGCCGTATGGCCCGGCGTGTGGCCGTAGGCGGCAACCGAGGTGATGCCGGGCGCGACCTCCTTGCCCGACTCGAAGCGCTTCGTCTCGCCGGCTATGTCGCGGAAGATCCGCCGGACGTTGAGGAACTGCGGACGCGCGCCCTCCGGCGCGGCGCTCATGGTGGCGTCATTCATCCAATACGCCCATTCCGGCGCCGG
The DNA here is from genome assembly GCA_945893145.1 of Rhodoplanes serenus. Lineage (GTDB taxonomy): Bacteria > Pseudomonadota > Alphaproteobacteria > Rhizobiales > Xanthobacteraceae > Z2-YC6860. The sequence goes on along the minus strand of CAMDDZ010000078.1, from coordinate 14,062 downwards.
GACCTGGATCTCGGCATTCGGGAAGACCTTGTTGCCATCCTTGTCCTTGATGCCGTTGATATGATCGGGATGGAAGTGCGAGATCAGGATGGTGTCGATGGCTTTTGGCTCGACCCCGGCGGCGGCCAGCGCACCGGTCATCATGCCGGTGGTCGGGCCCAACTGACCGGCGGTGCCGGCGTCGATCAGGATCAGCTTCGATCCGGTGTTGACCAGCAGAGCGGTGAACGAGGTCGGCACGATACCGGGTGTCAGGAATGCATCCGCGAGCGCCTTGTCGACCTCCGCGCCGCTGGCGTTCTTGACGAACTTGTCGTCGATCTTGCGAAACCAAGTGCCGTCATAAAGCGCGGTTAGTTCGTAGCTGCCGATCTTGTAGCGGTAGATGCTCGGCGCCTGTTTACCGGCAATCGGAGCTGCGGCCAGCGCTGGCGATGCCGCGAGGGCGGCAGCGCCAGCCGCCGAGCCTGCCAGCAGATTGCGGCGGGTGAGTGAGGTCATGGGAGCCTCCAGGCTTGCGCCGCTGGCGGATGCGGCAGATCAGGATTCGCCCTTGATGCCGTGTTCGCGCACCACGGCGCCCCACAGTTTCATCTGCTCGCCGACAAACTTGCGGAGTTCGTCGGGGCCCTGCAGCAGCATGGTGATCTGCATCTTCTCGGTGATGGTGTTGGCGATGCTCGCCTCGCGCAGCGTATCGACCAGGGCGGCGCGAATGCGCTCGATGACCAGCTTCGGTGTCGGCGCGGGGGTGAGGATGCCCCACCAGGCGTAGGACTCGAATCCAGGAAAACCTGCTTCGATCGCGGTTTGGATCTCGGGCAGTGCGGGAATGCGGCTCTTGCCGGTTTGCAGCAGGCCGCGCAGCTTGCTGCCCACGATTTGCGGGGTGATCAGCGCGGCGCTTGCAATCGCCACGTCGATATGGCCGGCCAGCATGTCGTTCATCAGCGGACCGCCGCCCCGATAGGGGACGTGGACCATGCGCACGCCCGCGCGCTGCGACAGCAGCACGCCGGTCAGATGGCCGAGGCTGCCGTTGCCGATCGAGCCGTAGGTGACGGTGTCCGGCTTGGCTTTCGCTGCTGTCAGCACGTCGGCGAACGTCTTGAATGACTTGTCGGGGTGGGTCGCCATGACGTTCGGTGCGGTGCCGATCCACAACACCGGATCAAGGTCTTTCTCGGTGTCGAAGTTGAGATTTTGCAGGAACGGGTTGACCGCGTGCGTGTCGAACACGATCACGAGCGTCGTGCCGTCGGGTGGCGACTTCGCCGCCATCGCGGTGCCGATGCTGCCCGAGGCGCCCGGCTTGTTCTCCACGATCACGGTGGCGCCGAGCCGTTGTTGCAATCCCGGCTGGATCATGCGCGCGATCGGATCGGCGGTGCCGCCCGGCGGGAACGGCACGATGAAGCGGATGACGTTCGACGAAGAAGAAGTTTGGGCCTGCGCGGCAAACGGCATGGCGGCCGCGCCGAGCACGAGCGTGCGTCGCGTAATTTTGGTCATGTGGCGTTTCCTCTCGGGCCACCCTTAAGCCGGGCATGCCCATACAGCATGGTAGTTCAAATTGTGCCCCGCTTCACTCCCGGCTAGGCTTCCCGGCGACAGTAGGGACGTTCCGTCCCGCCGAACGGGAGCAGCACGCCATGGCCGACGATTTCGAGAACCATTGCTGGAAAGACGTCGTTCCGCCGGACGTGCTCGACATCTACAGCCATTATATACGGAGAACCTTCGTAGGCCCGTCGCCGGCGCTGCTGGCGATTGACCTCTACGAGCTGGCTTATCAGGGCGGCGCAAAGCCGGTGTCACAGCTTCACAAGACCTATCCGAGCACCTGCGGCGAGAACGCCCATGCGGCGATCGAGCCGACCAAGCGGCTGTTCGCGGCAGCGCGGCGGGCCGGCATCCCGATCTTCTACACCACGCAGGACACGCGGCCCGACAGCCTGCCGTCGCGGGTGGCTGCGACCCGGCGGCAACGCGCGCAATACGATCCGGATCTCTTCATCATCAAAGCCGAATTCAAACCGCAGCCGGGCGACGTGGTGATCACCAAGCAGCGTGCGTCGGCCTTCTACGGCACCCCGCTGCTGGCCCATCTGACGCAGCTCGGCGTGCAAAGCCTGATCGTCTGCGGCGAAAGCACCTCGGGCTGCGTGCGCGCCTCCGCGGTCGATGCGTATTCCAGCGGCTTCCATGTGACGCTGGTCGAGGAATGTTGCTTCGACCGCAGCATGCTGTCCCACAAGGTCAATCTGTTCGATTTGCACCACAAGTACACCGACGTGATGCGCACCGATGACGTGGTCGGCCATCTCGAAGGCCTCTCCGTGAAGAAGGCAAGCTGACCATGAAGCCGCGCTCTTATGGTCCGTTTCCTTACTCGCCGATCATCGAGCGGCCGCGGCTCGAATGGCCGGGCGGCGCGCACGTGGCGCTCTGGATCATTCCCAACATCGAATATTTTTCGCTGGAGGAGCGACCGGGCGGCTACGGGCCGGGGGGAAAAATTCCCGACGTGATGATGTGGTCGGAACGCGACTACGGCAATCGCGTCGGCGTGTTCCGCATGATGGAGACGATGGATCGTTACGGCATGCGCGGCACGGTCGCGCTCAACTCCAACCTGTGCGCCGAGCATCCCCAAATCATCGCGGAGGGCAACAAGCGCAAATGGGAGTGGATGGGCCACAACGAGAGCAACACCCGCCGCCTCAACGAAGCGCCGCCCGGCGAAGAGGTCAACATCATCCGCCGCACGCTCGACACCATCGGCAAGGCGAGCGGCCAACGCCCGACCGGGTGGCTGTCATCGGGGCTGCAGCAGACCTGGGACACGCTCGATTATCTCGCGGCTGAGGGCGTCGAATACCAGGGCGATTGGTGCATGGACGATCAGCCCGTCACCATGACCCTCGATAGCGGGCGCACCATCATCGCCATGCCTTACTCCCAGCAACTCAACGACAAGTCGGCGATCGAGCGGCGCTTCGTCTCGGGCGACGGCTTCTGCCAGATGATCTGTGACAGCTTCGACGTGCTCTACCGCGAGGGCGCCAAGTCCGGTCGCGTCATGGCGATTGCGCTGCACCCGTATCTGATCGGCGTTCCGCACCGCATCGCCGCGCTCGACAAGGCGCTCAAATACATCAGCAAGCACAAGAAAGTCTGGAAAACGACCGGCTCGGAGATTGCGCGACACTACATCGCGCAGATGAAGGGCGGTACTGTGGGTAAAAAGAAACCTGCGAAGAAATGAGGCAGGGCCAGCCATGACCAGACTTTTCAGCGCCGCATCAGCCTTGCTGTTGGGCCTCGCGTTGATGTTCGCGTCCTCGGCGCGGGCGGAAACGATCACGATTGGGCTCGTCGGTTCGACGGGGCCGACGCATTGGCCGATCCATATCGGCTTGAAGAAGGGCTATTACGCCGCCGAGGGCATCGACCTCGATCTGATTTTCATCCAGTCGAGCAACGCCCTGCTCCAGCAACTGGCGGCAGGCTCGCTCGATGCGGCGCTGTCAGCGGGTCTCGTCGATCCGATCTACGCTATCGATAAGGGTGCGCCGATCGGCATCGTGCGGCTGGAAATGCAGCTGTCGCCCTACGCGCTCATCGCCAAGAAAACTTACAGCAAGATCGAAGAGCTCAAAGGCAAGACCATCATGGTCGATGGTCCGAAGGGCATCACCAAACTCTATGTCGAGCGCATGCTGGCTGCTCACAACATCAAGCCGAGCGAAGTCGATTTTCAGTTCGTCGGCGCCACCGCGGCGCGCTTTCAGGCGTTGAGCACAGGTGCGATCGACGCCACTGTGCTGCTGCCGCCATTCAGCTTTGCGGCCGACGCCGCAGGTTTCGCCAACCTCGGACTGACGGCGGATTATGCCAAGGACCTGCCGTTTACCGCCGCTGCGGTGAACAAGAACTGGGCGGCGAAGAATCCCGAGCTGATGCGCAAGCTTCTGTCGGTTCACAACAAGAGCGTGGCCTGGTTTCTCGATCCGAAGAACAAGCAGGAAGCCGTCGACATCATGGTCGTGGCCTCGAAGCTCAAGCCCGAGATCATCGTGCAGACCTACGACTTCCTGCAGAGCCGCCCGTTCATCGAAGGCACCGGGCAAGTGTCCAAGAGCAAGATGGGCGCGCTGCTCACGGCGCTGAAGGGGCTCGGCGATCTGCAAGGCTCGACCGATGTGGAGCGGTTCATGCTTCCTGGCGTGGCGCGGCTGAGCGACTGAGCCATCGATTGATGGATAGCGGGGAGGGGCCAATGACGAGGCGTGTGATTGCGGCTGCTGGCTTGCTGCTGTCGCTCTCGCTGAGTGCGCCATCGTTCGCGCAGCAGACCGTCACGCTGGGCTCGGTCGGCTCGTCCTCGGCCAACGGCTGGCCGAGCTATGTGGCGATCGAGAAGGGGTACTTCGAAGCCGAAGGGCTGAAAGCCGACCCAGTGTTCGCGCAGTCGAACTCTGCTGTGATCCAGCAGCTTGCGGTCGGCGCCATCAACTTTTCGACCAACTCCGGCCTGGTCGATCCGGTCCGCGCCATCGAGAAGGGCGCGCCGATCGCGCTGCTTCGCATCGAAGTGCAGATCCCGCCCTATGCGCTGCTGAGCAAGCCGGGCATCAAGAAGCTGAGCGAGCTGAAGGGCAAGCTCATCTCGCTCGGCGGCGCGAAGGACATCACGCGCATCTTCGTCGAACGAATGCTGGAGCCGAACGGCGTCAAGCCCGGCGAATTCGACATGACCTTCGCAGGCGCCACCTCGGCGCGGTTTGCGGCGCTCCAGGCCGGCGCGGTCGACGCCGCAATCCTGACGCCGCCGTTTAACTTCCACGCCCAGTCGGCCGGTTTCAACTATCTGGGCAACGCCGTCGATTTCACCGACATGCCGTTTGCCGGCATTGCGGTGAACACCAATTGGGCGAAGGCGAACCAGCCGGTCACCGAGAAGGTGGTGCGCATTTACACCAAGGCGATCGCATGGCTCTATGATCCGGCGAACCGCGACGAAGCGATCCAGATCCTGATGAAGGTCAGCAAGCTCAAACAGGATGACGTCGAGCGCGCCTACGACTACTTGATAAAAGGCAAATACTTCGAGCCGACCGGCAAGATTTCCAAGTTGCGCATGAACAAGCTGCTCGATGCGTTGAAGTCGCTCGGCGATGTGCCGCAGAGCTTCACCGTGGATCGGCTATTCCTGGACGGCGTCACGCAAGTATCCGACTGACATGTGGCAGCGCGTCGGCAACAGTTATCTTCCTGGCACTCTGTCGGTCATCGGCGGTCTCACGTTGTGGGAATTGGTGAGCCGTCTCCTGGTCGCCAACGCGCTGTTCCTTGCGGCGCCGACGCAGATCGTTGAGGCCATCTATACGCTCACGCTCGACGGTCAGATGGGGCGGCACGTCGCCGTAAGCTCAGCCGAGTTCGCGCTTGGCTATGTGATCGCAAGCCTGCTCGGGATTGCGGTCGGCTTCGGTATGGCCAGCAGCGCCACGTTCAAGCAGGCGATGCAGCCGTGGATTTCCGGCCTCTACGCCACGCCGACCATTGCGCTCGCGCCGTTGTTCATTCTGTGGCTCGGCATCGGCATCTGGTCGAAGGTGCTGGTGGTGATTTTCCTGGTGTTGTTCCCGGTGGCGATCAACACCGAGGCGGGACTTCGCACCACCAGCGACCGGCTGATCGAGATGCTGAAAAGCTTCGGCGCCACGCCGCAGCAGATTTTCTTCAAGGTGTCGCTGCCGTCTGCGCTGCCGTTCATCCTGGCGGGACTGAAGCTCGGCATCGGCCGCGGCCTGATCGGCGTGGTGGTGGCCGAGCTGTTCGGATCGCGCGCAGGGCTTGGCCGCCTGATCAGCCAATCGGCCGATGCCTTCAACATGCCCGAGCTGTTTGCCGGCGTGATTGTGCTCGCAGTCGCCGGCATCGCCATGACGGCAGGCTTCAGTTATGTCGAGCGCAAGCTCGTGCCGTGGACGAAAGATTAGCGCCATGGCGAGGAAGCTCGAAGTCACGGGACTCAGCAAGCGGTTCGACCAGCTCGAAGCGCTGCGTGGCATCGATGTCGCGGTCGAACGCGGCGAGTTCATCTCGGTGGTCGGGCCGAGCGGCTGCGGCAAGACCACGTTCCTGCGCATCGTCGCGGGCCTCGAACCCGCCACCTCCGGCACGGTGCTGCTCGACGGCCGCGCCTTGGGCAAGCCGGGTGGCGACCGCGGCTTTGTGTTCCAGAACGACAGCCTGCTGCCGTGGCGCACGGTGCTCGGCAACGCAATGATCGGGCCGGAGGTGGCGGGCTCGATCGGCCCGAAGGAGCGGCAGCGCACGCTCGACCTGCTCAAGCTCGTCGGCCTTGGCGGATTCGAGAATTACTATCCGCGGCAATTGTCCGGCGGCATGCGCCAGCGCGTCAATCTGGCGCGCGCGCTCGCGATCGATCCCGACATCCTGCTGATGGATGAGCCGTTCGCCTCGCTCGATGCGCAAACCCGCGAGATCATGCAGACCGAGTTGCTGCGCATCTGGGAGCAGGGCCGCAAGACCGTGCTGTTCGTCACCCATCAGATCGATGAGGCGGTGTTTTTGTCGGACCGCGTGCTGGTGTTCGCGCGGCGGCCGGGGCGCCTGCAGGAAAGCGTCGAGATCACGCTGCCGCGGCCGCGTTCGCTCGAACTCAAGCGCACCCCGGAATTCGTGGCCTACGTCGATCGCATCTGGAAGCTGATCGAGGACGACGTGCGCACCGCGGTGATCCACGAACACGTCTGAACTCAGGCCGGCAGCTCGGCGGTTCTCTTCGGATAGAGATGGTCGAGCATGACGTGGGCGATGATCAGGATCGGCGTTGCCAGGAAGGCGCCGAGCGGGCCCCACAGCCAGGCCCAAAACGCGATGCCGAGAAAAACCGCGAGGGGGTTTACGTTGAGCACGCCCCGCCCGACGATCAAGGGCGTGAGAAACTGTCCTTCCACCAGTGTGACCGCCATGAACACGCCGGGCGGCAGCAGCGCGCCGGCGAGCGTCGGGTAGGTCAGCAACCCAATCCCGAACAGCAGCACTTACATGATGCCCGGGCCGACGTAGGGGATGTAGTTGAGCACGAACGCGAGCGCGCCCCAAAGCAGCGGCGCTGGCAATCCCATCAGCCACGCGGCGGCCACCGTGACCACGCCGAGCGCCAGATTGATCGCCGTCACCACAATCAGATAACCGCTCAGATTCTCCTCGATGTCGTTGAGGATCTTTAGTGCGCGCAACCGCGCGTCGCGGGCCGAAAACCAGTTGACGATGTAGCTGCGAAAGGCGCTGCGGCCGGTGATGAAAAAGAACAACGTGCCGAAAAACAGCACAAGCTGGATGACGAATTGCACCGCGGCCGGGGTGAGCACCGTCACCACGCCTTCGATCAGGCGAGCCGGCGCGTCCTGAAGGCTGCTGTTCGTCGTACTCAGTCCCAATGCGGCTTGCAGCTCGTGAAGCGATGCCAGCGGCCGGTCGAGAATGTGGAGCTTATCCTTGATGGCGACGCCGACCTCCGGCAGCCGCGCGATCTGGTCTGCCACGGGCTTTGCCAGCGTTATGATGGCGAGGTTGATCGCGCCGATCAGCACCAGCACAACCACGGTCGCGACCACGCTGGCCGGAACGCCGCGCCGGACCACATAGCCAACCACCGGGCCGAACGTCATTGCGATCACGACGGCGCACAGGATCGGCAGCAGCAGCGCGCGCAGGAAGAACAGACAGACGCCGAACGCCAGCACCGCCATCAGGACGGTGGCGGCCTGCGCGATCGCGCGCCAGAACCGTTCGGGCGTATCAAGAGGGGTGGGATCGCGGACGTCGAGCGAAAGCCGCGATGCGACCCAAGGCCGGCTCGGAGGCCGGGCGGGGCGTTTTTCGGTGACGCTCACCGGCCTTTCCCGTCAGACCCAGACGCCGACATGGCGCAGCAGCGACAGCACGCCGATCAAGATGACAACAACGCGCACGATCTGCCGGGCGCGGCCGTCGATCGGCAGCAGATTGACGAGATAAAGCACCAAGATGACGATCAGAAACGTAATGAGGACGCTGATGAGCAGCGACATGGCGCTCTCCTTTGCGCAATGAAGGGGACTGGCGGTTAATCGGACGGCTGATTATGAGCGGCCGTCGCGCCGCCTGCTCCATAACGTGCCCGCAAGGTTCCGGTTCCCTCGCCAAGGTGCAGGCAGACCTGTCCGTCCCCGAGCAAGCGGGGCCAAGGTCAATCAGGGGCAAAATGCCTGCTTCCCGCTGGCGGCACCGAACAGAGTTCTCAGGCAGGAAGGATTACGCGCGGCGCGGCAGTCGCGCCGGCTTGCTTGCGGCCTTCTGCGGGTCCTCGATCGGCGGTCCGCGCTTGATGTTGAGGCGGCGCATATCGGCTTCGCTGAAGTCCTGGTCGGTCTTGAAGCCGGCGGCGCGGATGCCCGCGATGGCGCAGAGATCGTCCACTTCGTTGGTGTCGCCGGTGGTGGCGATCGCGCCGATCACCTCGCCGTCCTTGTCGCGAATGAGCTGTCCGCCGCCTTCCAGGAACATCGGGCCGTCGGCCAGCTCCAGGAAGGATTGCATGAACAGCGGCTTGTCCTTGGCCTTCTGCAGCACCTGGCGCGACTCGCGGCCCATCGCAAGCGCCGCGTAGGCCTTGCCGTAGGACACTTCGAAGCGAAGCAGCGAGGCGCCGTCCTGCTTGAGAGCGGCCTTCATGCGCCCGCCGGCGTCGAGCAGCACCGCGGTCAGCGGATAGGCGTTGCGCCGCTTGGCCTCGGCGAAGGTCTCGTTGATGATTTTCACCGCCTCGTCGAGCGTGATCGCGCGCATTCCGTTCTCCTGACCATCGGTCCCCGGCCAGACGAGTGATTATACGAGCTTTTCCGAGGGTGCCAGGGGCAGCGCCCTATATTGCGTCGAAGACGCGCGTAAACGCGCTGTTGTGCTAACCCACCTCTTACGCGCTCTTTAATGAGGCGGGCGCGATCACAGGATCGTGCCGCCGGGTTGGACCGCCTGCCAGAATCTGCACGACACCAGCCGTGAGCCCGATCAGCGTGCCGATCTGCCATGCCGAGTCATAGGAGCCGGAAAGGTCGAAGATCAATCCGCCGCCCCAGGCTCCCAGCGACGCCCCGGCCTGATGCACGACAAAGGATACGCCGAGCAGCGTCGCCATGTAGCGGGTACCAAAAATCTCGGCGACCAGACCGCCGATGAGCGGCGCCAGGCCGGGCCACCACAGCATGCCCATCGCCGCAGCGAACAGAAGCGTGCTTGCCGGCGTAGGCGGCAGCACGAAATAGATTGCGAAAATGATCGAACGCAGGATGTAGAGAAGCCCCAGGAGGATGTGCTTCGGATATATCCCGCCGAGCCAGCCGCTCAGCAATGAGCCGAAGCAACTCGCGCCGCCGATCACGGCAAGCGCTCCCGCGCTCAGCATCGGGTCCTGACCGCAGAGCGCCAGATAGGCAGGCAAATGCGTGCTCAGGAATACAAGATTGAGACCGCAGACGAAGTAGGCCCCCGACATCACGAGAAACTGCCGGTTCCGCATGGCCTGGCCCAGCACCTCGCGCATGGAGGTTGTTGCCGTGCCGGGCCCCGGTATTGTGTCGGCGCCGCCAGCCCAGAAGGCGGCAGGCAGCATGGCGATCGCCATCAGCACGAACAACAGCATCGCAATTTGCCACGGCTCGTGCGCGAGCAGGGCTTGGGTGGCGAGCGGCACCACGACACTACCGAGCGATCCGACCGCGGAGACAACACCGAGCATCTTGCTCCGCCGCTCCGCCGAAACCGCGCGCACAACCGCGGTCATTGCCAATGAGGTTGCGGTGCATGACAAGGCCACGCCGATCAACCCGCCGGAGACGATCAGTGCGAGCGTTCCGCCAGCCGCAGCCATGATGCCAAGACCAGCGACGTAGATCGCCGCGCCCGCCATCATCGTGATGCGCAGACCGAAGCGGTCTGCGATCGCGCCGACCAGCGCTTGCGAGAAACCCCAGACGACGTTCTGGACCGCCAGAGCCAGCGTGAAATCGGACGCGGTTATCGCGAGATCGCGCGTGACGGGAGTCAGAAACAGTCCGAAGCTCTGACGTATCCCCATGCCGAGGGTGAGCAAGAGGGCGGTCCCAATCAAGATCAGCCGGGCTTGGCTGGCGTTCGGGACAATCGTTGGCGACATCGCGGAGCGATCCTCAGGGGTGACGCAGTGTGACGGCCAACCCGCCCTCCGCGCCAGTGCTATTGATTGATTTCGGGCTCGACGAGACTGGCAAGGTTTCGCAACGAATCCTGCCAGCCGAGATAGCACGCTTCCGCCGGAATGACGTCGGGAATGCCTTCCTGCACGACGTTCAACTCGGTGCCGACGGACACTTGCTTGAGCGTCACCGTCACCTGCATTTCGCCCGGCAAATTGGGATCGTCGAATTTGTCCGTGTAGCGCACGCGCTCGCCGGGCACGAGCTCGGTATATTTTCCGCCGAAAGAGTGGCTCATGCCGGTCGTGAAATTGCGAAATGACATCTTGAAAGTGCCGCCGACTTTCGCCTCGAAGTGATGCACCGTGCAGGTAAAGCCGTTAGGTGGCAGCCACTTCGCCATGGCGTCCGCCTCGATGAAGGCGCGATAGACCTTATCGGGCTTCGTTGCCAGGACGCCATGCAATCGAACCGTATTGGGCATGGCTGTTTCTCCCGACCAGGCGCTCCGACGACGCAACGGAACGCGACTTTGGTGTAAAGTGGTGCCGGATGAGAGATTTGAACTCCCGACCAACGGTTTACAAAACAGACGTTCTTTTATCGTAAGTAGTTGATAGAAAACAAGATTGTTATTTTATAGCCTCAGCCTAGCCTCTGGTGCCGGGTGAGGGAATCGAACCCCCGACCTTCAGTTTACAAAACTGCTGCACTACCGCTGTGCTAACCCGGCTCTCAGAGGCGGAAATAGCACAAGTCCGGGCAAAGAGAACCCCCAGCATTTGCGCTGGGGGCGGCCACACCTAGCGGGGGGCAAGGCGGGGCTGGGGGAACGTGTCGGCCGACGTGGCCTGACTGCCGTAATTCTACCGCCCGCCACGGGCTGGCATCCGGGGACTGGGGATAGCAGGCCCAACCCGGCGAATGTAGTGCTGGCGTCAGGGATCGAAGCCGGAGGGCGGAGACGCGCGGCGGCTCCGTTCACGAGAGCCCGGCCCTTTCGGGGACGTACCTATCGAAGCCCTATAGCAAAGGAGAAAATTGAAAACTTTTTCTGCGGGTACGCGTGGCTCTCAAACGGAAGCCAAAAAAGCGCGCAACGAGGCCATTTAGCTTTGCGACCAGCAGAAAGTTTGGAAATTGAATGTCGCGAAACAGATATTGCGCGACATCTATTTTATGGCTCAACAGAGCCACGAAATGGACGGTCCAACTTTTTCAATATCCACTACACTGCGGTCGCGACCGTCTTCCCTTTTCTAAAGGCAACACACGTCTGAGCTATGTGAGAGTATATATAAATATATTAGAGCGCTCGGCCCAACGGAGAACGAGCGTTGCAGGGCTTCATATTTTCCGATTTTGAGGGGTGAGATTTTTCGGTCAAAGCACCCGGTTTTTTCGGTCAAAGCACCCACTCTCTTCGGTCAGAACACCCACCATTTCGGTCAAAGCACCCGCTCATTGGGTGTGGTTCTGCTTAGAAGCTGCGCTGAGCGCGCCAGTGTTCAAAAGAAGTAAGCCGGTGGGCGTGCCGTTCGGCCGTAATTTGCGTCCGCTGGAGCTTCAGCAGGGTTTCTACCATGTAGGTGTTGTGTCGGCTCTTGGGGGCCGTTGTAGTGCGCGCCAGAGCCTCTATAGCCGCCCGTTCTTCGGCTGGCAGGGTTTTGAATAGTCTGTTGGTCTCGTCGCGCCGGAAGCAGACGTATTCGAGTTGAAGCTTGGCCTCGCGATCCTCATCTTGTCGTGCGGCTTCGGCGGCCAGTGCGGCGGACCTGCGTTGCCGGGCTTCAAGGTATCCGTTGAGGTACTGTTTGACCCCGCCCAAGGTCTGGAGGTCAAAGCGCGTCTTTGCGGCCTCCGAGAATGCGTAGTCGAGAAAATCCGATATGCCTGCCATTGGGACAAGCGTAAGCAGCGCTTTGGCCGTCGCTACATCCTTGGATGAGACATACGGCACGCTGTCGCGCTTTTGGCCGGTTCGCTTCTCCGCGAATAGATAAGCCACCCGATGAGGCTCCCCTATCTCCTGGCTGTCTTCGTGAAATTTGAACTGAATTTCGCCCTGGGCGCGGTTGGCATAAAAGCGCTGGTAATCTGAAAAGAAGGTCGCGCCAGGCCTGAACGACAATACGAAGCCGTCGCGGCGCTCGGCCGGAGCAATGTTGTAGGACGCGAGAAATCCAACTTTCACCAACTGGCTCAGATGCACGCCGAGCTGCTCGTCGATGATCTTGGACTTATGCTTGAGAACTTTTAGTCCCCCGAGCCACTCCGCGCAAACGTCATCGTATCGCTTCCTGAAAGTAATGCGGTCACGATGATGGCCATCGAACTGAGTGGAAAAATGGAAAAATAGCCGCATGTAAAGCGCTTGGCTTATCGTGCCGAGCTGCTGCATCAAGGCGTGGTTGAGACAGGTGAAGTGCCGGTCGTTGAGCGACTGGATGATTGGGGTCGCTAGCACAATGGTGCAGGCGACAATCGGATCGGTATGGGAGGCGCGGCGTTCCAGGATGATTTCGTTGAAGACATTGAAATCATGCTCCACGAAACGGTCGGCTGTTTTGAAGTGCGCCAGAATGTGCGTGTAGTGGATTTGCTTGAGCGCTAAAGCCAGTTGCTCGCTCTGACGGCCGCCCCAGCTTGTTCGGCCGGTCAGCCGAACAAGTTCCCGCTGCGAGAATGAAATTTGCTGTTGAGCGGGTCGTCCGAAGCCGGATTGCTTGCGGATAATCGCCATCGCCACTTTGTGGGCGAACGGCCCCGGCTGGCCGTATTCGGCATCAAGTCTAACGGCAACATTTTTCTCCTTCACTCCCCTGTTGACCGCGATGGTGCCGGTGCGCTTCCGGGCGCTTTTGGGATCGTGACAAAACAGAACGCCGAACACGCGAAGCAAAGTATTTTCGAGGTAGAGCGGTTCGGCGGGTTGAGTTGCCGGGGCTGCGGTTGATTGTTTTTGTGCGGCCTCCATATCGGTGAACCCATTATACGGCATGGAGTGCGCCGCCGGATGCGAGGCTGTGGACGCACTATGCGCCCGCGCCATCCCCTCCGTCTTGGGTTCGTCTTTCCCCTGGCGCGGTTAGCAACGGCGCGAGCAGTTTTTGCAGCCCGGCAACAAGCATATTTGTTTCCCGCGTGCGCTCCGTCATTTCTGCAATTTGCGTGTCTTTCACGCCAATTTGGCCGCGCAAGAATTCGTTCTCACTTTCAAGTCGCGCCACATAGCGATCTTCTTTGTCGCGACTGGTCGCGTCTATTCGCGGCTGTTCGGGGCCGTTCGCGGGTGGCACAGGTGGCGTGCCATCCTTAATGTCCAAGGGACGAACGGACGCGACCGTTCGCGTCTGGTCGCGATTAGTCGCGACTGTTCGCACCTCGTTGATGTATCCGATGTGGCGCGTCACCGAGTAGGGAGCGACAAGATATTTCTCCCCGGTCGCGGTCTCGACCTTGTGGCAGTCGAGCTTGGACAGGGCACAGTACTTTTGGACGGCGCGGATGGTCCGCGGGTGACCGGCCTCGGCATAGAGTTCGGCCGTCTGTTCGATGGAGAGGGAATACTGCTGGTCCGGCGTCCGTTCGCGACTAGTCGCGTCCAGTGAAGTTCGTTCGCCACTCATACGATGATGATACCGTGACGCATCTCCGGCATTGGGACCTTATCCCCACTTCGAGAAAACCGTTGGGGGGCGAGGTGTTGGGTTTCTGCCGGCGCGCAATAGTTTGGAAGTTTCTGACCGCAGGTCCGTGTGCGTAAGCGTTTGCCATTTCGGATCTGCAAGGGGCCGTCCGGTGAGCCC
>CAMDDZ010000077.1 GCA_945893145.1 Rhodoplanes serenus | reverse complement strand
TCGCCTCAAGCTGCTCGATACGGCGCGACGAGAACGCCGGCATCAGCAGGCGGCGCACGCGGGCGTGCTGGGCGCCGTCCATCTGCGTAACGAACTGCGAGTGCATGAACTTGTGGAACTGCTCCCAGCCCGGCCCGATCGGCATCTGCGAGTGGAAGGTCTCGGTGTCGGAGAACACCTTGTGGACGTCGGCATAGCGGCCGACCACGACCTGGGGCGGGCCGCCCTTGGTGAGGACATAGAACGGCCGCCGCCGCGCCCATTCGGCCATGTGGCGGTGCGCATTGGCCTTGAACTCGGCGCTGCCGAGATCGACATCGACGATGTTGCTGCGATCGAGTTCTGCTAGAGCAGACATAGTCCCTCACCTGGGATGGCTGTAGACCAAGAGACAACGCCGGACGGCCGGGGTCAACCGGGCGCGACCATGGAGTTTCTGCAATGAATTCGCCCCGGCCCATGCCGATCTTCGATGGGCACAACGACGTGCTGCTGCGCCTGTTCAAGCGGCAAAGCCCCGACTCGCCCCGCGCTTTCCTCGATGGCGAAGGCAAGGGACAGCTCGACCTGCCGATGGCCCGGCAAGGCGGCTTCGCGGGCGGCCTGTTCGCGATCTTCGTGCCGTCGCCGAGCAAAAAGCCCGAGCAACCCAAGGGCGAAACGCCGCCGCTCGACACCGGTGTCGGCGCCGCGGTGCCGCCTGCGCTCGACCTCGCCACCGCGCAAGCCGCCGTGGGCGCGATGGCGTCGATCCTGATTCGGATCGAGCGGGAAGCCAGTGGACAGGTCCGCATCTGCCGCACCGTCGAGGACATCCGCCATTGCATCGAAACCAGCGTGCTGGCCGCCGTTCTCCATATCGAGGGCGCGGAGGCGATCGATCCAAACTTCGAGATGCTCGATGTGCTGCACCAGGCTGGGCTGCGCTCGCTCGGCCCGGTTTGGAGCCGCTCGAACATTTTCGGACATGGTGTGCCGTTCCGCTGCCCGTCGTCGCCCGACACCGGTCCCGGCCTGACCGATGTCGGCAAGGAGCTGGTGCGCCGCTGCAACCAGCTGAAAATTCTGATCGACCTCTCGCATCTCAACGAAAAGGGCTTCTGGGACGTTGCTGAAATCAGCGACGCTCCGCTGGTCGCCACGCATTCCAACGCCCACGCGCTGAGCCCGCATTCCCGTAACCTGACCGACAAGCAATTGGCCGCGATCCGCGAAACCAACGGCATGGTCGGCCTGAATTTCGCGGTCAGCTTCCTGCGCGAGGACGGCCGCCAGGATCGCGACACGCCAATCGAACGGATGGTCGATCATCTTGAGCACATGCTCAAACATGCGGGCGAAGACAACGTCGGCTTGGGCTCGGATTTCGACGGCGCGGCGGTGCCGAAAGACCTCGGCAATGCCGCAGGCCTGCCGGTGCTGGTCGAGGCCATGCGGGCGCGCCAATACAGCGAGCCGCTGATCGAGAAGCTGTGCTACCGCAACTGGCTGCGGGTGCTGGAGCGGAC
Organism: Rhodoplanes serenus; assembly: GCA_945893145.1. Taxonomy (GTDB): domain Bacteria; phylum Pseudomonadota; class Alphaproteobacteria; order Rhizobiales; family Xanthobacteraceae; genus Z2-YC6860. Next base: position 23,911 of record CAMDDZ010000077.1, on the reverse strand, counting down.
GTGGCGGTAGTGTCTGCTGTCATTCCGGCCGAGCGAAGCGAGTGCCGGAATCCATAACTCCAGCGCCGGTTGTCACGGAAACACTGGGATTATGGATTCCGGGATCGCGCCTTCGGCGCGCCCCGGAATGACGTCAAGTCTTTATCAGCACCCTGTCTTACAGAAACCGCGTCGGCCACATGATGGTGCGCCACATGTGGGCGGACGGGCTGTGGTCCCAGCCGAGCCCTTCCTTCGGCTGCTTGAAGTTGCGGCCGATGACATCCTCGAACATGTCGAGGTTGACCTTGGCGTTGGGATCGAAAGCGTAGACGTCGTTCACGCAGATCAAGCGCGCGGTCAAGTAATGCTTGCTGTCGCGGGCACGCTTGTACTCCTCCTGGATGTACGGCTCCGGCACGTAATCCTTGCCGAAATACTTGGTGTACATATCGGGATAGCCGTAGCCGACCGACTCGTCAGGGAAGAAGCGCAGCGCCTGGTGCATGCGGATGCCCTCGCTCACCTCCTCGTCGACGTAGGGGGCAATCATCTGCGCGCCCCAATAGCCGTGGTCGCAGCGGATGAAGCTCACCACCGCGATGTCGTGAAGCAGGCAGGCCAGCACGACCTTCTCGCTGTGACCGTTCTTCATCGCCAGCGCGCCGCTTTGCAGCAGATGGTTGGTTGAGGCGAAGCGGTTGCGGAAATAGTCCATCAGCGTGGGCTTCTCCGGCATCGGCGGCAGGCGTGGGTCCGGGCCCATGTTGAAGTATTTGCCGGGATACTTGGCTTGCAGCGTGGCGCCGCCTTCGATCTCGACCTTGCCGTCGGTCAGATGGCAGAACACCGACTTGGTGATGACCCGATCGAGGTCATGCATCATCTGCTCTTCGAGATGGTCGGCGCGCTCCGACAGGCTCATGTGGCTTGAGAGCTTGTCGTTTTGCAGCGCCTTCGCGGTCGCAGCTTGCGGTCCCATGGCGATCCTTCCTTGCGTTCCGGTCCTCTGGCCGATTGACTGAGAACCTACACGCATTTGCGGCCTGAAAAAACCGGGGTGTGCTCGGTTTCGGGCCGCAACCGGGCATGATAGGCCTGAGAAAACAGGCTAAGGAACGACCAAGGAACGCAATGCCCCACATCGAGATCCGCAATGTATCGCTGGTCTATGACACCCCCGCGGGTCAAGTTGCCGGCGTCCAGGGGGCGAGCTTCGACATCGAGCAGTCGGAATTCCTCTGCATCGTCGGGCCTTCCGGTTGTGGCAAATCAACGCTGCTCAACATCATCGCGGGCTTTCTCAGCCCCACCGGAGGCGAAATCCGCATCGGCGGCAACGCGGTGACCGGCCACGGCATGGACCGCGGCGTCGTGTTCCAGGATTTCGCGCAGCTGTTTCCGTGGCGCACCGCGCTCGGCAACGTCACCTTCGGCCTGGAGATGAAGGGCATCGGCAAGGCCGAGCGCGAAGAGATCGCGCACAAGCAATTGCAACTCGTCAAACTGGAAAAGTTTGCGCATTCCTATCCGCACCACCTCTCCGGCGGAATGCAGCAGCGCGTCGCGATCGCACGCGCGCTCGCCTACAATCCCGCCGTGCTGCTGATGGACGAGCCGTTCGCGGCGCTCGACGCGCTGACGCGCGACGACATGCAGCGGCTGCTGGCGGACGTCTGGCGCGAGACCCGCAAGACGGTGATCTACGTCACCCACAACGTCGCCGAGGCGGTCTATCTCGCCGACCGCGTGGTGGTGATGACGCCGCATCCCGGAATGGTGAAAACCGAGGTCGCGATCAAGCTGGCGCGCCCGCGCGATCCGCTCAGCGTCGAGTTCCTGGATTATCAAAAGCAATTGCTTCGCCAACTCGGGCAGGAGACGCACGCATGAGAACTGCTCAAGTTTTGGCTGTTGCGTTCGCGCTCGCCTGCACGCTGCCTGCCGCCGCGCAGGACAGCTATCCGACGCGGCCGGTGCGTCTCGTCGTCGGCTTCGGCGCCGGCGGGCCGACCGACATTCCGGCCCGCATGGTGGCCGACAAGCTCGGCGCGCTGCTCGGCCAGCGGGTGATCGTCGAGAACAAGATGGGCGCGGCCGGAATGCTGGCGACGCGCGACGTGCTGGCGCAGCCGGCGGATGGCTACAACCTTCTGCTCTGCACGCACTTCGAGTCGATCAACACCGCGCTTTACAAGAGCCCCGGCTTCAAACTGTCCGATCTGGCGCCGATCTCGCTGATCGCGAAATACTACTACGGCCTCGCGCTCTCCAACGCGATCCCGGCCGACAGCTTCGAGCAATTCCTGCAATACGCCAAACAGCATCCTGGCGAGGTGAGCTACGCCACCATCGGCGCCGGCTCAGCCCAGGAGATCATGGCGCGGCAGATGGAGAAGCTCGCCGGCATCTCGCTGAACCGTATCCCGTTCCGCAGTGGCTCGCAGGTCATGCCCGACCTGATCGCCGGCCGGGTGCACTTCTATGTCTCGCCCACCATCGGCGTCGTGCCGCAGTATCAGGCCAAGCAGGCAAAAATCGTCGGCGTCACCAGTCCGGAGCGCCTCAAGGCGCTCCCCGAGGTGCCAACCATCAAGGAAAAGGGCATCGATTATGTGCGATACGGCTTCCTTGGCATCTGCGCCGCCAAGGGCACGCCGCAGCCCATCCTCGATTTGCTGAACCGGCACATCGCCACCATCGTGGCCATGCCGGAATATCGTGATCTGATCGAAAAAGGCGGCTCGCTCCCCGAGGCCTCGACCCCGGCCCAACTGGGTCAAGTCATCGCACAGACGGTGGACGACGTTGCGGCTACAATCCGCGAATTCGGCATGCAGCAGGAATGAACTGTCAGCCAAAAAGGCCACGGAGGAACTCAGCCATGAATTCGACCCTTCTCAACCGCCGGCAATATCTCGCCGCCACCGGCGCCGGCGTTCTGGTCTTGGGCCTCGGCGGCAGCGCCCATGCGCAGGCCGTCACCATCCGCCAGGGCTATCAGACCAACATCTGGGGCATGCCCACCTATTACCTGCTGAAGTCCGGCGCGCTGGAGAAGCGCGGGCTGAAGACCGAGGACTTCGCGGTGCCGTCCGGCAATCTCACCATGCAGCAGATGGTGGCGCGCCAGGTCGACATGGGCACCTATGCGGGGCCCTCACTGATGCTCGGTCATGACAAGGGCGGCATCGTCGCAATCGCGCAGATCGAGACCGTCGGCAAGACCGCGGGCCTCGTGGTCCGCAAGGACCTCGGCATCACCAAACCGGCCGATCTCAAGGGCAAGAAGATCGCCAACCAGACCGGCTCGTCGATCGGCAACATCTACGTCGATCAGGTGCTGCCGGATCACGGGCTGAAGAAAGGTGACTACCAGGAAGTCCGCATGGACGTGAACAACATGATCGCGGCAATGGCGGCAAAGACCGTCGACGCCATGATCAACATCGAGCCGTATAACGCGATCGTCGAAGCGGACGGACTTGGCATCAACATCGTCAACCTGGAAAAGTACGACAACGTGCCGGTGTTCATGGCCGCCACCCCCGACTTCGTCGAAAAGCATCCGGATGCGATCGTCGCCTATCTCAAGGCGTGGCTCGACATCGCCAAGGACTTTAAGGACAACCCGAAGAAAGTCTCCGACGTGATCTACTCGTTCTTCACGTCGAAGGGCTACAGCATGTCGCCGCAAACCTTTGCCAAGGCGATGGGCACGGTCGACGTGGCGCCGGGCTTCCCGCAGGGGCTCGAGCCCTACATGAAGCACCACGCCGAGGTGCTGCTGCGCGAGAAGAAGATCTCGGCGATGCCCGACTTCAAGAAGCTGCTGCGCACCGACTTCATGGAGAAGGCGCGCGCCGGCGCCTGACGGAACGGTCACTCCCTTAAAGCGCTAGGGGCCAGCAATCGCTGGCCCCTTTTATTTCGGCATCTGCGGCCTGCGCGAAGCCCTGGCACCTTTTCATCGTGTGGCTGGATGCTTCGGTGGGCGAAGACAGGTCGGAAAAGATCATGCTCAAACAAGAGGCCCCTCCCCACACCCGCGGAAACGCGCTAAACGTGCTGCCTCGCGGTCCTGTCCGCTTGAGGGAGAAACTTATGAAGCGTGCCAAGAAGATTGCTGCCAAGAAGAAGCCTGCCAAGAAGCCCGCAAAGGCCAAGAGTGCCAGCAAGACCGCGAAATCCGCCGTGAAGAAGCCCGCCATCGCCAAGAACGGCGGCAAAGCCGGTGCCGACGGCGTCGTCAATTGGAATTTCAAGGTGCTGTCGCACCACATGCTCGATGGCTTCGGCGGCATGGGCGAAGGCATGTCGATCCAGATCGCGCCCGACGGCCGCCGCATCTTGTGGCTCGCGCACGAGAGCGCGCCGAAGAATTTCACCGCGGTCGATGTGTCCGATCCGCGCAAGCCCAAGGTGGTGTGCCAGACCAACTTGCCGCAGAGCCACATGCGCTCCAACTCGCTGGAGACCTGCGGTAACCTGATGGCGGTCGCCTACCAGACCCAGAAGAAGGGCCTGCAGCCGGCTGGCATGGAGCTGTTCGACATCTCCAATCCGGAGAAGCCGAAGTCGATCTCGTTCTTCGACTGCTCCGGCCCGCATTCGCGCGGCGTGCATCAGCTCTGGTTCTGCGACGGTGAATACGTCCACATGGCGTCGAGCTCGGCCGATTTCGTGCCGACGCATCCGCAGGACGATCAGTTCTACCGCTGCATCGACGTGCGCAATCCGTCCAAGCCGCGCGAAGTGGGCCGCTGGCACATGCCGGGCACCAAGCAAGGCGACAACGTGCCACCGCCGCCGCGCCATCCGCTCGACAAGGGCTACCGCGCGCACAACTGCAACGTCTATCCGCAACGCCCGGACCGCTGCTACCTCGCCTACATCGACGGCGGCATGCACGTCCTCGATATTTCCGACAAGGCAAACCCCAAGCGCATTTCGTCCTGGACCAACTCGCCGCCCTACACAGGCTTCATGCATACGGTGGTGCCGCTGTTTGATCGCGGGCTGATGCTGGTTACCGACGAATCGACCGAAAACAACGCCAAGGACTGGCCCAAGCTGGTGTGGATTCTCGATGCCCGCGACGAGAGCAATCTCGTGCCGATCTCGACCTGCCCGCTGCCGGACCACAAGGCCTACGCGGCGCGCGGCCGCTTCGGCGCTCACAACATCCACGAGAACGTGCCGCTGCCGACCTGCTGGCAGTCCGACCAGATCGTGCTCGGCACCTTCTTCAACGGCGGCTTGCGGGCCTACGACATTTCCAATCCGTACCAGCCGCAGCAGATCGGCGTGTTCGTGCCGCCGGCTCCGGCGGGCGCACCGACCGGGACGATCCAGCTCAACGACGTGTTCGTCGATGAGCGCGAGATCGTCTACACGGTCGATCGCCACATCGGCGGCCTGTACTGCCTGGAGATGGATTTCTGAGTTCTCCCCGCGCGGGGCGAACCCCCTCTCCCCGCTTGCGGGGAGAGGGTTGGGGTGAGGGGGCGTTTCGATACGTTCAAGCGAATCGACAGGCCCCCTCACCCGACGCGCAATAGCGCGAAGACGCGCGTCAACGCGCTTATGGCGCGTCGACCTCTCCCCGCAAGCGGGGAGAGGTGAAGAGGCTGTGCCATGACTGACAGCACCATCCTCGACCTCTTCCCCTCCGCCTCCGCAGGCCGCTTTGGCCGGCGGCAGAAGCGCGAACGCGGCGCGCGCCTGCCGGTCACCATCGTCACCGGGTTTCTCGGCGCCGGCAAAACCACCCTGGTGCAACGCTTTCTCAAATCGTCAGAGGGCCGCGGCACTGCGCTCATCGTCAACGAGTTCGGCTCCGAAGGCATCGACGACGCGCTGCTGCGGGAGAGCACCGATGAGGTGACGCTGCTCGGCAACGGCTGCCTGTGCTGCAACACGCGCTCCGATTTGCAGCTCGCGCTGCGCAAGCTCGTTGCCGACCGTGATCACGGCAAGATTCCGCATTTCGGCCGCGTGCTGATCGAGACCAGCGGCCTCGCCGACATCAGTCCGATCCTGCAAACCTTCTCCACCGACCGCGCACTCGGCGACGAATTCGCGGTCGAGGTGGTGGTCGCGGTGGTGGACGCGGTGTCGGGGCTGAAAAATCTCGAGAAGGCCCCTGAGGCGCGCAAGCAGGCGATCCTGGCCGACCGCATCGTGGTGTCGAAAACCGACATCGCCGATACCAAGGCCAGGAAAAAACTGCTCGCGATGCTGGAGGACCTCAATCCGCGCGCCGTCATCGACGTCGCCGTGAAAGGCGACATCGACCCGAAATCGCTGACCGACACCGGCCAGGCCGACGCCATCGAACGCCATTCTGGCTTCGTCGCCGAAGCCTCGCACAGCGACGGCATCGTGAGCTTCGTGATGCGCGACCGGGCTCCGCTGATCTGGCCGGTGTTCCAGCGCTCGATGGAGACGCTGATCGCGCTGCGCGGGCCTGATCTCCTGCGCATCAAGGGTCTGCTCAACCTCGCCGGTTCCAAGGGGCCGGTGGTGTTCCAGGCGGTACAGCACTTAATCCACCCGCCCGTGGAATTGACCGAATGGCCCGATCAGGACCACAGCAGCCGCGTGGTCTTCATCACCCGCGGCATTTCCGAGCGTCAGGTCGACGACCTGTTCAAGGCCTGCCGGGCGCTGGGTTATTCCGCCGAAGAATAACAAGACAGCGGTTTTCTCAGCATCGTCTTTGGATTAGAGTCATTCTAGGAACTTCGGTGGAAGTTTCGAACAAAAAGCCTGGATGGAGGTTCCGCCCCGCCATGACCCAAAAATTTACCCTGAACGTGAACGGCAAGACGCATAGCGTCGACGTCGATCCGGACATGCCGCTGCTCTACGCGCTGCGCGATGATCTCGGCCTCAACAATCCGCGCTTCGGCTGCGGCCTCGCCCAATGCGGCGCCTGCACAGTGCACATGGACGGCCAGGCGATCCGCTCCTGCGTGACGCCGGTCTCTTCCGTCGGCACCGCCAAGATCGTCACCCTCGCCGGTCTCGGCACGCCGGAGAAGCCGCATCCGCTGCAGACCGCCTACGTCGACGAGCAGGTGCCGCAGTGCGGCTACTGCATCAACGGCTGGATCATGACGGCAGCGAGCTTCCTGGCCACCAAGAAGAAGCCGACCGAGGCCGAGATCAAGACCGCGCTCGAAGGCGTGAAATGCCGTTGCGGCACCCACGTCAGCATCGTCAAGGCGGTCAAGCGCGCCGCCGAGATGATGGGTTGAGGGAGACAGACATGACAAAGCACGACAATCCCACCACTCTCTCCCGCCGCGCGGTGCTGATGGGCACCGGCGCCCTCGTGGTTTCGGTCGGCGCGCCGGTCGGCATCGAGATGCTGCTTTCGATCGACGAAGCGCGTGCGCAAGGCGCCAAGCCCCCGCTCACGCCCGACCAGCTCTCCTCCTACATCGCCGTCAATGCCGACGGCACCGTCAACGCCTACTTCGGCAAGATGGACATGGGCCACGGCCTGTTCGTCGCCATCGGCCAGATCGTGGCCGAGGAACTCGACGTGCCGTTCAAGGCCGTGAAGGTGTTCATGGGCGACACCGCGACCAGCGTGAACCAAGGCGGCGCCTCGGGTTCGACCGGCATCCAGCTCGGCGGCAAGCAGATGCGCATGGCCGCCGCAGAGGCGCGCCGCGTGCTGCTCGAAATGGCTTCCACCCGGCTCACCACGCCGGCCGACCAGCTCATCGTCGTCGACGGTGTGGTCAGCGCCGCTTTCAACCGCGACAAGAAGGTGTCCTACGCCGATCTGATCGGCGGCAAATACTTCAATGTCCAGCTCGACTGGAACAAGCAGATGGGCAACGCGCTCTATGCCCCCGGCAAGGCGCAACCCAAGCCCTTCAAGGATCACAAGATCGTCGGCCAGCCGATCAAGCGCGAAGACGTGTTCGCCAAGGTGTTCGCGCAGGAAGACTTCGTGGTGGACATCAAGGTGCCGGGCATGGTGCACGGCCGCGTCATCCGTCCGGAAATCGCAGGTGCGGTGCCGGTGAAAGTGGACGAAAGCTCGGTGAAGGACATTCCGGGCGTGCAAGTGGTCCATCAGAACGGCTTCCTCGGCGTGGCCGCCCCCAAGGAGTGGGACGCCATCAAGGCAATGCAGCAGCTCAAGGTCGAGTGGTCCAAGGTCGAACCGCCGTTCCCGAACCAGAACGCGCTCTACGACCACATCCGCAAGGCAGCGGTCCGTAAACGAGAGGTCGGCGGCAAGACCACGGGCAACGTCGAAGAGGCATTCAAAACAGCAGCCAAGGTGATCGAGGCCGAATACGAGTGGCCGTTCCAGTCCCATGCCTGCATGGGGCCGGCCTGCTGCGTGGTGGCGATCAACGGCGACAAGGTCGACTGCTGGAGTGGCACGCAGAAGAGCCACTTCGTGCAGATCGGCCTCGCGGCGCAACTCAATGTGCCGCTCGCCAACGTGCATGTGCGCTGGATCAACGGCCCCGGTTCCTACGGCCGCAACGACGCCGACGATTGCGCGGCGGACTGCGCGGTGCTGGCCAAGGCCGTCGGCAAGCCGGTGCGCCTCCAATACATGCGCGACCAAGGCACCGGCTGGGACCCCAAAGGTCCGGCTTCGATCCACATCGCGCGCGCTGCGCTCGATGCTCAGAACAACGTCATCGCCTATGAGTTCAAGAGCAAAGGGTTCTCGCGCGTCGACGTGAACACCAACGGCAGCAAGCTGTTCGACACGCTCGCAGGGCAAACGCTCGGCGTTGCGCTGCAGTCCGGCGACGGCTTCGGCGTGCCCGCGGAATCCTACGAGTTCCCCAACAAGCGGGCCTCGTGGGAGACCATCGCGCCGCTGCTCGATCGTTCGTCGCCTCTGCGCTCGTCGCATTTGCGCGATCCGGTCGGGCCGCAAATCCACTTCGCGAGCGAATCCTTCATCGACGAAGTGGCAACCGCGACCAACCAGGACCCGATCGAGTTCCGGCTGAAGCACGTCAAGGACCCGCGCGACATCGCACTGATCAAGGCGGCGGCGCAGAAGTTCGGTTGGGACACCCGGCCGTCACCGAAGAAGGGCCAGACCGGCAACAACGTGACCGGGCGCGGCATCGCCTACTCGCAGCGCAACGGTACTCGCGCCGCGGTGATCGCCGAGGTCAATGTCGATCGCACGACCGGCAAGATCTTTGCCAAGCGTTTCACGGTTGCGCATGACTGCGGCCAGATCATCAACCCGGATGGCCTGGAGAAGTGCATCGAGGGCAACATCGTGCAGGGCATTTCCCGCACGCTGTGGGAGGAGGTCACGTTCGACAACAAGAGCGTCACCAGCGTCGACTGGATCTCCTATCCGATCCTCGACATCACCGAGACGCCGGAGAAGATCGACTTCGTGCTGATCAACCATCCGGAGCTGCCGCCGACCGGCGCCGGCGAACCGTCGATCCGGCCGGTGGCGGCCGCCATCGCCAACGCGATCTTCGACGCGACCGGCGTGCGCATCCGCCGGGTGCCGTTCTCGCCCGATAAGGTGAAACAGGCGCTGTCGTAACATCGCCGCCAAAGCAAAGCGAAAGGCCCGGCACAGTGCCGGGCCTTTTGTTTTGGTGCGCGCGCGTTCTTACTTCGCCCGCTTCAATCCCGCCGCGTCCTTGATGACATCGGCAATCGCCGCCTCATTGCCCGGCGCCATGATATGCACCCCGGCGACGCCCGGAATGACGGCAAGCTCTCCCATTAGATCGATGCAGAGCTTGCGGCCCTCGGCGGCGGGATCGGCCGCGGCTTCGAGCCGCGCAACCACCGCATCCGGAATGATGGTACCGAACAGCTTTTCCCGCATCCACCGCGCGCTCTTGGCCGAGCGCAGCGGCGAAATCCCGATCAGGAACGGTAGGCGCACGCCGTGCTCGGCGAGCCGCGCCAGATAGCGCCTCACCACCGCGGCGTCCATGCAGAACTGCGTTTGCACGAACTCGCAGCCCGCCGCGATCTTGCCCTTGAGGCTCTTGGGCTCCCAGCCGGCCGGCGGATCGATCGGTACATCGGCCGCGGCGATGAAAAACTCCGCCTTGCCGCCGACCTTTCGCCCGGTCGGCAATTCACCCTTGTCGCGCATGGCAACCGCCACCGCGGTGAGCGCCGCGGTGTCGTAATCGAACACCGGCTTGGCGTCGGGCTGGTCGCCCTGCTTCGGATCGTCGCCCTTCAGCAGCAGGAGATTGCGGACACCGAGCGCCGCCGCCGCCATCAGCTCGCTTTGCAGCGCGATGCGGTTGCGGTCGCGGCAGGTGAGCTGGAGGATCGGCTCAATGCCCTCCTGGATCAGGATCGAGGCCGCTGCCACCGAACCGAGGTGGGCGCGGGCGCCGGCGCCATCGGTGACGTTGACCGCATCGGCCAGGCCTTTGAGCGGCGCGGCCTTGATCATCAGGTCGGCGGCGTCGCACGACACCGGCGGCGCGATCTCCGCCGTGATGACGAAGCGGTCGCTGGCGAGTTTTTCCTTCAGGGTTAGCATGCCGCTTTGTTCTCCAATTCCTGCCCCGATTCAAGCGTGGGCAGACTAAGCGCCATGCCCACTTGGCGCGCCGGATTCCCATCAATAGGATCGCACCATGCCGGTCATCGCCCGTTCGCTCGACGACGCGCTCGCGCCCATCGTGGATGGCTGCGTGCTGGCGATCCCCCGCGAGTCGACCGGCGTCGCCATGGCGGCGACGCGCGCGCTGATCCGGCGCGGTGTCAAGCGGCTCAAGCTCGTGGCGCTGCCGACCACCAGCCTGCAGGCCGATCTGCTGGTCGGCGCCGGTTGCGTCGAATCGATCGAGACATCCGCCGTGAGCCTCGGCGAATTCGGCCCGGCGCCACGCTTTACTGCGGCGATCCTCAAGGGCGCCATCCGCATGAAGGACGCCACCTGCCCGGCGCTGCACGCCGCCTTCCAGGCCTCCGAAAAGGGCGTGCCGTTCATGCCGCTGCGCGGCCTGATCGGCTCCGACGTGCTCAAGCACCGCGCCGACTGGAAGGTGATGGACAATCCGTTCGACGAAAACGATCCGATCGTGCTGCTGCCCGCGATCAAGCCCGACGTGACGCTGTTTCACGCGCCGATGGCGGATCGCAACGGCAACGTCTGGATCGGACGCCAGCGCGAACTGGTGACCATGGCGCACGCCTCGGAGCGCACCGTCGTCACGGTGGAGAATCTTTACGACGGCGATCTCCTGGCCGACCGCACGCTCGCAGCCGGCACGCTGCCGGGCTTCTATGTCGAGCAGGTCGCGGTGGTCGAACGCGGCGGCTGGCCGCTGCCGCTGCCCGAGCATTACGCCTGGGACGGCGAGCACCTTGCCGAATATGCGAGGCTCGCCACGACCGAGGATGGGTTCAAGAAATATCTCGACAAGTATGTGTATGAGCGGCAGGCGGCCTGACGATGTTGTCCTCGCGTGCCGCAAACTCCGTCTCACCTCTCCCCGCGTGCGGGGAGAGGTCGACGCGCGCAGCGCGTCGGGTGAGGGGGCGCATCAAAAATCCTGAACGCTCAGGTCCGTGGACACGCCCCCTCACCCCGACCCTCTCCCCGCACGCGGGGAGAGGGAGCGCTGGCGCCGTGCCGTGACGCCAAACGAAGCGCCATTCCGCGATGAGGAATTGCTCGCCGCCGTGGTCGCCGACCTGATCGGCGACGTGCGGCACGTCGCGGTCGGCAACGCCTCGCCAATTCCGGCAACCGCGGCGCTGCTCGCGCGCACGCGCGGCAACGGCCGGCCCTATGTGTCGCTGCTCGGCAGCCCAAAACATACGTTCTTCACCGATGGCGGGCGCGAGCTGTTCGACTGCGCCGGTCAGGGCCGCATCGACGTGTTCTTTCTCTCCGGAGGCGAGATCGATGGCGAAGGCAACGTCAATCTCGTCAGCGTCGGCGACTACGAAAAGCCGATCGCGCGCTTTCCCGGATCGTTCGGCTCGTCCTACCTCTACTTCGTGGTTCCGAAGGTGATCCTGTTCCGCACCGAACATTCCAAGCGCACGCTGGTGCCCAAGGTGAGCTTCATCAGCGCGCCGGGCGGCAGCGCCGATAACGTCCGCCGCACCGGCGGGCCCATCGCGCTGATCACCAACCGCTGTCTGTTCTCGTTCGACCGCACGCGGCGGCGCTTCCGGCTCGAAAGCGTGCATCCGGGCCACACGCTCGACGAGGTCATCGCCAACACGGGCTTTGCGTTCGAGCAGCCGCCCATAGTGCCGATCACGCCAGTGCCCTCCGCCGAAACTCTGCGGCTGATGCGGGAGGTGGTCGCTCCGGAGCTTGCCGAGGTCTATCCGCAATTCGCCGCCAAGGTGTTTGCGGTCCGCAAATCAGCCTGAAGCTGCCGCTTGAAGCGGCCGCGTGGGCGTGGTTGTTATCCTGCCCATCCACCCCAACAGCCCCATAGGACCATTGTGAAGCAAGTCGAAGCGGCAGTGATCGGCACCGGCTGGTGCGGCGGCATCCGGGCCGAAACGCTGTCGCGTTCGGCGCTGGTCGACAAGCTGCACATCTGCGAAATCCGCCCCGACCGGCTCGCCGAGGTGAAGGCGCAGACCTTGCCCGCCACCGCGACACTCGACTACCAGGACATCGTGCGGAACGAGAACATCTCGGTGGTCTGTATCTCGACCACGCCGGAATCCAACCACTATCCGATCGCGCGCGACTGCCTGAAGGCCGGCAAGCACGTGCTGCTGGAAAAGCCGATCTCGCTCGAGCTGTGGGAGGCCGACGAGCTGATCATGCTCGCCCGCCGCAACAACGTGAAATTCACCATCGGCTATTCGCAGCGCTTCAATCCGAAGATCGCGTTCGCGAAGAAGAAGATCGACGACGGCACGCTGGGCAAGGTCGTGTCGGTGCTGGTGACCCGCCACATCACGCGCACGCTCGGCACCAAGATCGGCAAGCGGGTGCGGCTGTCGCCGGTGGTGATGGAATCCACCCATGACCTCGACTTCGTGTTCTGGCTCTTGGCGCCCGCAAAACCGGTGCGGGTCTATTCGCAAGGCGCCTTCGGCTTCATGCAGCCGATCAACGGCTCCCACGACGTCATGTTCACCACCGTCACCATGGACAACGGCGTGGTGGTGATGATCGCCGGCGGCTGGAACCTGCCGCCGAGCTTTCCGAATTACTGCTCGACCTGGATGGAAATCACCGGCACCGAGGGCGCGCTGATCCTGGACGACACCGCGCGCGATCACTGGCTCAACACCATGAAGGGCGGCCAGCAGTTTCCGATGTCCACCATGCCGGGCGAGCAGGTCGATCACGTCTTCGCCGGCCAGATGGGCCCCGAGACGCTGCATTTCCTCGAAGCCTGCATCCGCAACACACCAGTGATGGTCACGCCGGAAAGCGCACGCGCCGTGATGGAGGCCTACACCGCGGCCGACCTGTCGGCCGACCGCAACGAGCCGGTCGATCTGCCGCTGACCAACGAAACCATCGCGGCGGTTGCCGACTTCAAGGCGAAACTCCGGACCGGCGACAACGTGGCGGCCAAGGCATGAGAACCCCAGCAGCAGACATCGGGCTTGCGATCATCGGCGGCGGCCGCGTTGGCCTGTTCCGCGGCGAGGTCGCCAATCGCCATCCGGCGGTGAAGTGGATCGGCCTTGCCGAGAAGAACCCCAACCGCGCCGGCGAGGTCGCACCCAGGGTCGGCGCCGACTTCGTGACGCAGAGCCACGTCGAGCTGCTCAAGCGACCGGAGGTCACGGCTGCCATCATCGCGACCGACGAGCATCTGCACGTCGCGCCGATCATGGCCGCGATCGAGCGCGGCATTCCGCTCCTGATCGAGAAGCCGCTCGCCACCGACCTGGCGCAATCCGCCAAGGTGCTGAAAGCCATCAAAGACGCCAAGATCGACGCCGTGGTCGGCTACACCCAGCGCTTCCGCCGCAAATGGCTGGCCGGCAAAGAAAAGGTCCGCACCGGTGCGCTCGGCGACGTCACGCTGGTGACCTCGCGTGCCTTCATGAATCGCCTGGTCGCGATCGACAATTACAAGCGCACCGACGATCCGAAATCCATTTCGCCGATGGTGATCTCCGGCACCCACGCGCTCGACATGTGCATGTGGTACCTGGAAAAGAAAACGCCGGTCGAATGCTACGCGCGCTCGATCGACAAGGTGCTGGGTCCGCTCTATCAGGGCATCGACGCCACCGCCGGCATGATCATGATGTCGGACGGCAGCGTCTATCATCTCAACATTTCATGGGCGCTGCCGGTGACGTGGCCGGGCGCGGTCTATTCGCTCGAGGTCGGCATCGTCGGCACCGACGGCGTGCTGACCATCGACGACACCCACCGCGACATGGTGCTGGCGGTGAACAAGCCGCAGTCCGAGGGCTACGCGCCGGACCAGACGCGCCTCGTCGATTTCCTCGGCTCCTATCCGCCGGGTGACATGGCGCTGGGCGAATTGCGCGGCCCGATGGCGGATGAAACGGTGTCCTGGCTCAATCGCGTGGCGCTCGGCCTGCCGACGCCGGCCGCGACCGTCGAAGAGGCGCACAAGAACCTGATGCTGACCAAGGCGCTCGACCTCTCGGCCAAGCGCAAGCAGCCGGTCCAGTTGCCGCTCGATCCGGACGAGGAAAAGCGTGTGGCTTGAGCGGCCTTGACGACCTCTTTGGAATTATTCCAGTCTGATCCCTACCGTAACCGGGGACTGGATCATGTGGAATTCCGCCTCGCACTGGGGCTGGCCTGCAAAACTGCTGCACTGGGTCGGCGCAATCATGATCCTCCTCCTGCTCGGGCACGGCTGGTGGATGACCCATCTCGCCCCGCGGCCCGATCGGCTGGCGCACTACGCCGGACACGCGGCGCTGGGCTACGATTTCATGGTGCTGCTGGTGCTGCGCCTATTGTGGCGTTGGGCCAATCCGGTGCCGGCGCAGCCGCCGGAGTCGCAACGATGGGAGCGAGTTGCCGCCCAGGCCGGCCACGTCGGCCTCTACGTGCTCATGTTCGCGGTATCGCTGACCGGGTGGGTGGTCGCCGATACGTTCCGCACTCCGATCACGAAGGATCTGTTCGGGCTGTCGTTCCCGCTGATCGCGCAAGATCGCACCTACCGCAATCTGTACGAAGGGTCGCATGTGATCCTGTCCTATCTCCTGGCCGCGCTTGTCCTCGTGCATGTCATCGGTGCGTTGCGGCACCATTTCATCAAACGCAACGATGTATTCCGGCGCATGTGGTTCAGGTCATAGAAACCTGACCGCATGCAGAAAGGAGACGTATGCGAAAATTGCTGTTGTCCTGTCTTGTTGTTTCAGCCGTCGCGCTGGTGGCCGCATCCGCACTCGCCCAGCAGAAGCCATCGTTCACTCCGGGGCTTGGTGAATTCATGCTGCAAACTCAGACTCGGCATCTCAAGCTTTGGCTCGCCGGCAATGCCGGCAACTGGGAGCTGGCCGATTATGAGATCGACGAGTTGAAGGAGGGTCTCGAGGACGCGGCCAAGTACGTTCCGAGCTACAAAGGGACGCCGGTTGGTCCGATGATCGAATCGACCATCATGAAGCCGATCGAAGAGGTCGAGGCGGCCATCCGAGCGCGCGACCGGGGCAAATTCACCACGGCCTTCGACAAGCTATCGGCCGCCTGCAATACCTGCCATACCGCGGCAAACCGGGCCTTTATTGTCGTGCAGCGCCCGACCGGCGTACAGTTCCCCAATCAGGCATTCGCGCCGCGGCCACAATAAGCCGCAGCACGCGCCACCGGAGTCGCCATGGCCAGACTTCTGCTCACGCTGCTTGCTGTCTTGATCGCCGGGTCTCCGTTGGCCGCGCAGGAAGACCCTGCGGCCTTCTACAAAGGCAAAACCATTCGGCTTGTGGTCGGCATCGGTGTCGGCTCGGGTTACGATATCAATGCGCGGCTCGTGGCGCGCTACCTGCCGAAATACATTCCCGGCAATCCCAACATCATCGTGCAGAACCAGCCAGGCGCGGGTTCGCTCACGATGACCAACCAGCTCTACTCCGGCGGTCCGTTCGACGGCACCGTGATCGGCGCCACCTTCAACGGTTTGCCGACCGCGCCGTTGCTGCAACCGGTCGGCGTCCGCTTCGAGGCGACCAAGATCAACTGGATCGGCAGCACCAATCGCGAGACGCAAGCGACATATCTTTGGAACAGCGCGCCAGCGCAGACCCTTGACGATGTGAAGAACACCGAAATCGTGATCGGCGCACAGGCGCCGGGCTCGACCCAGTTCGATTTCCCGATGCTGTGCAACGCGCTGTTCGGCACCAAGTTCAAGGTCATCACCGGCTATGAGGCGACGCCGAAGATCAACCTTGCGATGGAGCGCGGCGAGGTCCACGGCACCTGGGCGAACTGGTCCACGCTGAAGGCCATCAGCGGCAGTTGGATTACCGAGAAGAAGATCAAGATCATCGTGCAGTGGGCGCTGCAAAAACACAAAGAATTGCCCGACGTGCCGCTGATCTTCGAATACGCCAAGACCGCCGATCAGAAGCAGGCACTCGATCTCGCGGTCTCACGGCTCGAGTTCGGCCGGCCGTTCCTGATGCCGCCGAATGTGCCCGCCGAACGGGTCGCCGCGATCCGGCGCGCCTTCGATGCCACGATGAAGGACCCGGATTTCCTCGCCGAAGCCGAGAAGCTCAAGATCGAGATCGATCCGCTCTCCGGCGAACAGGTGGCGGGGCTGATCGAACAAATCTACCGCACGCCGGCCGACACGGTGGCACGGGTGCGAGCGGCGTTCGAGAAGAGGTAACGGACGCGGTCATTCCGGGGCGCGGGCGAAACCCGCGAACCCGGAATCCAGACACGCAAACAGCCGAATTTGTTTCTGGATTTCGGGCTCGCCGCTTCGCGGCGCCCCGGAATGACGCCGTTCAACGCCCCCGCAACGGCTTGATCTTCAGCTCGCCAGCAAGCTTGTCGAGCTGCGCCACGACCTCCGGAAACACCGGCACGCCGTCGCGTGCCCGCTCAGCGTGGCGCGCAACGCGTTGCTCGCCCGGCAACCGGATGCGGTCGACACCAGGCAGCGTCGGCGACGATCTCAGATCGCGAAGTTGCCGGTCGATCTCGGCCTTGAACATCTCGATCAGCAGGAAGCGTTTGACGTCGAGCGCGATCATGAAATGGCCGGTGTTACAGGTGCTCTCGTCGTCCGCGTTGAAATCGACCACCTCGCGGCCGAACGCGGCGCCGTTCAGCGTGCCTGCCAAAAGGCCGATCACCAGCGCCAGTCCCGATCCCTTGTGACCGCCGATCGGCAGCAGCAAGCCGTGCTCGCTTTTGGCGGCATCGGTGACCGGCTTGCCGTCGCGCGCGTCGATCATCCAGCCCTCCGGCATCGGCTTGCCTTGCAGCTTGTGGGCTTTGACGGTGCCGTAGGACACCACCGAGGTCGCGATGTCGAGCACCACCGGCGGCTCCTCGCCAGCCGGCACCGAGATCGCGATCGGATTGGTGCTGAGCAGGTTTTCCGCGCCACCCCACGGCGGCATATGGTTGGCGTTGGCGACCACGCCGTAGATGCCGATCATGTCATGCGGCAGCGTCATCGCCGCGTAGACGCCGGCCGCGCCAGAATGGTTGCTCCAGCGCGCGCCGACCCAGGCGACGCCGTTGTCCTTGGCGAGCCCGATCGCGGTATCCGCGACGCGCTGCATCACCAGATGGCCCATGCCGTTGTCGCCATCGACCATGGCCGTCGCTGGCGCAGTCTTCTCCACCGTGATGTCGGCGCGCGGATTGACGCCGCCCGCCTTGATACGCCGGACGTATTGCGGGAGCCGGAAGATGCCATGGGCGTCGGCGCCGACGAGGTCGGCTTCCGTCATCAACTCGGCGACCTTGGCGGCGTCGGCTGGCGGCAGGCCGACCGCCGCCATCGCGTCCGCGATGAACGCCGAGATGGCCGGCGCGGCAATCCGCACGCCGTCCTCTGCCATTACTTCGCTCCGGCCATCAGCTTCTGCACCTGGCCGTTGAGGATGGTCGCCTTGTCGGCGTCGGAGCACGACAGCGCTTTGACCTGCCGGGCGCATTCGAACGTGCCCATGTCGTAAGGGTAGTCGCTGCCCAGCAGCACATGCTCGGCGCCGAACTCCTGCACCAGGAATTCGAGCGCTGGCTTGCCGTGCAGAATGGTGTCCCAATAAAACGTGCGGATCGTCTCGGCCGGCGGCTTCTTGAGATGGTTCTTCGGTTCCGGCCGCACGTGCCAGCCGTGCTCCCAGCGGCCGCATTGGTAGGGCGTGAAGCCGCCGCCATGCACCATGAAGAACTTAATCTTGGGGAAGCGCTCGATCACGCCGCCGAACACCAGACAGGCCGCTGCGATCGTGGTGTCGAGCGGATTGCCGATCAGGTTGTTGAGGTAATAGCTTTTCATCCGGTCGAGACCCGCGACATTGTTCGGGTGCACCATGCAAAACGCCGAGTGCTGGTTCGCCACCGCCCACAACGGCTCGAAGCTCGGATCGTCGAGGTTCTTGCCGTTGATGTTGGAGCCGATCTGCATGCCCTTGAGCTTGAGCTTGCTCATCGAGCGCTCCAACTCGTCGGCCGCGGCCTTCGGCGCCTGCATCGGCAGCGTCGCGATGCCGTGGAAGCTCTTGGGATAGTCCCGGACGTGCTTGGCGATCTGGTCGTTCTGGATGACACAGGCCGCCGCCGTCATGCCGGCGTCCTGGTTGTACATGAAGGTCTGCGGCGTGTTCGACAGCACCTGCATGCCGACGTCGGACGCCTTCATGTCCTTCAACCGCTGCTCGATGTCGAAGCCGCCGCGCGGCAGCGGCCGGTACGGCACACCGCAAACCGACCACTCGAACACGTCCTTCTCGTATTCCTTGAGCGAGGACGCGACCTTCGGCGTCTCTTTGTTGAGGAGATTCATGGTCTCCTCGGTGCAGATGTGCGCGTGAGCGTCGATCGCGAGCGGATTGGCCATTGGCTTATTCTCCAGGTGAAGGTCTCGCCCCGTCATCCTGAGGTGCGAGCGTAGCGAGCCTCGAAGGATGAACGGCCGGGGTTTCTCGGGCCGTCGCCCTTCGAGGCTCGCGCTTCGCGCGAGCGCCTCAGGGTGACGGTGAGAGTGCGGTGTGTGGTTCTAAAGCAAGAAACTGACAGCCCCCATGGCGCCGAGTTCTTCGGCATCGAGGATGGCGCGGCGCTCGGCGATCTTGAGCCCCGCGTCGGTGGGCTTGAGTTTGTAGCGATAGCGCCCGACGAACTGCCGCGGTGGCTCGTGGCGGCGATGCCGGAAGATCGCAAAATTTGCCGCGACTGCAATGAGATCGCCTTCGTTGCCGATGATGCGCACGTTGGTGATCAGACGTCGCGTGTGCGACGGCGGAAACTCAGCGTGGCAGTTCGGGTCCTTCAGCCGGATGATCCGCTCGCGCAGCCGCACGATGTCGTCGGCGACGGTGAACAGCGTGAAGCGGTGGTCGGCGTCCGGCTTGTCGTTGGGCGGCACGTAATAGGAGGCGTCGTCGGTCAGGAGCTTCAGCCAATCGTCGAGCCGCCAGGAATCCAGCAGCTCGGCCTCGTGGTAGAGCAGATCCTCCACCTCGGCCCGTGTCACGGTCGCCGCCGGATCGAGCGGCTTGTTCATGCCGGCGCTCCATTCATCATTGCGTCCCACTTGCGCCAGAACACCCTTAAGTGCCCTTCGTCGGTGGCGAGTTGCTCCTGGCTCGAGCCCATGCCGCGCGACAGGTCGGTCCACGGCACCTCACGCCAGGCCGCATAGCCCTTCTGCGCCAGTTCCAGCGCCGCCACGTCATCCGGCGTGGCGAAGCCGCCCGGACCGTAGAACGTCAGGAAGGCGTGCAGCCGCCGGGCGCGCTGGGCTTCGGTTTCCTCGACCGGGCCAAGCGCCCAGGCGGTGACATGCATCAGGTCCGGCGCGACCGGCGTGAAATGGCGCACTGTCACCGACGAGCCGTCGTTGATGACCAGGTTCGGGAAGATGCAGAGATTGCGGTTGGTGTCGGCGACGCGCGCCGCCCTCGCCTCGCCCAGGCGGCCCACGAGCTCCTGACGGATAGCGTCGATGTCGGCCTTGGCCTCTTCGCCATAGACCGAGATCCATTTCGCCACCGGCCGGCCGCGATAATTCGGATTGTCCGTCGTCAGATGGCCGTTGCCGAGGTCCTTGCCGAAGCCCTTGGTCGGCAGCATGTGGCCCTTGGCCGGCGTGATGTTGACGCCGGAGTTGCGCATGTAGTTCAGCCACGTCGAATGCGTGGTGACCAGGTGATAGTCATCCACGCTGTTTTCGACGAGCAGCTTCCAGTTCGCCTTGATCTCGTATTCCTGGACACCGGAGATGATCTCCATGCGCCCGGACGGCGACTGATCGACCACCAGATCGATGTATTCCTTGGCGCCGGCCAAATAGGTCGCGAGATCGACCGCGTTGGGGTCGAGATTGGCGAAGTAGAAATCCTTGTAGTGATCGAGCCGCGGCACCGGCACCAGGCCCTTGCTCTGCTTGTCGAAGCCCGGCGGATAGGCGTCATCGCCCGGAATGCCCTTCATCGAGCCGTCGGTGTTGTAAGCCCAACCGTGATAGATGCAGTAGAACTGCCGCGTGTTGCCCTCACGCTCGCGGCAGACCAGCGCGCCGCGATGGCGGCAGACGTTGAACAACGCGCGCACCGTGCCCTGCCGGTCGCGGCAGAAGATCACCGGCCGGCCCGCAACGCTGCGGGTGACAAAGTCACCCGGGTTCTTCAATTCCGAGGCGTGGCCGACGTAGACCCAGCATTTGTCGAAAATCGCGCGGTTCTCGTCTTCGAGGATTTCCGGCGAGACGAACACCTTGCGGTGGACCGAGAACGTCAGGTTTGTCAGGTCCTCGACGATCAACTGGCCGTTGGAATGGCCATTTTTGCTGGGCTGATCGAGCATGTTCGGCCTCGTTGCGGAGAGCCGCCTTGGCGGCGCCGTGCTGGTTTTCATCTATATTGAACCCGCCGGTTCGTCCACTATGGCGCCGTCATGACTGTGACCGCCATTCCGCCTGCCGAGGGCTTGATCCGCTGGACCTACGTGTGGTTCGCCGCCGCGGCCCTCGCCGTCATGGTCGCGGCAATCGTCATCGGCAATCTCTGGTTCCTGAACTTCGTCCATGTTTCCGCGAGCCTGCTGTGGACCGGCATCGATCTGTTCATGGGCTTTGTGCTCGGTCCGATCCTGCGGCGCGTCGATATTCCGGTCCGGCGGGAAATCGTCGGCAGGCTGACGCCGCGGACGCTGTTCCTCATGCCGGCCGTGTCGATCATCGGCGGCACCACCGGCTGGTTCCTGGCCGTGCAACTGGGCTACACGGAGCTGCCTTGGCCATCCTATGGCTGGGTCGCTGCGGCCCTAATTCTCGTCACACTGATGACGATCCTCGGGCTCGGCTTCCTGACGCCGGTGAACGTAATGGTGTGTTTGGAGTTACAGAAGCCCGCGCCTGACATGCAATGGATCAGGCGCTGGATGTCGCGTTACTTCTACGCGGTCGCCGCGCAGGGGGCGATGCAGATCGCCATTCTGGTGGTGATGACGCGATTCCGCACCGGAATCTAAACCGGTCAGACCGCTGCCGGCACCGCGATCTGATGTTCCAGCGCGATCTCGCGGCCTTCGCGCGACGAACGCTGAATCGCGAGCGCGACCTCAAGGGTCGCCTTGCCCCAACGGCCATCGTGCAGCGGCTTGCGGCCAGTGCGGATGGCCTCGCGCATGTCGTCCAGCACCTCACGGCGGCCCGGCATGCCCTCGTGGCGCGGCAGTGGAATCTCCCGAATGCCGTCGCGGCCGTAAACGGTCACGCCATCAGCCGAGGCGCGCATGTCGCCACCCGCGCAGGTCACGACGGTGATGCCGAAGTGCGGCTGATGCGGCGGCAGTTGGCTGCCGCCAGAGCCATACGCGAAGTTCTGCGTTCGCAATTCGGCTTCGTCGTTCGCGCCGGTCAAGCCGCGCCGAGCGGCGCCATGATCGATCTTCTTTGGCGCGCCGCGCTCGCCGATGCCGAAATGCCATTCGTCGGAATCGAAATGGTCGTAGCCGCTATAGACCAGCGAGGCCGAAGCGCCGTCGGCGAATTGCAGCAGCGCCATGCAACCCGCCTCTGTCGGCCGCGCCGGATCGAGCACGTTGGTGTGGGCGCGCACGCTGCGAACCAGACCGCCGCCGAGCACTCGTGCGGTGTCGATCTGATGCGGCACCTGGTTGAACAGGATGCCGCCGCCTTTCGAGGTGTCCAATTCCTCCGGCCGCCGCGGGCGGTAGAGATAGTTGGTGTAGTTGAACGAGTTGATCATGCCGAGCCGGCCCAGCTCGCCGCGTGCGATGATACCGCGCATGGCGCGCACCGCCGGATCGAACGCATGGGTGTGGCCGACGATCAGGTGGACCTTGTGCCGTTCGGCCGCCGCGATGATGGCGTCGCAGTCGGCCAGCGTCAGCGCCATCGGCTTTTCCAGGATGACGTGCTTGCCCTGCTCCATCGCCAGGATCGCGTGCGCCCGATGAAACTGGTGCGGCGTCGCGACATAAACAACGTCGACCACGGGATCGGCCGCCAGCTCCGCGACGTCGGCATAGGCCCGCGCGTTATGGTCGCGGGCGAAGGCCTCGCGCGGCTTGGGATGCGGATCGGCCGCCGCCCGCAGCACGTAACCGGAATGCGCCGCCGCGGCATGCACCATAACGGCACCGGCCATGCCGAGGCCCGCGATACCGAGCCCGATCGGCTGCGAAGGGTCACGCTGCTGGGTCATTGCAGGATTGCGGTCCGGCCGGTATTTCTAAGCTCTGCCCAAAGCTTACCCGCCATCCCTGGAAAGCCCTAGCCGATATGGACACCAAGACCGCTGCCAATCACGCCAAGCGCTTCGGACGCGTCGAGGACGATTATCTGCTGCGCGGCCACGGCCGCTACATGGCCGACGCGCCGCTGCCAAACCAGACCTATGCGTGTTTCGTGCGCTCGCCGCATGCCGCGGCCGCGATCAAGTCGATCGACGCCAAGGCGGCGCTGGCCATCAAGGGCGTGGTCGCGGTTATCACGGCGGCCGATCTCAAGGCCGCGAACGTCGGCAACCTGTCGCAGCACCCGCCGCTGCCGGGCCGCGGTGGCGCCAAGCTGATCATGCCGTTCCGTCCGGCGCTGGCCGGCGAGCGGGTTCGCCACACCGGCGAGCCGGTCGCCATGGTGCTCGGCGAGACCTATGCGGCGGCGCAGGACGGCGCTGAAGCGGTCGAGGTGGATTACGATTCCACCGATGCGGTGGTCGATCTGCGCGCCGCCATCAAGCCGGGCGCGCCGCAGGTGTGGCCGGAAGCGCCGGGCAATATCGCGATCGACTGGGCCGGGCTTGCCGCCAATCCCGACGAGATGGCCGCCTAGGTCGATGCCGCCATGAAGTCGACCGCGCATGTGGCGAAAATCTCGCTGGTGCATCAGCGCATCAACGTCGCCTCGATGGAGCCGCGCGGCGGCACCGCGAGCTATGACGCGGCGAACGAAAGCTATCTCCTGCGCGTCTGCTCGCAGGGCGCGCGCGCCATGCGCGACTCGATGGCGGGCGTGATGGGCATCCCGCCCGCAAAGATCCGAGTCACCACCGAGGAAGTCGGCGGCGCCTTCGGGCTGAAGACCGGACCCTATCCGGAATATATCGCGATGCTGGTCGGCGCCAAAAAGATCGGCCGGCCAGTGTTCTGGATGTCGGGCCGCAACGAATCCTTCGTCAGCGACAACCACGCCCGCGACGCCTATTCGGACGTGGAATTGGCGCTGGACGACAAAGGAAAATTCCTGGCGCTGCGCATCCGCCATCTCGGCAGCATGGGCGCCTACATCGG
>CAMDDZ010000076.1 GCA_945893145.1 Rhodoplanes serenus | reverse complement strand
TGGGGGCGCATCCGCAAATCTGAGCCCCCGGAAATGCCCCCTCACCCCGACCCTCTCCCCGCACGCGGGGAGAGGGAGCGCGCCCGCAATCGCGGCTGACATTTCGATCCAAAACAAACTCCATTTAACACGCGACGAAATCGCGTCTTGCGGTGCGTCGAAAAACACCCGACGCTGTCGGCACAACTCAAGCTCCGGGGTGTCCCATGATCCTGCGCAAAATCCTCACCGCCGCCTGTCTCGCGCTCGTGGCGCTATCCGGCGCCTCCGCGCAAAGCTCGCGCACCATCCGGGTGATCGTGCCTTACGCGCCTGGCAGCGGCCCTGACATCATTTCGCGCCTGATGGCGGACCACATCGGCCGCGTCCAAGGGCAGACCATGGTGATCGAGAACCGTCCCGGCGGCGGCACGCTGATCGGAACCGAAGCCGCCGCCCGCTCGGCACCGGACGGCAACACCGTGCTGTTCGTCGCCAACTCGTTCGTGGTCAACCCGGCGGTGAAGCCAGAGACCGCCGAGATGGCGAGAGGCTTCGAGCCGATCTGCTATCTCGCCGGCACGCCGATGGTGCTCGTGGTGCAGGGCTCCTCCCCCTACAAGACGCTCGACGATTTGATCGCCGCCGCGCGCGCCAAGCCTGGCGAACTGTCGCTCGGCGCCTCGCCGCAGTCGTCGCTGCATGTCGCCTTCGAGATGTTCAAGCGCTCGGCCAAGATCAACATGACGTTCGTGCCCTTCGTCAGCACTGGGCCCGCGATCAACTCGCTGCTGGGCGGCCACGTCACCGCGGTGTTCGCCGACTATCCGACGGTGGTCGGGCATCTGAAGTCGGGCACGCTGCGCGGGCTCGTCACCTCGTCGGCCAAGCGCGTCGAGCCGATCAAGGACGTGCCGACCTTCGTCGAGGCGAAGCTCGACAAGTACGAGGCCGACATCTTCTACGGCATGGTGGCGCCGGCAAAGACGCCGCCCGACGCCGTCAATCACCTCATCGGTCTGTTTAGAACGGCGCTGAACGCGCCGGAGATGCAGCCGCGGCTGATCGAGCAGGGATTGTTCAAAGTTGGCATGTGCGGCGCGCCGTTTGGCGAATTTATGCGCAATGCGGTCGGCGAATACACACGCATCATCCGTGAATCCGACATGAAACCGAACTGACGGATGCATCCGATGAACGCGGCATAGCATTTGCCCTTAAATTTGGCGTGTCCGGTCTGCCCCGCCAACAAGGCCAACATCGCGTTGGGAACTTCGGTGCTTGGTTGACGGTTGAAAGGCGGCACTGTGGCACCGGCGCGCTTGCGTTCCGCCGCCGGCATCGCGCAATGTGCGACCGCTTTCTCAATCCGAGCGACCTATGGCGAACAATCTCTTCATCTCTTACGACCTGACCGATCCGGACAAGAACTTCGAGGCTGTCGCCGAAGCAATCCAGAAGCTTGGTGATTGGGGCCAGATCCATCCGACGCTGTGGTACGTGCGCAGCGAGTACACCGCCGAGCAGGCGACCCAAATGGTATGGACGGTGATGCAGGCCGGCGAAGACATCCTGACCGTGATCGACACCAGCAACAATTCGGCCAACTGGCAGAACATCGACCCCGACATGGCCAAGTTCTTCGAAGAGAAGTGGAACGAGGGCTGAACGGGCGGCTGGAGGCCGCGGGCGCGCCGGTGTAGAATTCCCGGCAAATCAAATTCGCTCGAAAACACGCCAACGAACACCCCGAGGTACACACCATGACATCGACGACAGCCAAGCCGCTCGTGCGGATCGCCCCCAACAATCCGGTGTTCGACCTGCCGGTGATCGTCGGCATCGAAGAGGGCCTGTTCGCGAAGGCCGGTCTCGATGTGCGCTTTTCCGCGAGCTACGCGGACCGCGAAAAAGACTCAGCCGCCCGCCCGATCATGTCCCGCCTGAAAGAGCAGATGTTCGATTGCGGCTCGGCCGACAGCTACAACGTCTGCGAATGGGCCAGCATCGACCGGCTCGAGCGTGGCACGCGCGGCGGCAATATCGCGGCACTGCGGGCTGCTGTCGCAGCGCAGGCAATCCTGTCGTTCGACGAAGCGCTGCAAGTGCCGCGCGACCTCTCCGATGTGCCGGTGGTGGTGCAAGAGCTGACCGGCTCGCATTACACCACGCTGCAAATGCTCGAAAGCGCAGTCGGCAAGGAGCACGTCCGCATCGAGATGGGTGGCCTGCCGCAGATGCGCTGGGCCGCGCTCAAGGAAGGCCGCGCCCGCGCCGTGACCGTGATGGAGCCCTTCATCAGCCTCGGCCTCAAGGAAGGCGCCCACATCATCGCGTCGTCGTTCTATCGCGGCGGCGAGGTGATCGCCCCCGATCTCACCGAGGCGCAGCGCCGGACCTATTACGACGCGGAGAACGCCGCGGTCGATCTGATCAACGCTGACTTCTACAAATACGCCCATCACGTCTGCGCCCACGCCAAGGGCGCGCTCAAACCGAACGAGTTGCTGCGCGCCTTCGTGCGCTACAAGCACATCGACACCTACGATGTCTCGCTGTTCAGCCGCACCTACGACTGGATGACGGCGCGCGGCCTGAGCGAAGGCCAGAGCGAGCACGCAGCTCTGGTACGGAGCTGATGCTCAGCCGTTTCGTGTCGCGGCGCAGCGTTCTGGCGGGCGCGGCGGCGAGTGCGCTGGCCGGTGCCGCGCAGGCGCAACCATCCGGATCGCTCAAGATTCTGACCGCAGGCTCCACCCTGCCCGGCATGAACGCCTGCGCCAAAGATTTCACGCGAGAGACCGACGTCGCGCTCAACGTCGCGACCGATCACGGCCACAACATCCGCACCGCAATCGCCAAGGGCGCAGCGGATGCCGATGTGGTGGTCATCCCGACCGAATGGATCAACGAGGCGGTCGCCGCCGGTCACGCCGACAAAAGCACGATGGTCCCGATCGGCGCGGTGCGCATCGGCGCGGCCATGCGCGAGGACGGCTACCGGCTCGATTTCGCCAGCATGGACGGCTTTCGCAACGCGCTGACGATAGCGCCCTCAGTGCTGCTGACGCTGGCGCCGACCGGCGACCATCTCATGAAGGTGATCGAACGGCTCGGCCTCACAGCGACAGTTGCACCCAAGCTCAAGCGCTTCGACACAGCGACGCTGCTCAACCGGCACATCGCCGAAAACCCGAACGTGGGCTCGATCGGCTTCGGCCCGACCACCGAAATCATCGCCTGGCGCGGCAAGGGCGTCATGCTGGCGGGCCTGATCCCCGACGAAATCCAAGTGGTTCTGCCGTATCACGCGGCCATGCTGACCCGCACGCCGTCCGGCGACCAAGCCCGCAAGCTGCTGGCCTTTTTGGCGACGTCCGCGGCGCGACGGCACTTCACCGACAGCGGCGTGGAATAACAGGAGACGCCATGGCGCGCGTGAAAATGATCCAGCCCGAAGCCGCAGAGGGCGAGACAAAGGACGTCTATGACGGCGTGCTCAAGCAATGGGGCCGCATCAGCAACTTCTCCAAGGTGCTGGCGCACCAGCCGGCCGCGCTCGCCGGCTGGATGCTGCCCAACGAGAGCATCCGGCTGAAGAACGTCAAAGCCGATCCGGATTACGTGAAGGTTCAGCAGCTCGTCATCATCAAGACATCGGCGCTGAACCGCAGCGCCTATTGCATGTCGCACAACGTGCCGCTGGGAAAGAAGATCGGGCTCACCGAAGAGCAGATCAAAGCGGCGCAAACAGACGACTACATGACCTCCCCTCACCTCGACGACCGGCAGAAGACGGCGGTGCGCTGGGCCGAGGCCGTCACCAAGATGACGGCGCGCGACGATGACGCGGCTTTCACGGCCATGAAGCAGCACTTCAGCGAGAAACAGATCGTCGAGCTGACGGTGTTCTGCGGCATGTGGAATTACTCCAACCGGCTGTGCGAGGCGCTGCACGTCGATCTGGAGCATCCCGACAAGCGGATCGAGTTTCAGCAGAAGTAGCGGCGCGGGCGCGGCGGCCGGGCAAGCGCGGCATCGCTGTGGAACCCGGGGCTGCAATCGGCGTTGTATCCCCCGGAGGGCACAGCCATGAATCGCAACAATATTCTTTATGCCATTGTGGGCGCGCTGGTGGTCGCCGTCGGCGTGCTGTCGTACTCGCTCTATGAAGCGAAGAAAAAGCCGGAGGGCGTTCAGCTCAACATCGGCCCGGCCGGCGTCTCGATCGAGACAAAGTAGCTAAAGCGAGTAGCCGCCGTCGACCACGAGCGTCTGCGCCGTGATCATGCTGTTGTCGGCGCACAGAAACACGATGGCGCCCGCGATGTCGGCCGCGGTGCAATGCCGCTTGAGCAGCGTGCGCGCGATCGCGCCCTCTTTGCGCTCGGCCGGCCATTGGCTGGTCCATTCGGTATCGACGTGACCGGGCGCCACCGCGTTGACGCGTGCCTCCGGTGCGAGCGCGCGCGCCAGATTTTTGGTCAGGCTGATGAGGCCGGCCTTGCTGGCGCCGTACGCCATGCTCGAGCCCGCCATATTGAAGCCCGCAACCGAGGCCGTGTTGCAGACTGCCCCTTTGGCGGCTTTAAGCGCTGCGGCTGCGGCGTGGGTGCAGCGAAATGGGCCGATCAGGTTGGTGTTGAGGATTTTCAGCCAGAACTCTTCGGTCAGCTTGTCCATGTCGGCCGGCTGGATCGGCTCGACGGTCGCGGGCGTGCCGGCGTTGTTGGCAAGATAATCGAGGCGGCCAAGCTTCTGGATCGCCTCGCGCACCATGGTCTCGGCGGCGCCGGGCTTCGATACGTCGCCCGGCGCGCCGAGCACCTTCAAGCCTTGCGCGCGCAGACGGTCGACCGCATCCATCCCGCGCTTGTCATCCGGCAGATGGTTGAGCGCGACCGTGGCGCCGCGCCGCGCGAACATCTCGACCGTTGCAAAGCCGATGCCCGACGCCGCGCCGGTGACCAGCGCGGCCTTGCCGGAAAGATCGCTCATCGGTGCGGTGTCAGCGCGCCGGCATGTCGCTGAACATGACGCCGCCCTTGGCCTTATCGGCCTTCGGCGTCTCGACCAAGGTGATCACCACCGCGTCGGCTGGAACCTTGTAGTTCTTGACCATGGCGTCGGTGATGTCCTTGCACAGCGCCTTCTTCTGATCGGCCGAACGGTTGCCGACGGAATAGACAACGATCTCAGGCATTTCGCTCTCCCACATTGGCGTTAGCCATCACTATAGCGCATCCGATCACACGCTTGTCATTGCCCATTAAGCCTCTGTTGGGAGCTTTCGCGCGATGTTTCGGCCGTCTTTTGGGGGCGTTGCGTATCCGATGTGCTCTTGTTCTGGCCCAACGTCGCCGCTGGCGACCTACATGCAGGCCTATTCGGGCACCGAGGCTGCGCAGGAAAAGGCCAAGGACAAAAACCACGACGGCATCGTCGAAGCGGACGAGAAATCGCAGGCGTCGTCGCCCAGCTATAAGGCACCCGGCACCGCAACGGTGCTGGATATCACCGCCTAAACTATTGAGCGGATAACGATTTCGCACCGTCACAAATCGGTCGGCGAATCCGCTATTGTGGTTCCGTCGTCCCAATCGCTTGCGATGACAGCAATAATCAACCGGCGCTCGGTGTTGACCGCATGGGGCCGTGGCAGAACGTCAATCGGAGGAAACGCTCAATGAACGTGCATTCCAAAATCCCGTCCGACATCGTCGGACTGACCAAGACCGCGCCGCTGTCGCGGCGCAACTTCTTCATGAGCGCATCGGCCGCCGCCGCTGCCGGCTACACGCTCGCCGCGGGTCCGGTGCGCGCCCAGGTGATCACCACCGACACCAACGGACTCAAGATCGGGGACGCGACCGTGAAGGTCAACGGCGGCGACATGCCAGTTTATTTCGCGCGGCCCGCCACCGGCACCAACCCCCCGGTGGTCATCGTCGCAATGGAGATCTTCGGACTACACGAGTACATCAAGGACGTGACGCGCCGCCTCGCCAAGGGCGGCGCGCTTGCGATCGCGCCGAACTACTATTTCCGCTCCGGCGAGGATCTCACCAAGATCACTGACATGGCGAAGCTCGGGCCGATCGTCAACGCCAAGGCGGACGCCGAGCTTCTGTCCGACCTCGACGCCACGGTGGCCTGGGCGAAGTCGCAGGGCGGCGACACCTCCCGTCTCGGCATCATTGGATTCTGCCGCGGCGGTCGCACCGTCTGGCAATATTCGGCTCACAACAAGGACCTCAAAGCCAGCGTCGCGTTCTATGGTACGCTGGTCGATCCGCCGGCGCTGAAGGACAAGCTGCCGAAGAGCTCGACCGAGCGCGCGCCTGAGATGAAGGCGCCGGTGCTCGGCCTCTATGGCGCCGAGGACACGGGCATCAAGATCGAGCAAGTCGAGGCGATGAAGAAGGCGCTGGCCGATGCCAAGAAGACCGCCGAGTTCAAGATCTATCCCGGCGCGCCACACGGCTTCCATGCCGATTACCGGCCGAGCTATCGCAAGGAAGCGGCCGAAGACGCCTGGAACCAGATGCTGGCCTGGTTCAAAAAATACAAAGTTCTGAGCTAAGCCAGCTCACCAGAACGTGTCCCCTCTCCGGCTTGCCGGAGAGGGGTTCGCGGGTGCATCCAATCGGCGCGCCGCCGCGTATCGGACTTGGACGGCCGCAGCGGCCGGCAACTCGGAGCGCAGCATGATTGACCGCCGACATGTTCTGGCGTTGCTTGGTAGCTCCTTTGGCACCGCCCTCGCCTCGCCCGCATTCGCGCAAACGCCCGCCATGAGCCGTCCGACCGCCTACGCGTTCTCGTTTGCCGGGCTCGATGGCAAGTCCATCCGGCTCGCCGACCATTCCGGCAAACCGATCCTCGTGGTCAATACCGCCTCGCAGTGCGGCTACACCCCGCAATTCACGGGCTTGCAGCAATTGTGGACGCGCTATCGCGAGCGCGGCCTGTTTGTCATCGGCGTGCCGTCGAACGATTTCGGCGGCCAGGAGCCGGGCGGCCCCGCGGAGATCAATCAAACCGCGCACGACCAGTACGGCGTCAACTTCCCGCTCGCCGCCAAGGCCGAGGTGCGGGGGCCGGCCGCGCATCCATTCTTCAAATGGGCCGCGCTGGAGCGGCCTGCCGATCCGCCGCGCTGGAACTTCCACAAATACCTGGTGGGGCGCGACGGCCACATCGCGTCGGTGTTCTCGACCCAGATCGAGCCGACCGACGCGCGTGTGATCGCGGCAATCGAGCAACAATTGCGTCCGGTCTAAAGCGCGATCCCGACAAGCCGGCCCCCGACTTGATCCGGGATGGCAGTCGGCTTTCGGACAAAATCACAATCATGCTTAAGCGCGCGAGCCGTGGCCGGCTGACGCAGCGACAATCCGCACCGTAGCTCCGTGCCACAATCCCGGGTCTGCTAGCGCCCAGGGCGGCCTCTCCATAACCGCGGGGTTCATATCCTCGCCAAAGGAGCGCCTATGGGCGTGATGGCCGTTTTCATCGTTTTCGTGTTTCTGACCGAGGCAATTGCGGTCGGTGTCGCTTCAATCGTCGAGAAATTCAGCGACTCGGCAGGCCTGATGGTATTTTTCGCGCTGTTTCTCGCGGCCCTCTGGGTGTCGTGGCTCGCCGCGGTGTGGGTCACCGAACGCTACTTGGCCCGCCCGGCCAATCCTCGGAAACCAGCCTCTTAGGCCAAAACGAAGTCTTGGCGGCCGTTTTGCCGGACAAATAGGGTGTGACCCATGGGTCTCACCCGGCGGCTGGGTGCGCGGGCGCACCCGCCGTTCGATTGACTCCGGGACCGATAGAAGCCAGGAATCCGCCGGTACTTGTACGTTTGTGTATGCGTTCGGGGAGTGTGTAATGCGTCGTGCCCCAGTGGTCGTATTGGTGGCGTCAGCGTGCGTTTTGGCCCTTGGCCTTGCTTGGGCGCAGCGGGCTCCGATCGGCTTGATGCCGTCGCTGCCGGGCGCGCCGCAGCCTCAACCATCTGCATCCGCTCCGTCGGCCGTGCAATCCGCGGCCGTGATCGCGCCGGCAGCGCCTGCCGCTTCGACGCAGGCCCCGGCCGCAACACCACCGGCCGCAGCACCCGCTGTGCCGCCCGCTCCTGCGGCCGCCGCTATCATACCAAAATGCGACAATCCGAACGCGCTCGGCGTCGCCCGCACGGTCGAAATCGACACCACAGGCGGACCGGGCTTCGGCTTCGAACACTTCAAGCAGCATGACTTTCTTCGCAACAACGAGGTGGTGCTGACGTTCGATGACGGCCCCTGGCCGACCACGCCGCACGTGCTTGAGGCGCTCGCCGCCGAATGCGTGCGGGCGACCTTCTTCCCGATCGGCAAGCACGCGACTTATCATCCGGAGATACTCAAGCAGGTCGTCGCGGCGGGTCACACCGTTGGCTCCCACACATGGTCGCATCGCGACCTGTCGAAAAAGACCACCGTCCAAGAAGCCAAGGACGAGATCGAGAAGGGCATCAGCGCGGTGCGCTGGGCGCTCGGCGCGCCGGCCTCGCCATTCTTCCGCTTCCCGGCGCTGCGTCACCCGCCCGAGCTCGTCACTTATCTCGGCCAGCGCAACATCGGCATCTTCTCGACCGATATGGACTCGTTCGACTTCAAGATGCGGAAGTCCGATCAGGTGATCGACTCGGTGATGGCCAAGTTGAAGAAGCACGGCAAGGGGATCGTGCTGATGCACGACTTCCAGCAGTCGACCGCGCAGGCGGTGCCGGAGCTGCTCACGCGGCTCAAGGCCGAGGGCTACAAGGTCGTGCACATGCGGGCAAAGTTCCAGATCAACACGCTGCCGCAATACGACGAGGCGTTGCTCAAGGAGAACAAGCTCCAGACCGTGACCACACGGGCAACGACGAGCATCGTGCGCACCGTCGATTGAGGCCACAAGAAAGCGTCTTCGAAAAGGGCACCCTCGCGGCTGCCCTTTGCATTTGCGCCGCTGTGGCGCGCGTGTAGGCTCACGGCAGCCATGGCACGCCCCGGCCGCATCGAAGGTCTCGCCATCGTATCCGCCGACGGAATGATTGCGGATGCAACCGGCGTGCAGCCTGCCGCGCTCAAGCTCGAAGCCGATCAGCGCTTCTTCTTCGAGGCTGTGCGCCGGGCCGATGTCCTGGCGCATGGCCGCAACTCGGGCGAAGGCGGACCGTCAGCCGCGCAAAAACGCAGGATCATCCTCACCCGCAGCGTGACCAGCGTCACTGCGGATCCGCACAACGCCAAGGCGGTGCTCTGGAATCCCGCAAGCGCAACCCTCGACACCGTCTGGGACGCGCTCGGGCCGTCCGGCGGCCTGCTTGTGGTGATCGGCGGCACCGATGGCTTCGGCCTGTTCCTGGAACTTGGCTACGACGTCTTCCACTTAAGCCGCGCCGACAATGTGCGCTTACCCGGCGGGCGCCCGGTGTTTCCCGGCGTGCCGGAACGCAGCCCTGAGCAACTGCTGGCAGGTCACGGCTTGAAGCCAGGCGACACGCAGGTTCTGGATGCGGCGGCGGCGCTCACGCTGACGACTTGGACGCGCTAGATTTGGCGGCGACAGGATTTGCAGCGCTAGGTTTGGCGGCGGCGGTTTTCCACAGCCCAGGCCCGCAGAGGCGCCGAACTACCGCACGGAAAAGACGTGACGAATCGCCAAGAATCAGATTTTATCCACAGCGATACTTGCATTCATGGTCACGCGGTTCGGTGGCGTTTTTATGCCGATCCGTCCGAGGCTCCTCCCGCGTGGCGTATCAACTTGGGGCGGCCGCGAGGCCGCCCCCTTTCAGGTCAGACGTTTGCGATGCTCACGCCGCCGGACGGCGTTCGAGCGCGTGCGGGCCTGAGCCACCGGCTACGATCAGCAGCAACGCGCCCATGATCGAGAGATTTTTCAGCGCTTGGGTCTGGTTCATAGCCGCCGCCGCGCCGTCCATGTCCCAAAAGTGGTGAACGAAGAAGATCGTGCAGGCCGTGAACACCAGCAGCATCAACGCACCCCAGCGTGCCTTGAAGCCGACCAGGATCATCAAGCCGCCGATCACTTCGACCGCGGCGATCAGATATCCCAACGCCTCGAATTTTGGGATGCCGCCGAGATAAGGCGCCACCTCGTCCGGCAGCGGCACCTTGTTGTCGGCGAGCATCTTGGCGATGCCCGCCACGTTTATGAACTTATTGATCCCAGCCACGATGAACACGACTGGCACGAAGATTCGACCAAGCGCATATGCCACATTCATCATCTTGCTCCCCACCGTCCGCCGCGAGGTTCTGCCCCGCTGCCATGATGAAGCGAGCCACGGCGGCCGGCAACGATGGCCGTCCCAAAATCCATATCCTGTGGGTAAAGCCAGTGTTTGCGCTGCAACCAAATCACGCAAAGGCGGGGCGTACGACGCCGTGGAAAGATTTGTGCAATGAGCGATTTAGGCGGCTAACGCAGGCCTCTCGCCGAGCCTTTATCCGGCTTTGAATTGAGCAGCCGGCGCGAGCGGGCGCTCCTCCTCCGGCTTGACCGGCTCGATGGCCTCGACCAGTTGCAGGAACGCCGAAGCCGGCAACGGCGGCGCGAACACGTAGCCTTGCGCGGAGCGAATCCCAAGCTCGCGCAGGTGCATGACTTGCTCGAACGTCTCGACGCCTTCGGCCACGATGTCCATGCGCATGTTCTGCGCCAGATCGATCAGCGTCTCGATGATGGTGTTGGAA
The DNA here is from genome assembly GCA_945893145.1 of Rhodoplanes serenus. Lineage (GTDB taxonomy): Bacteria > Pseudomonadota > Alphaproteobacteria > Rhizobiales > Xanthobacteraceae > Z2-YC6860. Next base: position 14,807 of record CAMDDZ010000076.1, on the reverse strand, counting down.
TGCCGCTCGGTGCCGAGCGAGTCGATGAAGATCTTGTCGATCTTGATGATGTCGACGCCGAGCTTGAGCATGTACGACAGCCCGCTGTGACCGGTGCCGACGTCATCGATCGCAATCTGCACGCCGAGCCCTTGCAGCGCCGCGACCACCCGGCGCGTCTCGGTCAGATTGTCGAGCGGCTGCCGCTCGGTCACCTCGAGCACCACCTGCGCGAGCCGCGGCGAGGATTTGTTGAAGATGCGGCGCACGTCCTGGACAATCTCCTCGTCGGCGAAATGCCGCGCCGTGAGATTGAAGCTGAGCTTCAGGTGCGGCCGCCGGCCGAGCGCGGGGCCAACCTCCCGGCAGGCCCGCCGCATCAACGCGCGAGTCAACTCGATGATCAGACCGCTCGATTCCGCGAGTGGAATAAAAGACGCGGGCGGTATGATCGTGCCGTCCGGCTTGCGCCAGCGCACCAGCACTTCGGCGCCGCGCAAACGGCCGGACCGGATGTCGACCACCGGCTGGTAGTAGGGCACGAATTCACCCGCCTTGAGCGCCTGCTCAAGCTCAGTGATGGGATTGTGCCCGCCTCGTTTGGGCAGCAGCAGCGACAGCGATAAAATCAGGATGGCGAGGATGCCGCTGCCAATAGTGCCAAGTGCGCGCATGTCGGTCTGGCTCACCGCGACCTGAGTGCGCAGCATTGAGGTCGTGACCGTGAGTGCGTAGCGCTCCGATGGCAGCGTCGCGATCAGGCGATCCTCCGCGGCCGCCGGGATAGCGTCGCCGAACTCGCCGATCAGGGTCCCTCCCCGCGTGGTCATGCGCGCGAGCGTGCTGAGCGGGCCGGCCTGGCTCGACATGGAAACGATCAGGCTTTCGACCGGGATGAGCGCGGCAATTCCATTGCTCGCGTTGGCGGTCGGCCGGCGAATGCGGACCCAATGTCCGGGGCGCTCGCCGATGCGGATCACTTCCAGCAACACGGTCGCACCCGCCGACACGGGCTCGGATGAAATCAGCTTGCGCGGCTCAAGACTGTTGCCACTGTCGGCGCAGAGTGTGCGGCCGTCCGGCGCGACCACCGAGAATTCCTTGACCGGCGTGACGCTGAAGTTCGCCTGCCGCAAGGCATCGATGTGAGGACCGCGGCAGGAATCGACGCCGCGGGCGGCGAGTTCGTCGAGCGCCGCAACGGCGCGGCCGATGCGGCCTTCGGCCAGAACGATGGTGCGGCGGGCGAGAACGTCGAGCTCGTCCTGGCCTTGGCGCTCCACCAGGCTGCCGAGCCATAGGTTAAACGCCGCAACCGGCGGGCCCGCGAGCACGACGCCGGTTGCGATCGCGAGCAGCAACTTGCGTCTCGGCGACACTGCAACCCCATACAGCAACAGCATTAATTTGACCGAGCCGCGTAAAGGCGGGATTAAGCTTAAAGGCCGGGGAAGCTCTGCGCGCCAGCACGATAGGGTTCGGCCGCCATATGGTTAACGGCGCGTCAACGCCGACCCCGGCTCAGGCGGCGGCTGACGCCTCAACCAATGGTCCCGCTAAGGCAGGCTGCTGACTCGTCTCCGCATCCACCAGCGGGTCCATGGCATTGAGCAGTTCCAGGAACGCGCTCGCCGGCAACGCCGGCGCAAACGCATAACCCTGCGCCGCCCGGATGCCGTGCTCGCGGAGGTAAACCACCTGGTCGAAGGTCTCGACGCCCTCGGCGATGATCTCCATCCGCATGTTGCGCGCGAGATCGACCATGGTCTCGATGATCGCTTTGGCGTGGCCCTCGGTGCCGATCGCCTCGACGAAAATCTTGTCGATCTTGATGATGTCGACGCCGAGCTTGAGGATATACGACAGGCCGCTGTGACCGGTGCCGACGTCGTCGATCGCGACCTTGCAGCCGAGCCCTTGGAGCGCCGCAACGGTGCGGTGCGTTGCGGTCATGCTTTCGACCTCGTAGCGCTCGGTCAGTTCCAGCACGATCTGCTTCAGCTTGATCGGCGTGCCATCGAAGATCGACCCCACGTCGTTGAGGATCAGCGCGTCGTTGAAGTGCTGCGGGGCAACGTTGAACGCAAGCGTCAGGTTCGGGCGCCGGCTCATCGCGTCGGACATGTCCTTGAGCGCTCGCCGCATCAACAGGCGGGTCAGCTCGATCACGAGGCCACTCGTCTCCATCAGCGGAATGAAGGCGCCCGGTTCGACCGTCGTGCCGTCTCGTCTGCGCCAGCGCACCAGCACCTCGGCGCCGAGTAGCTTGCCGGTCAGGATATCGACGACCGGCTGATAATACGGCACGAACTCCCCGCGCAGCAGCGCTTTGGCAATATCCGCCACTGGCGTGTCGCGATGCCGCCGCAGAAAGAAGAACGCAAAGCCCAGGATGAACAACGCAACTACGCCGGTCACCACCATGCTGATGCGCCGGAGATCCTCGTAGCCGGCGATGACGCCGTTGTTGCCAATCGAAATGGCGACCGAAATGCCGAACAGCGTGGAACGCACCGGACTGAGATTCATTTCGGTCAGACCGAAGTCCGCGTCGGACGACGTGCCGGTGCTGCCGACTACCGTCCCGTCCGAGAGCACCAGCCGCGCATATCCGAGCACGTGACCGCTTTGTAGCGAAGCTTGCGGCAACAATGCCATCGCGGGCAGCAAAGCTGCGACGCTGGGCTTGCCCGGCGGTCCGACCCTGCGGACGCGGAGAAAGCGGTCGCCGAGGTCGCTCACGCGGATCACATCGAGCATGATGTCGGGAAAGGCGGTCGCCGTAGAGGCGACGATGTCGCGGCGGCCCGACAGCACGCCAGCGTCGGTGCACATCGCCTGCCCGGCCGGCCCCACCAGCGTAACCTCTTTGATTGGCCCGGACACCAAGACGAGCTGCCGCATCGCTTCGAGATGCGCCGGTTTACATGTATCGACCCCGCGGGCGCTGAGTTCCTGCAAGAGCGCTGCAGTCTGGCCGACCTGACGCTCCGCTGCCGCAATGACCCAGGCCCCCATGACGGCGGCTTCGTCTTCGCCTTGCTTCTTGAGCCAGGCGTCAAACAACAGCATCGGCCCCGCCGCGGCAAAAATGCCCAACGTGACGGTCACCAGCTGGACACTGAACAGTTTCGGGAAACGCAACGGGGCCTCACGCGACGGCCGGTAGATATGGCCGCTTCGCGTAAAGGTAGCGTTAACCTAGGTTACACCGCGAGTGCAGTGCACCAAGGCCCGCGGAGCGCGCCTCGGCATGGTTACCAATTCGTAACCGGCGCGAGGCGTAGCTCGGAATGGGTTAGACTGCCGGCATTGGCAGTCAGCCAGTTGGGATGGGGGCATCCGATGAATATGACGATGGCGGCGCGGGCTCTGGCCCTCGCGCTCGTGATGCTGGGCGCGGCCGCGAACGCCGCGCGCACTCAGGAGCGGCTCGAACTGTTCGACGCGCACCTGCACTACAACCAGGAGCCCAACCCGTTCTATCCGCTCGCCCAGGTGCTTGAGATTTTCAAGCGCAACGGTGTGACCGGCATCGTTGCGACCAGCCGGCCCAACAAAGGCACTCACCAACTCGTCGACGCCAAAGCGCCGGGGCTTTGGGTTGTCCCCTTCATCCGGCCCTACCGCGTACGCGCCGACATTCAAACCTGGTTTGACGATGCCGCGACCTACGATCTGATCCAGACCGAATACAAGCGCGGCTATTATCGTGGTATCGGCGAGTTTCACATCTACGGCGATGCGGCGGCAGGCCCCCTCGTCAAGAAGATCGTCGACTTCGCGGTTGAGCACGACCTCTACCTGCACGCCCATTGCGACGAGGCAGCATTGCTTCACCTCTTTGCGCACAGCCCGCGTGTGAAGATCATCTGGGCGCACACCGGCTTCTCCACGCCGCCCGCGCGCGTGGACGCGCTGCTGGAGCAGTTCAAGGATCGGCTGTGGGGCGAGTTGTCCTATCGGAGCGGCATCACGGACGGGACCGGCAAGCTCACCGACGAATGGCGCGCGCTGTTCGGACGCCATTCCGACCGCTTCATGATCGGCTCCGACACCTGGATCAACGAACGGTGGTTCGCCTATGACGGGATCTTCCGGACCTACCGCGCTTGGCTCGCACAGCTTCCAGCCGACCAGGCCAAACGGATCGCCAACGGCAATGCCGAGCGGTTGTTCGGGCCGCGGCCGAAAGGCTAACGCTTGGAGGGCTTGGCCTTCTGCTTCGAGGGCTTCGCCTTCGACGGTTTGGCCTTCTCCAGCAATTCCTCGATGAAGCGCGGCACCGCGAAGGCGGCCTTGTGGACTGCGGGCGTCCAGTACTTGGTCTTGAAGCGGCCGGCCTTCTTGTAGCGCGCCGCGATCATCTTCTCGGGCGTCTGGCGGAGCTTGCTGTTGTCGGTCGCAAAGCCCATCGCCATGTGACCGCCGACGTAGGTCGGGATCGCCGCGACGTAGCAGGTCGCGTCCTTGAACAGGCTGCGGAAGTGGCCAACAGTGGTGGTCAGCTCGCCCGATTGCAGGATCGGCACGCCGTTCTGGGTGACCAGGATGCCGCCCTTGGTCAGGCATCGCCGGCAGCGGGTGTAGAACTCCTTGGTGAACAGCACCGCGCCCGGGCCCTGCGGATCGGTCGAATCCACGATGATGACGTCGAAGCGCCGGTCGGTCTGGCCGACATAGACCATGCCATCGGCGATCACGCTCTCGAACCGCTTGTCGGCAAAAACGGGCGTGGTGAACTCGGGGAAATGCTCCTTGGAGAACTCGATCACCGACTCGTCGATCTCGACCTGGGTGACCCGCTTGATCGTCTTGTGTTTGAGCACCTCCTCGGCGATGCCGCAGTCACCGCCGCCGACGATCAGCACCTCGCGCACCTTGCCGTGCGCCAGGATCGGCACATGGGTCATCATCTCGTGATAGACGAACTCGTCCATGGTGGTGACTTGGGTGGCGCCGTCCAGCATCAGCATCTTGCCGAAGGTGCGGTGCTCGAACAGCACGAGGTGCTGGTGCTCGGTCTGCATCTCGTAGAGCACCTTCTCGACCGCATAGGTCATGCGGAAGCCTTCCGGCTCGAACAGGGTCTCGGCAATCCAGCGTTGCTCCGCCATGTCACCCTCTTGCTAAAAACTCAGTGTGAAGCGCCCACAAGCAAACGGCCGGGCGCGGGCCCGGCCGTCGAAAACCCGTCTCAAGACAGGATCAGAGGCCCTGGCCGCGCAGCAACTCGCTGACCGCGATCCGCTTGACCTTGAATGCCTCGCGCAGGATCGGGACGCAAGCGTCCGGATTGGCTTGGCCACACATGAATACGTCGAGGGCGGCGTAGCCCTGCTCCGGCCAGGTGTGAATCGAGATGTGGCTCTCCGCCAACACCGCCACGCCCGACACGCCGGTCGGCTGGAAGTGATGCAGGTGGATGTGCAGCAGGGTCGCCTTGGCGGCCGTCACGCACTTCCGGAGCGTCTCCTCGATGTGCTCGATGTCGTTCAGGCGCTCGGCATCGTAGAGATCGATGATCAGGTGGGCGCCTGCACACTTCACCCCGTTCCTGACGCAGAAATGATCTGCTGCTTGTTCTGCCGGTACCGGTGCGACGACTGCCGGAGTCTTCTTGCGGGCGGTACCTGGATTCCCCAAGCCCTTCCCCGATCGCAAGAGAACGTTCTGATGCATTCCCATCCTCTCCAACCAGAGAGCTGACCCGCGAGACGAACAGCCGCCACGTCGGACAGCAAAACGCCGCTGAAGAATTTCCGCACGCAGGCAAAAAACTCCAACGGCAAATTTCAATTAACACGAATCAACCAGCACGCAAGCGGATTCTGCGGCGAACACCTTAACGTCTCTTCACTCGCCGCCCGTGAGAGCGCGCGACCGCTCGCCGGTGGCGTCACAAAAGTGTCATATTCCGTGGACTCCAGCCGCGCGCGCCACGCCGCACGTCAGGCGGCGGCGTCAGCGCCGATTGTGGACAGCGGCCTCCGCCAGAGCGCCACGCGGCTCCTAGCGGCGCTTAAAAAGCGCGCACGCGACTCGATTCGCGGCTCTCTGGGCGCGCGCCTTGACCGCAATTCCAGGAGCGGGCCAACCTGTGCCAACGCGAGACGCCCGCAAGCGGCGGCCGCCGGGAGGACAGCGATGAGCACGACGCCGCGCGGCCGCCAATTCTTTCTCCGTGACGCGGGTCGTCTGCCCGCATTCGCCGTCTGGCGCGTGGCGGCGGCCGCCACGCTGGCGCTGTTCGCCGCGCTCGCCGGTGCGACTGCGGCTCTGGCGCAGAGCGATCCGGCGCAGGCCTATCCGGCCAAGAGCGTCCGCATCGTCGTGCCATTTTCGGCCGGCGGCGCGCCCGACGTGATCGGCCGCGTCATCGCCCAGGGGCTGTCAGAGCTGACCGGCCAGTCGTTCGTGGTCGAGAACCGACCCGGCGCCGACGGCATGGTCGGCGCCCAGGCGGTGGCGCAGGCGACACCCGATGGCTATACGCTGCTGGTCACCTCAAGCTCGTTCGCCATCAACCCAAGCTTCCACAAAAGCCTGCCCTTCAACGTGCTCACCGACTTCGAGCCGGTGAGCAACATCGCTGCCATCGAGGCCTATATCCTCGGCGTCAATCCGGGCCTCTCGGCCCGCACCGTCGCCGAACTGGTCGCGCTGACCCGCGACTCAGCGGCCAAGATCTCGTTCGGCTCGCCCGGCGTCGGCAACTCGATCCACCTCGTCACCGAGCTGTTCAAGACGCTCACCAAGACGCAGATGGTCCACGTGCCCTATCGCGGCGCGGGTCAAGCGCTCACCGGGCTGATCGCCGGCGACGTGCAGGTCATGTTCCTGACGCCGCCGTCGTCGCTCGCCTATGTGGAGGGCGGCCAGGTGCGGGGGCTCGCCTACACCGGCGCCCAGCGCTTTGCCCGCCTGCCCAACCTGCCGACCATGGCCGAAGCTGGCGTGCCCGGCATGGAGGACATGTCGAGTTGGACCGGGATGTTTGCGCCGGCCAAGACGCCGCCCGGCGTGCTGGCCCGCCTGCACCAGCACGTCGCCAAGGTCATAACGACACCCGCGACGCGCGAGCGGCTCATTCAGATCGGCGTCATTCCGGTCGGCAACGGCCCGGCCGAGTTCAAGCCGTTCGTCGCGGCCCAGGTCAGCAAGATCGCCGCCATCGTGAAGGCCGCCGGTATCGAACCGCAGTAAAGCCGGCCGCCTTGGCGGGCGTCCCACGAGCGCTATATGCGGTTATGCCCTCTCCTCAAGCGCACCCAGGGAGCCACCTATGAGTTTCTTTCCAGGCCAGGACCCCGCAGCCGGCGATAAACTCCATTGTGACGCGATCGCCCAGGTGATCGTGCCGCGCACCGCAGATCTCGGCGACGACTTTGTGGTGCGCCGCGCGCTGCCGTCGGCACGCTCCCGCATGGTCGGGCCGTACATTTTCTTCGACCATTTCGGGCCGACCGAGTTCCGCTCCGGCAAGGGCCTCGACGTGCGGCCACATCCGCACATTGGGCTCGCCACTGTCACCTACCTGTTCGACGGCGAGATCATGCACCGCGACAGTCTCGGCACCGCCGTGCCGATCCGGCCGGGCGAGATCAACCTGATGACCGCCGGCAGCGGTATCGTGCATTCCGAGCGCACCGCCACCGAGCGCCGCGCCGCGGGCGATCACCTGCATGGTTTGCAAATGTGGGTCGCGCTGCCGGCCGCGCAGGAGGAAACGACTCCGGCGTTCGCCCATCACGCCGTGGATGAGTTTCCGGTGGTGCGCGACAACGGCCGCACCGTGAGCGTGGTGATGGGCTCGCTCTATGGCGCAAGCTCGCCGGTGAAGACCACAATGGATACGATTTTCGCGGATGTGTTGCTGAAGGCCGGCTCAACGCTGCCGCTCGACGCCGACCATGAAGAGCGCGCGATCTATTTGCTGGGCGGGGAGATCGACATCGCGGACGATCGTTTCGGCAGCGGCAAGCTGCTGGTGTTCAAGCCTGGCGACCGCGTAACGATCACCGCCGTGAGTGACGCGCATCTGGTGATCGTCGGCGGCGCCGCGATGGACGGGCCGCGCCACATCTGGTGGAACTTCGTGTCGTCGCGCAAAGAGCGCATCGAGCAGGCCAAAGCCGAATGGGCGGCCGGCCATTTCGCCAAGGTGCCGGGCGACGAGATCGAGTTCATTCCGCTGCCGGCGAAATGACTCCGCAAGCGTCATCCCCGAAGTCCGGGATCCGACACGTCAAACCGGCTCCGGTACCACCAGGAACAGATCGGTGTCGCCAGTTTTTTCCCCGCACGCCGTGATCAACGCGTGGGCCTGGCCGCGGTGATGGGTCTGGTGGTTGAAGAAGTGTGTGACCAGGAAACCACGCGGCTGACGCAGCTCCTTCTGCACCGAGGCGCTGAACCAAGTTTGGTCTTGGGCCAGCCAATCGTCAGACACGCGCCCCGCCCAGGCTGAAATCTTGTCGTCGGAACCGACGCGCAGCCGCCGCAATTCATCGAAGTCTTCGACCAGCGTTGCGCTTTGCTTCTGGGTCACGGTCGGCTTGGCCCAGCCGTCGAAGCGCGACATCCACATCTGGTCGCCCCAAACCAAATGACAGAGCGTACCGTGCAGCGAGCCCCAGAACGCGCCGCGGTTTTCTCGGCGCGCCGCATCCGGAATGCGCGCCGCCGCGTCGTAGAGACGGCGGTTCATTTCGGCGTTGTAGGCCGCCATGGTGCGGACAAAGGCCGGATTGACGAGCGTCGTCACGCGCGCCTCCGCGAGTTTTAAGCCTTAACCGGCAGGTTGAGCCGGATATGCAGCTCGCGAAGCTGCTTCGGCGTCACCTCGGACGGTGCGCCCATCAGCAAATCCTCGGCGCGCTGATTCATCGGGAACAGCACGACCTCGCGCAGGTTCTCCTCGCCGCAGAGCAGCATCACGATGCGGTCGATGCCGGGTGCGATGCCGCCGTGCGGCGGCGCCCCGAGCGAAAGCGCGCGCAGCATGCCGCCAAACTTCGCCTCGAGCACGCTCTCGTCATAGCCCGCAATCGCAAACGCCTTCTTCATGACGTCCGGCCGGTGATTTCGGATCGCGCCCGATGACAGCTCAACGCCGTTGCAGACGATGTCGTACTGGATCGCCTTGATGCCAAGCAGCTTGTCCCGATCCGCGGCGGGATCGAGCTTGAGGAACTCGTCCACCTCCATGTTCGGCATCGAGAACGGGTTGTGGGAGAAGTCGACTTTCTTGTCTTCCTCGTTCCATTCGAACATCGGGAAATCGACGATCCAGCAAAGCTCGAACTTGTCCTTGGCGATGAGCTTGAGCTCCTCGCCGACCTTGGTGCGTGCCGGGCCGGCAAACTTCACAAAGGTCGCAGGCTCGCCGGCGACGAAGAACACCGCGTCACCTTCCTTCACGCCAAGCTGCTTGCGCAGCGCCTCGGTCTTTTCCGCGCCGACGTTGTTGGCGACCGGACCGCGGCCCAGCACCGCGCCGCCCTCGGCCTGGAAAAAGATGTAACCCAGCCCCGGCTGGCCCTCGCCGATCGCCCAAGAGTTCATGCGATCGCAGAAGGCGCGCGAGCCGCCGCCGGGCGCGGGGATCGCCCACACTTCGGCCTTGGGGTTTTCCAGGATGCGCGCGAACACCTTGAAGCCCGAGCCGCGGAAAATCTCCGAGACGTTCTGCATCTCGATCGGGTTGCGCAGGTCCGGCTTGTCGCTGCCGTATTTGCGCAGCGCTTCCGCATAGGGAATGAGCGGAAACTTCTGGGTCACGGCCTTGCCGTTGGCGAACTCATCGAACACGCCTTTGATCACCGGCTCGACCGCGTCGAACACGTCCTGCTGGGTGACGAAGCTCATCTCCAGATCGAGCTGGTAGAATTCGCCGGGCGAGCGATCCGCGCGGGCGTCCTCGTCGCGGAAGCAGGGCGCGATCTGGAAATAGCGATCGAAGCCCGACACCATGATGAGCTGCTTGAACTGCTGCGGCGCCTGCGGCAGCGCGTAGAACTTGCCGGGATGGATGCGCGACGGCACGAGATAATCACGCGCGCCTTCGGGCGACGACGCCGTGAGGATCGGCGTCTGAAACTCGAAGAAGCCCTGCTCCTTCATGCGGCGGCGGATCGAGTCAATCACCGCGCCGCGCATCATGATGTTGCGGTGCAGCCGGTCGCGGCGCAGATCGAGGAAGCGGTACTTGAGCCGGATCTCCTCGGGATATTCCTGGTCGCCAAACACCGGCATCGGCAGATCACCGGCGGGGCCCAGCACTTCGATTTCGTTGATATAGATCTCGACTTCGCCGGTCGGCAGCTCCGCGTTCTCGGTGCCGCCCGGACGCCGCCGCACCTTGCCGTCGATCCGGATCACCCATTCGGCGTGCAGCTTCTCGACCTGTTTGAAGGCCGGGCTGTCGGGATCGGCCAGCGCCTGGCTCAGCCCATAATGATCGCGCAGGTCGATAAACAGCACGCCGCCGTGGTCGCGAATACGATGCACCCAGCCGGACAGGCGCACGTCCTGGCCGATGTCGCTGGCGCGAAGCGCCCCGCAGGTGTGGGAACGGTAACGGTGCATGTGTGCGTTCGATTCGATCTGCAAATGTCGGAAAAGCGCGCGAAAAGCGCACGCAGGGTCCGCTTTGTCAAGGCGAGACCAAGGTGAGGCGAAGTCGAGGCCAAGCCGCGCCCGGCCGCCGTACGCCGCAATCCGCCATTGCGGGGCCGGGCGTTTGATTTCACACTGGCCTCGAGTTTCGCGGGAGGTTCCGAGTGCGTAGCGTTATCGCGGCTTTGCCGTTTCTGCTGCTGGCGTCGCAGGCCGCGCCGGCTGCCACCCTCGGCCGGATCAACGCCATCCTGGCCAAGACCTTCGGCAACGCGCCACCTGACGAAATGCTGAAGGCCATGATCCTGATCAACTCGCTGCCGGACCGCTGATGGCGAAAGCGAAATCGACCAAAGCCAAGGCAAAGGCCGCTCCCAAGGCGGCAGCGGTGCCCATGACCACCGCCGAGGCGATGGTCGATGCCATGCTGGCGCACGGTATCGGCACGGTCTACGCGCTACCGGGCGTGCAAAACGACTTCCTGTTCGAGGCGCTGTTCCGGGCGGGCGAACGGATGCGCACCCTCCACACCCGCCACGAACAGGGCGCGGCCTATATGGCGCTCGGCGCCGCGCTCGCGACCGGCAAACCGCAGGCCTACGCGGTGGTGCCGGGGCCGGGCCTGCTCAACTCTGCCGCGGCGCTGCTGACCGCCTATTCGATGAACGCACCGGTGCTGGCACTGATCGGCGAAATCCCGGAAGCCGACATCGGCCGGCACTTGGGACATCTGCATGAGATCAGGGATCAGGCCGGCATCATCGCGCGCCTGGTCGATTACTCGGCGCTGATCCGCAAACCCGATCAGGCCGCGCGCCGCGTTGCCGACGCGATACGCGCGATGGCGAGCGGGCGGCCGGGACCGGCGTCGCTGCAATGCTCGATCGATGTTTGGGGCAAATCAGGGCCGGTGACGGCGCACCCGCCGCTGCCGCCATCGGCGCCGAAAATCGACGAAACCGCGCTGCGCAAGGCCGTAAAGCTCTTGGGGGCGGCGAAAAACCCGCTGATCGTGTGCGGCGGCGGCGCGCAAGGCGCGTCCGAAGAAGTGACGGCGCTCTCCGCCATGCTGCAAGCGCCGGTGCTCGGCTATCGCCGGGGCCGCGGCGTGCTCGACGGCCGCGATCCGCTGAGCGTCACGCTCCCGCTGGCGCACGAGCTGTGGCGCGAAACCGACGTGGTGCTGGGCATCGGCACCCGAATGCTGATCCAGTTCCGCCAATGGGGCGTCGACAAGGACCTCAAGGTCGTCCGCATCGACGCCGACCCGGACGAGCCCAGCCGCCTGCACAAGCCCGTGGCCGCGCTGATCGGCGACGCCAAGCCGATCCTGCGGCGCTTGATCGACCTTTTGCCCGCGCACAACTCCAAGCGTGGCTCGCGCAAAGCCGAAATGGCGGAGCGCCAGGCCGCAACGCGGCAGCGCCTCGACAAGCTGAAACCCCAGATCGCCTTCCTTGACGCGATCCGCGCCGAGCTGCCGGACGACGGCATTCTGGTCGATGAGGTGACACAGCTTGGCTTCGCGGCGCGGCTGGCGTTTCCGGTTTACAAGCCGCGCACGTTCCTCTCGCCCGGCTACCAGGACAATCTCGGCTGGGGTTTCGCCACTGCGCTCGGCGCGCAGGACGCCCGGCGCGACGTGCCGGTGGTCTCGATCTCGGGCGACGGCGGCTTCATGTTCACGGCGAACGAAATGGCGACCGCGGTGCGCCACCGCATCCCGCTCACCACCATCGTGTTCGCCGACGGCGCCTTCGGCAACGTGCGCCGCATCCAGCAGGAGCGCTTCGGCAACCGGCTGATCGGCAGTGACCTCGCCAATCCGGACTTCGTCCGTTTCGCCGAGAGCTTCGGCGCGGCCGGCGAGCGGGCCCGCACGCCCGAGGAGCTGCGCATGGCGCTGCGGCGCGCTTTTGCCCGCCGCGACACCCCGACGCTGATCGAGGTGCCGGTCGGGCCCCTGCCCTCGCCCTGGGAGTTCATTTTCATGCCCAAAGTGCGCGGCGGATAGGGACGACTTTCCGCCGCAACTCGGCTATCTACTCAGTCCTGCATGGAACTGATCACCACAACGGAAGAGCTTGCCGCCACCTGCGCCCGCATGGCGCGCCATCCATTCGTCACGGTCGATACCGAGTTCCTGCGCGAGACAACCTATTACCCGCTGCTCTGCGTGGCCCAGATCGCGAGCCCCGACGAGGCGCATGTGATCGATGCGCTGGCCCCCGGCATCGACCTCAAGCCGTTCTTCGACCTGATGGCGAACGAGCGCGTACTGAAGGTGTTCCACGCCGCCCGCCAGGACATCGAAATCTGCTGGCACCGGGCGCAAATCATCCCGCATCCGCTGTTCGACACCCAGGTCGCCGCCATGGTGCTGGGACACGGCGATTCGATCTCCTACGACCAGCTGGTGCAGCGCATCACCGGCGACCTGCTCGACAAGTCGAACCGCTTCACCGATTGGAGCCGCCGGCCGCTGTCGACGGCACAAGTCACGTATGCGATCTCCGATGTGACGCACCTGCGCGACGTCTACACCGCGCTTGTCGCGGACCTTGGCCGGCGTGGCCGCGCGCATTGGATGGAAGACGAGATGGAGGTGCTCACCTCGCCCGACACCTACCGGGCCGAGCCGGAGCTCGCGTGGATGCGGCTCAAGACCCGGGTGCGCAAAGCCAAGGAGCTGGCGGTGCTTATTGAAGTGGCGGCCTGGCGCGAGCGCGAAGCGCAGACGCGCGACGTGCCGCGCTCGCGCGTGCTCAAGGACGATGCGATTGGCGACATTGCGATACAGACACCGACGACGCCCGCGCAGCTTGCGAGCCTGCGCTCGCTGCCCAAGGGCTTCGAGCGTTCGAAATGGGGCGAAGGCATCCTGGAAGCCGTCCAACGCGGCCTCGCACGCGATCCCAAGACCCTGCCGCGGCTCGACCGTCAGAAGCCCACGATGAACGGCGCGGCCACGGTCGAATTGCTCAAGGTGCTGTTGCGCATGACGGCGGAGCGGCACGGCGTCGCCGCCAAGGTGATCGCGACCGTCGACGATCTCGACCGCATTGCGGGCGACGATCACGCCGATGTGCCCGCCCTCAAGGGCTGGCGGCGCGAGTTGTTTGGCGAGAGCGCGCTGGCGCTCAAAGGCGGCCGGCTTTCGCTCGCCATCGAGCGCAATCGCGTGGTGACGATGGAGCGAAGTTAGAAAATCGTGTGGCGATCGACGCGGATAATCACGCGCCGCCGCTGCGCCGGATCATCTTGCGAGGGCACGTCCAGGACTCGGACGATCCGGTCGTCGATCTCCTGATTGGCCGATGCCGTGCCAGTAACGGGCTTCGGGGCCGCCTCACGCGCCTCCGTCAGTACTGCGGCGGCGCGCGGCGACGCGTTCGCGCTCACAAGGTTCGGCACGCCCCAGGTGGGCGGCGGCGTTGCGGCGGCGGTTTCGGACGAGGCCGTGCCGTCGATGGGGATCACGCGCACGCTCGACGCGCTTGCTGCCGGGCGGGTCAGGCAGGAACGCGGCAAATCGGGCCACGTCTGCTCCTGGCATTTGGCGCGATCGGAACGGGCCGGCGCCACCATCGCCACCGCGGCTCGCGGCGCGATACCGTTGGTTTCCGCCAACGACCGCGCCCGCGATGGCGCGGGGCCCCCGAGCCAACCGATCAGCTCGGCAATAATGAGCGTCGCCACAAAGACGCCGACGAACACTGTTCCCGCAGCCGTGACCGGATTGCACCGCGCGAACGCGTGCATATCCGCAAACCTGCGGTCCGCCTGCACACGCCACGGGGGGATCCGGCTCTCGAAGGCCAACATATGACGGCTCGCAGAAGGCATTGGCTGCCTTCCTCGCTCAATGGGATCGACCGATGTGAATGCTCGTGCCGAAGGCATTGGCTGCCTGCCTCGCTCAACGGGATCTACTGATGTGAATGCCCGTTCGGCGATAAAACGCCGGCCGGCCCCTAAGGGTTCCCGCGCGGCCTTATGAAAGGGAACCGTGCCTGCAATTCAGCCGCCGGGACGCGAATGCCGGCCGCAAACGCGGTACTAGAGTCTGATCCATCTATTTTGAAGCGTATCCGGCGTTTCTGAAGTAGTTGGAGCACTCCTGAGGCGAGAAGGTGCGGAGCAAGGCACCGATGCGTTTCCATGTGGCTTCGACGGTTCGTTCTGCGGCCTTGCGGAGCAAGGTCTTG
>CAMDDZ010000075.1 GCA_945893145.1 Rhodoplanes serenus | reverse complement strand
GCATCTGCTGCGCAAAGCCGCCGCCCGAACGGTCGAAACCGTCTGCGCCGCCATCGGCGAGCTTCTCGGCGCTTTCACCAGCGACGAATGCGCCAACTATTTCAAAAACTCAGGATATGCACCAAACTAAATGCATTACGCTTTAGCGGCCTTGGCAGAGACCGGCGCGTATTACGGCCTGCGAGCAATTCTTGCCCTGCACCGCGTTGGTCGACGGCACCGCGTTGGTCGTCTGCACCGAGTTCTTGGTCTGCTTTGCGTTGAGCGAATTTCGCGTCGGGTCGATGAAGGACTTGTTGGTGATCGGCAGCTTACCGAACTGCGCTCCGGGAGGGCCGGCCGCCGGGCCGGTGAAAGTGGTGGTACGGATGGGCTGCTTGGTGATGGTCGCGGTGCGAAGCGGGGCGTTGAACCGCGACGGCGCGACGGTATGCAGTTTCGTCCAAGCGGCAGTGGATGCCGGCGTACTGAATGAGGAGTTGCGGATCGTCTGTTGCGGCAAGGAAAATCCCTTGAACGCGGCGGAGGCAGAGCTTGAGACGGTGCCGACGGCGAGCGTTGCGACAAGTGCCGCAAGAGTGAAGCGAGCGACGGATGAGGTGAACATGGTGGGGCTCCCAGGTTGAGAGCCGACCATCGGCTCTATGCTTGTTAGACGGAACCGCCGAACGAAAAGTTCAGGCTATCCGCTCCGCGCCGACATTACGTTTTTGTCATTCAATCACTTCGTCAGCACGCAACAGAAGCGAGGTTGGCATCGTCGGTCGATTTACGAGGGATTGCGCGACACCGGTGAAGCTGATGTCGCATATGGTCATTCGCTACCGAGACAAGGCCAGCAGCAGGTCCCGCCATGTCGGCTATGCGCCTGAAAGCGGAAGTAAATTCAGGGTATTGGCATCTGCCGCGATGGGACTTTGTGGATTGATCGCCCCTACCAAGACAGTGGTTTGAGCCGATAGGATGCCGCTCCAGGAACCCGAGGGAGCAGGCATGACGCGGCGGGAATTGATCGGTCTTGCCGGCACAGCGGCCCTGGCTTTGGCATTCGCCTGGCCCAGCGCAGCACGCGCACAGCAGACATCCGATCCGCGAGTCGCCGGCCTCATCCAGGCCGGCAAGCTCCGGGTCGGGCTGTTTTCAACGCAGTTCACCAAAGACGCGGCGACCGGTGAGCTCAAGAGCGTGCGCGTCGATATCGCTCGCGCCCTTGCAGCGCGCATCGGGGTCCCAGTGGTGCTGCTGGAACACCGCACACCGCTCGATGTCGTGCAGTGCCTCAAGAGCGGTGCGTGCGACGTTGTGTTTCTGCCATTCGACGAACGCGCCGCCAGCGCCGGCGACTTCTCACCGCCGTTCATCCAGTCCGAATACACCATGCTGCTGCCGGCAGGCTCACCCGTTGGCCGCATCGCCGATGCCGACAAGCCCGGGGTTCGCATCGCAGCCGTGCGCGGTCACGCCTCGACCATGACTTTGACCGGCATCATCAAACAGGCCGAAATCGTTCTGGCGGACGACGAGCAAGCCACGTTCGAATTGCTGCGCGCGGGACGCGCCGACGTCTTCGCATCGACCCGCCAGTTGCTGCTCAAGTTTTCCAAAACTCTGCCCGGTTCGCGGGTGCTGGCCGGCTATTACGGGGCGAACCTCAACCGGGTGGTCGTTCCCAAGGGCCACGCCGGATGGCTTGCCTATGTGAGCGAATTTGTCGAAGAGGCCAAAGCCTCGGGCCTGGTGCAAAAGGCCATCGACCGCGACGGCACATTCGCCTTCCAGGTGGCGCCGCCGGGTGACCCGAAATAGCGTTTTCCGATCAAGCGGGAGGATTGCGATGTGCGAGCTCTGTACACCGGCAGAGGTGCTGACCGACAACGCCCTTGCGTATGCGCGACTCGATAGCAACAGCCTCAGCCGCGGTCATACGCTCATCGTTCCCAGACGCCACGTGGCCGACTACTTCGACATGACGGTGCAAGAACAAGCCGCCATCGGCGAATTGCTGCGAACCGCCCGGGACATGATTGTGGAGCGCCATTCGCCCGATGGCTTCAATATCGGCGTCAATGTCGGCAAAGCTGCGGGTCAAAACCGCATGCACGTCCACATGCACTTGATCCCGCGATACAGCGGCGACGTGGCGGACCCCAGCGGCGGCGTCCGCTGCGTTTTGCGCAAGTGAGCCCGGCGCCCCTTAAAGCGCCGCCTAAAGCTACGCCACCAGCCGGGCTTCGGGCTGCTCGCCAGCGCGCACGCACTTGTTGCGGCCGGTCTTTTTCGCGTCGTAGAGCGCGGTGTCGGCCTTCTTGAGGATCATGTTCCAGTCTTCATCCTGGTCGTTGCCGCAGGCGATCCCGAAGCTCGACGTCACGGCAATCGATACCGAATGCACCTGCACCGTGGCGCCCGCAATGGCTTCGCGGATTTTCTCAGCCACCACCATGGCCTGATCGGCGTTGGTCTCCGGCAGCGCGACGACAAACTCCTCGCCGCCCAGACGTGCCACGAAATCCTCGCCCCGGACCATCTGCTTGATCTGAGCGGCCACCGCTTTCAACACCAGGTCCCCGGCTGGATGACCGTAGGTATCGTTCACCTTCTTGAAATGATCGATGTCCACCGCGATCAAGCTGAGATCGTGGCTGTGCCGTTCGGCGCGCTTGAACTCGCGGTTGATCTCGATGTCGAAGCCGCGCCGCGTCAGCACACCGGTCAGACTGTCGGTCGTCGCGATCTGGCGAAGCTCGATTTCGTCCACGACCAGACGCGCCAGATCGCGCAGCACCGCGATATGCTCCGGCGACAGCTCGCGCGGCTTGGTGTCGACTGCGCACAAGGCGCCGATCCGGCAACCGTCGTGCATGATCAGCGGCACGCCGATGTAGAAACGGACGTGGGGCGGGCCCAGCACCAGCGGGCTGTTGCAGAATTTCGGGTTTTCCAGCGCGTCGGGCACGATCAGCGGCTCGTCGGTCTGGATCGTGTGCGTGCAGAATGAGATGGAGCGGGCCGTCTCGGTAACGTCAGTGCCTTGCCGTGACTTGAACCACTGACGGTCGGCATCGACCAGCGACACCATCACCATCGGGGTCTGCAGCACGGTCTTGGCCAGACGCGTGATGCGGTCGAATGACTCTTCCGGAGCCGTATCGAGAATGTTGTAGCGATGGAGCGCGGCCATGCGCGCGGTTTCCTCGCTCGAAATCCTGCATTCCATCGAAATCTCCCGTCAGAGCGTCAATTGGGGTCGCGTGATCGGCAATCAGTTCGCCGGATTTCGCTTTTCGTCAGAGCAGATTCTTTGAATGTTGCGAGACAGCTCGCGCCGGTATTCGTCGAAGATGCCGGTGACATGCTCGTCGATCTCGCAGCTTTCGATCCCGAGCTTGCGGAGATTGTCAGCCAGGTTGGCGAGCGTCGTCGTATGCCGCTCGACGTTCTCCCGCAGGCTTTTCGCACCGACGTTGCCTTGATCGGCCAACAGCTTGGACAAGTCATCGTCTTTGGCGGCAATCATGGGCATTCCTTCGATGCTGGTTGAAGCGGCTGTCCCCCGTCGGCGGCCGCATCTCATCAGGACGGCGCGACCGTATAAAAGAAAGTTAAAAATGCGATAAGCGAAATCCGTAAAATTGGAGGCATCGGTGGAATCGCGCCGGGATTGCTGACGATTGGAAGAGCACCGTGCGTCGATCCGGAGCGGAGATTGCGCACCGCCCCTCACGATACCGAGCGGAACTCATCGTGCTTTCATTCGTTTCCCCTCCCTGCTCTACCGGCCCGATCGCTTTGACTTTGGCCACGGCAACCGAACGCACAAAAGCGCGTTCTGATCACGCGCCACGCGCGTCCTAATAACGCGCCAAGGAGGAAACGATGCCGGAGCAACGGAAAAACAAGATCACCAACCCCGAGGCGAACTTCGATAAGCCGAAGGACGTTGCCCGGGATGCGGCGTTGACGCACGACGAGAAAAAGAAGGCACTCAACACCTGGGAGCAGGACGAGCGGCAGCGATTGACGGCCAGCAACGAAGGCATGACCGCGACCGACGAGGGCCAGCGCGAGGACGAAGCCAATCGTCTCGGTGACGTGGTCCAAGCCAAAGAAAAAATCGGCGAAAAGCCAAAGCACAAACCATCTCACTAAGCGCGCGAGGCTGGACTCCGAGATGCCAAAGGGCGGCCGCAAAGGGCCGCCCTTTCGTTTCGGTCGTCTCTTCTCGTTCCGATAAAGCGAACCGGCCGGAACTGCGCGGGCTAAGGCGGCGGCCCGCCTAAGTGGCAAATTTTGCGCCGCTCGTGCTGCATGGATGTTCGGTAGGCCACTGTGACGGTTTGACGCCTTGTAACCTTCAGCGCCAGCAACCAATTTCGCGGACCATCGGCGAATATCCTTCATTCGCATCCGTTCGTTGCATCCCTTGGTTTGTCATAGGTGAGACGATGACAGCATCGAGCCCCGAGATTCATCCCTCGATGGGATCGCTGCTCATCGTTGACGACGACAAGCCGCTGCTGCTGCGTCTCGCGCAGGCGATGAAATCGAGGGGATTTGAGGTCGCGACGGCCGAGTCCGTGAGCGATGCCCTGTCTCAGGTCAAGCAAGCTCCGCCGGATTTTGCCGTCGTCGATATGCGTCTCGGCGACGGCAATGGCATGGAGGTTATCTCCGCGCTGAAAAAGCGCCGTCCTGAATGCCGCGCCATCATCCTTACCGGCTACGGCAACATCGCAACCGCGGTCAGCGCCGTGAAAAGCGGCGCGGTCGACTATCTGGCCAAACCCGTTGATGCGGAAGACGTTGTTGCCGCTCTGCTGACGCCGGAGGGCCGCAAGGCCGTGCCACCGGAAAAGCCCATGTCGGCAGACCGCGTGCGGTGGGAGCACATTCAGCGCATCTACGATTTATGCGAGCGGAATGTCTCCGAGACTGCACGCCGGCTCAGCATGCACCGGCGGACGCTGCAGCGGATCCTCGGCAAACGCGCGCCGCGCTGAACGGAAGCACCTAGCGCCCCCTGCCCTGGCGGCGTGGGCAGCGCGCGCAATCTGCCGCTCTCTCAACAATGACGTGACCCCTACGGACCGGCCCGCGGTTGGACGTGTCATCTGACACATCGGACCGCGGAAGGCTTTGAATTTCCCCGTGAATCGGCCTTCGTTGTGTCGGATAACGGACATACAGGCCCCCACCCCCTGACTAAACTTAAAGCACGCACGATTCTGCGGCCTCGCTCTGGCCGGCCTCCTCTATGCCCGGCCGGAGCGGACGTGAGAGCGCGAACGACAATGGACCTGTTTAAGCCCTCTGCTCCGTCTTCCGGTCTGGTTGAACGGCCGCCCTGTCCGAAGTGCGGCACGAAATTGTGGCTTGCCCGGATCGAGCCGGACAAACCCGATCACGACCGGCGGATCTTCGAATGCCCGGAGTGCGAACACGCTGAAAGCGTTGTCGTGAAATTCAGATAGGCCGCCCGTTCCACGGAAAGCCCGTTTTCTCGAACCCCGTCGTCGATCGGATTCTCGCAGACTCAGTAGCAGCGCGATCATGAGCAACAGTCCGCCCGTCCCAAACCGCTTGCTCGCGTCGCTCGCCCGCGAAGACTTCCAGGCGCTGCGGCCACACCTGAAACCCGTCCAGCTTGCGCAAGGCTTGGTGGTGTTCGAGCCCGGCCAAGAGGTGCGGCAGATTTACTTCCCTCATTCCGGGGTGATTTCTCTCGTTGTCGGGTTGAGCGACGGCGTGTTCATCGAAGCCGCCATGGTCGGCCGCGATGGCGTCGTCGGCGCATCGGCGGCGCTCAACGGCAGGATGTCACTCTACAAAGCCATCGTGCAGTTGCCCGGGAATGGCTCGGTGGTGGACGCTGCCCGCGTCGAAGCCCTCGCCGACAAGAACAAGGCGTTTCGAACGCAGCTCATCCGGCACGAGCAGGTTATTTTAGCTCAGGCTCAGCAATCGGCGGCCTGCAATGCCAAGCACAGCGTGGAGGCGCGCATGTGCCGCTGGCTGCTTCATTTGCGCGACCTCTCCGGTGCCGATCAATTTCCGATCACGCATGAGTTCCTGGCGCAGATGCTCGGCGTGCGCCGGACCAGCGTCACGCTGGTCGTCAAGCCGCTTCAGGAAAAAGGCTTGATCGTCCCTCGCCGCGGCCAGATGCACGTTGCCGATGTCGAGGGTTTGCGCAAATCGGCGTGCGAGTGTTATGGCCGCGTGAAGCACTATTACGACCGGCTCCTCGTCAGCGAGTAAGCCGCCCGCCCTGCCCGGCTTTGGCATCTTTATTTCATCTTGATATCGGCAAGCCCTCTTTCACATCGCTTCCTTATGCGGCGACGCCTATTTGCGTGGTCGCTCCAACTCACAGAAAGGGAGCGAACCCATGCTCGATCTTGGTTTGCTGCTGGCCGGCATCGCGTTCTTCGTCCTCTCGATCGGCTACGCGGTCGCCTGCGACCGGCTCTGAGGAGGACACACCATGACGCTCGACTATTCGCTCGCCGGCTTCGTGACCGCGGCGCTGCTGATCTACCTCACCTACGCGCTGCTTCGGCCCGAGCGCTTCTAAGGGGCATTCTATGACCGCGATTGGCTGGCTTCAAATCGTCCTGTTTTGCGCGATTATCGTGGCGATCACGCCGGTGCTCGGCGCCTACATGACGCGCGTTTTCAACGGCGAGCGCACTTGGCTCACGCCGGTGCTGCGCCCCGTCGAAGCGCTGCTCTACCGCACCGCCGGGATCGACGAAGCGCGCCAGCAACATTGGCTCACCTACACGGTAGCAATGCTGCTGTTTCACGTGGGCGGCTTTGTCGTGCTCTACGCGCTGCTACGCCTGCAAGCGGTGCTGCCGTTCAATCCCGCCGGGCAATCCGCCGTCGCGCCCGATCTCGCCTTCAACACGGCGGCGAGCTTCATCACCAACACCAACTGGCAGAACTACGGCGGCGAAAGCACGATGTCGTATCTCGTGCAGATGCTGGGCCTCACCCACCAGAACTTCCTCTCGGCCGCGACCGGCATTGTGCTTGCGGTGGCGCTGATCCGCGGCTTTGCGCGGGCCTCGGCCAACACCATCGGAAACTTCTGGGTCGATGTGACCCGTTGCACGCTCTATGTATTGCTGCCGATCTGCATTCCCTACGCGCTGCTCCTGGTGTGGCTCGGCATGCCGCAGACGCTCGGCGCCTATGTCGATGCGACCACGCTCGAAGGCGCCAAGCAAACCATCGCGGTCGGTCCGGTTGCCTCGCAAGTGGCCATCAAGATGCTCGGGACCAATGGCGGCGGCTTCTTCAATGCCAACGCCGCCCATCCGTTCGAGAACCCGACGGCGTTTTCGAACTTCCTGCAGATCATCTCGATCTTTGCCATTGGGGCGGCATTGACCAACGTGTTCGGCCGCATGGTCGGTAATCAGCGCCAGGGCTGGGCGCTGCTCGCCGCCATGGGCGTGCTGTTCCTGGCCGGCGTGGCCGTCACCTATTGGGCCGAGGCCAGCGGCACCTCGACGCTCCATGCGCTCGGGCTCACCGGCGGCAATATGGAGGGCAAGGAGGTCCGCTTCGGCATCGTCGCGTCCGCCCTGTTCGCGGTGATCACCACCGCGGCCTCCTGCGGCGCCGTCAATGCCATGCACGATTCGTTCACCGCGCTCGGCGGCATGATCCCGATGATCAACATGCAGCTCGGCGAGATCATCGTCGGCGGCGTCGGCGCCGGTCTCTACGGCATGCTGCTGTTCGTCGTGGTGACGGTGTTCGTCGCAGGCCTCATGGTCGGGCGCACGCCGGAATATGTCGGCAAGAAGATCGAAGCCAAAGAGGTCAAGATGGCGATGCTCGCCATTTTGATCCTGCCGCTGATGTATCTCGGCTGGTCGGCGGTTGCGGTGGTCTATCCGCCCGCCGTGGCATCGATGGCCAACGCCGGGCCGCACGGCTTCTCCGAGGTGCTCTACGCCTACACGTCGCAGACCGCCAACAACGGCTCGGCGTTCGCGGGGCTGACCGGCAACACGCCGTACTACAATTTCACCGGCGCCATGGCGATGCTGGTCGGCCGTTTCTGGATGATCGTTCCGGCCATGGCGATTGCGGGCGCGCTCGCGCAAAAGAAGACCGTCGCCGCATCGGGCGGCACCTTCCCCACCACCGGCGGCTTGTTCGTCGGCCTCCTGGTCGGCGTCATCCTGATCGTCGGCGGCCTCACCTTCCTCCCGGCACTCGCGCTCGGACCCATCGCCGAACATTTGGCGATGCAGGCCGGCACATTGTTCTGACCTTCGGAGCGCCTCCCATGGAAACCTCGAAGCTGCGCAAGCGCACCCCCGCGAACACCCTGCTGGACCTGGCCATCGTGGCGCCGGCGATTGGCCAGGCGTTTGCCAAGCTCAATCCCCGCACCTTGATGAAGAACCCGGTGATGTTCGTGCTCGAGATCGTCACCGCACTCACCACCGTTCTGCTGGTGCGGGATATCGTCAACGGCAGCGCCAGCGTGGCGTTCGAGCTTCAGATCGTGATCTGGCTGTGGTTCACCGTGCTGTTTGCGAATTTCGCCGAGGCCGTGGCGGAAGGGCGCGGCAAGGCGCAGGCCGACACGTTGCGCAAGACCCGCACCGAGACCCGCGCCAAGCGCATGGTGATGCCCGGCAACACCGAGGTCTATGAAGGCGTGCTGGCCGACGATTTGCAGGCCGGCGATCTCGTGGTCTGCGAACCCGGCGATATCATTCCGGGCGATGGCGAGGTGATCGAAGGCATCGCCTCCGTCAACGAGGCCGCGATCACCGGCGAATCGGCGCCAGTGATCCGCGAATCCGGCGGCGACCGCTCGGCGGTGACCGGCGGCACCACGGTGATCTCCGACCGCATTATCGTCCGCATCATGTCGTCGCCCGGCACCTCGTTCCTCGATCGCATGATCAAGCTGGTCGAGGGCGCCGAGCGGCAGAAGACGCCGAACGAAATCGCGCTCAACATCCTGCTGGTCGGGCTCACCATCATTTTTGTGTTCGCGACCGCGACCATCCCGAGCTACGCCGCCTATGCGGGCGGCACCATCTCGGTGGTAGTGCTGGTGGCGCTCTTCGTCACCCTGATCCCGACCACAATCGGCGCGCTGCTGTCGGCCATCGGTATTGCCGGCATGGACCGCCTGGTGCGTTTCAACGTGCTGGCAATGTCGGGCCGCGCGGTTGAAGCGGCAGGCGACGTCGATACGCTCCTGCTCGACAAGACAGGCACCGTGACGTTTGGCAATCGCCTGGCGACCGAAATCGTCCCAGTGTCTGGCGTCAGCGAGCGCGAGGCGGCCGAAGCCGCATTGCTCGCGAGCGATGCCGACGAAACCGCCGAGGGCCGCTCTATCATCACGCTGGTCCAGGAAAAATATGGCGTGCAGCGTCAGCCAGCGCCCGCGGGCGCGGCGTTCATCGAGTTTTCGGCGATGACGCGGCTGTCCGGCGTCGATATCGGCAGCCGGAAGCTACGCAAAGGCGCCATCGATTCCGTGCTCCGGTTCACGCGCGAACAGGCTGGTGCAGCGACGCCCGAGCCTCCGGGATTCCGCGCCACCGTTGACAGGATCGCGCGCTCCGGCGGCACCCCCCTGGCGCTTGCCGACGGCGGCCGCATCCTCGGCGTCATCCATCTCAAGGATGTGGTGAAGCCCGACGTGAAGGAGCGTTTCGCTGAGCTCCGCCGAATGGGCATCAAGACCGTGATGATCACCGGCGACAATCCGGTCACTGCCGCCACCATCGCGTCAGAGGCCGGCGTCGATGACTTCATCGCCGAGGCCACGCCCGAGGACAAGCTGCGCTATATCCGTGACGAGCAGGCCCAGGGCCGGCTGATCGCCATGTGCGGCGACGGCACCAACGACGCGCCGGCGCTGGCGCAGGCCGACGTCGGTGTCGCCATGCAGAGCGGAACGCAAGCCGCGCGCGAGGCCGGCAACATGGTGGACCTCGACTCCAGCCCGACCAAGCTCATCGAGGTGGTTGAGATCGGCAAGCAACTGCTGATGACGCGCGGCGCGCTGACCACATTCTCCATCGCCAACGACGTGGCCAAGTATTTCGCCATCATCCCGGCGATGTTCGTGGCCTTTTATCCGCAGCTCCAGGTGCTCAACGTCATGGGGCTTTCGACCCCGCAAAGCGCGATCCTGTCGGCGATCATCTTCAATGCGCTGATCATCATTGCGCTGATTCCCCTGGCGCTGAAGGGCGTGAAATACCGCCCGATCGGAGCCGCAGCCTTGCTGCGCCGGAACCTGCTGGTTTACGGCGCCGGCGGCCTCGTGCTGCCGTTCATCGGCATCAAGCTCATCGATCTCGTGGTCGCCGCGCTGCATCTGGCGTGAGGAGGACATCATGTTGAAAGAAATCCGGCCCGCACTGGTCATTCTGCTCGCTCTCACTGTCATCACCGGCCTCGCCTATCCGCTCGCCATCACGGCCATCGCCAGTGTGGCGTTTCCCCGTCAGGCCAGCGGCAGCCTGATCGAGCGCAACGGCCAGGTGATTGGCTCGGCGCTGATCGGCCAGGCGTTCACCGGCGACAAGTATTTCCGCGGCCGGCTGTCGGCAACGACGGCGCCCGACCCGAAGGATTCCAGCAAGGCTGTGGAAGCGCCCTATAACGCCGCGAACTCTGGCGGCTCGAACCTCGGCCCTACCAGCAAGGCGCTGGCCGAGCGGCTCAACGGCGACGTCAGCAAGCTCAAGGCCGAAAACCCCACGCAACCTGTGCCGGTCGATCTGGTGACGACCTCTGCCAGCGGCCTCGACCCGGAGATTTCGCCGGAAGCGGCGCGCTTCCAGGTGCCCCGCGTCGCCAAGGCGCGCGGCCTCCCCGAGGAGCGCGTGCTCGCGCTGGTCGAGAGCCAGGTCAAAGGCCGCCTATTCGGCCTGCTCGGCGAACCTCGCGTCAATGTGCTGGAACTCAATCTCGCGCTCGACAGACTGGGGTCGTAAACTGCTGAGATGACCGGCGAACAGGTTCAACGCGCTTCGCCCGATGCACTGCTGGCCCGCGCCAACAAGGAGGCGCGCGGCCATCTGAAGATTTTCCTCGGCGCCGCTCCCGGCGTCGGCAAGACCTACGCGATGCTGTCTGCTGCGCGCAGCGAGAAGGCCGGCGGGCGCGATGTCGTGGCGGGCCTGGTCGAGACGCACGGCCGCGCCGAAACCGAGCAGCTGACCACCGGCTTCGAGACCCTGCCTAGCAAGCCGATCGTTTACCGCAACCAGGTGATGAAGGAGTTCGATCTCGACGCCGCGCTGGCGCGACGCCCGAGCCTGCTGCTGGTCGATGAATATGCCCACACCAATGTGCCGGGCAGCCGACATCCCAAGCGCTGGCACGACGTTGACGAACTGCTGAACGCCGGCATCGACGTGTGGACCACGCTGAACATCCAGCACCTCGAAAGCCTCAATGACGTGGTGCAGAAAATCACCAAGGTGCGGGTCCGCGAGACCGTGCCCGACACGGTGTTCGACAAGGCCGGCGAGATCGTGCTGGTCGATTTCCCGCCCGACGAACTGCTCAAGCGCCTCGCCGAGGGCAAGATCTATGTCCAGGACACCGCCGCCCGCGCGGTGGAGAATTTCTTCCGCCCGCAAAGCCTGACCGCGCTCCGCGAGCTCGCGCTGCGCCGCGCCGCCGAGCGGATCGACGCCGATCTGATCGAACGCATGCAGGCGCAGGCGATCGAGGGCCCGTGGGCGGCTGGCGAGCGCATCCTCGCCTGCATCGGCCCCGACCCGATCTCGCCGACGGTGGTGCGCGCCGCAAAGCGCCTCGCCAGCCTGATGGACGCGCCCTGGCTCGCTGTGACGGTCGAGCGGCCAGGGGCGAGCCTCGATGACAAGGCCCGTCAGCGCCTCGACGAGGCGATGAAACTTGCCGAAAGCCTCGGCGCCGAGACGCAGACGCTGGTGGGCAGCGACATCCCGGCCGAACTGCTGCGCTTTGCCAAATTCGAGAACGTTACCCAGATCGTGGTCGGGCGCGCCCGCGGCGGATTCGTCAACGAGTTGCTGCGCCGGTCCCTGCCCCACGAGCTGGTGCGGCGGACCCCCGACATCGCCATCCACCTGGTGACGCGCGAGACAGACGCCGCGCCAGTGCGCAGGCCGTTCCAGGCCCCCAACTGGCCCGTCAAGCCGCTGGAGTTTCTCTATGCCACACTCGCGGTTGGAGCGGCGGTCGCCATCGGCAAGCTGCTGACCGAGCTGACCACCGTGCCGAACCTGTCGGTGGTGTTTCTCCTGGCGGTGCTGCTCACCGCCGTGAGCTTCGGCGTCTGGCCTGCGATCTATGCATCTGTGCTGTCATTCCTGACGTTCAATTTCTTCTTCATCGCGCCGCTCTACACTTTCACAGTTGCGGAACCCTACGAACTCCTGGCGCTGGTGACCTTTCTGGTCGTTGCGGTCGTCACCTCGGCGCTGGCCGGCCGGGTGCGCCAGCAGGCGCAGATTTCTGCAAGCCGCATGCGGGCGACGCGGCGGCTCTATGAATTCACCCGCAGGCTGTCCGGGCTGGCGTCGCTCGATGCCGTGGCCGAGGCCGCGGCGAGCGAAATGCATGCCAGCCTCGGCGGCGCCGTGGTGGTGATGCTGGCGCGCGGTGACGATCTCGATCTCACCGCAGCGTGGCCGCCCGAAGACGCGCTCGACGCCGCCGCCATGACGGCGGCGCGCTGGGCCTATAGCCATGTCGAGCCGGCGGGCGCCGACACCGCCACCTTGCCGATCCTGCCGTGGTATTTCGTGCCGCTGCGCATCGGCGAGAAGACGCTGGGCGTGGTCGGCGTCGCCAAACAGAAGGGCGCGCCGCCGCTCGATTCCGAAGCACGCGCGCTACTCGATACGCTGTCGGAGCAGACCGCGGCGGCGCTCGATCGCGCCTTGCTGGCCCGCGAAATGGTGAGCGCCCGCACCGCGACCGAAACCGAGCATGTGCGCAACACGCTGCTGGCCTCGATTTCCCATGATTTCCGCACGCCGCTGTCCTCGATCCTGGGCGCCGCGACGAGCCTGATCGACTATGGCGACAAGCTCGACCGCACGGCCGCGCAGGACCTGCTCGGCCAGATCAAGACCGAGGCCGAAGGGCTCGACGGCATGGTGCGCAATCTCCTGGCCATTACGCGGATCGACGCCGGCGCCCTGGAGCTGCGGCTCGACTGGATTGATCTGCGCGAGATCGTCGATCGCGTCATCAGCGCGGCGAAGCGGCGGGGCGCACCACAACACTTCGAGGTCGCGCTGCCGGCCGATCTGCCGCTCGTTCGCGCCGACGCGACGCTCGCCGAACAGGCCATTGGCAACATCGTCGGAAACGCGGTCGCGCACACGCCGGCGGAGACGCGGGTGACGGTGACGGCGGATGTTGCGGCAGACCGGGTGGCGCTGCAGGTCAGCGACGATGGCCCCGGCATCGCGCCCGAGGCGTTGCCACATATTTTCGATAAGTTCGTCAAAGGCTCTGCGCCGGGCATTACAAGCACCACCAGCGCGGACGGCGGCGAAGGCACCGGGCTTGGCCTCGCTATTGCCAAAGGCATCATCGAGGCGCATGGCGGATCGATCGCCGCCGCAAGCCCGGCGGCCAACGGGCGCGGCACGCGGTTCACCATGTGGTTTGCGCGAAGGATGCCGTCATGACCGCCAAAACCCGCGCGCTGGTGGTGGACGACGAGGCGGCGATTCTGCGCTTTCTCAAGCCGGCCTTGGAGGCCAACGACTACGAGATGACGAGCGCCGGCACGGTCGCCGAAGCGCTCAAACGCATCGCGGCGGATTCGCCCGATGTGGTTTTGCTGGACCTCGGCCTGCCCGACGGCGACGGCAAAGACGTGATCCGCCGCGCCCGCGAATGGTCCGATGTGCCGATCATCGTGTTGTCGGCCCGCGAGCGCGAAACCGAGAAGATCGAGGCGCTTGATCTTGGCGCCGACGACTACGTCAACAAGCCGTTCAGTGTCGGCGAGCTGATGGCGCGGATGCGCACCGCGCTGCGCCACCGGATGCAGCGCAAATCGGAAATCCCGATGCTGCGGGTGGGCGGCATCGAGGTCGATGCGGTCCGCCACCGCGTCATGCGCGGGGGCACGGAGATCAAGCTGACGCCCAAGGAATTCGAGTTGCTGTCATTCCTCGCCCGCCACGCCGGCCGCGTCGTGACCCACCGGCAAATTCTCACCGCGGTGTGGGGCCCGGCACACACCGAGGACACGCAATATCTGCGCGTCTACATCGGCCAATTGCGCCAGAAAATCGAACAAGAGCCCGATGACCCGCGGCTCGTGCTGACCGAACCCGGCATCGGCTATCGGATTGCGGATAGCTGAGGACTATGCTTGCAAAGATGCCGAACGGCTGATGCGCGAGACAGCCTGGGAGCCATCGATGAAATTTTGGCACGTTGTGTTCGCGGGTTTTTTGAACGTGTTGATTGCCGCATCGGCCCAGGCGCAAGAACCTCTTGGCGACTGGGAGGGCAGCCTGACGATGCCCAACGCGGGCAAGCTCCGCATCGTGGCTTTCCTGCGCAACGGGGCCGATGGCCGGCTCAGCGGAACGCTATCCAGCCCCGATCAGTTTGCGGCCGGCATTCCGCTCACGTCGGTTAAGGCCGAAGCCGGTATCCTGACCTGGGACGTGCCTTCGATTCATGCGAGCTACCGCGGCGCATGGGACGCGACAGCCAAGCGCTGGAAAGGCAACTGGACACAAAGCGGCTCGACGTTCGCTCTGGACCTCTCCGGCGTGGGCCCGGACGGCGCCGCGCCGGAGGCTTGGGCGGAGCTGAGCGGCGATTGGTATGGCTTGCTCGATGCGGGAGCCGCCCGCCTTCGTCTCGTGTTTCACATCGATACAAGCGGCGCCAAGACCCTAGTGGTGATGGACAGCATCGATCAGAGCGCCACCGGCATTCCGGTCGGCTCGGTGCGGCGCAGCGGCATGAGCATCAGGATGGACTTGCCATCCATTCGCGCAGCCTTCGAAGCCGTTCTCGCCACCGACAAGCAGTCCATCAACGGCGTCTGGATGCAGGGCGGCGTCAATTTCCCGCTTGTCTTGAGCCGCAAGCCCGAAGGCGTTAGTGCTCCGGCGATGCGACGGCCGCAAATGCCGGTGAAGCCCTATCCATATCGCGAGGAAGACGTCGCTTACGAAAATCCGGCAGCCCATGTTCGGCTGGCGGGCACGCTGACGCTGCCGCCGGGCCCCGGGCCGTTTCCCGCCGTGTTGCTGATTGCGGGCTCCGGGCCGCTGGACCGGGACGAAACGATCTTCGGCCACAAGGGATTCCTGGTTCTTTCCGATCATCTGACGCGCCTGGGAATTGCGGTCTTGCGAGTCGACAAGCGCGGCGTTGGCAAATCGACCGGGCTCTACGCGGGCGCAACGACGCTCGACTTTGCCTCGGACGCCGAAGCGGGCTTCGCTTTTCTGGCGGCGCGGCCAGAGATCGACGCCAAGAAGATCGGGCTTATCGGACATAGTGAGGGCGGCCTGATCGCGCCGCTCATCGCCAACCGCCAACACGCGGTCGCCTTTGTGGTGTTGCTGGCAGCGCCGGCCCTCCCGGGAGACGAAATGGTCGTCGATCAAGCGAGCCGCTTTGTCCGAGTGGACGGCTGGCAAGACGAACGTGTGCAATCGAATGCCGCGATGCTGCGAAAGGTGACGGCCGCCCTGATGACGGCGCCCAGCCCCAGCGAAGGCTCGCGGCGCGCGCAAGAAATAATGCGTGGGGCACGAGACATTCACGGCCTTTCAGACGAAGCCATTGCGGCGATGATCCGGCAATGGAGCACAACCTGGTTTCGTTTCTTCCTCTCCTACGATCCGATGCCGGCGCTGCGATCGCTGAAAGCTCCCGTGCTGGCCATCACCGGATCGAATGACCTTCAGGTGGCGCCGAGCAAAAATCTGCCCCCGCTTCGGGAAGCTCTGGCCCGCAACCAGGACGCCGAAATCTCCGAATTGCCTCGCCTCAATCACTTGTTTCAGACCGCCGACACAGGGGCGATACGGGAGTACGGCCAAATCGAAGAAACCTTCGCGCCGTCGGCCCTTGCGCTCATTTCCAAGTGGATTGCGGCGCGCGTGAAGTAGCTTCGGCCACCCCAGCGCACGGCAAGCCAAAACGACCGCCCCCAAAAGTGAGCTGTTTTGCTCAGACTCGGCGCACACAAAGGCGCAGGCTCAGCGCAATCGAACGCGATCGCCAATGGGACGTGATCACAAAGCGTTCGGGATTCAATTCAACTCTCTGAGCTCGAGCCCATGCGGGCGGCCGTGGCCTCGCTCCGAAACATGTCGAGCGAAAGGATCAAACGTGAAATTTGAACTGACTCCTAAAATGGAAGCGGGATTCTGGGGCGTTCTTGGCGGTGCCGCCGCGCTTGCGGCCATAGGCTTCATGTTCGGCGGCTGGGTCACCGGCGGCAAAGCCGCCGAGATGGCCAAGCTGCAGTCGGAGAAGGCCGTCGTCACGGTGCTGGCGCCGATCTGCGTCGAAAAATTCCGCCAAGCCAAGAACGCCGACGAAAACCTGGGCAAGCTGAAGACCATCAGCTACGCGTGGGACAAAGGCACCTACATCCGAGAGGGCGGCTGGGCGACGTTCCCGGGCAACACCGAGTCGAACTCGGCCGTGGCGCAAGCCTGCGCTGAGATGCTGGGCACGCCGGCGAAGTAACCGCCATCCCTATCGATCGCAATCTGTCCTTTTGGAGTTTGGCGTCATGGCCGAAGCGACGCCGACTGCTGTGCCGGCCAAGACGGTGAAGCCTGACGCCGCCACCAACACGATATTGAACTATGCCCTCGCCGCAGGCGTTCTGCTGGGGGTATTCGCGATCGCGCTGGCCATATTGGTCTGGTGACGTGATGAACTTCCGAAAATACGTCCCGGTCATGCTGGGCGAATACTGGATTTACGCCGCCGCTGGCATCACCGTGCTCACGATCCCGGTGCTGATGTTTTTGCACTATCGTCCCATCGGGTGACTCCGATGGCGGCGCGGTGCTGACGAATTTACAAGCGCTCCGGTTTCCGGGGCGCTTTCGTTTTGACCGGCCGCAATGCGCTGCGCCTGATGGTTCGCACGACCGCGCCATAAACGAATGGCCGGGATTTCTCCCGGCCATCGCGTCGTGCGTTGATATCTGTGCGTCAGAGCGTCAGTTGGTCTGCTGGATCGCGGACACCATCCAGGCGCCGCCCTGCGGCCGCCGGAACGTCCAGTACTCGACGCCCTGGTCGGGAGTGTCGCCACCCTCGATCAGACGGCCGGTGGCGCGATCGACGACCTTGTCGGTCTGCTGATAGTGCATCGCGACGGTCGCGTAATCGTCCATGCCTTCGCGCCAAGCCTCGGCCAGGTCGCCCTGCAGCAGCTTGATGTCGCTGAGCTTGTTGACGACGCCACGGCTCGCGTTCGCCGCCAGCTCTTCCGAGTAGTACGAAAGCATCTCGGGCGTGACGCGCAACCGCAGCGCGCCGAGATCCTCGTTGCTGTAGGCGGTCTGCACTTCGCCGAGCGTGCGCTCGAACGCATCGTAGTCGGACGGCTTAATCTCGATCGCCGCATCGCCGGCCGGAGCCGCCGAAGCCGCTGGGGCCACGCCGCCGAAGCCGCTCAAGAAGCTCGACTGCGGCTGCGCATTCTGAGCACCCACATTCTGAGCGCCATTGTCGCGCATGGCGGGACCGCTAGCGAAAGCCGATGCGGGCTGCGAGCGCCCTTTCCACCAGCGCCAGACCAGCATGCCGATCAGCGCGACGATGCCAACCTGCAAGAACAGCCCGATGAATGACGCGATGCCGGCAAGCCCGCCGGCCAAGCCGTTACCCATCAGAAGCCCGATCAAGCCTGCGCCGAGGAAGCCAGCCGCGAGACCGCCGAGCAGGCCGGTGCGATTAAAGAACCCGCCGGGCTGCGTTGCCGGCGTTCCCGGGCGCGCGGCCGGCGTGGCAGCGCTCGGCGTCGTCATCGTGCGCTCGATCGGGCGAGCCGCATTGGGCGCGGTCGCGGTCGGCGGCGGCGCCACATTGGTGCGGTTGCCGCGGCTGCCGGCATTCATCCTCGGAGCGGCCGTGGCCTCGATCGCGACGAACGCGAGCGTGGCAGCAGCGGCCAAAAGCATCATGAGTGGACGGAAGCCTGTGCGAGACTTGTGATCGCGAAACATGCGGTTTCCTCTCTGCGGGTCCCAAGACCCATCAGCGCTCGTTGAATCTTTTGAAGCATGCATATGGGATGCCGATAGCGCCGGCAGAAGTGGCATCCTGCAGCTCCAAAAGCGCGCCCCCGCGCTTCGTAAGGAGAGCCGTATCGCCGGAGTCTAGCACATCCCAGGGGCCGCAAGCCCGCCAAACCGGCCAGCGGGGGGCCTCTATAGGGACGTATTGCCGCAGCTAAAGGCGCGGCGGGGTTGCGAGGTGCAGGTCGAAGGCGCCCTATTCCGCCTTGATGTTGGCGGCACGGATCAGCTTGCCCCACTTCTCGGTTTCATCGGCGATGAGCTTCGCAAAGCCGGCGCTCGACATCGGCGCCGGCACACTGCCGAGGTCCTTAAGGCGCGCCTTGATCGTGGGATCGGCGAGCGCGGCGTTGATTTCCGTGTTGAGCCGATCGACGATTTCGGCCGGCGTATTCCTCGGCGCGCCGATGCCTTGCCAGGTGCTGGCCTCGAAGCCTGGCACGGAGTCCGCCACGGTTGGCAGCTCCGGCAAAGCCTGCGCGCGCGCCGCGGTGGTCACCGCCAGGGCACGCACCTTGCCGCCTTTGATGATCTCGATCGACTCGGGCAAGGGGCTGAAATACAGCTGCACCTGCCCACCCATCAAATCGGTCAGTGCCGGCGCGCCGCCGCGATACGGCACATGCAGCATGTCGACGCCCGTCATCATCTTGAACAGCTCGCCGGCGATATGTTGCGGCGTTCCGTTGCCGGAGCTTGCGTAGTTCACCTTGCCCGGATTGGACTTGGCGTAGGCGATGAACTCGGAAACCGTCTTGGCTGGCACCGCCACATTCACCTCCATGACAAGTGGCAAGCCGCTCAGCATGGCGACCGGGACGATGTCACGGATGAAATTGAAGCTGAGCTTGTCGTAGAGCGTTGCATTGACGGTCACCGAGCCGGGGATCAACAAAAGCGTATAGCCGTCGGCGGGCGCGCGGACGGCCGCCTCGATCCCGATATTGGTGGCAGCCCCCGGCCGGTTCTCAATGACGAACGGCTGCCCCAGCCGCTCCGACAGCCATTGACCGATCAGCCGCGCGATGATGTCGAGCGCCCCGCCGGGCGGGACCGGCACGATGATGCGCACCAGCCGCGCCGGATAGGTTTGCGCGAAGCCGAAGCGCGGGGCCGTCAGGAGTGCGGCCGCTCCCGCGGCCCAATGCAAGACGGAGCGGCGGCGAAGTTTCACGATGCGCTCCTGCTGTGTGGCGGAGATTGCGTGATCCCTCAAATCTTATGGAATCCGACCCTGCGAGCTTAACGCAGCATCGATAGTGTACGATTCGTTGCAACAATCGTTCGAAAAAGGAAAATCCAAATGACATTTGGAAAACGGTTTTCCACACACTACCACCGCCCGCCGGTGATGATCGAGACGAGCTGTTTGCGGTGCTACGGCACCGGGCACCTCAGAGAACGCGGCAATCGAATTATCTGCAAAACCTGCGGAGGAAAGGGAAAAGTCGTGGCAGCGACCCCCGCCAGCAACACCACGGCGGCGGCATAAAGCGCTTGGCCACCTATGGTGCTTGGCTACCTAAAGCGCTTAGCTACCTGAAGCGCTTAGCTACCTGAGGCGCTTGGCGGCCCTGAGATATCCCGCATAAAGCCCGCTCGACGCAGACTGTCCGCGCACCGGACTTAAATCGGACATCGGCCGATCAACCTGTCATAGTGAAGTTCCTCCAGCACAAGGACTTCATGATGCCGCTGCAGCGAGGCGACGTGCAGGGCTACGACTCCAATCGGATGATCGTTGCCTTCACGATGCTCAATCAGGGCAAGGCCGTTCCGTGCGCGATCAGCACCGCCGCGATGGACGATCTCGAAGACAAGCGCAACGTGCTACCGGATCAGCGGCTCGATCAGTTTGAGCGGCTGCGCGAGGTCATCGAAGAGCGGGCATCGCGGAAGTTCTTTGACGAGCAGATGCAGGCCGACCGGCCCGTCGTGTTGCGATCCAACGATTTTCCGCGCAAGCCACTTTCGGCGTGACGCAGCCGGGACCTGCTTAAGCCCGCCGCGTCCGCTATGGCCCGCTCAACAGCGACTTGTCGCGCTCGATCAGGCCGCGATAGAGCGTGAACTGCTGCTGCATCAGCGCGTCGGTTTCGGCGATGCTTGAACCGACAGCCTCGGTGCCGACGTCGGCGAGACGCTTGACCACGCCTTCGTCCTTCATCGCCTTGGCAATCGCCGCATTGAGCCGGTCGACGATCGGCTTCGGTGTGCGGCTCGTCACGTAGATCGCGGTCCAGAACGGCAATTCGACGTCGAGACCCGACTCGATCATGGTCGGGACCTCTGGGATCGACGGCGAGCGCGCCCGCGTCGTGACGGCGACGGCCGGCACCGTGCCGGCCCGGATGTTCGGCGTCTGCACCGGCACGCCATCCAGCATCATGGCGATCCGCCCGGACAGCAGGTCCGGCATCGCCGCGACCGTGCCGCGATAGGGAATGTGCACAATATCGACGCCGGCCTTCTGCTTGAACACCTCAACGCCGAGATGCAGCGCCGAGCCGGTGCCGGACGAGCCATAGCTGAATTTGCCGGGATTGGCCTTCAGCAGCGCGATGAAGCTTTTGAGGTCTTTCGCCGGCAGCGTCGGCGATATCACCATCACGGGGGCAAACCGCGTCACAATGGACACCGACGCCAGATCGCGCATGTAGTCGTAGGGCAGCTTCGGCGTCACGGCGGCGTGTACGATGCCGGTCGTCGAATGATAGAGCAGCGTGTAGCCATCGGGATCGGACTTCACCACCGCGTCGGTCGCCAGCGCGCCACCGGCGCCGCCCTGGTTCTGCACCACGATCTGCTGGCCGAGCACCTCGCTCAGCTTTTGCGCCGCAATCCGCGCCGTGATGTCGATGCCGCCGCCGGCCGGGAACGGCACGATCATCTTGATTGGGCGGTTGGGAAAGTCGGATTGCGCGTAGGCGGGAAATGCGGACGCCGCCAGAGCGAGCGCGAGCAACAGCTTTTTCATGATGCTTGACCTTTCGCGGCTTCGACGATGCCCTTCAGCCGCTCGTTGAAGAACGAAGCGGGTTTCAGGATGCGCGTCTCCTGCGTCACCACCAGCGCCCGCGCCTTGACCAGGAACGCCATCCACTCCGGATCCTTGAAGAGGCGTTCACGGCGCTCGACGCGGTCGTTGAGCGTCTCGTAGGCCCACAGCGTCATCACCTGATTGAGCGGGCCGATCTCGCTGTAGTAGTAGCCAATCGGCGCGCCGAGATGGCGCTCCTGCACTTCACGCGCTTCGGCCTGATAGAGCCGGTCGAACTCGCCGCCCTTGCCGGGCGCAAAGGTATAAAGCCTCTGCTCGACAAACATCGGGCCCCTCCCCTGGCGCCGCGGCGCCCGCACCTTGTTTGCGGTCAGTATCCGGGAGCAAGATTTTCGGCGCAAGCGAGACTCATCCGGTGGGCCATCGGGGGGCAGCATCCATGCGCTACGCAGCGAGCGGTTGCGGCCCGAGCGATTGCGGCTCGCGCGGCAGCGGTGCCATAGTCTTGAAAACAATGGGAGGAGCACATGCGGCGTCTTCGCTGGGCGGCGGTCGCGATGGCGCTGCTGCTGTGCGGCACGGCAGCACCTGCGGCCGAGCTTGAAAAGCCGTCGATCCAGCTTGCGGTCGGCGGCAAGGTGCTGGTCGCCTACCTGCCGCTGACCATCGCGGAGCGGCGCGGTTACTTCGCCAAGGAAGGACTGACCGTCGAGATCAGCGACTTTGCGGGCGGCAGCAAGGCGCTGGAAGCCCTGATCGGCGGCAGCGCCGACGTGGTCTGCGGCGCCTACGAACACACGCTTTATATGGCGGCCAAAGGGCTCTCGATCAAAGCGGTGGCGCTGCAGGCGAACTCGTTCGGCCTCGTGGTCGGCATCCAAAACGACAAGGCACCGGCGTACCGCACCTTGGCCGACCTCAAGGGCATGAAGATCGGCGTCACCGGCGTCGGCTCGGCAAGCCACTTCGGCCTGCGGATGCTGCTCGCCAAGGCCGGCATGACCGACAACGATGTCTCGGTCATCACGGTGGGCGGCGGCGCGGTCGCGATTGCGGCGATCAAGACCGGCCGCCTCGACGCCATCGCCAACTTCGATCCGGCGATTTCGCTGCTGCAACGCGACGGCGCCATCAAGACCATTCTCGACACCAGAAACGAGAAGGACCTCGCCTATCTTTACGGCGCGCCCTTCGCGGCATCGGCGTTCTACGTCGATGCGCGGTTCGCCGAGCGCTATCCGAAAACCACACAAGCCTTCGTCAACGCCATCAGCGCGGCGCTGGCCTGGCTCGCCACCGCGTCGACCGACGAGATTGTCGATATGGTGCCGCCGGAATACTACGCCAACGATCGCGCGCTCTATCGCGCCATGATCGAGAGCAATCGCCAGCGCGTCTCGCCCAACGGCCGCATCAGCCCCGAGGCCGCGAGCCTCACTTACAAAAATCTGGCGGCGTTCGAGCCCACCTTCAAGAACGTCCAGATCGACGTCGCCAAGACCTACGACAATTCATTCATCGAGCGCGCGCCAAGCTTTCGCGCCAACTGACACTCGACCGGAACGGAAAACACAGATGAAACGCAGCACCGATCGCATTTTGACCACGCACGTCGGCAGCCTGCCGCGTCCGGACGACCTGTTCGACATGATGCTCGACCGGATGGACGGCAAGCCGGTCGACGAGAAGGCCTACGCGGATCGCGTCCGCAAGGCCGTCACCGACAGCGTGAAGCAGCAGATCAGCGCCGGCCTCAACATCGTCAGCGACGGCGAGATGGGCAAGCCGAGCTTCATCACCTATGCGTCGCAACGGCTCGCCGGTCTTGAGAAGCGCGAGGGCAACCGGCCAAGCCCGTTCGCCAACACGCGGGAGACGCGCGACTTCCCGGAATATTACCAGTCGCAGATCGCCGAGCAGGTCAGCGCGCGGCGGCGGCGCGCCTTGATGGTTTGCGCCGGCCCGATCTCCTACAAGGGACAGGCCCAGCTCAAGGCCGATCTCGACACGCTCAAGGCGGCGCTGCAGACCACGCCCGCGACCGAGGCCTTCGTGCCCGCGATTGCGCCCTCGAACATCGAATGCACGTCACCGAACGAGTATTACCCGTCGGCTGAGAAATACGTGTTCGCCATCGCGGAGGCGATGCGAACCGAATACCGGGCCATCGTCGACGCCGGTTTCCTGTTGCAGATCGACGACCCGTTTCTCGTCACTTATTACATCACCCAGCCGAACCTCAGCACCGCCGACTGCCGCAAATGGGCTGAACTGCGCGTCGAGGCGCTCAACCACGCGCTCGAAGGCATTCCGGCGGATCGGGTGCGGTTCCACACCTGCTACAGCATCAACATGGGCCCGCGCATCCACGACATGCAGCTCAAGGACATCATCGACATCATCCTGAAGGTGAAGGCTCAAGGCTTTTCGTTCGAGGCCGCCAATCCGCGCCACGAGCATGAATATGAGGAATGGAAGCGCGCCAAGGTGGCGGACGACAAGATCCTGATTCCGGGCGTCATCACGCAGTCCACGGTTCTGGTCGAGCATCCGGATCTGGTTGCGCAACGCCTCGGGCGTTTCGCGCAAGTGGTCGGCCGCGAGCGTGTCATCGCCGGCGCCGATTGTGGCTTCGCCTCGTTCGCCGGCTCGAACGAGGTTCATCCGTCAATCGTTTGGGAGAAATTCAAGTCGTTGGTCGAGGGCTCGCGGACCGCCAGCAAGGCGTTGTGGTCATGAGCAAACCGCAGCGCGGCTTCCAATGGCCGAACGGGGCGCGCGTCGCCGTGGTGGTGACGTGCCTGCTGGAGAACTGGTCGGACGGCAAGGGACCGCCGTTCAGCGTGCAAACCACGGGGCTCAAGCCCGGCACGCCCGATCGCGCGTCGATGACCTGGGGCACCTATGGGGGCCGAGTCGGCGTCTGGCGCTTGCTGAAAATTCTCGGCGAGCACAACGTGCCGGCGACTTTTGCGGCGAACGCGCATTCCATCGAATTGAACGACGGAGTCGCCAAGCGGATTATCGAATCCGGCCACGAGATCGCGGCGCATTCGTATCTGCAGGATTCGATCCTCGCCTATATGTCCGAGGCGGAGGAGCGCGCCGTCATCAAGCGCACCGCCGACATCATCAAGGCCACCTCCGGCGTGGCCCCGAAGGGCTGGCTCAGCCCTGTGCTGGCGTCATCGGACCGCACCGAGCAGTTGATCGCCGACGCTGGCTTCCTCTGGTACGGCGACTACAACCACATCGACCTGCCGTTCTGCGTCAAGGTCGGGTCGCGCAACGTGGTGGCGCTGCCGCATTCGGACTTTGCCGATCATCGGGTGCTGCGCGGCAACCCGCGCGACTGGTACGACGTGTATCAAGACACATTCGACTATCTTTATCGCAATGAGCCGACCTCCTATCTGAACATCACCGTGCATTGCCACTTCGGCGGCCGGCCGCTGATTGCGGCGCAGATCGACCGCATCCTGCGGTACATCCGCGGCTTTCCCGACGCCTGGTTCGTGCGCCACGACGAATTGGCGCAATGGGTACTGGACAACAACATTGCGGAATGGACCAACGCGGAGCGCTTCTTTCCCGCGACGTAAACCAAAGCATGGTTCGACCGCCCGGCTGAGACCAGGGAATCCCAATGCTGCAAACCACAAAGCCCCCGTTCCGCGCCGAGCACATCGGCAGCCTGTTGCGGCCGCCGTCATTGCTGAACCTGCGGGCTCGGTTTTCCCGCGGCGAGATCGACCAGGCGGCGCTGACCAAGGCCGAGGACCAGGCCATCAAGGATGCGGTCGCACTGCAGGAGCGCGTCGGCCTGAAATTCGCGACCGATGGCGAATATCGCCGCCGCTCCTATCACAGCTTCTTCTATAGCCAGCTTGGCGACATCAGCATCGACACGGTCGGCGGCGCCGATGCGCCGGGCGACGCGACCGGCCATCGGGTGCCGCAGCCGGTGGCGGTCATCAAGAGCCGCGTCCGCTGGACCAAGCCGATCCACGTGGCGGACTTCAAATTCATCGCCGCCCACACCAAGCTGGTGCCGAAAATCACCATCCCGGGCCCCTGCGCGCTGCACTTTCGTGGCGGCGATCAGGCGGTGCTCAAATCGGAGTATAAAGATCTCGACCAGTTCTGGGACGACACCGTCGAGGCCTTCGGCCATGAGCTCAAGGCGCTGGCCGACGCCGGCTGCACGTATGTCCAGATCGACGAGACGGCCTTTGCCAAGTTCGGCGATCCTGAAGTGCAGGCCTATCTCAAGGCGCGCGGCGACGATTGGAGCACGTTGATCGACAAATACGTCGCGGTCACCAACCGCATTCTCAAAAATGCGCCCCCCGCCATGCGGATCGGCATGCATTTGTGCCGGGGCAATCGCGGCGGCAGCTGGCACTCCGAGGGCAGCTATGATTCAGTCGCCGACCGGCTGTTCAACGCGCTCAACATCGCATTCTATTTTCTGGAGTACGACTCGCCGCGCGCCGGCACGTTCACGCCGCTGCGCCTGTTGCCCCGCCACAAGATCGCGGTGCTCGGTATCGTCTCGACCAAAACGCCGGTGATGGAAGATTTGGCCGCGATGAAAAAGCGCATCGAAGAGGCAACGCGTCATCTCGACCTCAATTGTCTCGCTGTCAGCCCGCAATGCGGCTTCGCCAGCCTCGACACCGGCAATCCGCTGTCACCAGAGGCGCAGGAGCAAAAGCTGCGCCTGGTGGACGAACTGGCGCGCGAGATCTGGGGCGAAGCGTAAGCACTGAGAGGCGCGCAACGTCTCCCCTCGTAGGACCCAACCGAAAGGCTCTGTCATGCGGTTGCTTTCAGCTATTCTGCTCCTCGCGATCGGCCTGCCGCAGGCCGCCATGGCCCAGCCGGACGCGAGCTGGCCGACACGTCCGGTCCGCCTGATCGCGCCAGCCGCGCCGGGCGGCAATCCCGACGTGTTCGCGCGTCTGATCGCCGAGAAGTTCACCACTATTTTCGGCAAGCCCTTCATCGTCGAGAACGTTCCGGGCGCTGGCGGCGTTGTGGCCGCCAACATGGTGGCGAAGTCGCCTCCGGACGGCCACGTCCTGCTGCTCGGCGACACCGGTGCATTCGCCATCAATCCGGCGATGAATCCCGCGCTGGGCTACGACCCGGTGAAGGACTTCGCGCCGGTGACGGCGCTGGTCGGCCTGCCAACCATCATGTCGATCAACCCCGGCGTGACCGCGAACACGCTCGATGAATTCAT
The DNA here is from genome assembly GCA_945893145.1 of Rhodoplanes serenus. Taxonomy (GTDB): domain Bacteria; phylum Pseudomonadota; class Alphaproteobacteria; order Rhizobiales; family Xanthobacteraceae; genus Z2-YC6860. The sequence goes on along the minus strand of CAMDDZ010000075.1, from coordinate 280 downwards.
TGCGCTCGCCAAGAGGGAGCCGGGCAAGATGAGTTACGGCTCCGCGGGAGCCGGCTCCATTCATCATTTGACCATGGCGATCTTTGCCGACCGCAACGGCATCGACGTATTGCACGTGCCCTATCGCGGCGGCTCAGCGATGGTGAACGGCCTGCTGACCGGCGAGATTCAAGTCGGCTGGTCCGGCATCCCCAACGTCATGCAGCTGATCGGCGCCGGGCGGCTGCGCGGCTATTGCGTCAGCGTGCTGCAGCGTTCGCCATCGGTGCCCGACATTCCG
>CAMDDZ010000074.1 GCA_945893145.1 Rhodoplanes serenus | reverse complement strand
ACGAAGTCACGGCCGGTCGCCTTCGCGATCGACTTGCCGAGCGAGGTCTTGCCGACGCCGGGCGGTCCGACCAGGCACAGGATCGGCCCGGTCAGCTTGTTTGCCCGCTGCTGCACGGCGAGATATTCGACGATGCGCTCCTTGACCTTCTCCAGGCCGAAGTGATCGGCATCGAGAATGTCCTGCGCGGCCTTGAGGTCCTTCTTGACCTTGCTCTTCTTGTTCCATGGGATCGAGAGCAGCCAATCGAGGTAGTTGCGCACGACCGTCGCCTCGGCCGACATCGGAGACATCTGCCGCAGCTTCTTCAATTCGTGCGTAGCCTTCTCGCGCGCCTCCTTGGAGAGCCGCGTCTTTTTGATCTTCTCTTCGATCTCGGCGAGCTCGTCCTTGCCTTCTTCGTCGCCGAGCTCCTTCTGGATCGCCTTCATCTGTTCGTTGAGATAGTACTCGCGCTGGGTCTTCTCCATCTGGCGCTTGACGCGCGTGCGGATGCGCTTCTCGACCTGCAAGACCGAGATTTCGCTTTCCATCAGCCCGAGCACCTTCTCCAGCCGCTCCGCGACCGTGGTGGTCTCCAGGATGGCCTGCTTGTCTGGAATCTTGACCGCGAGATGCGAGGCCACCGTATCGGCGAGCTTGGCATAGTCCTCGATCTGCTGGACCACACCGACGACCTCGGGCGACACCTTCTTGTTGAGCTTCACATAGCTCTCGAACTCGTTGATGACCGAGCGCGCCATCGCCTCGACTTCAACCTTCTCGCCGATGACGTCTTCGAGCACGACCGCGTCGGCCTCGTAGTAGTCGGCGCGATCGGTGTATTTCAAAACCTTGCCGCGCTGCGCGCCTTCGACCAGCACCTTGACGGTGCCGTCGGGCAGCTTCAGCAGCTGCAGCACGCTCGCGAGCGTGCCGATCTCATAGATGTTGCTGGTGGCCGGATCGTCGTCGGAGGCGTTCTTCTGCGTAGCCAGCAGAATGAACGTGTCCGAACGCATCACCTCCTCGAGCGCCTTGATCGACTTCTCGCGCCCGACGAACAGCGGCACGATCATGTGGGGGAACACCACGATGTCGCGCAGCGGCAGCACCGGATAGGCGCGGGTTTCGCCAGGGGTCAACGGCGGACGAGGTTTTGCAAGTGTCATTGCCGGAATTCCTTATGTTGTGCCCCTCCGTCTGGTCCGCCTAAGCGCAACCGGATGGAGTGCCGATAAACCGGACAAGTCGGTCGAAGCGCCCCCGCGACGCATATCTCGGTGGGAGGAGGCCCTGCCCGGACGTCAATTCGAACGAATCTGCTTACGCACTTTGCTTCGCTTGCTATTAGGTGGATACAGCAAGTCTGAGTGTCAAGTAAGCTTGTAGATTCAACCAGCTATGCGGCCCGATTGCGCCTCGCGGCGAATCGGCAGCCCGGCATCAGGCAAGCGAAATCGGCGAACTTTAAGACGCGGTCGCGCCCGCGTCGCCGGCCCGATCGGCGTAGATGTAGAGCGGCCGGGCGGTTCCCTCGACGACCTCACGGGAGATCACGACCTCCTCGACGCCTTCAAGGCTCGGCAGGTCGAACATGGTGTCGAGCAGGATGCCCTCCATGATCGAGCGCAGGCCGCGCGCGCCGGTCTTGCGGTCGATCGCCTTGCGGGCGATGGCGCCAAGAGCCTCTTCGGCGAGCGTAAGGTCGATCGATTCCATCTCGAACAGCCGCTGGTATTGCTTCACCAGTGCGTTCTTGGGTTCCGTCAGGATGCGCTTGAGCGACGGCTCGTCGAGATCCTCGAGGGTGGCGACCACCGGCAGGCGGCCGACGAACTCCGGGATCAGGCCGTACTTGAGCAGATCCTCAGGTTCCACCTCGCGGAAAATCTCACCCGCGCGGCGATCCTCAGGAGCCACCACCTTGGCGCTGAAACCAATCGAGGTGGACCGGCCGCGCGACGAGATGATCTTCTCGAGGCCCGCAAAGGCGCCGCCGCAGACGAACAGGATGTTGGTCGTATCGACCTGCAGGAACTCCTGCTGCGGATGCTTGCGGCCGCCCTGCGGCGGTACGGAAGCGACGGTGCCTTCCATGATCTTGAGCAGCGCTTGCTGCACGCCCTCGCCCGACACGTCGCGCGTGATCGACGGGTTGTCGGACTTGCGGCTGATCTTGTCGATTTCGTCGATATAGACGATGCCGCGCTGCGCGCGCTCGACGTTGTAGTCGGCGGATTGCAACAGCTTCAGGATGATGTTCTCGACGTCCTCACCGACGTAACCGGCTTCGGTCAGCGTGGTAGCGTCCGCCATCGTGAACGGCACATCGAGGATGCGCGCCAGCGTCTGCGCCAGCAGCGTCTTGCCCGAGCCGGTCGGCCCGATCAGCAGGATGTTCGACTTCGCCAGCTCGACGTCGTTGTGCTTGGCTTGGTGATTGAGCCGCTTGTAGTGATTGTGGACCGCGACCGCGAGCACCTTCTTGGCGTGGTCCTGTCCGATCACATAGTCGTCGAGGACTTTGCGGATTTCCTTCGGCGTCGGGATGCCGTCGCGCGACTTCACCAGCGAGGATTTGTTTTCCTCACGGATGATGTCCATGCAGAGTTCGACGCACTCGTCGCAAATGAAAACGGTCGGCCCGGCGATGAGCTTGCGCACCTCGTGCTGGCTCTTGCCGCAAAACGAGCAGTAAAGCGTGTTCTTTGAATCGCTGCCGCCGACTTTGCTCATTCGCTTCTCCGTGCCCCCGGGGCGCGCTCGGGACCGTCCCCTTGATTAGCAGCATCTGCGCTAAGAAAGCGTAGCGCGACTGTCACACATTCAGTCGATCTTGACCTCCGACGATACTAGCGAAGCACGCTAGTAGAGGAACAATCAAGATTTGATTAACGATAACGCGCCTCATCGTAGTGGCATTTTCAGGGCCAAACCGGCTGATTTTTAGGCCGCCTTGGCGTCCGGATTATCCGGCCGCTTCTCGATCACCTTGTCGATCATGCCGAACTCCTTGGCGCCCTCCGCCGTCAGGAACGTGTCGCGTTCCAGCGCGTCCTCGATCTTCTTGATCGGTTGGCCGGTGTGTTTGACATAAATCTCGTTCAGCCGCTTCTTCAGGTTCAGGATTTCCTGGGCGTGCAGCATGATGTCAGTCGCCTGCCCTTGGAACCCGCCCGAGGGCTGGTGCACCATGACGCGGGCGTTCGGCAGCGCAAACCGCAGATCCTTGGCGCCCGCCGCCAGCAACAGGGAACCCATCGAGGCGGCCTGGCCGCAGCACAGGGTTGAAACCGGCGGGCGGATGAACTGCATAGTGTCGTAAATCGCCATCCCCGCCGTGACAACGCCGCCCGGCGAGTTGATGTACATGGAGATTTCCTTTTTGGGGTTCTCCGCCTCGAGGAACAGCATCTGGGCGACCACAAGGGTCGCCATGCCGTCTTCGATCCCGCCGGTGATGAAGATGATGCGCTCCTTCAGGAGCCGCGAAAAAATGTCGTAGGCGCGCTCGCCCCGGTTGGTCTGCTCGACCACCATGGGAACGAGGTTCATGTAGGTTTGAACTGGATCTTTCATCTCGCCTCCTTCGCGAGCCGGCCGGCCGAATCGCGCTGCTGCATTTGAATATATAGGTTTCGCGAGCGAACCAGACGATGGCTCGTTCGCAACGGGTTGGTGCCGGCTTTATTGGCTGCCGCCGTCACCGAGGTTGGTGTAGGACGCCCGAAGTTCCGATCGTCACGTAATGCCACCATGGCCCGACGCAAGGCCTCGGCGTGCGTCAGCACCCGGGGCGTTGGAGCAAGCCGCGCGGAGCCCTGCTTCTGCCGGTCGAGGATCGCTGCTCGGAATGACCGGGCATTGTTGCCCGGCCGCGCCATCGGCGGAAGACAGCAGAAGCTTACGCTTCGTCGTCTTTGTAGAGATCTTCGCGGCTGACGGTTTTCTCGGAGATCTTGGCGAGCTCAAGGATGTAGTCGATCACCTTGTCCTCGAAGATCGGCGCGCGCAGGCTCTGCACTGCGTCGGGATTTTTGCGGTAATACTCCCAGATCTCCTGCTCGCGTCCGGGCACCTGACGTGCCCGCTCCATCACCGAGCGGGTCAGTTCCTCGTCGGTCACCTTGATGCTGTTGCGCTCGCCGATCTCGGCGATCACCAGGCCGAGCCGCACGCGGCGTTCGGCGATGGTGCGGTACTCCGCCTTCGCCTTCTCTTCGGTGGTGCCTTCGTCCTCGAAGCTGCGCTTCTGCTCCTGCAGATCGTCGACAATGGTCTTCCAGACGTTGTTGAACTCGTCTTCGACCAGCGTCGGCGGCGGCGTAAACTTGTGCTTGGCGTCGAGTTCATCGAGCAGGTTACGCTTGAGCCGCTGGCGCGACATCGCGGTGTGTTCGCGCTGCAACCGGTCCTTCATCATGTCCTTGAGCTTGGCAAACGACTCCAGGCCAAGCGACTTGGCGAAATCGTCGTCGAGCTTGACCGCCTGCGGGGCGTCGATCGTCTTGACGGTGACGTCAAACTCCGCGGCCTTGCCGGCGAGATGCTGTGCCGGATAGGCCTGCGGGAACGTCACGTTGACGGTGCGCTGGTCGCCCACGGCCACACCGATGAGCTGATCCTCGAAGCCCGGGATGAACGTGCCCGATCCGATATGGACGCCGACGTCGCCGCCGGTGCCGCCCTCGAAGGCCACGCCATCGATCTTGCCGGTGAAGTCGATGATGACCCGGTCGCCCTTCTCTGCCTTGGCGCCCTCGCCCTTGGCGACAAATGGACGGCTTTGCTCGGAGACGCGGGTGACGGCTTGATCGATCTCGTCGGCCGTGACCTCGGCCATCAGCTTCTCGAGCTTGATGCCCTTGAAGTCGGCGAGTTCGATCGGCGGCATGATCTCAATGGCGACCGTATAGGAGAGATCGGATTTACCCTCGATCACCTGCTCGACCGTGCCCTTGTCCTCGGGCAGCTTCACATCCGGATCGCGCACGAGCTTGAAGCCACGGTCGGTGACGATCTTGGCGTTCGCCTCGCGCACGGCGGCTTCGATGGCCTCGGCCATCACCGCCCGGCCGTACATCCGCTTGAGGTGGGAGACCGGCACTTTGCCGGGGCGGAACCCGTTGATCTTGACTTGGTCCTTGAGCACATCGAGCCGCTCGTCGGCTTTCGCCGCAAGATCGGCTGCCGGGACCACGACCTGAAATTCGCGCTTGAGGCCGTCGCTGACTGTTTCGGTTACTTGCATCACTGCGATCTTTGTTTGAGCGGTTATTGTTGTGGCTTTTCAGGCGTGGTGCGGGCGGAGGGACTCGAACCCCCAAGACTTGCGTCACGGGAACCTAAATCCCGCGCGTCTACCAGTTCCGCCACGCCCGCCCGTAAGGCTTCGCGCAGCACCGCGATAGGCCGAGCGGCGGGGCTTATATCACGGCAAACCCGGTAGACACTAACAAAATAGGCCGCGTCGCAGGTATTCGACTGAGCTAATCGACGGATCGGCACCAATCAGGGGCCAATCAGGGTCAGTCAGGGCCAGACGCCAAGATCGACGAACAACCTGCGGTAAACTGCGCGTAACGCCTCGGGCAGATCTTCGGCAATCAAGCCAGGGCCAGCCTCGTTGCCGGCCTCGCCATGCAGCCAGACCGCGGCGCTCGCAGCCTCGAACGCCGGCATGCCCTGCGCCAGCAATCCGGCCGCAAAACCCGCCAGCACATCGCCGGACCCCGCGGTCGCAAGCCAAGCCGGAGCATTTTCAACGATCGAGACGCGGCCCGAAGGCGACGCCACGACCGTATCGGCGCCTTTGAGCAACACGACCGCCCCACAATCGGCCGCCGCCACCACGGCGCGATCCATTTTTGATGAATTATCAGATGGTTTTCCGCCCCTGTTGAATAGACGCGCGAGCTCGCCTTCGTGTGGCGTGAGCACGGTTGCGGCGGTCCCCCGTGCTTTGATGGCCGCGAACAGCGCCTCGGGCGTCTCGGCGAAGCTCGTCAGCGCATCCGCGTCGAGCACCACGGCCCGTTCGCCCGCCAAGGCGGCCAGCACCAGGTCCCGCATCGGGGCGCCGACACCGCCGCCCGGCCCCAGCACCACCGCGTTGAGGCGGCGGTCGGCGAGCAAGCCCGATAGTTCGGCCGCGCCATCGACCGGCCGCACCATGATGGCGAGGTTCGATGCGGCGTTGACCGCAAGCGCATCGCGCGGGCTCGCAATCGTGGTGAGCCCTGCCCCGGCGCGCAACGCGCCCCGCGCCGCGAGACGTGCCGCCCCGGTCGAGGACAATCCACCGGACACCACGACGGCGTGGCCGCGCGCGTATTTGTGGCCGTCGAGCTTCGGTATCGGGAAGTGCTCGGCCCAGAGCGCCGGGCAATTAACAAAAGTGTGCGGCCGCAAGCGCTCCAACACGGATGCCGGAATGCCGATGTCGGCGACCTCGACGGGCCCGCAATGCAGCCGTCCCGGCAGCAGCACGTGGCCCGGCTTGCGGCGGAAGAACGTCACCGTCTCGGTGGCGTTGACGGCCTCGCCCATCAAGGCCCCGCTCGACCCGTTAATGCCGCTCGGCAGATCGACCGCGATGACCGGCACCCCGGCGGAATTCATCGCCGCGATGGTAGCGCGCACAAGCCCACTCACCGGCCGGTCGAGACCTGCGCCAAACAGCGCATCGACGATGATGCCCGCGCCCGACACCGCCTGCGACGAAACGGTTTCGATGATGCCCGGCCAACGCCGTGCGGCCTCGGCCGCGTCGCCCTTGAGGCGCTCGCGCTCCCCGACCAGCAGCACGCGGACCGGGAAGCCGCGTTCGGCAAGGATGCGCGCCGCAACGAAACCGTCCCCGCCGTTGTTGCCCGGGCCGGCCACCACGCAAATCTCCGGCGCGCCTCGCGGACAGCGGCGCGCCACCGCGTCAGCGACCGCCCGGCCCGCATTCTCCATGAGATCGATGCCGGCAACGCCGCCGGCAATCGCCAGCCGGTCGGCCTCGGCCATTTCGGCGGGCGTCAGCAGCTCAAGCATCGGCCGGGACACTACCGGCGGGAGCCTTGTCCGACAACGCGTACGGGCCTTGACCGCGCGTTGGGCAGCTTGCCTAATCGATAGGCAGGGCAGTTGCCGTCGAACCCAGCAGAGCATCATAGATCGTGGCTAATGCCTCGAAAATGCAGAATTTTTCATGCTTTTCGCCCTTTGGCACGGACCCTGCTAACCAGAGCGCGGCGCTACCGGGAGTTTCCGGATTGCGCGGGAGATGAAACGCAATGAAGAAGATCGAGGCCATCATCAAGCCGTTCAAACTCGACGAGGTGAAGGAAGCCCTTCAAGAGGTCGGACTACAGGGCATTACGGTGACCGAAGCCAAGGGCTTCGGCCGCCAGAAAGGCCACACGGAATTGTATCGAGGTGCCGAGTACGTCGTCGATTTTCTCCCCAAGGTGAAGATCGAGATTGTGCTGGGTGACGATATGGTCGAAAAAGCCGTCGAGGCGATCCGGCGCGCGGCCCAAACCGGGCGCATCGGTGACGGCAAAATCTTCGTCTCGAATATTGAAGAAGCGATCCGGATTAGGACGGGGGAATCCGGGCTCGACGCCATCTGACGCGTCACTCCATCCGCTTTAAGCTTACGTCCCGTTACGAAAGGGAATGCAATCCATGACGACCGCCAAGAATGTAATGAAGATGATCAAGGACAACGACGTGAAATACGTCGATTTCCGATTTACCGACCCTCGTGGCAAGTGGCAGCACGTCACCTTCGACGTCACCATGATCGAGGAAGACACGTTCGCCGAAGGCCAGATGTTCGACGGCTCCTCGATCGCCGGCTGGAAGGCGATCAACGAGTCCGACATGTGCCTGATGCCCGATCCGGCGTCGGCCACGATCGATCCGTTCTTTGCCGAGACCACGATGGTGCTGGTCTGCGACGTGCTCGAGCCGACCACCGGCGAGCCGTACAACCGCGATCCGCGCGGCATCGCCAAGAAGGCCGAGGCGATGGTCAAGTCGGCGGGCATCGGCGACACCATCTTCTTCGGACCGGAAGCCGAGTTTTTCGTGTTCGATGACGTGCGCTACGCCGCCAACCCGTACAACACCGGTTTCAAGCTCGACTCCGCCGAGTTCCCGAGCAACTCCGACACCGTCTACGAAGGCGGCAACATGGGTCACCACGTCGGCACCAAGAAGGGCTACTTCCCGGTGCCGCCGCAGGATTCGATCCAGGACATGCGCTCGGAAATGCTCGCCGCGATGGCGCGGATGGGCTGCGTGGTCGAGAAGCACCACCACGAGGTCGCGTCCGCCCAGCACGAGCTGGGTCTCAAGTTCGCGCCGCTGACCGTGATGGCCGACCGCATGCAGATCTACAAGTACTGCATCCAGCAGGTGGCGCAGATCTACGGCAAGACCGCGACCTTCATGCCGAAGCCGATCTACGGCGACAACGGTTCGGGCATGCACTGCCATCAGTCGATCTGGAAGAGCGGCAAGCCGGTGTTCGCCGGCAACAAATACGCCGACCTGTCGGACACCTGCCTGCAGTACATCGCCGGCATCATCAAGCACGCCAAGGCGATCAACGCCTTCACCAACCCGACGACGAACTCCTACAAGCGGCTCGTCCCGGGCTATGAGGCGCCGGTGCTGCTCGCCTACTCGGCGCGCAACCGCTCGGCGTCGTGCCGCATTCCGTTCACGACCAACCCGAAGGCCAAGCGCGTCGAGGTTCGCTTCCCCGACCCGCTGTGCAATCCGTATCTCGGCTTTGCCGCGATGCTAATGGCCGGCCTCGACGGCATCAAGAACAAGCTCAACCCCGGCGATGCGATGGACAAGGACCTCTACGATCTGCCGCCGAAGGAGTTGAAGAAGATCCCGACCGTGTGCGGCTCGTTGCGCGAGGCGCTCGGCAACCTCGACAAGGATCGCGACTTCCTCAAGGTCGGCGGCGTGTTCGATGACGACTTCATCGACAGCTACATCGACCTGAAGATGACTGAGGTGATCCGCTTCGAGCACACCCCGCACCCGGTCGAGTTCGAAATGTACTATTCGTCCTGATCAGGGACAGACCGCAACAATCCAAAGGGCGCTCTTCGGAGCGCCCTTTTTGTTTCAATCGTATTTCGACATGCGCAACGGCTCGACCTGGCCGCCGTCGATGTCGATCGCGCTGCCGTGCAGCCAGCGGCCGCGCGACGAAACGATAAAGCGCACCAGCGACGCGACATCTTGCGGCTCGCCGAAACGTGTGATGCCGAGCTCCTGGCGGTGCTGTTCGATGGCGGCGGCCTCGTCGAGGCCGGTCTTGCGCATCACGATGCCAAGACGATGGCGGAAGCGATCGGTGTTGACCGAGCCCGGATTGACGCTGTTGACTTGAACGCCGTCGCGCTTTCCGAGATCCGCCAGCGCCTTCATGAACGCGAGGCCCGCACCGATCACCGACGAGCCGATCATGTAATCGGCAACCGGGGCGCGACCGCCGATGCCGAGGATCGCCACCACTGATCCGCTCGACGCTTGGAGCAGCGGCCACGCCATGCGGGCGAGCCGGACATGGGCGAAAAACTTCAGCGCAAAGCCGTCATGCCAATCCTGGTCGCTCAATGTGAGAAAATTGCCGCGCCGGGCGGCGCCGGCGTTGTTGACGAGGATATCGAGCCGGCCGAAGCGCTGCCGCACGTCCTCGACGAGCGCGCCGGTCGCACCGTCAGCGCACAAATCAACCGCATGAATGCTGGCCTTGCGCCCGAGCCGCGCGGCCGCTGTGGCGACATCGTCGAGCGCTGCACGGTCGCGGGCCGTCAGCAGCAGATCGCAGCCCGCCGTGGCCAGTTCGAGCGCAATGCCTTTGCCGATGCCACGGCTGGCGCCTGTCACCAGCGCGACCTTGCCATCCAGTTCTGCGCTCATGGTTCTCCCCACGCGCCCGGAGACTGCGCCAATCGGGCTTGGGCGGAAAGATCGCTTTAGGCGCTGAGGATAATGAGCAGCATCACGGCGACCGAGAGCGCCAATGCCGCGATCAGCACGTGCACGTAAGGGCGTCGCGTGCCGTAAGCGCCGGCTTCGCGGCGCTTGGCGATGACCGCGGCCTCATATTCGTCCGATGTCGAAAAGGAACAGGCGAGCGCCGTGCCCGCGTGTCGCAGTTGGGCTTCGAGCGCAGAGAGATCGGCCCGTGGCCGCACAAGGTTACGCAGACGCCACATGCTGCAAACGTACCCGCCGCAGGTAAACGTCTCGTTTGCACCGGAAATTCACGTGAGAAGGCAATGCTCTACCGCACCGCGACAGCGGCCTCGCCGATCGCTGGCGCAGGCGCCGAGGCCGCGGCGGGCGTCGTGGGGGTGTGGTCGCCCGCGATTTCGACGCGGTTGCGGCCATTGGCCTTGGCGCGATAGAGCGCCGCGTCCGCACGCGCACAGAGCGCCTCGACCTCGATTGGCGCGGCCGCGGCAGCGACACCGATGCTGACGGTCGCATCCGTGGCGGCGAGCGAAAAGTTCGCGCTCGCGGCCGCAAACGCGGCGCGCAACCGCTGGCCAACCATCGCCGCCTCGCTCGCAGGACTGGCCAGGATTGCGGCGAATTCTTCGCCGCCGATCCGCCCGAACACGTCATCGCCGCGCATCCGGGTCGCCGTGGTGTTGGCAAACAGTTTCAAAGTCTCGTCGCCGACCGCGTGACCAAAGCGATCGTTGATCGACTTGAAATGATCGAGATCGAACACCAGCACGCTCACCGGGCCGTGCTTGCGTGCCTGCCGCGCCACCAGCCGGTCGGCCGCTTCGAAGAAAGCGCGCCGGTTGAAGAGACCGGTCAGTGGATCGGTCATGGCCGCGGTCTTGTGCGTCATCGCCACGCGCTCCTTGGCCATCACGATGACGATGAAGGCGGTGCCGACCACGTAGAGCAGCGTCTCGAGCGCGAACAGCGCAAACCAGGCATCGCTCGACGCGCTCGAGCGCGTGAACATCATGATCGCGGCAGGCGACAGAAACACCGCGCTATGCAGCAGCGGCACGGTGGCGGCGAGCCATTTCCTCACCTTCGATCGCCGGCGCTCACGGCGCAACTCGTAGGCGGTCAAAAACGTATAGGTCGCGATCACCAGCGACGAGAACACGACGCGCGACTGGTCGGAATGCGCGAACGTGTCGAATTTCATCGCGATCAGCCAAAAGATCGCTCCGCCGAGCAGCGCGCCGGGCAGGATCGGGCGGCCGTGAAACAGCCGTGCGCCGGTCCAGATCATGCCGCAGGACGCGAACAGCAGCGCGTTGGGCGCTTCCGGCGACAGGAACGGCACCCTGCCCTGCACGCCCCAGAGCGCCACGGCGGAACCGCCCATCAGGTAGGCCGCGCCCCACCAGGCGAGCGCGCGCACGCTGCGCTCCTGCACCCACACGACCAACAGGAATACGCCCAGCAACCCGGTGATGCAGGTCGCAACCGTAAACAGCGTCTGCGTATCAAGCGACATGGCAACTCCGCGGGCCAGTGGTCCGAAGGCTCGCAACGTGTGACCGGTTGAGTCCGATGAGACCCCCCTTCCGGTAGGGGGAGAATGACGTACGGACTTTTGCCGAACCCTTGCAGGTTTCACGCGGGTTTTCGGCAATAGAGCCGTGCAAATTGGACGTAAAATCCAACGAAAACGCCCGCAAAATGCGAAGGGGCGCTGTTGCGCCCCTTCGGTATCCGACCCGTACTGATGTTTGGCGCGTGCGCCGTTAACGCTTGGAGAACTGGAACGAACGGCGGGCCTTGGCGCGACCGTACTTCTTGCGCTCGACCACGCGCGGATCGCGGGTCAGGAAGCCACCGCGCTTGAGAACGGGGCGCAGATCCGGCTCGTAGTAGGTGAGCGCCTTGGAAATGCCGTGGCGAACCGCGCCGGCCTGGCCTGACAGACCGCCGCCGGACACCGAGCAGGTGACGTCAAACTGGCCGCTGCGGTTGGCGGCGACGAGTGGCTGCTGGATCAGCATGCGCAGCACCGGGCGCGCGAAGAACACCTCGATGGTCCGGGTGTTGACCGTGATCTTGCCGGAGCCGGGCTTGATCCAGACGCGGGCGACGGCGTTTTTCCGCTTGCCGGTGGCGTAGGCGCGGCCCTGCTTATCGAGCTTCTGAACGTACTTCGGAGCCTCGGGCGCCGCCGACGCCGGCTTGAGCGTGGACAGCTGATCGAGAGATTGCATGGTCTCGGCCATGGTCACGCGCTCCTCTTGTTCTTGCGATTCATGGCGCCGACATCGAGCGCCTCGGGCTTCTGCGCCTCGTGTGGATGCTGGGTGCCGGGATAGACCCGCAGGTTTCCGAGCTGACGCCGGCCGAGCGGGCCATGCGGCAGCATGCGCTGAACGGCCTTTTCCAGGATGCGCTCAGGGAACTTGCCTTCCAGGATCGACCGCGCGGTGCGTTCCTTGATGCCGCCGATGTGGCCGGTGTGATGGCGGTAGATCTTGTCCTCGCGCTTGCGCCCGGTCAGCACGACCTTGGCGGCATTGATGACGATGACGTTGTCACCGCAATCGACGTGCGGGGTGAAGATCGGCAGATGCTTGCCGCGCAGCCGCAGCGCGATCAGCGAGGCGAGCCGCCCCACGACTAGGCCGGTGGCATCCACCAGAACCCATTTCTTATGGACGTCTGCTGGCTTGATTGAAATTGTTGACATGACGCTTGAAGTCCGTGAAAGCCGCGAAAAAGTTGGCTGACGTGTATACGAGGGCCATATCAGCGTCAACGGCGTTCGGCGGCCATTTCCTCTACGAAATCATAATCTTATGAAAATGGTATTTTAATACCACCACGCAACCCTAATCCTGGCGCGGGATCGAATAGGTCGACGTCACGTGAGCGACCGCCTCCTCCATGCCCTCCGACCGGATTGTCACCTCGCCCACCGCAAGCCGCTTGCCGAGCTTGAGCAGCCGGCATTCGGCCAGCAGGTCTCGCTGTGCAGGTTTGCGCAGGAAGTTGATGTTGAGATTGGTGGTGACAGCGAGCGGCACCGGCCCGATCGAGGCCAGCACGCCGACGTACATGGTGAAGTCGGCGAGCGCCATCATGGTCGGGCCCGAGATCGTGCCCCCGGGCCGGACAAACTGCGGCTGATAGGCCTGCCGCACGCGGCCGCCGCCGTGCCAAACCGCTTCGATGGATAGCCCGCTGCGGTCGTGAAACGCCTGCGGAAATTCGGCTGCGAGAAAACGCTCGAGCTCCGCGACGCTCATTGCTGCTGATTTGGCCGCTGGTTTGGCTGCTGGTTCGGTTGCTGGTTCAGTTTTTTGCGCCATTCCCTGCCCCTTGCCGCGCTCGCGCGGCCGCCTAGATCGGATACAATGGGCGAGTCCCCAGCGCAAAGGCTCCCAAGGGTTCCGATGAACATCCGCCCGACTGTTCCGGCCACCAACGCACCTTTACTGCTGCGCACTGACGAAGGCGCGGTCGCGGTGCTGACCTTCAATCGCCCGCAGACCCGCAATCTCCTCACTGAAGGCATGTTGGGCGCGCTGCGCGAGGCGTTCACGGCCATTGCCGGCGACCGCAAAGTGCGCGCCGTCGTGCTGGCGGCTGAGGGTCAGGTGTTCTGCGCCGGTCACGATCTCCGGGAAATGACCGCACATCGCAGCGACGCGGATGGCGGGCGCGGCTATTTCAAGCAGCTGTTCGATACCTGCAGCACCATGATGCAGCAGGTCGTGAACCTGCCGCAGCCGGTGATCGCGGCAGTTGAAGGGACTGCCACGGCAGCAGGTTGCCAGCTGGTCGCGGCGTGCGATCTCGTCATCGCGTCCTCGACCGCGAAATTCGGTACCTCGGGCATCAATGTCGGACTGTTCTGCTCGACCCCCATGGTTGCGGTGAGCCGTAAGGTTTCGCGCAAGCACGCCATGGAGCTGTTGCTGACCGGCGACCTGATACCCGCGCCAGAAGCCTATCGGATCGGTCTCGTCAATCGCGTGGTCGAGCCGGGCCGTGCGCTCGCCGAAGCAACCGCGTTGGCGCGCAAGATCGCGGAGAAAACGCCGGCCGCCATCCGGCTCGGCAAGCAGGCGTTCTATCGCCAGGCCGAAATGAGCATGGCCGACGCCTATCGCCTGACCAGCGACGTGATGGCCGACAATATGATGGAGCCCGACACCATCGAAGGCATCACGGCCTTTTTCGAAAAGCGAAAACCCAACTGGGACGACCGCTGACCGCAGCGCCCTCGCCTAGACGGTGACGTAGGGTCCAAGACCCGCCGGATGCCCGACGTTGAGCGATGAGAAATAATACCGCGGCGGCTCGTAATGCTCTTCGGCTGTCGCCGGTTCGAGAAAACAATCGCCGCAGAGATCGTCGCGCACGAAGAACGCGTTGGAGCCTGAGAAGCAGCACCCGACGATGCGATAGCCCTTGTGGCGGCCGAGTTTCACCAAAGCCTCGAGGCTCGCGCCGAAATAATTACTGCCGTCCCACAGCTTGTCCGGCTCATAGGGCACGACCAGCGACATCGGCGGCCGCAGCGTTGCGTTGTATTCGATCACCACCAGGCGCGGCTTGACGGCTTCGATCGCCTTCCACACCCAGTAATCGTTGAAGTCGATATCGATCGAGAGCAGATCGATCTCACCGCTGAAGCCCGCCTGCACGAACAGATCGTTGACGTTCTCGGCGGTGACCATCGACTCCCGCAACGTCAGCGCGCCGCTACCGAGATAGGAACCGAGCGAGCGGCGGATTTCCGCCACGTCACCGGGTGTCGCCTCGATCCAAAGCCCGCGCCAGCCTTCGAGCAGGAGCTTTGCGGTGTTGCATTGGACGCCGGTCTCGACGCCAAATTCGATGAAGGTTTTCTGGGCTGTCCCGATCCGCTTGAAAATCTCCTGGATGATGCCGTCCTCGTCGTTCTGCGAAAACACCTTGGAGCCGTAGCGCAAAAGCCGCTTGGGATCCGCGTAGCGCGGCTTCGCCATCTCGTCCGACCAGAAACGCTGGATGTTCAGCCGCAGCCCGAGGCTCGCCGCCCGCGCGCTGATCTGCGCCAGCTCAAGCATCTCGTCGCGGTAATCCTCTTCGCTCATTGCGCCGTCCTGGTCTGGTTCGCCGTCGGCAAGGTTACCGGCGCAACGCGACGCCGTCGATTGCTTCGACGCGAGCGAATGCCTTTCGGACTCGGCGCCGGATGACTATGTTCGCCGTGAATCGGGGCAACCATGAACCACGACAATTATCCCGACACCTACATCCGCGGCATCCTCAACACCGTAAAGACCATCGCGATGGTCGGCGTGTCGCCGAAGGACAACCGGCCGAGCTATTTCGCGTTCAAGTATCTGCTGGAGCGCGGCTACCGCATGATCCCGGTTAATCCGGGCCAGGCCGGCAAGGAGCTGCTGGGCCAGAAGGTCTATGCCCGGCTGTCGGAGATCCCCGAGCCGGTCGACATGGTCGATATCTTCCGCGCCTCCCAATACGCCCTCGGCGTGGTCGACGAGGCCCTCGCCATGACGCCGCGGCCGGGGGTGATCTGGATGCAGTTAAGCGTGCGAAACGACGAGGCCGCCGCCAAGGCCGAAGCCGCCGGTTTGAAAGTGGTGATGAACCGCTGCCCCAAGATCGAATATGGCCGGCTTTCCTCGGAAATCGCCTGGATGGGGGTCAATACCCGCACCATCAGCGCCAAAAAGGCCAAAATGAACCCGGGGACGTTCCAACGCCTGTCTTTGCAGCGGACCACGATGGCGGGCGGTTCGACCGACGCCGCCGAGCGTGCGCTGCACAATGAAAAGACCCAAGAAAAGAACTAGGAGTAGCTCGAATTTTAGGAAACGCCTTTGAACCTTTTTGACGGCTCATGCGTCTAATGGACAGAAGGGCCAAGGGCTGGCCCTACAGTCCTGCGTAGGAGGGGCATATGAAGATCAAGTTCGCACTGGCCGTTGCACTCGTGGCGCTCACGCCGATCGCTGCTTCGGCATACACCCAGGAAGACCAGAACGCTTGCATGGACGACGCCTTCAGCATCTGCGGTCAGTACATTCCGGACCGTGGTCGTGTTGCGGCCTGTCTCGCGGCGAACCAGTCCCGGATTTCGAGCGCCTGCCGCGCCGCCATGGCACGCTACGCGCCGTCCAACAACACCACGGCTCAGAGCACCCGGCCGGTCGCCGTTCGCTAACGGCCGCCAAACCGCTCATCCCTAGAATACGATTTCCATAACCGCCGCGCCCACAGCGCGGCGGTTACCAATTAACGCATTCCCCGTCGGCCGCCTTGACGCCTCCCGGGGCTTCGATAAGGGTTCGGCTGAACGCGCATGTCCGCACCCAAACGGGGCGGACCGCAGCAGGACGAGCCCATCATGACCGAACGCACTCCCGGCTTCTCGACGCTTGCGATCCACGCCGGCGCGCAGCCCGATCCGACCACCGGCGCGCGCGCCACGCCGATTTACCAGACCACCTCGTTCGTGTTCGACGACGTCGATCACGCCGCTTCGCTGTTCGGTCTGCAGGCCTTCGGCAACATCTACACCCGCATCGGAAACCCGACCAACGCCGTGTTGGAAGAGCGCGTCGCGGCGCTCGAAGGCGGCACCGCGGGACTCGCGGTCGCCTCCGGCCACGCCGCCCAGGTCCTGGTGTTTCACTGCCTGATGCGGCCGGGCGACGAATTCGTCGCCTCGCGCAAGCTCTATGGCGGCTCGATCAATCAGTTCAATCACGCGTTCAAGAATTTCGGCTGGAACGTGGTGTGGGCCGACCCGGACGATCTCGGCTCATTCGAGCGCGCGGTCACGCCGAAGACAAAAGCGATCTTCATCGAGTCGATCGCCAATCCGGGCGGCGTCATCACCGACATCGAAGGAGTGTCCGCGATTGCGCGCCGCGCCGGCGTGCCGCTGATCGTCGATAACACGCTGGCGACGCCATACCTCTGCCGGCCGTTCGAATACGGCGCCGACATTATCATTCACTCGCTGACGAAATTCCTCGGCGGCCACGGCAATTCGATCGGCGGCATGATCGTCGATGGCGGCACCTTCAACTGGTCGCGTGAGGGCCGCTATCCGATGCTCTCCGAGCCGCGGCCCGAATACAACGGCATCGTGCTGCACGAGACCTTCGGCAATTTCGCCTTCGCGATCGCCTGCCGGGTGCTGAGCCTGCGCGACATGGGACCGGCGCTGTCGCCGTTCAACGCCTTCCTGATCCTCACCGGCATCGAGACGCTGCCGCTGCGCATCCAGCGGCATTGCGAGAACGCGCTCGCCGTGGCCGAATGGCTCGCCAGCCACTCCAAGGTGGCGTGGGTCAGCTATCCGGGCCTCGCCGGCGACCGCTACCACAACCTCGCCAAGAAATACTCGCCCAAGGGCGCCGGCGCGGTGTTCACGTTTGGCCTCAAGGGCGGCTACGACGCAGGCGTCAAGCTCGTCTCCAACGTCAAGCTGTTCTCGCATCTCGCCAACATCGGCGACACCCGCTCGCTGATCATTCATCCGGCCTCGACCACGCACCGGCAGCTTTCCGATGCGCAGAAGGTACAGGCCGGCGCCGGACCCGACGTGGTGCGGCTCTCGATCGGGCTCGAGGACAAGGCCGACATCATCGCGGATCTTGAGCAGGGATTGTCGGCGGCGTAGCGCCGGCGTCATCAGTCGGCGAAAAAAATGGCGCGGCATAAGCCGCGCCATTTGCATTTCACGGCGACTAAATGTGTAGGTGGTGGCACACCCCGATCAGCGCATGCGTGATCGCGCTCGTCACATAGCAGCGAGTCAGCGCCTGGTGGTCGTTGGCAGCCGCCGCTTGGGCGGCAGCCCCATAGGTCGCCGCTAGACCGGTGTAGAGCAGCGGTACTGGATTGATAGCGGCAGCTGTTCCTGCCACCATAGCGTGTACAGTCTGTGCGGTATCGAGAAGGGTTCCGAGGTCGATCATGGGCCGACGCCTCCTTTGCGCGTCGGCCCTCCATTGAGCGCATGTTGACGGAACGTTCGCTGCTTCCGTTATGTGCCCGAGCGCATCGGGCGCTTAGCGGACATGAGAGCGGAAACCGGACGACAATCGAGCGGAAACCTGCTGGCCCAGGAGGTCGGAATGGCCTCAAAAAGACGCATGCAAACGATCTCAGAGCACGCAGTTTCACCGTTCGGCACGGTGCTCGACGGCCACTTGGTGCGCGGCACGCGGCCCGATGGTACGCCCTCATCAAGGGGCGTTCCTTGGACTAACAAAGAATTTGCGAAAGCCGTCGGGGCTAAAGGCACCGAGGGAGAAAAAAACGAAAGGACGATCCGCAACTGGCGGAATGGCTCTACGATTCCAAGCCCGGCGGACCTGCATGCGATCCTTCAAACCCTGTTCGGTGGCAAAGTCGAATACGCCGAATGCCGGACCCAACTGAACGAAAAGTACCAGCAGGCTCGTGGCGACAATCGTGACAAACCGGATGACCCTCCCCAATCGTCGGTCCACACTTCTATCCCAACGAAGCCCCTCCGCTGCCTCGGCCGTGACGAAGACCTGAAATCCGTCATCGACGCGCTCATCGCTACCCGCGATCAGACCGCCGTGCTGGTGCTCGGCGGCCCCGGCATGGGCAAGACCACGCTAACGAGGCAGGCAGTGAACAACGCGGCGGTGATCGCGCGCTTTGGCCAGCGGCGCTGGTTCGTAGAATTAGAGACGGCGACTAATGCCGAGGCGCTCGAAAAAGCCATTGTCATTGCGCTCGGCCTCGATGCAGCAACGGCAAAATTCCAGGACGCGCTCGCCCGACTCGGACAGACGACGGGGCTCCTCATCCTCGACAATCTAGAGACCCCCTGGGACGCCGAACGGGAGAAAGTCGAATCCGTACTTGCTGCCCTGCATCGCGTGGCCGGCTTGGCCCTGCTTGGCTCGATCCGCGGCGGCGAAGCGCCGGCCGGGTTGCGCTGGACGCGCCGCAAGACCGTCGAGCCGTTAGAGGCGCCGCACGACCGCGCCCTGTTCCTCGACATCGCACAAGACATCGCACCAGACGACCCGGATCTTGTACCGCTGCTCGCCGACCTCGGCGGCATCCCGCTCGCCGTCGAATTGGTGGCGATGCAGGCACAGTCCGCCCATTCGCTCAAGCCGACCCGCGACGAATGGCGGCGTGTCGGTACAGCGCTGGCACAACGCCCACGCGCACCGGGCTCGCGGCTCACCTCGCTCGACATATCGCTGGAATTGTCAGTCGCATCCCCACGCCTGAGCGACGCCGGACAACGGCTGTTCAGCATTCTCGGCAAGCTTCCCGCCGGCATCTGCGACGAGGATTTGAACGCGCTACTCGGCAATGACGCATTCGAGGCACGCCAAGGCTTGCTATCTTCCGGCCTCGGCTACGAGCGCGCAAGTCGCCTCGATCTACTGCCTCCGGTCCGTGAACATGCCCGGCGCCAGCATTTGCTAAGTGAGGATGAGTCAGAGCTGTGGGGGAAGCATTTCCTGTCCATGGCACACGCGCTTGGACCGAGCATGTTCGGCCATGAAGGTGGCACTGGTGTGCGACGCATCGCGGCGGAGTTGCCAAACCTTGATGCGGCTTTGCACGACGCAATCGCCAACCAAAACCTGAATGCCGCTGCAGCAGCGCTTAGTGCGATCGTAAATGCGATGGAGCGGACAGGCCTCGGAACAACTGCCATGTTGTGGGACTTGGCTACAGCATGCCGCGTCGCCAATGATACGAAGGGCGAAGCTCTAGCCTTGGACGCAATCGGATATATCGCGCTCGCGCGCTCGGACCACGTCGCGGCGCGCAAAGCCTACGAGCAGGCGCTGCCACTCTACCAGAAGGTCGGCGCCACCCAGGACGAAGCCGATTGCATTAAGGGTCTTGGCGACATCGCACTTGCGCGCTCGGACCACGATGCCGCCCGTAAGGTCTACCAGCAGGCGCTGCCGCTCTACCAGAAGGTCGGCTCCATCGTGGGCGAGGCCAACTGCATCCTAAGCCTTGGCGACATTGCGCTTCGGCGCTCCGACCACGACGCCGCGCGCAAAGCCTATGAGCAGGCGCTGCCGCTTTTCCAGAAGGTCGGCGCCATCTCGGGCGAGGCCAATTGCATCTCTAGTCTTGGCGACATCGCGCTTGCCCGCTCCGATCACGACACTGCGCGCAAGGCCTACGAGCAGGCGCTGTCGCTCTATCAGAAGGTCGGCTCCATCCTGGGCGAGGCCAACTGCATCCTAAGCCTTGGCAACATCGCGTTTGAGCGTTCGGAGCACGACGCCGCGCGCAAGGCCTACGAGCAGGCGCTGCCGCTCTACCAGAAGATTGGCGATATCCAGGGTGAGGCCAACTGCATCCGAAGCCTCGGTGACATCGCGCTTGCGCGCTCAGACCACGACGCCGCGCGCAAGGCCTACGAGCAGGCGTTGCCGCTCTTCCAGAAGGTTGGCGCCATCCAGGGCGAGGCCAACTGCATCAAACGCCTCGGCGACATCGCGCTTACACGCTCGGACCACGACGCCGCACGTAAGGCCTACGAGCAGGTGCGGCCGCTCTACCAGAAGGTCGGCGACATCCGGGGCGAGGCCAACTGCATCCAGAGCCTCGGCGACATCGCGCTTGCGCGTTCCGACCATGACGCCGCGCGCAAGGCCTACGAGCAAGCGTTGGAATTTTACATGCAGATCGCCGAACCTTTCAGCATCGGACATGCGCATCTCCGACTCGCGCAGATCAGCAAAGGCAAAGCGCGAGCACAGCATCTCGCCGCTGCCCGCGCGGCTTGGCACTCTATCGACCGGCCCGACTTAATTGCAACTCTGGAGGACTGAATGGCCGGCTCCATGAAATCCGCTCGACTCGCATTTCTGGCGGCGCTTACACTCGCCGCCATGAACGCTGCCAACGCTCAGAAGACCAACGTCTCGCTCGCCACCGCCACGCCCGGCGGTGGCTTTCCGCTGTTCGGCGACAACGCCGCGGCGGTCATCAACGAGACCGACGCAAGTCTTAACGTCCAGACCCAAAACACCAAGGGCAGCGCCGAGAACATCGGCCTGCTCGAAACCGGCAAGGTCGATATCGCGCTGGTGGCGGGTGAGCCGGCCTACGAGGCCTTCGCCGGCATTGCGCGGACGCCGACCAATTTGAAGATCATCACCGCGATCTATTCCAACCCCGGCATGTTCGTGGTGCGGGGCGACAGCCCTGCCCGGCAATTGCGCGACCTCGTGGGCAAGCCGATCGCCTGGGGCACGCAGGCGTCCGGCCTGACCTTGCTCGGACGCTATGTGACCGACGGGCTCGGCCTCGACCGCGAAAAGGATTTTCAGGCGCACTATCTCGACAAGGCCGGCGACGGCCCGCTGATGGTGGCGGACGGCCGCGTGGCGGCGCTGTGGGGCGGCGGCATCGGCTGGCCAGGTTTCACGACGGTGATGAAGGCCGGCGGACGCTTTGTCGGGCTTAACCCTGACGAGGTGTCGCGCATCAGCGCCAAGCACAATTTCCTCAAGCCCATCACGGTGCCGGCCGGCGCCTATGAGGGCCAGAGGGAGCCGGTCAATTCGGTCGGCTCCTGGAGCTTCATTCTGGCGCGCACCGACCTGCCTGATGACGTGGCCTACCGGCTCGCCAAGGCGCTGCATCAAGGCCACGCCGCGCTGGTGAAGCGTCTCGATCAAGGCCGCGAGACCACGCCGCAGAACACCCGGATGGCCGCGCCGCGGCCGGATCAGATTCATCCGGGCGTGCAGAAATATCTGAAAGAGCTTGGCCTGTAGCGGCTCGCGCTACCCCTTCTTGAACGTCCGGCTGACGTAGTCGCGGATGTGATCGAGCGTCTCCGGCGCGGTCCAGATGCGCTCGGCCTCGGCATCGACGCGGGTCCCGTCCTTGGCCATCCCGTCGCTCGCGGATTGGCGGATTTGCCGCTTGGTCATCGCGAAGGTCTTCGGCGGCAACGCCGCGAGCGTCTGAGCCGCCGCCAGCGCGCGAGCCATCAGCGCATCGGGTTCGACCATCTCGTCGATCAGCCGGCGCGCCAGCGCAACCTCGGGCGGATAGGTCGCGCCGCTCAAAATCACCTCGGGGAAAAACGCCGGCGGGGTCGCAAACCGCATCACCTCGAAGGCCATCGCCGGAAATGGCACGCCGACCAGGAGTTCGGTGACGCCGATGCGGCCGCCATCGCGCGCCGCGATCCGCCGGTCGGCGCAGCAGGCCAGCACACAGCCGCCCGCGATGGCGTGACCGTTGATGGCCGCCACCACCGGCTTCGGATGATGGAAGACCGTCTCATAAAGCTTGTGCAGCGCGGGCAGGAATTTCCGTACGTAATCGGCGCCGCCCGCGGCGAGGCGCGGAAGATCGACGCCGGCGGAGAACATTTTGCCCTGCCCGGTCAGCACCACGGCGCGCGCGGACGAGCTTTCCAATTGTTTGAAGCGCGCCGCGATGGCCTCGCACAATTCGATGTCGAGCGCGTTGGCCTTGCCATGGACAAGCTTGAGGACCGCGACATCGCCCTGTTGCGTCAGCTCGATCATGAGAAATCCTCTTACGGAGTGACTGGCGCAGCCGCAACCGCACCGGCCGGCCGCCCCACCAGGCGCTGGGCATGAACGACCGCCAAGGTCAGAACCACAATCGCCATCGTCTGGTGGGCGAGCGCCAGCGGGATCGGCACCATATAGAGCAGCGTGAAAATTCCGATCGCCGCCTGGATCGTCACCGCGCAGGCCAGCCACAACGCGCCATCGAGCGCCGGGCCGCCGCGCACGCGGCGCACAACGTCGATCACATGCGCGATCGATGCCGCCCACAGCAGATACGCCACCATGCGATGGTTGAACTGTACGGTGAGCACATTTTCAAACAGGTTGCGCCAGATGGGAGTCTCGAACCAAAGCCGATCGGCCGATGGCCACAGCGCGCCATCCATCAGCGGCCAGGTGTTGTAGATCAGGCCGGCGTCGAGACCCGCGACCAACGCGCCGAGATAGATTTGCAAAAGCACCAATCCGAGCAGCACCACGGCGGAGGTCCGGATATGGCTGGGCACATTGAGATTTGGCACGTCGGGCTTCGCGGCTAAAGCCAGCCGCCGGCCGTTCCACACGATGGCGGCATAGATCGCGCAGGCGAGCGTCAGGTGAAAGCCCAAGCGATATTGCGAAACGCTCACGCGGCCAGCCAATCCCGATGCCACCATCCACCAACCGACCGCGCCCAGCGATGCGCCGGCGCCAAACAGCACCCATAGCCGCAGCTTCAGGCCCGGCTCGATCCAGCCGCGCCACAGGAACCACAGAAACGGCAGCAGGAACGCCGCGCCCACCAGGCGCGCCAGAAACCGGTGCGTCCATTCCCACCAATAGATGGTCTTGAATTCCGCGATGCTCATGCCGCTGTTGATCTCGCGGTATTGCGGAATTTCCTTGTATTTGTCGAACTCGACTTGCCACTCGAGCGGCGACAGCGGCGGCAACACGCCCGTCACCGGCTTCCATTCAGTTATCGACAGGCCGGACTCGGTGAGCCGCGTCGCACCGCCAACCACCAGCGTCACCACCATGAGGGCGGCAACCGCATACAGCCAAAGCTGCACGGCACGGCGGTGGACGATATGGGGCGCGTCGGTCATGCGGCTTGCTGGGTGGCTAGTGCCCCGTTTCCGAAGTTCGTGATACACTGCGGCATGCTCTGACACGAACTTCGGAAACAAAGGGGCACTAGCAAGTATATGATGCTAGTGCCGCTTATCGATTTGAAGTTCCTGAACGAGCTTGCCTCTAGTGGTGCAGGAACTTCAAATCGGCGGCACTAGTGGACATATAGTCCTGCCCTGCCCGTCGCAGCAATGGCGCATCATGTCCGTCCGCACCCGCAAATTGATCGGCGTCTTCGCCCTGTTCGCGCTGGTGATCGTCTGGGCGCTGGTCGCCATGGCGATCGCGCAATTCCCGCCGATCTTCCAGAACCAGTTGGTTGCGGGTCTGTATTATGTCGTGGCCGGAATCGGCTGGGTGCTGCCGGCAATGCCGCTGATCAAATGGATGTCAGGCGGGCCGGTCAGCCCACGTTGAGCGGGCGAAAGCCGTTCCACAGCGCGGTCGCGGTGCCGGACGCCAGAACGCGGGCGTAACGCGGGCGCTGGAACTCGCCATTGAGCGAGATGCGCGGCAACGCCATCAGATGATCGGCGTGGGCCTTGAAGATGGCGCCCGGCCGCGTGGTCACGGCGGTCTTGTAGCCGAGCTCCGCCGCGATCTTGAATTCGCGCGGGCCGGCCGAGGTCGGATCGCCGACCGGATAGGCCAGATGCTCCGGCCGTTTGCCAAGCGCGGCCTCGATCACGGCGCGGCCGTTCTCCAGCTCGGAGCGCACGGCAACATCAGTGATCTTGGCAAGGATCGGATGGTTGACGGTGTGCGCCCCGATGGTGACCAGCGGATCGGCGGCAAGCTCTGCGATCTCCTGCCAAGTCATGCAAAGCTCGTCGCAGAACGCCGCGATGTTGACGCCGTAGCGCGCCGAAAGCTCGCGCACGATTTGGCGCAACTCCTCCTCGGTCTTGCGCCGCCGCAGCCACCAGTACAGCTGTTCGAACAGCGCGCGCTTTTCATGCACACCCTCGCAATCGAACCACTGATCGCGGCCCTCCATGCGCATGCCAATGCGGGCATTTTTGGCAATCACGGCTTCGAGCGCGAGCCACCACATCTCGCCGACCCGGTCGGCAAAGCCCGACGCCACGTAGACGCAGAATGGCACCTGGTATTGCTTGAGCACCGGATAGGCAAACTTGAGCGTGTCGCGATAGCCGTCATCGAAGGTCACGCAGACAAAGCGCCGCGCGAAATCGCCTTCGGTCATGCGGCGGTGCATCTCGTCGAGCGAGATCAGGTCGGTGCCCGAACGGCGCAGACGCCGCACCACGCGCTCGAAGAAACGCGGGGTCAC
Source organism: Rhodoplanes serenus (assembly GCA_945893145.1). Taxonomy (GTDB): domain Bacteria; phylum Pseudomonadota; class Alphaproteobacteria; order Rhizobiales; family Xanthobacteraceae; genus Z2-YC6860. Next base: position 2,115 of record CAMDDZ010000074.1, on the reverse strand, counting down.
CTCGAGCAGCCGGTTGGGCTGAAAGCGATCCGGCCGCGGCGGCCGCACGTGATGCAATGTCAGGATTGCGCCGACGCCGCCGAGCAGCGGCCGCAACCAGACATGCGCGCCGCTAAAGTAAAGCGTTTCCAGCGCGGCGCGGAAAATGGCGTTCCTGGCGCTCACGCGCGTGCCCCCAAATTTGCCGTCATGCCGCCGCCGAATTGCTGGCGGATTGTTCGAGCGCCGGCGGCGCACCGGTCAGCACCGTGACGTGGGCAAAGCCCGCCGATAGCAGTTGATCGCGCAGCGCCGTGTTGTTCTGGTTTGCCGTTCCAGCCATCAGCACCGCATAGGGCGCGATGCGAACGATCGGCGCAGCAACGAGTTCAGGTTGCGCGCCCGCATCGAGCACCATGAATTCATAACTCTGCGCCAGCGCATCGAGCGCCGCGGCCAGCATGTGCGAGGTCAGAAGCGCGTGCGGATCACCGTCGATCCTGCCCGCCGTCACCACATGGGCCCGCGAGCCGCGATCGCGCGTGATGATGCCGCTGAACGAGGCTTCGCCGCGCACCAGGTTGGCGAGGCCGGGCGCTGCCGGATCGGAGGAGATGACGTCGAGGTTCGGCGAATTGAACGCGAGATCGACCAGGACAACCCGGGCGTTGCGCGCAAGCGCACGCGCAATTCCAATGGCGGTCAACGTCGTGCCGACGTCGTGCGCGGTGCCGATCACGGCAACGCGGCGGCCGACCTCGCCGGCGTGCTGCAGGGCCTCGGCCACAGCCAAGACCGAAACAGTCGCCACGCCCTGGGGGGTCTCCGGAGGCGCCGGCACGGTCGGGATTGGCGCGACCGCTGGCGCGTGCGCCACCCGATCGGTGACGCGAGTGCGGTTGTCAGGCGAACGCGCCGCTACGACGGCCGGTGCTGGCGCGGGTTGCCGCACGACAACCGGCTCGAAATTGGTGGGCAGCGGCGCCGCGCGGAAAAACCCGCCGCTCAGCAGCGCGCCGGTCACCACGAAGGCCGAGCACAACATGAAGGTGGCGAGCCCGGTGATCAGAATGATCGGGCCCTTCTTGGGGAAATAAGGCACATTCGACACCGACGGGCGCGAGATGATGCGCGCGTCGGCAGGTGCTGCCGCAATGCTGTCGCGCGCGCTCGCCTCGCGATATTTGGCGAGATACGACTCGAACAGATCGCGCTGCGCCTTGGCTTCGCGCTCCAGCGCGCGCAATTGCACATCCTGGTCGCTGGTTGAAGCGGCCTGACGCTTGAGCTGTTCGAGGCCTGCGCTGGTCGCATCGAGACGCGCGCTCGCGATCTTGGCATCGGCCTCGAGCGCACGCACCAGACGCTCGGCCTCGGTGCGAATCTGTCCGTCGAGATCGGAGATTTGCGCGCGCAGCTCCTTGATGCGGGGGTGCTGGGGCAAGAGCGTCGAGGATTGCTCGGCAAGCTGTGCGCGCAACGTGACGCGCTGCTCGGCCAGGCGCTGGATCAGCGGCGAGGTGGTGACGTCGGAGGCCTCGATCGTCTGGCCGGAGCGCAACGTCTCGCGGATCAGCCTCGCGCGAGTCTCAGCGTCGGATTTGGTCGTGCGTGCGGCCGACAGCTGGGTGTTCAACTCGCTGAGCTGTTGGCTCGCGAGGCTCGTGTTGTTGGCGCCGATATACAGATTGGTCTTGGCGCGGAATTGCTCGACCCTGCCCTCGGCCTCGGACACCTTGAGGCGCAGCTTGTCCAGCTCAGTGGCAAGCCACTGACTTGCCGAACGCGCTTGGTCCTGCTTGGCGACCTGCTGCAACACGAGATAGTTTTCGGCAATCGCATTGGCGACCCGCGCCGCAAGCTCCGGGTCGGCCGACGCGAACTCGATGGCGATCACGCGCGACTTATCGACCGAAAACGCCGTGAGCCGCTCGAAATACGCCGTCAGCACGCGCTCCTCGACGCTTTGCGACGACGGATCGCGCGCGATGCCGATCATCCGCAGCACGGTCATCACCGAGAGGTCGTTGAGCGCGACGTTGAACTCCGGAATCTCGGCGAGATTGAGCTGCTTGATCACCTGGCGGGCGAGATCGCGCGACAGCACGAGTTGCACCTGACTCGTCACGGCTTCCG
>CAMDDZ010000073.1 GCA_945893145.1 Rhodoplanes serenus | reverse complement strand
ATCCCCGGGAGGCCTCGGGTAACTGTCCCCCCTACTACGAGGGGCGCCCAGTTTTGGGTGACACGGGGACCGGATGAACGGCGGCGTAAGCCGCCGGGATCAGGGCGAGCGCGAGTTCGCTGCCGGTTCTTGTCAGTCACGGTTCCGAGACGCCAAAAATCGCCGCGATGGAGCGTCGGCCGGCGTGCGCCCCCGCTTTGGGCGCCACGCCGGTCGCGTCTCAGGTGGAGCAATCTGCTTGAGCGCGGGCGTGAACCAAAACGTGTGGCGCCGGCCGGCGCTCCATCCCCTCGGACTTGTGATCCGGGGATGCGGACATCGCAAATCTCGGACGCACAATGCGCCGCGAGAGCGAAGGAGCATGCGTGCAGCACAGGAGAGTTGATGATTACGAGCCGTGCTGCGCGGTCACTCCGCCTTTGCGCCGGAGAACTCGATCACCTTGCCCCAGCGCGCGATCTCGCCCGCGAGATAGCGGCCGTAGTCCTCGGGCGTGCCGGTGAACACTTCGGCGCCGAGATCGGCGAGCCGCGCCTTGAGTTTCGGATCGGCCAGCGCCGCGTTGATCTCGCGGTTGAGTTTTTCGACGATCTCGCGCGGCGTGCCCTTGGGCGCCGAGATGCCGTGGAACGAATCCGCCTCGTAGCCCGGCACGAATTCGCTCATCGCCGGAATATCCGGCAGCGTCGCGGTGCGTTTCTTCGATGTCACCGCGAGCGCGCGGATTTTGCCGGCGCGAATGTTGCCGATGGCGGCGGGGAGCGTGTCGAACAGCACCTGGATGCGGCCGCCGAGCAGGTCTGCGGTCGCGGGCGCCACGCCGCGATAGGGAATGTGCTGCATGTCGACGCCGGTCATCATCTTGAACAGCTCGCCCGCGACGTGCGGCGACGAGCCGATGCCGCCCGAGCCCATGCTGATCTTGCCGGGATTGGCCTTGGCGTAGGCGATGAACTCGGGGATCGTTTTCGCCGGCACATCGAGGTTGATGTCCATGACGTTCGGCACCACGTCGATGCTGGCGACCGGGATGAGATCCTTGAGCTGATCGTAGTTAAGCTTCTTGTAGAGCGTCGGATTGATGGCGTTGGACACGCTGTCGGCCATCAGCGTGTAGCCATCGGGCTCGGCGCGCGCCACCTGCTCGGTGCCGAGGTTCGAGCCAGCGCCCGGCTTGTTATCCACCACGAAGGTCTGGCCCATCCGCTCGGTCAGCGCCTGCGCGACAATGCGTGCGACGATGTCGGCCGAGCCGCCAGGCGGAAAACCGACCACGAGCCGCACCGGTCGCGTCGGGTAGTCGAGCGCAACCGCACTTCCCGGCAGCGTCGCGGCGGCGAGCGCGCCTCCGGCCAATGTCAGCAACGAGCGGCGGGCGATGGTCACGGCGTCCTCCTTGACTGTTCTCTGTGTCGAGGCTACACCGCGGGCCGCGCTGCCCGGAAGGCACGCTACTGCGGCGTCACCCCCGCGGCCTTGATGGCGGCCGCCCATTTCTCGGTTTCCGACGCCAGGAAGAGACGGAATTTCTCCGGCGTGTTCGCGATCGGCACCGCGCCATCGCCCGCGAGATTGGCCCTGATCTTGTCGTCGCGCAGCACCTGCGCCACGTCTTGCTGAATTTTATCGACGATCGCCGCCGGCGTCTGAGCCGGCGCGACGAGCCCGTACCAGCCGGTCACAGCGAATCCCGGCAGCAATTCCGAGAGCGCCGGCACATCGGGCAGCGCGGGCGAACGCTTGAGCGAGCTCACCGCAAGAGCGCGCAACTGGCCGCCCTGGATCATCTGACCGGCCGCCAGCAGGTTATTGAAGAACATCTGCACGTGGCCCGCGATGAGATCGGTGTTGGCGGGGCCCGCGCCTTTATAGGGCACGTGCAGCAGATCGATGCCGGCGCGCTGCTTGAGCAGTTCGACCCCGAGATGCGGGCCGCTGCCGACGCCGGACGACGCAAACGTGATTGCGCCGGGTTTCGCCTTGGCGAGCGTAATGAATTCCGCTGCGGTCCTGGCCGGCAGCGACGGTGTGACGGTCAGAATGAAAGGATATTCCGCGAGCAGCGTGACGGGCGCGAAATCGGTCACCCGATACGGCAACTTCAGATACATCGACGGATTGATCGCCTGCGTGGCGATCACAAGGCCGAGTGTGAGGCCGTCGGGCTTGGCCTTGGCGACCACGTCGGTGCCGAGCATGGCGTTGGCGCCCGGCCGGTTTTCCACGATGACCGCCTGCTTCCAAAGTTCGGACAGCCGTTGGCTGACGAGCCGCGCGATCGTGTCGGTGCCGCCGCCGGCCGCGTAAGGCACGACGATCCTCACCGTGCCGCCAGGATAGCCTTGCGCCGCCGCGAGCGGCGAGGCGAGGAGGAATGCGATCAGTGCGAGCAGCGGTCGCATGGTCAAGGCTCGGTAACGGCGATGCCGTCGTGGCGGGCGCAATGCGCCAGTGTCCGCGTCGCGCACTCGCGAGCGTGGAGAAGATGGATCATATGAAACGACGTCGGCAGATGCACCATCTCGATCTGCGGGATGCTGGCACGCAGCATGTCCTCCTGCTCGGCGCTGGTGATCTGGCCCTGAGTCGGATAGAGGCCCAGCACCGGCGCTTTGATGCGCGGCAGGAAGTCGCGCATGCTGGCGGCATTGACCAGCGCCGACATCGCCACCTGCACGTCGGCGTTGCCGGCGCTGTATTCATCGACGTACCAACGGAACAGTTCTGGCTCCTGGTCGGCCGGCAGCCGCGTCACCTTCGTGGTCGCCTCGACCCAGGCGCGTGTGCCCATCGCTTGCATCGCCTCGGTGCGCGAGCCGTGGCCGACCGAGTAGCGCTTCTTCATGTCGTCGTTAATGAACACCGGCGTCGCCACGATGGTGAGCGTGCGGATCAACTCCGGATGCAGCGCGGTGAGCACGCAGCCCAAAATGCCGCCCATCGACTCGCCGCAGAAATGCACCGGCGGGTTGCCAAGCTCGGCAATCAGATCGGACAGGTCTCCGATCAATGCCTCGAGCGTCAGCTCGCGCTTGAGATCGAAGTTCTGGCCCGACTGCCCGAGCCCGCGCATGTCGGGGCGAACCACGCGATAGTGCCGCGCCAGGTACGGAATCCAGCGATACCAGAATCGGCCGTTGCGGCCGTTGCCGTGTTGGAGAATGAGAACCGGCGCGTTCCGCCACGGATCGGTGAAGTCGTCCACGACGTAGTGGATTGCAGGTTGGTTGGCGCGCGTGAGGAACGGCATCGATTATGCGCCGATCACCGGCAGCATGATGCACGACGCGTGCGCTGTATCGTGATGGATCGTGTCGGTGCCCATCTGCGTCGGGTGATACGGATGGGAGAACACGCCGTCGGTCGCCGGAGAATCGCTATTGGCGATCTCCAGCCGGATGCGGTGGCCCTCCTTGAACACATAGGACACCGGCAACACCTCGACGTCGAACTCATAGATTTTGCCGGGCTCGATCGGCTGCGGATTGGTGTGGGTGTAGAACGGCCGTGTCGGCGTCGAGCGTTTCTCGTCCTTCTCGCGATGCGAGGCCTTCAGCCAGCCCTTGGCGACTGGCGTATAGCTCGGCTGCATGCCGGCTTTGCGCGCTGTGTCGTCCTGTGGATGCTGGTCGGTGAGTTTGACGATGAACTGGGTGTCTGTCGCGGTCGACGAGGTAAACAACTTCAACACGATCGGTCCGGTGACATCGAGATCGGCCTCAAGCGGCGCGGTGGTGAAGGTGAGCACGCGCTTCACCGGATCGACGCGGCCGTCGGGACCGATGATGGCGACGCCGTTGACCCACTCCCAATCGGGATAGGTGTAGCTGGTCGCGGGTTCGTTGGCCGGCGGTTTCTCGGTGGTGATGCCGCCGTCGTTCATCGAAGTGACGCTGCCCGACGGCCCCTTGCGCAGATAGTACGGCACCATCTCGCGCTTCGGCGGCCACTGCTCCTCGGCGCGCCAGACGTTGGCGCCGCGCACGTAGAGCCGCACCGGCTCGGACTCCATAAAGCCGTTGTTCTTGCCCTTCAGATGCAGGTCGTAGAACGGCAGCAATTCCTTCTCGTGGAATTCGATCTGGTCGAACATCTTGTGCGCTTCAAACGTGTTGCGCGCGCCGGTGACGACGAGCTTCTTCGGCGCCTTGACCTCCTCGTAGCCCAGGATGTTGCCGCGCAGGTGCAGGCCCTGCTTGCCCCAGTGGCCGATCGAGATGACCGGGCACTTGATCTTGTCGAGCCGCCAATACGGCGAACGCACCTTCCAGAATTCGTCGTCGAGATCGTGGTTGATGATTTCGCCGACCATGTCGAAGCGCATCGGAGGGCGGCCGTGCTTGCCGGCGGGCCGGTGCTGGTTGTCGGCGCGCAGCGTCGTGTACCAGACCGATCGGTACGAGCAATAGATGCCGCCGTGGTAGTTGGAGCCGCGGTACTGATCGACCAGGCCATCGTAGGGCGCGATGCAGGCGAGGCCGGGCGGGTTGTAGGTCGCCATCAGCCATTGCGCCATCGCGTAGTACGACTGGCCGATGCCGCCGACGCGGCCGCTGCACCACGGCTGCTTGATAATCCAGGCGAGAATTTCGAGATAGTCCTGCTGCTCGTCCAGCCCCATGAAGGAGAACTCGCCCTCGGACTGGCCGGCGCCGCGCACGTCGGCGTGCACATAGGCGTAGCCCTGCTCGATGTACCACTCGACCGGCCCAGTCTCGCGCCACAGGAACAGCGGGTAGGCCGGCACTTCGTCCATCTCCCACTGATAGGGCGAGGCGGCGAACAGTGTCGGGAACTGGCCGGGCGCGTCGGGCCGGTAGACGCAGAGCGAAATCTTGATGCCGTCGCGCATCGTCACGGTGATGCCCTTGTCGACCTTCATGCCGTATTTCGCGTCCGGCGATTGGCCTTGCGTCATGTTGTCGTCGTCCCTGTCGAGCCGCGGTGGCTGCCTTGCCGCTTGAGCGCCGCTGCGGCATTGTTGCCCGAGCGAACAAGAAAAGCCACGAGGGAGAAAGCTCATGCGCCGATTGATCCGCGCTCTCGCGCTCGTTGCATTGCTTGCGCCGGCGATCCCAGCCGCCGCCCAGAACTATCCGTCGCGGCCGATCCGCATCATTGCTTCGCAAGGCCCAGGGGGCTTAAGCGACATTTGGATGCGCGCCGTCGCCGACGAGATGGGGCCGATCATCGGCGGCACTGTCGTGATCGAGGACCGCATGGGCGCTGGCGGCTCGATTGGCGCGCGCGCCTGCGGAGAGGCCACGCCCGACGGCTACACCTTCTGCATCCTTCCGGCCGAGGCCGTGGTCATCAATCCGATCATCTCGCCGATTGCCGGATTTGATCCGCAGAAGAGCCTGGTGCCGGTCACCAAGGCGTTCTACCTGACGCAGGTGTTCGCGGTGAGCGCCTCGCTGAACGTCAAGAGCTTCGCCGAGCTGATCGCGGCCGCCAAGGCCAAGCCGAAGACGCTGAACTACATGGCGGCGGCGCTCCCCAAGGTCGCCTTCGTGGAGGAGATGAACCGCAAGGAGGGCATCGACCTCGTCCGCGTGCCGTTCAAGGGCGGCGGCGACGCCGTCAACAGCATGCTGACCGGCACGACGCAGGTCGCGATTTTCGGCATTGGCAACCTGATCCAGTTCATCCGCAACAAGCAGATCGTTGGCTTTGCGGTCGACGGCGACAAGCGCTCGCCGCTCGCTCCCGACATCCCGACGTTTGCGGAACTCGGCTACAAGCAAAACGTGGCGCCGACATTCTTCGGCATCTATGCGCCGACCGGCACGCCGAAGCCGATCATCGACAAGCTCAACCAGGCGATCGCCAAGGTCGCCTCCAATCCCGAATTCCAGAAGCGGCACATGGAAAGCCGCGGGCTCACCGCGGTGCTGAACTCGGCCGAGCAGTTTGGGCGCGAACTCGAGGCCGAGCGCGCCGAAGGACTTGCCGCCGTCAAGGCGTCGGGCCTCTATCCCCACATCAAGTGAAAAGAGCTCAAGGCCCCATCATGAAATATCCGATGCTGATCTGCGCGGCGGCGGTTGCGTTGGCCGCGGCCGTAACATCGAGCGCCGCGCAGGACGCCTGGCCGAACCGCCCCATCAAGGTGATCACCACCACCAGCGCTGGCGGCTTGAGCGATATTTTCATGCGGGCGCTCGGCGAAGAATTGCGAAAGAGCCTCGGCCAGCCGCTGATCATCGAGAACCGGCCGGGCGGCTCGATGAATCTCGGTACGCGCGCCTGCGCGGAGGCCGCGCCCGACGGCTATACGATCTGCATCACCAACGCGGACGCGATGCTCTACAACCAGTTCCTGTTCAAGAAACTGCCGTTCGATCCCGAGCACAGCCTGCAGCCGATCACCAACGCGTTCCATCTAATCCACATGCTGGTGGTGAACTCGCAGCTCGGCGTGAAGAATGTGGACGAATTGGTCGCGCTGTCGAAGCAAAAGGCCGGAACGCTGTCTTATCTGGCGCCCGGCGCGCCGCTGGTTCTCTACATGGAGACGCTGAAGAAGGAGAAGGGCGCCGACTGGGTGCGCGTGCCGTTCCGTGGCGGCGGCGAGGCGGTGAACGCGATCATGAGCGGCACGACGCCGATTGCGCTGTTCGGCGAGGGCAACGTGATCGGCAACATCCGCGGCGGCCAGATGACGCCGCTGGTGATGATGAACAATATCCGCTCGCCCAATTTCCCGCAGGTGCCGCTGCTGTCGGAGACCGGCTACAACGGCCCGCCGTCGCGGAGCTGGTACGGTATTTTCGGGCCCGCCGGCACGCCGAAGCCGATCGTCGATCGGCTGTCGAAGGAAATCGGTGCAATCATCAACGAACCAGCGTTCCGCGACCGGCATCTCACGGCGCGCAGCCTAGTGCCGGCCGCCAATTCGCCCGAGCAGTTTGCCGCGGACATGAAGCGCGAACGCTTGGTTGCCGAGAAGGTGGTGCGGGACGCGGGGTTTGAGGCGCAGTAGCGCTGAGCGCTACGCCACCTCGAGCAAAGTTGCTGCTAACTGCTCCGGCATATCGACCATCACGTCGTGGCCGCACGGCACCGAATAGACGCGCCACGACTTGTCGGCCTTCACGCGCTCCAGCGCCTTGTCGAAGCCCGGATTGGGATAGGCGCCGGCCCGGATGTAGGTCTTCTTGCCGATGCGTTCGCGCGCGCCGGTGAGGACGAGCTTCTCGGTCATGGTGCCGATCGGATGCGGCGTGCACATGGCGTCGACCCAAGCCTGGTCTTTCACGTTGACGAGAAACGCGGCCGCCGGGCGCGGCGTCATACCAATCTCGCCACGGTCAGTCGCGGCTTTGAGCCCATCCCGCACCGTCTGGGAGGTGAGCTCGGCCATGCTGTCGCCGTTCTCCGGCACGAAAGCATCGAGGAACACGATCGAGGCGATCTTGTCGCCCATCTGCTCGGCCACGCCCGAGACCACCATGCCGCCATAGGAGTGCCCGCACAGCACGACGTCGCGCAGCCCCTCCCATTTGAGCACGTTGACCACATCGGTGACGTGCGTGCTGACATTGATGCCGGCACGCAGCAGATGGCTGCGCTCGCCTAAGCCCGTCAGCGTCGGGGTGAACACTTTGTGGCCCTGCTTTTCCAACAGGTCGGAGACGCGCCGCCAGCACCAGCCGCCATGCCAGGCGCCATGGACGAGGACGAAGGTTTTGCGGTCGGGTTGCGCCATGGCGGAAAGTTCCTTTTTTGCAGCCCGAGGCTAGCGCCTGGTCCTGTGGATAACTAGGAAAAGCCCAGCTTTCCTGCCGGTATTCCCGGCAGGTTTTCGGCCCCCCGGATGGCGACCACTTTGGGGGTTATGATGAACCCAATCGGGTAACCGATTCGGCCCCCAAACCACGACTGCTCGGGACATGCGGTTCACGCCCCAGTTCCTCGACGAACTGCGCGCACGGCTTCCGGTTTCGGAGGTCGTGGGCCGCCGCGTGAAGTTGCAACGGGCAGGGCGTGAGTTCAAAGGCCTGTCGCCGTTCAATAAGGAAAAGTCGCCCTCGTTCACGGTCAACGATCAGAAGGGCTTCTTCCACGACTTTTCGTCCGGCAAGCATGGCGACATCTTCGGCTTCGTGATGGAGACCGAAGGCGTCACCTTCCCCGAAGCCGTGGAGCGGCTCGCCTCGATGGCGGGCGTGCCGATGCCGAAGTTCTCCAAGGACGAGGAGGTGCGCGAGGAAAAGCGCAAGACCCTCTACGACGTCATGGAGCTTGCCGCGAAATACTTTGAGGCGACGCTCGCGGGCCGGACCGGCGCCAAGGCGCGCGGCTATCTGGCCGACCGCGCCCTGGAACCGGCGACGCAGCTCAAGTTCCGGATCGGCTACGCCACCGCCGATCGTTTCGCACTCAAGGAAAGTCTCGGGCAGCAGGGCGTCAGCACCGAGGACATGGTCGAGGCCGGACTGCTCATCGCTGGCGATGATATTCCGGTGCCCTACGATCGCTTCCGCGACCGCGTGATGTTCCCGATTTCGGATTTCCGCGGCCGCATCATCGCGTTCGGCGGCCGCGCGCTCTCCGCCGACGCGCCGGCGAAGTATCTCAATTCGCCGGAGACGCCGCTCTTCCACAAGGGTTCGAACCTCTACAACGGGCAGCCGGCGCGGCAGGCCGTGCACGACGGCGCCGCGCTGATCGTGGTCGAGGGCTATGTCGATGTGATCGCGATGGTGACGGCGGGTTTTCCGGCGACGGTGGCGCCGCTCGGCACCGCGCTCACCGAGGACCAACTCGGCCTGCTCTGGAAAATGGCCGACGAGCCTATTCTTTGCTTCGACGGCGACAAGGCCGGCCAGCGCGCCGCCTACCGCGCGGTCGATCTGGCGATGCCGCGGCTCAAGCCGGGAAAGAGCGTGCGCTTTGCGCTGCTGCCGGAAGGCCAGGACCCGGACGACCTGGTGCGCTCGGGCGGGCAGGCGGCGGTGAGCGAGGTGCTCGACAGCGCCCGGCCGCTCGCCGAGATGCTGTGGGTGCGTGAGACCGAGAGCGGTGCGTTCGATTCGCCGGAGCGGCGCGCGGCGCTGGAAGCGCGCATCGCCGAGGTCGCGGCGTCGATCGCAGACGAAGCCGTGCGCCGCTATTACCGGCAGGACTTGGAAGGCCGGCTGCGGCGGCTGTTTGCGCCCGAGCCGCGCCCCGAAGCGCAAAACCGCGAGCGCCGTTTCGACCGTTATCCGCCGCGAGAGCGCGGCTTTACGCGCGGGCGGAATGACAACGGTCCAGGCGGCCGCCGCACACCGATCGCTCCTTTGAGTCCACGGCTGCGGACGAGCTCACTCGTGCGCGGACACCGCAGCGCGTTTCCGGTGCGCGAGGCGCTGATCCTGCTCGCCGCCATCAACCATCCGTGGCTGATCGAGGAACATGCCGAGGAATTCTCCTTGCTCGATTTTCTCAATCCGGACGCCGATCAGCTCCGCCGGGTGATCCTGGAGGCAGGAACCCATAGTGGAGCCCATGGTGCGGTCGACCCGGAAACGTTGCGCGCGGCGATCGCGGCGCGCTCGCTCGGCCCGGTGCTGGCGCGCATGGAAGCCGCCATCACTCACGGCTCGGATTGGCCGGCCCGCGTCGGCGCGGCGCGCGAGGACGTGGCGCAATGGTGGGCCCATGTTGTTGTCTTGCATCGAAAGAAGCGAACGCTAAATAGAGAGTTGAAGGACGCCGAGCGTGCACTCGGCGAGGAACCGACGGACGCCAATCTGGCTTGGCTACGTGATGTGCAGGGGCGGCTATCGGCGCTCGATGGCACCGAGGCCCAGATTGAGGGTTTCGGTTCCGCCTCCGGCCGCACGGCGCGGAGCTTTTAGCCGTGCGGGGCGGCCGTTATTCTACAACTGCAGAGGGAACAAGAGATGGGTTCCCGCTGTCGGAACAGGGTTAAGCGGAGCTTAAGGGTGCTCTGCTGAAACTTCGGTCTCGATTCGGGGCAATGTCAGGCTGGCATTGCCTCTTCGAGCCGTCTCGACCGGGACATCGACTCTGATCCCTATAGGTAGGAGGCCCATCATGAGCAGGGGCCAGACAGCGAACAAGCCGCGGCAGGCGGCAACCCCGGCAAAGGGCCCAGCGAAGGGTCAGGAGAAGCGTATGGCGTCCAAGGCGGCAGTCAAACTCAAGGAAAAGGCCAAGGAGGCCAAGGTCGAAGTTCCGGAGAAGGACAACGCTCCGGAGACGCCCGATACGCCGCTGCCGCTGCTCGATCTCAATGACGCTGCCGTCAAGAAGATGATCAAGCAGGCGAAGAAGCGCGGCTACGTCACCCATGACGAGCTGAACGCCGTGTTGCCGTCCGAGGAGGTCTCGTCCGACCAGATCGAGGACATCTACGCGATGCTCAACGAGATGGGCATCAACGTGGTGGATTCGGAGGAGGGCGAGCAGGAGGAGGAAAAGGCTGCCGCCGGAGAGGCCGACGACGACGACGACAGCGACGGTGAAGTCGTCGAGGTCAAGGCCAAGCCGCTCGCCAAGTCCGAAGCCAAGGAGCCGTCAGAGCGCACCGACGATCCGGTGCGCATGTACTTGCGCGAAATGGGTACGGTGGAGTTGCTCTCCCGCGAGGGCGAGATCGCCATCGCCAAACGCATCGAGGCCGGCCGCGAGGCAATGATCGCAGGTCTCTGCGAGAGCCCGCTGACCTTCCAGGCCATCATCATCTGGCGCGACGAATTGAACGACGGCAAGGTGTTCCTGCGCGACATCATCGATCTCGAGGCGACCTACGCCGGCCCCGATGCCAAAAACAACATCGTGCCGGGTATTCCCGGCGTGCCGAGTGGACAGACACCGCCGCCGGGCATGATGGCCTCGAACGTCATGCCGTTCGCCGCGGTGGGTGGCGGACAGCCCATTGCGCCGCCGGCCGCCCCGGCGGCGGCGACCCCGTTCAAGGCCGCAACGCCGCCGTCGCAGGCGCGCGCCGCCGGCGAGGAAGGCGAAGGTGGCGAGACGCCGCCCGGCGAGGGCGACTTCGACGACGACGATATGGAGAATTCGCTTTCGCTCGCCGCGATCGAGGCGGAGCTGAAGCCCAAGGTTCTGGAAACCTTCGACACCGTCGCCAGCGAGTACAAGCGCCTGCGCCGGTTGCAGGACCAGGACATCGCGTTCCAGCTCAAGAGCCAGTCGCTCTCCCCCGCGCAGGAGCGCAAGTACAAGAAGCTCAAAGACGAGATCATCACCGCGGTGAAGTCGCTGCGGCTGAATCAGGCGCGCATCGAATCCCTCGTCGAGCAGCTTTACGACATCAACAAGCGCCTGGTCGGTTATGAAGGCCGCCTGATGCGGCTCGCCGAGAGCTATGGCTGCTCGCGCGAGGAATTTCTGAAGAACTACCAGGGCTCCGAGCTCGACCCGCGCTGGCTCAACCGCGTCTCGAAGCTTTCGGCGAAAGGTTGGAAGAACTTCGTCGCCAAGGACAAGGACCGCATCAAGGAAATCCGCGGCCAGATCCATGCGCTCGCGGGCGAGACCGGGCTCGAGATCGGCGAATTCCGCAAGATCGTGCATGGCGTACAGAAGGGCGAGCGCGAGGCGCGCCAGGCCAAGAAGGAGATGGTGGAGGCGAACCTGCGCCTCGTTATCTCCATCGCCAAGAAATACACCAACCGCGGTCTGCAGTTCCTCGATCTCATTCAGGAAGGCAACATCGGGTTGATGAAGGCGGTCGACAAGTTCGAGTACCGCCGCGGCTACAAGTTCTCAACCTATGCGACGTGGTGGATCCGGCAGGCGATCACCCGCTCGATCGCCGACCAAGCTCGTACGATTCGCATTCCCGTGCACATGATCGAGACGATCAACAAGATCGTACGCACCAGCCGTCAGATGCTCAACGAGATTGGCCGGGAACCTACGCCCGAGGAATTGGCCGAGAAGCTCGGCATGCCTTTGGAGAAGGTGCGCAAGGTTCTCAAGATCGCCAAGGAGCCGCTGTCGCTCGAAACGCCAATCGGCGACGAGGAGGATTCGCACCTCGGCGATTTCATCGAGGACAAGAACGCGATCCTGCCGATCGACGCTGCGATTCAATCGAACCTGCGCGAGACGACGACGCGCGTGCTCGCCTCGCTCACGCCGCGTGAGGAGCGCGTGCTGCGCATGCGGTTCGGCATCGGCATGAATACCGATCACACGCTCGAAGAGGTTGGCCAGCAGTTCTCGGTGACGCGCGAACGCATTCGCCAGATCGAGGCCAAGGCGCTGCGGAAGCTCAAGCACCCGTCGCGCAGCCGCAAGCTGCGCTCGTTCCTCGACAACTGACCCTGTCCCCGCGATGGGGACCCCGTTGCGGGGATCCAGCGCAAGAAATCGCCGGGTTTTAGCCCGGCGATCTCGTTTCTGCAGAGGCTATGTCTTAGCCCGGCGCCTTCGCTTGATTACTTCACTTGCTACTTCACTTGGTCGAGCAGGCCCGCGCAGGCGGCCGCGACCTGGCGGTCGGGCTCCGAGCCGGGGAACGTCGCCCAGCCGGCCTTGACGATCATGTCATCCCGCTTCCATGAATCCGCCGCCTTGAGCGCCTTGAGATTGGCGGGGGCTTCGGCGGCGTGCTGGAATTTATCGGCGCAGATCGGCGCCAGCACGCGCACCACGGTGGCCTGTTCGGCGGTCTTGATGCGTGCCTCGGCGGTGCTGCCGAGCGTCCATCCGCCCCAGTAAAAGCCGAGCACCAGGGTTGCGATGGCGCCGGCCGCGGCGCCTTGCACGAGGCGCGTCAATGACTCGCCTTGGAGAATTGGTGGTAATTGCATGATGGTTCCTTTTCGCCCGACATGGTTCGGCGCGAGGGCAACGGATACCCGGTTGGGTCCCGGTCAATGAGTTGGTGAGAAGGCCCGGCCGCTTTGAGCTGGCGTTTCGGTCGCCATCACTGTGCGCGCTCGCCGGTGCGGAGTCGAGCGTTGCGCGGCAGGCCGGAACGGCACTTTGCCGCATGGCCCGCATCAATGTGGTGGCTTGCGTTCTTGCGCAGGAAGCAGGCGGGCCGAAGCCGCGGCCTGCGGGATAATTGGACGTCTACTTCTTCGCCACGCTGGAGCGGCTCAGGCTCTTGATGGCAAGCGGCGGGCGGCCGGATTTCTCCGCGATCTCGCGATCCTGCTCCATGATGACACCGCGCGCGGGCTCGTCCTTGTCGAGGCCGTCGAGGAGGGCGGCCGGCACGCGCCGGTTGGAGCGCTGCGAGCCGTCTTCATAGACGACGTCGAACAGCGCGAATTCGCCCACGATCCGTGATGCCGGTTTGCGCGCCATGGTGCTGCTCCTGTCCGGTTTGCGCTCGAAGCTTTTCCGAAGCCCGATTGCCGCCCTGATCGGCTTCGAGCCGGGCTTTTTCGGGGCGGTGCTCTGAAAATGAAAACCCGGCGCCGAGGCGCCGGGTTCCAGTCGCGTCCAACAGTTAGATGGCGCGGAGATTGGCCGCTGCCGACTTGCCGCTGCGGCGATCGGCTTCGATGTCGAAGGCGACCTTCTGGCCTTCGTTGAGGTTGCTCATGCCGGCGCGCTCGACCGCCGAGATGTGAACGAACACATCGGGGCCGCCACCGTCCTGGACGATGAAGCCGAAGCCCTTCTGGGCGTTGAAAAACTTGACAGTACCTTGAGCCATGTTGGTCTCTCCATATGAACGCACAAAGGCGTTTTGAGGCAGTACAACCATTTGCACGTGCCTTAATCCGGATTTGCGTGTTCTTGGGACAAAGCCCTCGCGGGCAGACGACAAGGCAGGCATATCGCGAATGGCGCTCATATAGGGGTGTTTGGCCCGGATGGCAACCGGGGCGGGATCAGGGTAGGGCCGGGCGCGGGTGGGTGTTTAAGGCCGGGGCGGAGCTCTCGCTGTGCCATTTTGCTCACTCGTCTGCGTATCAATCCTGCCCAACTCTCTTCGCTTCATCCTCAGGCGCGCGGCTCGCCGCGCGCCTCACCATGAGCCGGGAGAGATTGGCGTCGAGGCGAGCCGAGCTCCGCTACTCCACGCCCTCGATGATCCGGATATCGCGCTCCGCGCCGTTGCCCAGTGCCTTGAGCGCCTCCTGGTAGCCCGGGCTGTTGTAGGCGGCGATCGCCTTTTCGACGCTCGGGAATTCCGAGATCACGATGCGCTCTTTCAAGCCCGCCTCGTAGGCGTGCGCCGCTGCACCGCGCGCGATGTACTTCGCGCCGAATGGCGTCGTGGCCTTCGGTGCGAGCTCCGCATAGCGCGCGAGCTTCGCCGGGTCGTTGATCTTGCGGTAGATGGTCACCCAGTAGCCCTTGGGCATGGAATGCTCCCTGTTTGATTTCTGAATCGAATACGGCCGCGCCGCGCGTCAACTGACGCCCGGCTGGCAGCGCCGCCATTCCTGCACCGGCGCGGTCGTGTCGCCCTCGCGTGCATGCGCCAGATACTCGCCCAAAAGCGTGATCGATACCGTGTTACCCGCGCCGGCCTCGCCTGCCGGAATGACGTAGGAGAAGAAGTGGCGGGTGTAATTGCCGGTGATTGCATGCCCGCCGGGCGTGGTGATCGCGGGGCCGCGGATCGACATGCGCTTTCCGTCGGCCCGGCACCAGTCGCCGTCGATGGCGTCGGCCCAGGCTGGCGCGACTTGCGCCAGCAGCAACATGCAGCCAGCGGCCGCGAGCAAGGTCCGTGTGTTCATCGCCGCTCCCCTGATTTGCCTCGCGCGAGACGGGCGCTACTCAGTACCTTCCACGATCCGGAAATCCCGCTCGGCGGCGTGGTCGAACACCTTGAGCGCGGCCTGATAGCCCGGGCTGTCGTGCGCCTTCACGGCGGCCTCGACGCTGTCGAACTCGATGATGACGATGCGCGACTTGATGCCGGCCTCGTAAGCCTGCGCCGCGTTGCCGAGCGCGAGATAGCGCGCGCCTGCGGCCTTCAGCGCGGGGCCCGCCAGCTTGGCATAGGCCGCGACCTTGTCCGGGTCCTTGATCGAACGATACGCCGAAACCCAATACGCTTTCTTCGCCATCCCGTGTCTCCGTTGCGGTTGATTGCACGCATTGTGGTGAGCCTATCACGTCCCTGTGAGGCCGTGCATCCACCCGGCGCGGCGCGCCGGTATTGCGGCATGAAGCGCCGCGTTCGGCGGCGCGCCGACAGGGGAGCGTCTGACATGGGAAAATTTGCGGTTTCGGGGATCGCGTTGGCTGTGCTCGCGTTTTCTGTGGGCGGCACCGTGGCACAAACCGAGGACTATGCGGCCTGGCCGGTGCTGAAAAGCACGTTCCCCTCGACCGGTGGCAACGGCGTGATGATCAAGGGCTACGATCCGGTGATCGTGAAGGACAAGTGCGTCACCACCTTTATGGCGGCGCTGCCCAACGGCGAGGTCTATTTCAACGTTGTCGAGTTCGAGGCGGTGGCGGCCCAGGGCGGCACGCTCTGCCAGAACGGCCGCTGGCGTTCGTTCGACGGCAAGACCACCGGCACCACGCCCTTCCGGGTGTTCTTCAAGGACGGTGTGTTCAGAGGGACGCCGAATTGAGGGTGCCCCGTTCGCGCACTACCTATCTCCGCCTCATCCTGAGGAGCATGAGCGAAGCGAGTGCGTCTCGAAGGATGGGGCGGCCGGTCCGATCTCGGGTTTACCCGAGATCGGCATAGGAAGTTACGCAAGTCGGGTAAACCCGACTTGCGGCGTTCGAGACGCGCGGCTTCGCCGCGCTCCTCAGTATGAGGCCGAGTGAGATTGGGCCGGTGCCGATGTGGGCTCAGCGATTTTTGAACGCCAGCATGACGTCTTTGGCGAACCAGCGCAACTGTTCCTGGAATTCCTTGGGGCCCAAACCTTCGGCCCAGTGAATCATGAAGTCCTCAAGTCCAGGATACTTCGCTTCGATCGACTTGATGCCGTCGATCACGTGCTTGGCCGGGCCGCAGAACCAAGCCTTCTGCTTCACGCCCTCGGCCAACGTCGGCACGCTCGCGGGCGCGCCCGGCGAGCCCCAGGTGCGGCCGTGTTCGTCGGCATAGCGCACGAAGCCGAATGGCGCGAACCATTTGAAGCGTTCGTCATGGGCGGGCTCGAGCTTGCGCATGGCCTCGGCCTCGCTCGCGCCGAGATACACGCCGGCGCCCCAAATCACGTCCTGGCCGAGCTGCTTCGGCCGGCCATGCTTGGCGCAGGCTGTGTGATATTGGCGCACGACGTCGTCGAGGATTTTCTCGCCGTTGAGCGTGACCATGGCTTTGAGGCCGTACTTCGCCATCAGCTCGATGGTCTTGCCGCTCGCGATCGGCATGTAGATATCGACCGGCAGGTGCTTCGGCCGCGGCACGCAGGTGATGTCCTTCACCGTGTAGCCGCGATACTCCACCGGCGGCGGCGCTTCGTAGAATCGGCCCTTGTGGTGAAACTCCGGCTCGTTGAAGCATTTCAGCAGCAGCTGGAGCTGCTCCTCGAACAGGTCGCGATTTTTATCGCTGTCCAGCAATGGCGCGCCGAAGCTTTCCACCTCGCGGGTGTGATAGCCGCGGCCGACGCCCATCACGACGCGGCCATCGGTGACGATGTCCGCCATCGCGTAGTCTTCGGCCAAGCGAATGGGATGCCACATCGGCAGCACGTTGAAGCCGCAGCCGAACTTCAGCCGTTTGGTCTGCGTCGCGAGCCACAGCCCGAGCTGGACCAGGTTTGGAAAGACCTCATAACCCTCGCGCTGGAAATGGTGCTCGGCGGTCCACAGCACGTCGAAGCCGCATTCGTCCATCGTTTGCGCCACGTCGCGCGCGGTGAAGAACGCCTCGCGCAGCCGCTCGTCGGAATAGCGGCGGTCGTTCGCCGGCGTTCCTTTCAGGCCGATGTTGTCGAGCTCGATCTGGCCGACGTAGAGGACATGGAAGTTTTTGATCATTCGCGCTGCTCCGCGTCACTTCGACCTTACTCCGGCCGCGTGCCGAAGGTCTGCTCGAACCGCTTCTGATAGGCTGGCCAGACCTGCGGATTGACGATGCGGGGCGGCCGCTTGCCGTCGAGCGTCAGGATCAGTTGCTCGGCTGCGATCTTGCCCATGTTGGCGCGCGCTTCGCGGGTGACGCCGGCCATGTGCGGGCTGACAATCACGTTGTCGAATTGCAGCAGCGGATGGTCGGCCGGCGGCGGCTCCTTGTCGAACACGTCGATGCCGGCGCCCGCGATCTGCTTGTTGCGCAGTGCATCGGCGAGTGCTCGCTCGTCATGGATGAAGCCGCGCGCCGTGGTGATGAAGTAGGCGTGCTTCTGCATCAGGCCGAACTCGCGGGTGCTGATCATCTTGCGCGAGCCATCGTCGAGCGGGCAGTTGATCGACACGAAATCCGCGCGCCGCAGCAGCTCATCGAGCTCGACCTTGGTGGCGCCGCGCTCCGCCATCGTCTTCTCGTCGAGAAAAGGGTCGTAGGCCAGCACCTGCATGCCGAACAGCGTGCGACAGAGGCCCGCGATGCGGCGGCCGACGTTGCCCAACCCGATGATGCCGATGGTGCGGCCGTGGATGTCATTGCCGGTGAATGCGTTGCGGTCGTGCATCGTGCCTTTGCGCAGCGCGTGGTTGGTCTGCACGATCTGCTTGGACAGCGCCAACACCATGGCCAGCACATGGGACGCGACCGCATCCGCGTTGCCGCCGGTCTGGTTCAGCACCAGGACGCCGGCGTCGGTGCATTCCTTGACGTTGACGGTGTCGAAGCCCGCGCCGCCGGTCGAGATAATGAGCAGGTTCGGCGTGCGCGCGAGCAGGTCCTTGTGGACGTGATACTTGGTCGGCAGTTCATCGCGCGCTGAGCTCACCTGATAGGCGTGGGCCGCCGAGAGAACGGGTGTGGCGTCCTGATCGGGGGCTTCGCCGTCGACCTTGTCGAGCCGGATTTCCGGACGCTGCGCGATGATGTCGGCATAGGGCGGGTTCAGGAAGCGCGTATGAAACACGCGCTTGACGTTCTCTTTCATCGACTGGGGTCCTTAATTGCGGCAGGCGAACGCGACAAGATAAGGCTTCGGCAGGATGCCGCGCAACGCGGGGACCCGCCAGAACGGCGCTATTTCATGGGTTTTGGGCCGGTCGCCCCTGAACCCGGCCAGCATAAAGGTTAATCGCGCCCCCGGCTTGCCCCAAGCTCGCCCCAATGTTGGCAATACTTGGCATCCGTGTGTGGGAGGGGTATTCAAGCGTGATGTTGCGTCGGGGTGTTGCGTTTTTTTCCGTATCGTTTGCGTTGTTGTCGCTGGCGCCAGGGGCCATGGTCCCGGAAGCCATGGCGCAACAGCGCTGGACGCCTGAAAGCCATACGCTGCTGGTGCGTAAGCACGCAGCCCTCAATGGCATTCCGGAATCCCTCGTCTTCCGCATGATCAAGATCGAGAGCGGCGGCAATCCGCGCGCGGTCAGCAAGGGCAATTACGGCCTCATGCAGATCCGCCTCGGCACCGCCAAGGCGATGGGCTACTCCGGCGACACCGAGGGCCTGCTCGACGCCGACACCAACATGACCTACGCGGTGAAGTATCTGGCCGGCGCCTATCGGGCCGCCGACGGAAATCCTGACCGCGCCATCGCGCTTTATCAGCGCGGCTATTTCTATGAGGCCAAGGCCAAGGGCTTCTCGCCCTATCAGCGTCCGCCGACCGCGCCGCCGTCGCTGCTTGCGGCGCTGCAGCAGCCAGCGGCTGCGCCGCAGTCGGCGTTGCAACCGGAGCCGCAGACCAGTGTCCGGACCCGTCAGCCGAAGCGGTTGCAGGCGAAGGTCGTGCAGCCGGTGCCGGTGACTGAGCCTGCACAACCGGCTGCCGAGCGGACCGCGGCGCGGCTTCAGATGCAGGCGGCGTTGCCGCCGGCGCGTCAACAGAAGGCTTCGTCGCGGCGCAAGGCCGAGCCACAAGTCACGGCAAAGCCCGAGCCGCAAGTTGAACCGCAGAACAATGTGCAGGCGCCGCCAACGGTGTGGGCGCAGCCAGCCGTACAGGCTCCGCCGACAGTCGTAGCAGCAGTACAGACGTCGCCGGCGGTTCAAGCGCGGCCAGCCGCACGGGCGATGTCGGTGTTCGCTGGCCAAGTTGCCAGTGTGGCCCCCTCGCGGCGCAACGCGAAGCGGCCGGTGGTGCCGCCGCCTGAGCCCCAACAGGAGCCGCAAGAGAGCAATCAGCCGACGCTTGCTTCGGCCGAGTCCGTCGCGGTGGCGGCGCCGTCGCGACGCAGAGTGGCGCAGCACGCTGCGCCACGACCTGAGCCCCAGATAGAGCCGCAACAGAACGTTCAGGCGGCGGCACCTCCGGCTCATGTTGTCGCGGCAGTCGCGCCTTCGTCGGAATCTCGTAGTTTGCTGGACGGCTTCCAGACCGAATTCGCGACGGCACGCGGCACCACGCCGAGCCGGACATCTCACGCTCAGCCGACCGTCTATACCGAGCCGCGGCCAACGCGGCGTCACAGACAAGCGGCGCAAGCTGACTCTTCATCCGGCCTGTTCAGCGCCCTCAAGAAGCTCGTCGAGCCCGACAAGAAGACGCGCGCTCAGCCGCGCAAGGTCGAAGCCAAGCCGCAGCCGCAGTACTGATTTGCCCGTTGTGCCCGTCAGGGCCCCGGCGCATAAGCCTTCAGGGCGCTGCGCAGAATTTCACGCGCCGGCTCCGAGCCATCGAGCTGCCGCAACGTCCGGCGCTTGATCTTCCAGCCGGCCGGCGTGCGAACCAATTCCCAGCGATTGGCGCCGACGCGGTGGATGCGAAAACCTTTGCTCACGCCGTGGTTCGGGACCTCGTGCGGCTCGGCCGTCGGATGCGGCGTGAGGATTTGCAGGTAGGACGTGACCACCGCAGTATCGCCATCAATCTCGATGCGCGGCAGGCCGGCGAAATGCGCAAGACCGCCCGCGATCGCGGCCTGGTGGCCGGGCTCCTTGGTCATGGCGGCGATCTTGTCGTTGCCGGTCGCACCCTTGCTGCCGCCGAGGTCGATCACGCCGTCCTCGGTGTAAGCCACGCGCGTGAAGTAGTCGGCTCCGGTGTCGGCGCTCGGCGGGTGACTTGCGATCAGCTTCAGAATTTCCAGCTGATCCTCGACCGCGCGCAGGCGATCCCAGATGGTGTGGGGCTTGGCAGCTTCGTTTGGCATTGCGATCTCCTGGCTCTCTCGTTTGAGGCCATAGAGTTTCGCTTCAGAGGACGACCGTCAATCGCTTCGCGGCGCGCGTGACGCCGGTGTAGAGCCAGCGTTGGCGGTGCTCCTGGAACGCCGCGGATTCATCGAACAGAACGACGTCATCCCACTGCGAGCCTTGCGCCTTGTGCACGGTGAGCACGTAGCCGTAGTCGAACTCGTCGAAGCGCTTGCGCAGCAGCCACTCCAACTGGTCGATCTCGCCGGTGAAGCACTCCGGCCGCACCGAAACCTTGATCGGGCGGCCACCGGTGTCGTCATCGGGCTGCAACCGCATCTTGATGATGTCGCGCCGCGTCGATGGACTTTCCTTCACCGACCAGAGCGCACCGTTGAACAGGCCCTTGCGCCGGTTGTTGCGCAGGCAAACCAGCTTGTCACCGGAGGCGGGGAGGGCGCCAGAAAATCCGCGCCGCTCGCGCATGCGCGCGTTGTAGGCGCGGCGTGTGTTGTTGCGCCCGACCAGCACCTGATCGGCCTCGACGACGCGTTGCGGGTCGAGATCGGCTTTCAAGACCACGCGTGTCTCGCCATAGGCGCCGGGCTCGAGATAGCCACCGTCGCGCACCTCCATCGAGAGCCGTATGATCGGGTCGTCCTGCGCCTGACGGTGCACTTCGGTCAGCATGGCGTCGGGCTCGGTCTCGGTGAAAAAACCACCGCCCTGGATCGGCGGCAATTGCGCGGGATCGCCCAGGACCAGAAGCGGCACGCCGAACGACTTGAGATCGCGCCCAAGCTCGCCATCGACCATCGAGCATTCGTCGATGACGATGAGCTTGGCCTTGGAGGCGGGCGCTTCATCCCAAAGGTCGAAGCTCGGCACTTCTTCGCCGCTGTCGCGCGGCTTGTAGATCAGGCTGTGAATGGTGGAAGCGGACGTGCAGCCCTTGCCGCGCATGACTTGCGCGGCTTTGCCGGTGAAGGCCGCAAACAGCACCTTGCCGTCGACGTCGTCGGCGATGTGCCTGGCGAGCGTTGTCTTGCCGGTGCCCGCATAGCCGAACAGGCGAAAGATCTGCGGCGTCGAGCCCCGGCCCGGCTTGGCCTTGAGCCAGTCCGCGACTGCTTTGAGGGCGGAGTCCTGGTGCGGAGAGAAAACGGTCATTGGGCCTGAATGGCTGTGAGGGGGTACCTCGGCGCCCGCAAACTACACCAAGAACAAAAAGCGAACAATCAAAAACGGAACAAGACGCTCGCTTGCCGCCGGCCGGGCGGCAGCGGGCTCCGCAGTAAAAGAGGTGGCAGCAATGGAAGGATTAGGCGGCGTCTTCTTCGCTGACGAGGTCGGCCTTGAGCCGCTTGAGCACCTTCTTCAAGGTCGCGATCTCGGCTTCGAGCCGTTCAACGCGGCCAGCGAGATCGTCCGGCTTCAGCGGCTGGTCGGGCGCGGCCGCGGCGCTGGCCGTGAAGGCCACGCCGAGCTCGGTGCCGTGGCGCCAATGCACCTCGGCGCGCAGCGTCTGCTCTTTCTGCGGGATGTAGAGATCGACGACGTCCGGAACCGTGATGGCGTCGGAGAAGATCAGCTTGGCGCCCGTACTGGAGATGTCGCGGATCAGGCAATCGACCGCGTTGCGGCGATTGTTGAAATAAATGCAGCCGCGCAAGAAGCTTTTCTGACGCGTGGCATTGCGGCGTTCAGCCATGACAAATCTCCGGACGGCTCGCCCAAAGCCCGACCATAGCGCCCGGACGTTAACTATCTGTTGAGGCGCCGCGAGCCCGCGTCAGAGCTGCGATTGCTCGGCTCCGAAGCTGGGATTGCCGTCGCCGCGCGCTCAATAGCCCGGCGGGTTCTTGCGGTAATATTCCGCGTCGTCAGCGCTTTGTTTGAACTCCGGATGGCCGCGCCATTCGATGTGGCGCGACAGCATGTCGGTGCCGTGGCGCACGCGGAACAGCAGCGTCCGCTGCGGTCCGTTGACGTATTCGTGCACCTCGGCCGGCGGATGCACGCAGAACGAGCCAGGCACAACATCGACTGTGCCGGTGGGCGTGCGCATCTTGCCGCCGCCTGAGAAGCAGAAATAGATTTCGGTGCAGTGAGGGTGGCAGTGGTTCGGGCTGATTTGACCGGGCTCCCAACACGCGACCGTGTAATCGCCCATCTGGCCGCCGCCGACCTCGAGCTCGGCGAGAATTTTCTCGACGTGCTTCTTGGGATTCCACTCCTGCTCCTTGCCGATATCGAACACGTGCATGTGCGGCTCCTTAGATTTTCTTTGGGACTTCCTTTGAGATTTCCTTCAGCGTCTTTGCCGCAGCGTTTCACAGGCACACCGGACGCGCAACATGCCGTGACAGGTCCGCCTGCCCCTGATACCAACGGGCGCTGCCAAGCGAGAGGGAGTGAAATGTTCAACAAGCCGAATTGCCCGGTCATTGCGATCGAAGAGCATTATTGGGACGCCGAATTGGCGAAGACCTTCACGGGCCTCGAGGCGACGCGGCCCGGCCCGCAATCCGACCGGCTTCACGACCTCGGCGCGCTGCGTCTCAAGGAGATGGACGAGTGCGGCATCGACATGCAGGTGATCTCGCACGGTGCGCC
This sequence comes from Rhodoplanes serenus, assembly GCA_945893145.1. Lineage (GTDB taxonomy): Bacteria > Pseudomonadota > Alphaproteobacteria > Rhizobiales > Xanthobacteraceae > Z2-YC6860. The sequence continues at coordinate 5,912 of CAMDDZ010000073.1, read as the reverse complement.
CTCGGCGCAGAAGCTGTCGGGCGACGGCGCGGTCGCGCTGGTGCAGCGCGTTAACGATCGCCTCGCCGCGGCCTGCGCCGCCAATCCGAAGCGCTTTACGGCGTTCGCGGCGCTGCCGACGGCCGATCCCAAAGCAGCCGCCGACGAACTCGAGCGCACCGTGACCAAGCACGGCTTTAAGGGCGCAATGATGCACGGCCTCGCCAACGGCACCTTCCTCGATGACAAGAAGTTCTGGCCGATCTACGAGCGAGCCGCGCAGCTCGACGTGCCGATTTACTTTCATCCGGCCCTGCCGGACGCGCGCGTCATGGACGCCTATTACAACGACTACGCCAAGGACTTTCCGATGGTGGTGCGCGCGGCCTGGGGCTACACGGTCGAAACCGCGACCACCGCGATCCGGATGGTGCTCTCGGGCGTGTTCGAGAAGTATCCGAATCTGAAAGTCGTGATCGGGCACCTCGGCGAGACGCTACCATTCCTGGTGTGGCGCATCGATCATGCCATCGCGCGGCCGGGCGCAACGAAGAAAATCAGCTTCCGCGACGTGTGGTGTCATAACTTTTGGATCACGACGAGCGGCAACTTTTCCAACCCCGCGTTGATGTGCTGCGTTCAGGAAATGGGTGTCGACCGCATCCTGTTCGCGATCGACTGGCCGTTCGTGGTCAATCCACCGGGCGTGGAATGGATGAAGACCGTGCCGCTGTGCGACGAGGACAAGGCGAAGATATTGAGCGGTAACGCCAAGCGCTTGCTGCGATTGTGAGTGTCCCGGCCGGCGCGCTGCCGGCTGCGTCACGCGTAGCCGCGGCGCGTGCCCGCGCGCCGCAACCGGCATGATATAGTGCAGCCTGCCTGCCGATTGGTTCGGGCCCGTAGCTCAATGGTTAGAGCCGACCGCTCATAACGGTCTGGTTGGAGGTTCGAGCCCTCCCGGGCCCACCAACGTTTTTAAGCTCTTAGGATTTTGCGCTGATGCTTGCTCCAATGTTTCCTCCGATTTTTCGGACACGTTTTTAAGTCGATTGGGACGTTGGCTAATGCGATTTGCCGCCTCGGTTTGGTGGTCTGGGTGATGATGGTCGTAGACCTCGCGTAGCGTCTTCTCGCTCATGCCTAGGAACCCTGCGGCCCCCATATCGGCGTGCCGTTCTGCATTAGCCAAGTTGCGGCTCACCGCGACGAAAGCGCGTGAGGCACTAGCCTGCCGCCGGTACCAGACTTCAGAGCATGCCAGCGGCGACGCCTGAAAAACTCATCGTGGAAGTCGAGAAAATCGGCCGCGTGAGTGCTCTGCTCACAGCGCCAGCGAAAGCGGCATCAGTGCCATGCCGATGACAGTGACTTCGGTCATGACAACAATCGCTTCAAATTGGTTATGCAGCGCAAGTGTACGCTAAGTCTGGCTTAGGGCTGTGATTTGAGATCGATGTCGATGACCTCCACTTCCATCTCAAGAGTTTTTCCGTCTCGATTAATCTGCAATTTAACGGTGTGACCGACGCCAATATGTTCCAACTGGCTGGTTAAATCGAACACGTCTCGAATCCGTTCTCCATTGGCAGCAGTAATGACATCTCCAACTACACCGCCATCCTGGTTTGTGGCGCGCAACGCCGCCCGTTCTGCAGGAGAACCTGGTCTAATACGTGCGATGATAACTCCCTCGAGGCCCATTCGGATCAAGGCCGCTCCATCGCCGGGAACGATACCAATGCCGGGTGTTGGTACTCGGCCTTTAGCAATAAGTTTGGGGACGATGTCGCTGACAATATCGACTGGGATGGCGAACCCAAGTGCATTGTTCGAGCCGGTGACGGAATAGCCAATTGTGTTGACGCCAATCAGACGGCCTTTCGAATCCAGAAGTGGGCCGCCAGAATTTCCAGGATAGATCGCAGCGTCGGTCTGAATCATGTTGGTAATTGCCCGGCCCTTGCTCGTTGGCAACCGACGTTTGAGTGCGCTGATGACGCCTGTGGTCAACGACTGATCGAGGCCGAATGGGCTTCCGATGGCGTACGCCCACTGCCCAATCTTGAGGTTGCTTGATGTGCCTATCGAAATAGGTATCGGCGCCTGTCCCTGCTCCTTTGCGCGGATCACAGCCAGATCATAGTTCTGTGCTGACCCTACAATTTCAGCCGCCACGTGTTCGCCAGAGGCAAGCCAAACGATGATCGCTTTGGCGTCATTCACGACGTGTTCGTTAGTGACGATATTGCCGAAAACATCCCAGAAAAAGCCAGACCCCGTCCTTAGCTCGGACGGTGCCGAATCGTTGCCGGTTGTTAAGGTCGTGATCTGGACGACCGATGGGGAGGCACGCTCGAAAAGTTGGATTGTCGAGCGTTCTAATTCTGCAACAATATCTAGCGGCCCGACGTTACGCGAAATGGACGCCGTAAACAGTTGCGTCTCAAGATGCGGCCGGGCGACAATACCTCCGATGACGGCCAGAATTATGATAGCGGCAATTCGAATGATGGTATTGATCATGCTCTAAAGCCCTAGCTCTAGGTGCTGAGTGCTAAGCTGCGGAGGAGAACTGCAATAATTGTAGGCTCTGCATCTACGAGGTTCTTTGAGATGAAACAAATCGGTGCCCAAAACTTTGAAATAGGCTGCTGAAGCGCCTGCCGCTGCGGCCGCCTGGCTTGGCAGGTATATGCTGGAAAGAAAGCGCGCGGCGGCTGTGACGCTTGGGAAGAGCCTGACGGTTTGCGTTGGGCCCGACATGAACACGCTGTGTTCAGGTCTTGTGCAGAGCGTTCCAAACTGAGGCGAAGAGGAGGCCTAGTGCAAAGCCGACACTCACCGTGAAGGCGAGCAAGATCGCGGCTTGGGCGGATTCAAATGGCTCGATGTTGTAGATCGGTTTGATGAAGTGAGCCCAAAAGACAAAATCGATGACTGGCTGTGCCCATCCCGAAAAAACTAGCATTGACCAGGCCAAGTGAAAGCCGCCTGTTACCGCTGCAAACACCATCCCGACCTTGATAGCGTTAAGATTTGCGGGCATCTGGGACTTCCTCCAAGCCATGATGATGCTTTTCGTCTAGTAGCCTCTGATATTGCAGCGTTGCGCGCTGCCGGTTGACGAAGATCAAAACGGCTTAGCTTTGGTTCGATATTGTTCAGCTCTGCTCGCCAACATTGTCCCGAGACGTGTCGAAGATCAGGCTTTCCGCAGCGCGTCCGCCCGCTCCCCACGGCCACTCGCGGCCGCAGGACGATCGATTGCGATTACACGGAGGCCGTCACAATCCGAACGGATAGGTGTCCGGAACTCCGGCCTGAGGCTCTGTCGGCAACGGCGTGATGGCACGGGTTTCTTCGAACCAGACGTAGCCGTCGAACTGCTCCGGCAGACGCGCATCGAAATAGTGGCTGGCGAGTTCGGTTTCGGGCCGATAGATCACACCGATCGCCCGCTCCAATCGGCCTGTCGAAAGGGCCTCTCGCAACTCAGGCTTCGCCCGCTCTCGCAGGTCCAGAAGGAAGCGCGGCACGCCGCTGTCGCCGCACAGCCGCTCGTAGCTGTCGGCATGCGCCGGCCGCACCCGCTTGATTTCCATCGGCCCGTCCCAGTCCGAGGCCGCCGCAACCGTTCCGCGATCAGTGCCAAAACCGATCAGCGCTGCGTCCAGGCCAAATTGTTCTCGACACAGTTGGCCGATGTTTATCTCGCCACGCGCTTCGCCCATGTCCGTCGCTGCCGCGTTGCCGATGTGTGAATTGTGCGCCCAGACGACGGCCTTGGCGCCGCGTCCGCGCCAGTCCAGGAGATGAGTGAGGGTTTCGAACATGTGCGTGTCGCGCAAGTTCCACGACTCCGCGCTGCCGTAGTACATCGCGCGGTAGTATCGCTCGGCAGACGCAATAAGCCGCGCATTCTGTACTGCGTCGAGGAAGCCGTCGCGATCCTGCGACTCATACTCCAATTGCTTGGCCAGCAGTTCGCCTAAGGCCAGCAGCACGGGCTTCTCGCACTTTGCGTAACCCGTGGACAACGCAGCGCGTCCATAGGTGGCTGGATCGCGCTGCCAGGGCGTCAGACATCCGTAGCGTTGGCGCGCGACATGCGCAGCTTCGGCATCGAAGCGGTCGAGATAGTTCAGCACGGCGTGGATCGAGCCGTTCATGTTGTAGATGTCGAGGCCGAAGAAACCCGCATGCTGATCCGGATGCAGCGCCGCGTTGCGTGCACGCAGCCAATCCACGAAATTCGCGACTTCGACATTGCGCCACATCCACATGGGGAAGCGCCGGAACGCCGGCCCGCTGCCGACGTGCACCGACTTGTGACGTACATAGCGGTCGATCGCCGCGGCGTCAGGCCAATCCGCTTCCACGGCGACGATGTTGAATCCGTGGTGTTCGATCAAATGCTGCGTGATTTTCGCACGCGCGCGGTAAAACTCGGATGTGCCATGCGTTGCTTCGCCAAGCAGCACAACGCGCGACTTGGTGAAGCGGTCGAATAGCGACCCGAAGGCACGATCATCGAGATCTGGCAACGGTTCGGCTGTTTGCCGGATCAGATCGGGCAGCGGCTGCCGCGGCGCTCGGGCTTTCTTTGGCCAGACTCGCTCGAAGCTTGGAGCCCCATCGACAGGCGCCTCGCTCCAGCCCTTTGCACCGATCAGCGGAACAAAGGTCACCGGTCCCAAGTCCTCTTCGTGGAAATGGTCGTGGGCGTCGCGGACGACTCGCACCAGCTCTTGCACGCCGGCCATTTTGCCGATCGGGATAATCAAGCGCCCCCCGACCTTGAGCTGCTTGCGCAAGACTTCGGGCACTTCGGGCCCGCCGGCGGCGACCAGGATCGCATCGAACGGGCTCGCGTCCGGCCAGCCGAGAGTGCCGTCGCCGTGCCGCACTTCAACATTGTCGTAGCCGAGTTGGGCCAATGTGGTCCGCGCGGCATCCGCAAGGGCCTTGTGACGCTCAATGCTGAACACTTTGCCAGTGATACGGCTCAAGACTGCGGCCGCATAACCGGAGCCGGTGCCGACATCCAGCACCCGATCTCCAGGCTTGATTTTGGCCGCCTCGATCATCAGCGCAACGATGTAGGGCTGCGAGATGGTCTGGCCTTCCGCGATCGGCAGCGGGCTGTCTTCGTAGGCGAACTCCGTCATATCGGGGCGAACGAAGCTTTCGCGTGGAACCTGCCGCATAGCGCCAAGCACGCGCGGATCACTGACGCCACGTCTGACGAGCTGCGCCGTAGCCATGCGTTGGCGCTCCGAGGCGCGATCCTCAATTTGTTTCGCCGGCTGTTCCATGCGAATCCAACGTCGTGGAAGGCTTACGGTTGCGATTATGGAGAGTGTTAAGAGTCTGCACCGAGAGCGACTTGATCTACGTCAATGGAAGATTGCCCCTCGTGGCTGGGCCACCGACGGTAGGAGCTCGACTCGATATCGACCTGATCAGCAATGGTGAGGCAGACGACCTGATCGAGGGATGTCGAAATTTTCTAAAACTCATTTTTTTTGCAATTTGATCAAGATCAACGCCCCGAATGCAATTGTCCTTATCGTTTTTGCTGCGACGGACCAGTCGGCAGAGTACGAACCGGAAGAAGAGGAGGATGCTATGCGTCCTGTAACATCAAGGTTTCTTTGTCTCGTAGCGGGTGGGCTCGCACTAACTCTCAGTGCTGGCTCGATCCTGGCGCAGCCGGTGGGTCCCGGGGGACCGGGTTTCATGATGGGTCCAGGGATGATGCAAGGGCCTATGATGTGGAACGGTGTCCGTCGTCAGGCAATTTGAGACTGATCAGGCGTTTCGAGAAGAGAGGCTCTGGCTCATCAGGGTTAGAGTTTAGGCGGCCTGCAGTCGGTGCTGCAAGCGGCGGTTTGCGATAGTTGCATGTTTGATGCGTTTGCGTTCTGCGA
>CAMDDZ010000072.1 GCA_945893145.1 Rhodoplanes serenus | reverse complement strand
TTAGAAGTGGCGGTCCTGTGCTCGAGGCCGCCACCCTGCAGGAGATCGCGCGCGACCGGTTGCTGCAATCCGTGTTGGCGGCCGAGCGAACCGCTTCGGAAGATTTGGAGCGCCTTTTGACCGACATGCGGGCCGCGCTGCTCGAAATGGCCGTGCAGGCCGCGGCGGCCTATGACGAACACCTGCTGGCGCTCCATTGTGCGCTGGCGCGGCAATGCTTCCTGGTCGAGTACGTGTTCGCGCGCTCCGATGCGGAGTGGCAGCAGGTCGCGGTGCTGCGTGCCAGGATCGCCGCGGCGTTGCACGCGGGCTCGCCCGTGCAGCCGGAATGGCTTGCGTCGGTTGCAAGCTATCTGCCGCTGTACCGCCTGCCGGACGCCGATGCGCTGTTGGCGCGCGATTGGCTGGCCCCGGTCGCTGCTGTGATCGAGCAGCAAATCCGGATGCCACGCGAGGTCGCGCGCTCGGCCGAGACGATCTCCAGTTTGACGCCCATCGGGGACGCGGTCTGACGCCGGCGGCACAGCTTGGCATTCACGCTGCTGATCGGCCCGATCAGCAGAATTCGCTTGCCAACATCGCCTCGCCGCCCGGAAGCTTGCGCATCGAACCGGGGAGGCGGACTTGGCGCTGACGCTGATCATTGGCAACAAGAACTATTCGTCGTGGTCGTTCCGGCCCTGGATCGCCATGAAGGTCGCGGGCATTGCCTTCGACGAGGTGGTGATCTCGCTCAGCGCCGAGGACTTCAAGCCGCGGCTTTTGAAAGTGTCAGGCACCGGCAAAGTGCCGACCCTGGTCGATGGCCAAGGAAGCGAGCAAATCAACATCTGGGAGTCGCTTGCGATCCTGGAATATCTCGCCGAGAAATTTCCCGCCGCAAAGCTCTGGCCTGCCGATCCGGCAGCGCGGGCGCATGCGCGCGCCATTTCGTCCGAGATGCACGCGGGCTTCGTGCCGTTGCGCAGAGCCTGCCCGATGAACATGTGGCGGCCGGTCAAGACGCGCGAGCTTGCCGCTGACGTGGTCGCCAATGTTCAGCGTATCGACGCCATGTGGACCGACTGCCGGACGCGCTTCGGCGCCGGCGGGCCGTTCTTGTTCGGCACGTTCTGTGCGGCGGACGCCATGTATGCGCCGGTGGTGGCGCGCTTTCACACCTATGGGATCGAGGTCGGTGTGGCGGCACGGGCCTATATGGCTGCCGTCATGGCGTTGCCGGCCTGGGCGGGGTGGAAAGCGGCCGCGCTGCAGGAGCCCTGGGTGTTGGCCGAGGACGAGGTCGACTGGCCGACCGTGCTGCGGGTTTAGCGCCGCCGGACCGCTGCCCGCAGGTGCGGTGAAACGCCGCTCCCCGAGGCCCCAATTGGCTTTCGCCTTCCGCGAAATTCAGGCGCTGCGCCAAAGGCATATGGCAAGGGTATAAGCCTTCCAAATTTTAATTCCGGAAGCCTTGCCAAGACGGGGCTAATCCCATTTGGTTGCCCCGGACGAACCAGCGCGGGAGGGGCCCCCCGCCGCGGCGGCCGTTTTACGGCTGTCGCATGGGGGCATTACCTGCGCGGTATCAATGATTTGCCGCCGGGAGACGTCACCATGCGACTTGTTGCTGCGCTCATCACGCTTGTGCTTTTGGCCCTCGCGCCTGCCGTTCCGGCCAGCGCCGCCGAGGACCCGCCGGTCAAGGGCCTGTTCCTGCTGACCGACTATCCGGCTGTCAGCGTGCGGCCTGGCACCGCTTCGACCATCAGCCTGCGTCTGCGCAACTACGCTTTGCCTCCCGAGCGGTTCGAACTGTCGCTTTCCGGCGTACCCGCCGGTTGGACCGCAACCATCCTCGGCGGCGGTCAGCCCGTCGCGGCCGCGATGGTGACGAGCAACGACACGACTTCGCTTCAGCTTCGCCTCGACGTGCCGGCGAATGCCGCCATCGGCACGCAGACCCTGACCGTCACCGCCAAGGGCACTTCGACCGAAGTCACGCTGCCGATAGCCGTGACGCTCGCCAAGGATCTGCCCGCCAAGCTCTCGGTCGAACCGGAACTGCCGTCGCTGCGCGGCACGGCAAAGTCGAACTTCGAATTCCAGATCAAGATCAAGAACGACAGCGGCCGCAATCTCGTGGTCGCGGTTGCGGCCCAGGCGCCGCAGAATTTCGAGACGAGCTTCACCGAGCAATATGGCAGCCAGGAGCTCAACTCGGTGCCGATCGAGGCCGGCCAGTCGAAGACCGTGAAGCTCAAGATCAGGCCGCCGAGCACCATCGGCGCCAACCGCTATCCGGTGTCGGTCAAGGCTACGGCCGAGGACACCAGCGCCGACACCACGGTCGCGCTCGAGATTACCGGTCAGCCGCGTCTCGTGATCACGGGTCGTGACGGCGTGCTCAGCGCACGTGCCGAAGCCGGCCGCGAGCAGCCTATCCCGATCGTCATCACCAACGCCGGCACCGCGCCCGCCGACGAGATCGAATTATCGAGCAGCGCTCCGACCGGCTGGAAGATCACCTTCGAGCCGAAAACCATCGACCGCATCGCCACCGGCCAGAACAAGGAAGTGCAGGCGCTGGTGACGGCGCCCGAGAAGGCGATCGCCGGCGACTACGCGCCAACGTTCACCGTCACCTCGCGCGGTGATTCCAATTCGCAGCAATTCCGCGTCACGGTCGCGACCTCCACCATGTGGGGCATCGTCGGCGCCGGCATCATCGCGGTCGCCTTGCTGATCATGGTGGGTGCGGTCGCGAGGTTCGGCCGGCGATGAACGACGTCGTCATCGAGGCCCGCGACCTCACCAAGCGTTACGGTGGGGCGACTGCGGTCGACAACATCTCCTTCACGGTCAAGGCGGGGGAGATTTTCGGTTTGCTGGGCCCGAATGGCGCCGGCAAGACCACGACCATTCTGATGATGCTCGGCCTCACCGAGGTGACGAGCGGCACCATCAACGTGCTTGGCCATGACCCTGCGCGCGAGCCGTTGCAGGTCAAACGCCGCGTCGGCTATCTGCCCGACACGGTCGGCTTCTACGATCACATGACTGCCGTGGACAACCTCAGCTACACCGCGGCGCTGATCGGCATTCCGGCGCGCGAGCGCCGCGAGCGCATCCTGGCGGCGCTCGATCGCGTCGGCTTGCCCGATGTCGGCAATAAGAAAGTGGGAGCGTTTTCCCGCGGCATGCGCCAGCGCTTGGGACTTGCCGAAATCGTGATGAAAAGCGTTTCGATCGCGATCCTCGACGAGCCGACGTCCGGTCTCGATCCGCAGGCCACCTCCGACCTTTTGGAAATGATCCGCGTGCTCAAGCACGAGGGTGTCGCCGTGATGATCTCCTCGCACCTGCTCGAACGGGTGCAGAGTGTGTGCGACCGCGTGGCGCTGTTCAATAATGGCCGCATCGCCCTGATCGGCACCGTGCAGGAACTCGCAACCCAGGTGCTGGGCGCGGGCTATCGCGTCGATGTCGAGGCCGATGGCCTCGATCTCGAAGAGAAGCTCCGCGCGGTGCCGGGTGTACGCTCGGTCGAGCCGGCAGGCCCCAACAGGTTCCGCTTGCTGGCTCAGGGCGATGTGCGCTCGCAGGCCGCTGCCGCCGTGGTCAACGCCGGCGGTGCGCTGCGCCAGCTCGCGGTCGACACTCCGAGCCTCGACGCGATCTACAATCGCTATTTCCACGATCAAGCCCAGTTGGGAGCGCCACATGCAACGTGAGGGCTCTCCCTGGCGCGGGATGAATGTGGTGTTCTTCCGCGAGCTGTTCGATCACCTCACCAGCGTCCGCATGTTGGTGCTGGAATTCCTCGTGTTGCTGTTTGGCGCCACGGTGGTCTATTTCGCCGCCGAGCAGATTCGCAACACCACTGCGGAGGACCCGTTCCTGTTCATGCGGCTGTTTGCGCCGCCCGGGCAAACGTTGCTGTCGTTCGTGCTGGTGCTCAGCATCCTGGTGCCGATCATGGCGATCGGGCTCGGCTTCGATTCAATTAACGGCGAATACAACCGCCGGACCATGTCGCGCATCCTGGCCCAGCCGATCTATCGCGACGCGCTGCTGGCGGGGAAATTCCTCGCCGGGCTCGGTACGCTGACCGTCGCGCTGGTGACGTTGTGGCTGCTGGTTATCGGCTTTGGCCTGCTTCGTCTCGGCGTGCCGCCGAGCGGGGAGGAGATCGGCCGCTTGATTGTGTTCCTGATCGTGACCATCGCCTACGCCGGCGTGTGGCTTGCGCTCGCCATGCTGTTCTCGGTTCTGTTCCGCTCGACCGCGACAGCTGCGCTGGTTGGGCTTGGTCTGTGGCTGTTCCTGGCGTTGTTGTGGCCTGCGCTTGCGCAGGTGTTGGGCGAAGCGATCTCGCCCTCCGACATCCGCTTCACGATGCTGGGATTGCCGACGCCCGATACGCTCGCTTGGCAGCAGGCCCTGGCGCGCCTCTCGCCCGGTACGCTCTATGGCGAAGCCGTGGTGGCGATGCTCAACCCCGATGCGCAATCGATGACGACGTTGCTGGCGCAATTTCAGGGCCGCATCGCGGCGCCGCTGCCGCTCGACCAGAGCCTGCTGCAAGCGTGGCCGCAGATCGTGAGCCTGATTGCCGGCATGATCCTCTTGTACGTCGCTGGTTATGTGGTGTTCCAGCGGCAAGAGGTCAGAGCCTAGCGCTAATATCATCGCACAAGGAAAGCCCGGCCATGCGCCGGGCTTTTCGTTATGTCAGCTTGTCCTTGAGCTCCAGCAAAAACGGCCGCTGGTAGGCGATGATCTTTTTCAGCGCCGCCTCGTAGCCGAACCAGCCCAGCCGGTCGATCTCGGGAAATTCCCGGAGCTTGCCTGACCGCGGCGGCCATTCCATCTCGAACAGGTTGCTAGAGAACTTGTGCGCATCGAAGTCGCCTTCGAATGCGAACGCATGCACGGTCTTACCGCTCTTCTGCCGCACGGCGGCAAGCGGAATGAACGGCCCCGCTGCGGTGAAGCTCGTCTCTTCGGTGAACTCGCGCTTGGCGCCGGTGAGCAGATCGTCCGGCCGCACCACGCCCTTGGGGATCGTCCAGGCACCTTCATCGCGCCGCACCCAATAGGGGCCGCCCGGATGAGCCAGCAAAAACTCAAGGATGCGACCGCGGCGGAATGCGAGCAGACCAGCACTCACCTCGTCTCGACGCGACATCGTCGGTTGCTCAACATAGCCGAAGGGCGGCCGTCGCCGGCCGCCCTTCGTTGTAGCACGTTTTCGCCGAGGCGTTAGATCATCAAGACCTCAACGATCTGCAGCGTACGCGGGTCCACCACGACGATCTGATCGCCGACGATGAAGTACATAAAGCCGCGCCACGCCGGATGGATTTCGACCAGCGTGACCGGGACCGGCACGACGTGCACGGTGCGCGGCACCGCTACGCCAACGTTGAGCGAGAAATTGACATTGGCGACGCGCGGCGCGTTGCTGCCTTGCAGAACGGTCGTGCGGATCTTGGTCTTCTGATCAGCCGTCAGCGTAACCGAACCGCCGGTCCGATTCTGCGCCGCCGTGTTCGGCTGCGCCGCCGCCGGAGCCTGCGTGCGCTGGTTGTTCTGCACCGCCGGCGCTTCGTTGCGCTGCGCTGCGTTTGGTTGCGTCTGGCCGGTGGCGTCGTTCTTGGGCTTCACGGTCTGCGCGGCCGGCTTCTCGGTCGGCTGCGCGTTCGGTGTCGCCGCATTGGGTGTCGCTTGGCCGGTGGTCTGGCTTTGCGGTTTTGCGTTCTGCGCCGCAGGCTTATTGGCGTCCGGGCGGGCGTTTGGTTGCGCTTGAGGCTTATTGTCTTGGGCCTTGTTCTCTGGCGCCTTCACCTCAGGAATCGCCTGCGTTGCGGCCGGCGCCCGGTCGTTCTTGGTTCCTTGCGCGGAAGCCAAGCCGGTGCCTGCGAGCAGCGCCACGGCGGCAGCTGTCGTGAGCAATGTTTTCTTCATAGGGTCGTCTCCTCTGGTCTCTGATCCCCTCGATACCGAATGCAATATCGGTCGCAGTGACAACGCCGAGGGTCGCCGCATCGTTCCGGATTCGTGTTGTCGCAGCGCGGTTCCCCTCTGAATGATCATTCACATCGCATTGCGCCGCCGTGTGCGGCGGCCATAATGGCAAGGAACGGGAGGCTGATTTGTCGGCGATCAATTCCGCAATCGACACGCGCGCCGACGAATTTCGCGCCAACGCGGCCCGCATGCGCGCGCTGGTGGAAGAACTGACCAAGCGCCGTGCCGAGGCCGCCGAAGGCGGCCCGCCGCGCGCTCGGGAGCGTCATGTGGCGCGCGGCAAACTCCTGCCACGCGATCGTGTGATGCGGCTCGTTGACCCCGGTTCGCCGTTTCTCGAATTGTCACCGCTCGCCGCGAATGGAATGTACGAGGACGCGATCCACGGCGCTGGTTTGATCACCGGCATCGCCCGCGTCGAAGGCCGCGAATGCGTGGTCGTGTGCAACGATTCCACGATCAAGGGCGGCACTTATTATCCGATGACCGTGAAAAAGCATCTTCGCGCTCAGGAGATCGCGCGGGAGAACCGGCTGCCCTGCATCTATCTGGTCGATTCCGGCGGCGCCAATCTGCCGCACCAGACCGAGGTGTTTCCGGACCGCGAGCACTTTGGCCGCATCTTTTACAACCAGGCGACACTGTCCTCGCTTGGTGTCCCGCAGATCGCCTGCGTGATGGGCTCGTGCACGGCCGGCGGCGCTTACGTGCCGGCAATGAGCGATGAGACCATCATCGTGAAAGGGCAGGGCACGATCTTCCTCGGCGGCCCGCCGCTGGTGAAGGCTGCAACCGGCGAGGTGGTCTCCGCCGAGGACCTCGGCGGCGCCGACGTGCATACGCGCAAGTCCGGCGTGGCCGACCATCTTGCGGCCGATGACCATCATGCGATCGCGCTGGTGCGCCGCATCGTCGCCAATCTGAACAGCCGCAAGACCGTGGATATTCCGCTGATCGCCTCGCGCGAACCGAAGTATGAAACGGCCGAACTCGACGGCGTGGTGCCGGCCGACCTGCGCCGGCAATACGACGCTCGCGAGATCATCGCGCGGCTGGTGGACGGCTCCGAGTTCGACGAGTTCAAGGCGCTTTACGGCGCCACGCTGGTCACCGGCTTCGCGCACCTGTCCGGCATGCCGGTCGGGATCCTAGGCAACAACGGCATCCTGTTTTCGGAATCGGCGCTCAAGGCCGCGCATTTCATCGAGTTGTGCTGCCAGCGCCGCGTGCCGCTGCTGTTCCTGCAAAACATCTCGGGCTTCATGGTCGGCCGCGACTACGAGGCCGGCGGCATCGCCAAGGATGGCGCCAAGATGGTGATGGCCGTGGCCTGCGCGCAGGTGCCAAAGCTCACGCTGATCGTCGGCGGCTCGTTCGGCGCCGGCAACTACGGCATGTGCGGCCGCGCCTACGGGCCGCGCTTCCTGTTCGCTTGGCCGAACGCACGCATTTCGGTGATGGGCGGCGAGCAGGCGGCTTCCGTGCTGGCGACGGTGCGTCGCGACAACATCGAGGCCGATGGCAAAAGCTGGAGCCCCGCCGAGGAGGACGCCTTCAAGGCGCCGATCCGCGCGCAATACGAACAAGAGGGCAATCCGTATTACGCCACCGCGCGGCTGTGGGACGACGGCATCATCGCACCGTCCGAAACGCGGCGGGTGTTGGCGCTGGCGCTCTCCGCGGCGCTCAATGCGCCGGTGCCGCCGACCCGGTTCGGCGTATTTCGGATGTGACGCGCATGCCGTTTTCGCCGGAGGCTGCCGCCCGTTTCATCTTCGACGCTCACGACAAGCGCGAGCCTTACCGTAACCTTCCGCCCGAAATCGCACCTGCTTCGCTCGACGAGGCCTACGCCGCCCAGGAGGCGCTGGCGGAACTGCTCGCGCCGCGTTTCGGCGACGTGGCGGGTCTCAAGATCGCGGTCGCCACCAAGGTGATGCAGGAGTTGATGGGAATCGACCGGCCGCTCGGCGGGATCATTTTGGCCAAGCGTGTGCATGCATCGCCGGCGACGATCCGGCTCACCGACCACATCAATGTCGTGGTCGAGTTCGAGCTTGCGGTGCGCCTTAACCGCGACCTGCCGCAATCGGCCACGCCGTGGACCGCCGAGACGGTGCAGCCCGCGATCGCGGCCGTCATGCCGGCCTTCGAACTGATCGAGGATCGCAACGCCGACTATAAGCGCACCGACGCGCTGTCGTTGATCGTCGACAATTGCTGGAATGCCGGCATCGTGCTGGGCGCCGAGGTGCCGTTCGTGCCGCAGATGCGGCTCGCCGGCGTCGCCGGCCATTTGTCGATCAACGGCCGCGATGCCCATCATGGCTCGACAGACGATCCGCTTGGCACGCTCGCCTGGGTCGCTAATCTCGCGGTCGAGCGCAAGCGTCCGCTCAAGGCCGGAATGGTCGTCATCACCGGCAGCGTCATTCCAACGCTGCCGATCGCGATGGGTGATTGCTTCGTCTTCCAGCTTGATGGTTTGGGCAGCGTCGAAGCGAACGGTCGCTAATGCCGGTATCTCAGAATCGATTCCAATGCGGATGCCCTTCGGCTCAATGTGGAGCAGGTGCTAGCGGATCGGGACCGTAGCGATTGGGTCCCTCCGTACCACGCAGGCAGCCCAGTTCGGCAATCGCCCAGATGAAAATGGCCAATATCGGTGCGACGACAAGCGCGGAAACTGCTCGCCCAGTCATCGCTCCAAGCACCGACAAGGCCGGCGGTCCCAGATAAATAAGCAAAATCCACCACGCCGATTTCTCCCGGTCATGAAAACGTCTTGATGTCACGGCGAGGAAAGAAATCATGCTCACGACGAAGACCGGAGTAACCAGGATCCAGAGGAATGGCTCTGCTCCAACCTTCGCCGCCTGAATGAGCGCTGTGTTGATGAAAACGTTCACTCCAATCACCAGCCAATATTTTGCTCTGTTGGCACGGCCGGTGAAGTCAAACCCAAGGCGCAGCACATCCATCACGGGACCGTGGACCAGGATCGGCGCCGTGCTTTCGTGATTGGATCGTTGCGGCTGCCCGAGCCCGGACAATGGTGGCGGAGCGAAAGGCCCCGATTTCAGTTCGGAAACGTCGCCCGCAGGTTTCCAGCCATCAAAGCCAGTTCGCCAGACGAGCACAGCCCGCCAATTTGGATTGCTCGCCAACACGTGCTGGAGATTTTCCAGGCTGGTCGGACCAACCACTTTTCGTTGGCCCTCATCTTTTCCTTGGTCCTCATAATGCCAGTTGTCAGACATTGCGGGCCCCCGCTGGCAGGCGCAGCTCTCGGCGATAAGCGCTGTGCCCGTCGAATCATCGTCGCATCCGATGATGCAGCGAACGGATGAGCGGGCGAAGCGCTACGTGCGAGCGACGCGCGGCGGATCTTGCGGACTGTCTCTCTGCGGACTGTCTAAGAGGGCTGCCCAAACGCAATTGCACCGCGCGCAGGATGCGCGCGATGCTCCGACACAATGTCGGCTGTTGGAAAACGAGCTCGGAAGTCGAAGCGCGAGCCGCGCCTTACTTCACGTACTTGTTCCACTGTTCGGTCGCGAGCGTGGTCACCTTGCCGGTGGCCTGGCCGACGACGTCCCAGTTGACCAGCGGCTTGGCCGACGCCGAACCGATCATGGTGTCGCCCAGATAGGCCACGCCGACCGTGAGTGCGGCGCCAACGATGAGACCAAAAATGAAACGCATAAGAGTTCTCCCTGCATGAAAACAGTGCCTACGCGTGCGCAACTGTGACAGAAGTCTCGCGTGCGCCGCCCGGAGGGCTAACCCCGCGAATGGCGCGAACCTATACCTAAACGCCTGCCGGCAACCTGTTCGATGCCGACTTATCCCCAAACTTTCCGGCGCTTTCCAGGCTAGATCATGGAAAACGGCAGCAGAGTTTGGCGTTAAAACTAACGGCCCCGGTTAATGCCGCCGGGGCCGTATCGGTCACAGTCCGAAACCAGCGCTGCAAGCCTTCAAGCCTTAGCGTCACGCTTCCGCCTTGTTACTTACATGGCGGTACGCGCGGTGTGGCTCGGGGCTATCGCCAGAACAGCGCCAGCAACAGGATGATTGGCAGCGGCACGCCAACCAGCCAAAGCAGTGCGCCTTTTCCGAAGGTCATGACGGTCTCCTGTCGTTGTTCAAACGTCGGGAGCGTAACGATGCAGGCCGTGATCGGTTCCAAGTCGTTTACCAATGGGTTTCCGGCGCAATTGACGAAGGCGGGAACCGACCCTATATAGCGCCCGCTCCTTAGGTTTTCGGTATGCCTTGCTCTACGCTGCCGTTTTGGGCTGCGATCTCAAGACACCTCCCAAAACTCGGATGGATGCCCGTCGTGCGACGCACGCCCGATCGGTTCGAAGCGAAGACAAGGAGGGCACGATGCCCGTTGGTACCGTCAAGTTCTTCAACACCCAAAAGGGTTTCGGTTTCATTCAGCCGACCGATGGCTCGAAGGATGTGTTCGTGCACATCAGCGCCGTGCAGAAAGCCGGCATGGACTCGCTCAACGAGGGCCAAAAGATCAGCTATGACATCGTGACCGAGCGTGGCAAAGAGGCCGCCGGGAATCTGAAGAACGCGTAAGCGACCTTCGATCACCGAAAACAAAAAGCGCCCGGTGTTCAGCCGGGCGCTTTGCATTTGGTGAGGTGCTTCAGTCCATCGCGCGGTAGAGCCGCTCGTCGTAGAGCGCGCCCGTCATGGTGGCGAGCTTCTTGCGGAATTCGCGGGTCTGGTCGGTCATTTCGTGGGCGTCGAACGCAGGCCGGGTATTCCAGGCCTCGACCACGGTGAAGTGGTTGGGCCGGTTGGTCTGCTGCCAGGCGTCGAAGCGCAGGTTGCCGTTGTGCTTGCGGCTGTCCTCGGCGAGCTGTTTGACGGCGGCCACGCCGTTGTCCTTCTGCGGCGGGATGACGTCGACGTGGGTCACCGCATAAACCGCGCCGCGGACGACCTTGCTGGGCGCGACCGCGAGCGCGTTGTGGCTGCGGGTGTCGCTTGGAGCGGCTTGCAGGGGCGCGATCTTCTCGTTCGCCTGTTTGGTGGCGGCGGCAGCCGCATGGGCCTCGAATGCCTTCTGGTCAGCCCATGCGCCGAGCACGGCGAACTGGTTCGGCCGGTCGAGCCGTTGCAGCACCTCGAAGCTGACGTTGCCCTGATCCTTGCGGCCGGCGTCGCGATAGGCCTTGAGCACGGCCGCGGCCTGATTGGCGAGCGCGGGGCCAACCTCGACATAGGTCACGGTATAGAACTGGGCCTCCTGCGCCTGCGCCGCGGAAGCGCCGAGGGCCGTCATGGCAGCGAAAAGCCCGAGCAGCAATGAACGCATGCGTATCCTCCTGGGGTCATTGTTGTTAGGTGATTGAATCGTTGTTCACGTGACCGACACCACTACATTGCCGAGCGCCTTGCTTTGTTCCACAGCCTCGTGGGCCGCGACGATGTCGTTGAGCGGCAGCGTTAGCGCCACGTTGTTGATCAGCCGCTTTTCCTCGAGCATCCGGGTGATGCCGGACACCGCGGCGTCGCGCTCGGCCTGCGTCAGCTCATAGACGAAGACGAATTTGATCGCGATGCCGCTGGTCAGCATGTATTGCGACGGAATCGTCGCCTCAGGGCTGCCGGTGCCATAGACCACGATGGTGCTGCGCGGATGCAGGATCGCAGGCGCAAGCTTGGCATTGGCGGCGAGATCCATCTCGATCACCGCATCGACACCGGCCTTGTTGGTCAGCGCCATCACGCGCTCACCGACGTTCTCGCGCTTGTAGTCGATGACATGATCGGCACCGGCCTCGCGGGCAAGCTTGGCTTTGGCGTCAGAACTGATCGTGGTGATGACGGTCGCGCCGCGCGCCTTGGCGAACTGGATGGCGTAATGACCGACGCCGCCCGCGCCGCCGGACACCAGCACCGTCTTGGCCGCGCCCGCAACTTCGATCGCGTGATAGGCGGTCATCGCCGGAATGCCGAGACAAGCGCCGGCCTCGAAGCCGATATGGGCCGGGAGCTTCACCGCGAGCGGCGACGGCAACACGATGTGGTTCGCGCAAGTGCCGAACGCGCGCTTCCACTGGCCGTTCCAGACCCAAACCCGTTCGCCCACGCGTGAGGCCGGCACGCCGTCGCCGACCGCATCGATCTCACCCGCGCCATCGCTGTGCGGGATCACGCGCGGGAAGGCGATCTTGCGGGTCCGGCCCTCGCGCGATTTGACGTCTGACGGATTGACGCCGGAGGCCGCAAGCTTGACCCGAACTTCGCCGGGGCCGGGCTTCGGCGTTTCGATCTCGCCCAGGTTGAGGACATCGCGGGCAGAGCCGTTTTTGTCGTAGAAGGCAGCGCGCATCGGTCTCCTCTTCGGATATTGTGTCGCCGGATCGGCGTTGCCGCAATGGCGTTCCAGGCTGCGAGGAGGCTCTAATGTCCTATGCCAAGTTCAACACCGCGCTGATCGTGGGCGCGGGCTCGGGATTAAGCGCGGCGCTGGCCCGGGTGCTCAACGCCGAGGGCATCAAGGTTGCGCTGGCGGCGCGCAGCACCGGCGACTTGGCCGAACTGGCCAAGCAGACCGGCGCCAAGACCTTCACCTGCGACGCCAGCAAACGCGCCGATGTCGAGAAGCTGTTTGCCGAACTCGATGCCGGCTTCGGCGCGCCGGAGATCGTGATCTATAACGCCAGCTACCGCACGCGTGGCCCATTTGCCGATCTCGATCCCGCCGAGGTCGAGAAGACGCTGGCGGTGACCGCATTCGGCGGCTTTCTGGTGGCACAGCAGGCCGTAAAACGCATGCTGCCGAAACGCCACGGCGTAATCGTGCTCACTGGAGCGTCGGCGGGTGTGAAGGGCTATCCGGAGTCCGCGCCCTTTGCGATGGGCAAGTTCGCGCTGCGTGGACTTGCGCAAAGCATGGCGCGCGAGCTGCATCCGCAGGGCATCCATGTGGGCCATGTGGTGATCGACGGCGGCATCAAGAGTGAGCGCCGGCCCGAGCCGCCGGGCAAGACCGCAAGCCTGCTCGATCCGGACTCGATTGCGGCGAGCTATCTGCATCTGATCCATCAGCCGCACAGCGCATGGTCCTGGGAGATCGAGGTGCGGCCGTGGGTGGAAAAATTCTGACCCGAGGCTGGATCTGCGATTGTTCCGCCAGGAACCAAGGCGCTGCCTCGCCCGTTGAAAATATGGTGGCGGCTATTTGCCGACACGGGGAGCCTCCGGTGCAAATCGGAGGCTTCGCCACATTGTGCCAGGAAGCGCAGGAAGACAGTGCGAGGAGCAAACCATGACCTACAGGGTTTACAGCGGCCCGCCCGGCTCGGAGACGGTTCCTCCGCTTGAGAAGGAGCGCTGGCTTTACAAGGAATTCGGTCTGCTGGATGAGGCGCTCGGGTGGGCGCATCACGTCAACGACGGAGGCCGCGTGGCGCTCCTGATCGAAGGCGACGACGGCACGTCCCTGAGCAAGCGGGAGATCGCATCCGCGTTACGCCACCCCGAAACCGTCGATCGGGTTCGGGCTCGGGTCGCGCATTGAGGTTTTGGCGCCGCGGCTAGGCTGCGTTCTGCAGGATCGCGTCGGCGACTTGCCATTCATGGCGGTCGCCGCACGCCGGACAGCGCGCAAACAGCCGCTGCCGGCGAATACGCAGCAGTGTTTCGAGCTCGCTCTCGATGCCGACGTCGATGTCTTGCCCGGTCTGCGGACAGATGAAGTGCAGGCGTTCCATGGTGGTCTCCCTCCGTCGAGGTGCGTGCGGCGATCTTGCTCGCGCGATGCGGCAGAAATCCGCTTTCGGCCGCCACAATCGATCACGGTCGAGTGAGCGCGCAGGCGCTGCAACGGCTCGCTGGCGCCACTTTTAATTTCGCGCATAAGCATTTGAATTTATTTGCTGTTTTTACAGCAGCGCGCGGCGTTCCGGAGCCCGCCCGAACGCGTATTTTTCGCACCGCTGCCGTGAAATAACTGCTACAATTGCTGAATAGACATTCATTTACAGGGATTGGGTGTCACATGCGGGGCGATGTCAGTGAGCGTGTTGGGGACGGGAGGCGTGCGTTGTTGAAGACACATAAATATTCAATCGGTCAAAATGTCCGGTACACGGCCGGTCCGTTTGGCCGGTTTGGGGCCAGCGGCTCCTTCAAAGTGGTCAAGCTCCTGCCGCTGGAAGGCGACGAGCAGCAGTATCGCATCAAGAGCACCGGCGAGGCGTTCGAGCGGGTTGCCAAGGAAAGCCAGCTCGATCGCGATCGCTGATCGGCTGCCGCCAATTCAACTACAAACGGGCCCGTTTCCGGGCCCGTTTTGCGTTTTGGGTGCAGCCGCAAGGTGCTTACTTGGCGCCGTCTAGCTGCTGACCTTGTGCGACAGCGTGGTCCAGGCTTCCCGCGTGCGCTGCAACGCAACGCGCCAATTCTCGCCGACCACGTCCCAGTTCACCATGGCGCGGTGACGCTCGACGCTGGAAGGCGAGCCTGTGCTGGTTGTCTCAGTGGCTGGTCCAGTGGCCCAGGTGTCGTAGACGAAGGCGGAACTGACCGTCAGTAAGACGCCGAGGATCATCCCGATAAGAACACGCATGAACAGCTCCCGTGATTGCCAAGGGAGAAAACGCCGAGACGCCGGGTTGGTTCCTCGCCCGATGCGGAACCAAGCCCCCGGGCCGGGCGGGGTGGCCTCAATTCGGGCGCTGGGCCATACTAGAGCTGTCTAGCGTACCGGTTGCGTAAGGGCATCATGTTGGGGATCGAGCTTTGGCCGCCGGGCCTTGCGATGAACGGCGCGTTCGCGCTGCCGGTTTGGGCTGCGGGCGCTTTGGCGGCGCTGCTGGTTTGCCTCGTCGTGGTGGCGTTTCAGCGCTCGGTACACCCCGGAACCATTGGCACGGTATGGCGCGGGGCCCTGGTGCTTTCCGGGGTCGCACTGGCCTGGATTCTGCTCAGCTTTGCCGGCCCACGCGACACCTCACTGGCCCGCCGCGCCCTTGAGGCGCGCGCCAACGAACTCACACTGCGCGCCCTTGAGCCCGGTTCGACGCTGGCGTGCCTCGACGGGGTTGTTAATCCCACCATCGAGGACGCTTGCGAAAAGGCGCTGTTCGCCAGTCCTGAGAAAATCGCGGCCGCGGTGTCTTACGTCGACGCCAGACTGGCGTTGCTGGCCGATGGGCTGGCGCTCGCGGCGCGCGATCCGGTCTATGCGGCTTCGCTCGAACGGGTGCGCCGCGCACTCGAAGGCGATCGGTTTGGCTTTGTCGCGCATGTTTTGACGACACGCGGGTGCAGCGCCGAAAAATGCGACGCGCTGAAGCTCCTGCGCGATCCCGGCCGTGTCGCCGCCAACCTGAAAGAGCGCACCTTCGACGCCAACGTGATTCAGCACGCAGCGAATTGGCATTCCGAGGGACCGGCGGTCGCCGCCGCGCCGCAACTCGCGCCGCTTGTTGCACCGGCAACGCCGGCGCCATCCGTCGCCAGCACGGGGACGCCATCGGGCGTGCCGGTTTCGGGCAAGTATAGCTTTCCGTCAGCGTCTTCGATCCCGGCCGTCAGCATCATGAACGCCGAGCCGACGGAGCCCGCGGCGACCGAGGCAGCACCGGCGCCGAAGCCCGCAACCCCGGCGAAGCCGCCGGCCGCGCCCGCGCGCCGTCAGACCCAGCGCGAGCCGCCCGTCGCTCCGCCGCAGGCCATCGTGCCGCTGCCGGCGCCACCGCCGCCACCACCTGCGCCGGGCAACGCGCCGAGTTTCCGGTAGGGCCGGGTTTAAGACACGGCGCAGCCGGGATGCTAAATCCTCGGTGATGTTTTCGTCCGTACTCATTGCTAACCGCGGCGAGATCGCTTGCCGGATCGCACGCACCGCCAAGCGCCTCGGCCTGCGGACCATTGCGGTCTATTCGGAGGCCGATGCCGGCGCGCTGCACGTGCGGCTGTGCGACGAGGCGCATGGGATCGGCGCGCCACCCGCCCGCGAAAGTTATTTGGTGATCGAACGGCTGATCGAGGTGGCGCTTCGGGCGCGGGCTGATTGCGTCCATCCGGGTTATGGCTTCCTGTCCGAGAACGCCGAATTCGCCGAGGCCTGCGCGCGGGCAGGCGTCACGTTCGTTGGCCCGCCGCCGACCGCGATCCGCGCCATGGGGTTGAAGGACCGCGCCAAGGCGCTGATGCAGAAGGCCGGCGTGCCGGTCGTGCCGGGCTATCACGGCGAGCGGCAGCAGCCGGCATTCCTCAAGGAGAAGGCCTACGAGATCGGCTATCCGGTGCTGATCAAGGCGGTGGCGGGCGGCGGCGGCAAGGGTATGCGGCGTGTTTCCAAGCACGCTGAGTTCGACGACGCGCTCGAAGCTGCGCAACGCGAGGCGCAGAATGCCTTCGGCGACGCCCGCGTGCTGATCGAGAAATATGTCACGGCGCCCCGTCACATCGAGATGCAGGTGTTCGCCGACACGCACGGCAACGCGATCCATCTCAACGAGCGCGACTGCTCACTGCAGCGCCGCCACCAGAAGGTGATCGAGGAAGCGCCGGCGCCAGGCATGCCGCCTGAGCTTCGCGCCGCCATGGGGGCGGCCGCCGTGCAGGCCGCCAAGGCGGTCGGCTATGCGGGCGCCGGCACGGTCGAGTTCATCGCCGACGGCGCCAAGGGCCTGCGGCTAGACGGCTTCTGGTTCATGGAGATGAACACGCGGCTTCAGGTCGAGCACCCGGTGACCGAGGCGATCACCGGCCTCGATTTGGTGGAATGGCAATTCCGCGTTGCCGCAGGCGAAAAGCTGCCGCTCACGCAGGATCAAGTCGCACTCGCCGGCCACGCCGTCGAGGCACGCATCTATGCCGAGGATCCGGAGCGCGGGTTTCTGCCGTCGA
Organism: Rhodoplanes serenus; assembly: GCA_945893145.1. Classification (GTDB taxonomy): domain Bacteria; phylum Pseudomonadota; class Alphaproteobacteria; order Rhizobiales; family Xanthobacteraceae; genus Z2-YC6860. Next base: position 11,921 of record CAMDDZ010000072.1, on the reverse strand, counting down.
CCGGCCGCCTGGTTGCGCTCGATCTGCCGGCGGGTGAGGGCATCCGTGTCGACACCGGCGTCGAGCCGGGCAGCGAAATCACGCCTTACTACGATCCGATGATCGCCAAGGTGATCGCGCACGCGCCGACGCGATCGGCCGCGCTCGACCTTTTGGCGGCAGCGCTCGAGCGCACCGTCGCGGCGGGTCCGCGCACCAACGTGGCGTTTCTCGCCAAGCTCTGCCGTGCGGATGGATTTCGGGCTGGCGATTTCGACACTGGCTTTATCGAGCGCAATGCAGCGGCACTGGGCGCCACGCCACAGGGGCTTGATCAGGGCGCAGCGGCGCTCGGCGCGGCTCGGCTGCTCGCGCAAGACACTGCGCGCATCGCACAGCGGCTCGACGGCGCGCCGGACGAACCGCCATCGCCGTGGGACGCGACCGACGGTTTCCAGCTTTCAGGTTCGCGCAGTGTCGAGTTTCCGATCCTTGTCGATGGCGAGGCAGTCCGCGCGCAGGCGCGGTTCGGCCCGATCGGACCGAACGTCACGGTGGACGGGATCACGCCGGATGCGTCGGCGCGCGCGATCGAAACCGTGGATGCGATCTACGTGTTGCGCCACGGCCGTCAGACGACGGTGCGCCGCGCCGATACGAGCATCGGCGCGCTCGATCACGGCGGCAGCGACGGCCGCATCACCGCGCCGATGCACGGCCGGTTGCTGGCCTTACTGGTGCAGAAGGGCGACAAGGTCGAAAAAGGCCAGCGCGTCGCCGTCATCGAGGCCATGAAGATGGAGCACGCGCTCACTGCTCAGCGCGCCGGTATCGTGACGGATGTTACGGCTGCGGCTGGAAGTCAGGTGGCCGAGGGCGCGAAGCTTTTGACGATCGAGCCCTTGGCCTAACGCGGCCCGATATCCACCGGAAATCCGTGGTGGAACTTCGGCGGCGCAGGCCAAGCGTGCTAGGAAACGATATGCCTTTGCACATCATCAAGCTCAGCGTCGGCACCGACTCGATCGAAGACCTCGAGGATTGGATCAAGCTGAAGCTGAAAGAAAAGAAGAAGCGCGGCGAGAAGAAGCCCGAGCGCATTCACACCACCCGCATGATGCCCAAGCGTGCTGAGGAAGTCCTCGACGGCGGCTCGATCTATTGGGTGATCAAGGGTGAGATTCTTTGCCGCGAGCGCATCCTGGCGATCCGGCCCATCGTGGACAAAGCAGGCGTCAGCCGCTGTCAGCTGGTGCTCGATCCGGTGTGCGTGCCGGTGCGGCCGCGGCCCTACCGCGCGTTCCAGGGCTGGCGCTACCTCGCCGCCAAGGACGCGCCGCCCGATCTCGATCGGGTTGCGCGCGGCACCTCCAAAATGCCCGAGCCGCTGCGTCGCGAGCTTCGCGAGTTGGGGTTGCTTTAAACCGCGATATTGTCGATCAGCCGCGTCTTGCCGAGTTTGGCGGCGACGAGGAGCCGGAGCGGCTCGTCCGTTGTCGCCGCCACCGGGGCCAGCGTCTCGGCGTGGCGCGCTTCAAGATAATCCAGCGCGAAACCCGCCCGCTCGATCTGCGCGCGCCCGACCGCGAGCGCATCGACGATCGGCCGGCCTTCGCGAATGTGTTTGGCGCAATCCTTGAGCACGCGTTGCAGCGTCGGCGCGGCCGCGCGCTCGGCCGCGCTGAGGTAGGCGTTGCGCGACGACATGGCGAGGCCGTCCTTTTCGCGAATGGTCGGCACACCAACGACTTTGAGCCGCAGGTCGAGGTCGCGGGCCATCGCGGTGACCACCTTGAGCTGCTGGTAGTCCTTCTCGCCGAACATCGCGAAGTCGGGCGCGACCTGCGTAAACAGCTTGGCGACCACGGTTGCGACGCCGCCGAAGAAGTGCGGCCGGTGCGCGTCCTCGAGGCCAACCTTGGCGACCGCAGGCGGATCGATGCGGCTGCTGAAACCTTGCGGATACATCTCGGCGACAGTGGGGGCCCAGATCAGGTCGACATCGAGCGCCGCGAGCGCCGCGAGATCGGCGTCCCAGGTGCGCGGATAGCTCGCCAGATCCTCGGTCGGCGCAAACTGTGCCGGATTAACGAAGATCGAAACCACGACGCGTTTCGCCCGGCGCTTGGCTTGCCGCACCAGGGCGAGATGGCCGTCGTGCAACGCGCCCATCGTCGGCACCAGCGCGATGCTGGCGTTGCGGCGCCGAAGCTCCGCGGTCGCGCGGCGCAGCTTTGCGATCGTGCGCACCACCGGCGGCGTGCGCGGTTTTTCCGGTTTACGTTTGGAAGCCCGTTTCATGGTTCAAGTTAATCATGAACCGAGCGAATTTGCGCGCACTCCCTTGCATTGGACCCGCCACGGTTGAACATAGCGCGCAAGAGGAAGCCATGCCGTTCGAACAAGCGCAGCGATCAGCCCTAAAGTCAGCACACGTCATCGTGCTCGGTAACGAGAAGGGCGGATCGGGCAAGTTCACCGTCGCCATGCACGTGGCGGTCGCCCTGATGAAGGCCGGTCAGCGCGTCGCCACCATCGATCTCGACTCGCGGCAGAAGAGCTTCACGCACTACATCGAAAATCGCCGCGCCTGGGCGGCGCACGCCCACATCGATCTCGAACTGCCGACGCATTATTGCATCGCGCGCGTCGATGGCCCGCAGGTGATCGACAACGAATCCGCCGAGTTCGGCGGCTTCGCGGCCGCCGTCGAGGCAGCCGAGCATAGCCATGATTTCATCGTCATCGATACGCCGGGCTCCGACAGCTATCTGATGCGGCTCGCTCATTCGATGGCCGACACGCTGATCACGCCGCTCAACGACAGCTTCGTCGATTTCGACGTGCTGGGCACCGTCGATCCCGAAACCTTTTCGATGACAGGCGTCAGCCAGTATGCCGAAATGGTCTCCGAGGCGCGGCGGCAGCGACGCCTGGTCGATCGCGCCACCACCGATTGGATCGTGCTGCGCAACCGCCTCTCGACGCTCGGCTCGCGCAACAAGCGTCTGGTGGGCGAGGGGCTGCATGAGCTGAGCCTGCGGCTCGGCTTCCGCTGCGCCGACGGTTTTGTCGATCGCCTGATCTTCCGCGAATTCTTCCCGCGTGGCCTGAGCGCACTCGACGACCTTAACGAGGCGACGCTTGGCATGCGCCCGAGTATGTCGCACGTCACCGCGGCGCAGGAGGTCGAGGCTCTGATCTCCGCGCTTCGGCTGCCGTTCGATCAGCGAGGCGTCTCGCGGGCTGCCGCCCGCGCCGAATGGTTCGCCACCGCCCACGAACCGCTTGAACTCCACGACATCGTCGCCAATTAGCCTGCTGGAGCACCCGCTGCGGGGCCATTGCGCGCAGCGCGCGAAATGGCACCTTATAGCGGCATGGCGAAGGATCGCACCCCGGCACCGAGCGGCACTGACCGGCAGCCCAACGAGCCGGCCGCGCGCTCTTCAGGCGCCGAAGTTGGCGCTTTTCTCGATCAGCTGCGAGCGCTCGGCCCCGCCGCCACAGCCGGTGCGCGCGGGCGGCTAATTTTCGCGCTCGACGCCACGATGAGCCGCCAGCCGCTGTGGGACAGCGCCTGCGCATTGCAAGCCGACATGTTTCGCGAAGCGGCCGCAATCGGCGGGCTCGACGTGCAGCTTCTCTATTACCGAGGCCTTGCCGAATGCCGTGCCTCGCGCTGGGTGTCCGACGCCAGGCAGCTCGCCACGCTGATGGAAAAGATCGATTGCCGCGGCGGTCCCACTCAGATCGCCAAGGTGCTGGCGCACGCGCGCCGCGAAAGCGAGAGGCAGAAGGTGCAGGCGCTGGTGTTCGTCGGCGACGCCATGGAGGAGCCGATCGACGATCTCTGTGCGGCCGCGGGACAGCTCGGCCTCGTCGGGGTTCCGGCCTTCCTGTTCCAGGAAGGCCATGACCCGGTCGCCGAACAGGCGTTTCGCGACGTCGCCAAGTTGTCGCACGGCGCCTATTGCCGCTTCGATCCGGGCGCCGCGCACGAATTGGCGGAGCTGCTGCGCGCCGTTGCGGCCTATGCGGCGGGCGGCATGAAGGCGCTCGCCGGTCTCAAGACCCGCAGCGCCGGCGCCGTGAAGCTCATCGAGCAGATGCGCTGACCATGCCCGGATTGATGTTCGGCATTTTGGTTCTGGTGATCGGTCTGTGGGCGCTCAACGCCTATTCCAAGGCCGATCCCAAATTGCTGGCGCTGCTCGCTCACAAGCTGCGGCCCGCAGGCGGCGTGGCGTTGGCGGCGCTCTCGGCTTTTCTGATGTTCCGCGGTCACGTCGAAACCGCGATCCCGCTCGGCCTGCTCGGGCTTGGCCTGCTGGGCTGGGGACCGTTTGCGGCGAGCGGGCTGTTTCAGCGCACCCAGAAGACGCCGGGTCAGGTGTCGCGCGTGCGTACCGCCTTCCTGGAAATGGAGCTCGATCACGATACTGGCGCGACGCGTGGAACGCTGATCGCCGGTCGCTTCGCTGGCCAATCGCTCGACGCGCTCGGCGTTCCGGTGCTGCTCGGTGTGCTGTCCGAGATCGATGCCGAGAGCGGCGCGCTATTGGCCGCTTATCTTGACCGCCGGGCGCCCGGTTGGCGTGAGCACGCGCAGGACAATGCGACAGCGGGGGGGCTGCCGGCGCGGAGCGGCAAAATGACGGAAGAGGAAGCCTATAAGATCCTTGGCCTGCATCCGGGGGCGTCGGCCGAGGAGATCGGACGCGCCCACCGTTCCCTGATGAAGAAACTCCATCCCGACCAAGGGGGCTCGACGTACCTCGCCGCCCAGATCAATGAAGCCAAAGAGATTCTGCTTCGCCGCCATCGTTAGGCTCTCCGCACGCAACGTTACGCGCAGCGCCTGACCGTCCGATTAACGCCTCGTCGCCAATTATTGCGACTTGTTTTATTGGGCGCTTAGATTTTGAGCGCCGTCGAGTTCTTCAGCGCCATCAAATCTTGATAGCCACGCACGTCATATCGCTACGCTTAAGCGCGCGGCAGGCCGCCTCGGCCTGGCCACGGTCGAGCCCCGCGAAGCGAGCCCGGAAATAGGTTTTGGCGCCCCTGATGGTGCGCTCGGTGTAAGCCTCGGCGCGGCCCAGCAGGCGGGTGGCCTTGGCCTGTGCGCTGCTCAGATGCTGGCGCGCCTCGCTTTCGTCCTCATAGGCGCCGACCTGGACCACCCAGCCGTGGCGCGCCACAGGGCGCGGTTGTTCGGAGGCGTTGGCGGAAGGCACCAGCGCGTTGCTGGCGGCCGCGATCGTGGCCGGTAGCACGCCAAGAATGCCGCGCCGCGGGGCAGGGGGTGCCACAGGGGCGGGGGCTTCGGTCGACGCCACCGGCGTGGCCGCCGGTTCTGCCGACGCAACTTGTGTCGGGATCTGGGTGGTGACGGGCGCCGCGGCCGGCGCGCTGACACGCTCGACGGTCGCGCGCTCGACGGTTGTGGTCACACGGGTGGCGGCCGGCGCCGGCGCCGCTTCGGCGGTTTGCAGCGGTTGAGCCAGCGTCGGCTCGCCGGTCAGGATCACCCGCGGCGGTGCGAGCTTGACCTTCACGATGCGCACTTTGACCGGCTTGATCGGCTCGGTGGTGCCCGTCTCGATAGCAGGGATGGTTGCGGTGGCCTCGGCGGGTCCGGCTGGCCGGGTCACCGGTGCCGGAGCATGAGCCGGAGCAGCCAGCCGCACCGGCACGCTGATGGCGGCCGCAAGCTTCGGCTTGGCGGGTTCAGATGCGGCGGGTTGAGGCTTGGCCGGTTCAGCCAGCACCGCTGGCCGCGGCGGCATGGCGGCAGCCGGCGGCGTGACCGGAGCCGCGGCGGCGAACTGGATCGGGGCGGTCTGCCTGATCGAGGCTTCCATGATGTGGCCTTCGATCAGCGAGCGCATGCGGGCATCGCGCTGGCCGGCGCTCGGGCCGCCCAGCACGACCGCCACGATATGGCGGTCGGCGCGGCGCACCGATGTCACGAGATTGAAGCCGGAGGCGCGGGTGTAGCCGGTTTTAATGCCATCGACGCCATTCACGCGGCCGAGCAGGCTGTTGTGATTGCGCATGGCGTGACCGCGATAGACGAACGCCGGGGTTGAAAAGTAGCGATAGTACTGCGGGAAGCGTTGCTGGATCGCCATGCCGAGGATGGCTTGGTCGCGCGCGGTGGTGACTTGCTCGTCGTTCGGCAGGCCGGACGCGTTGCGATAGACGGTCTTGCTCATGCCGAGCGAGCGGGCCTTGGCGGTCATCTGGCGGGCAAAGGCGTCCTGGTCCCCGGCCAAGGTCTCGGCGATCACCACGGATGCGTCATTCGCCGATTTGGTGACCAGCCCCTTGATGGCGTCCTCGACCGCGATGCTCTGGCCCGGCCGCAGACCCAGTTTGGTGGGCGACTGCGATGCGGCTTCCTCGGAAACCTCCATCTGGGTGGTGAGCTTGATTTTTCCCGCCTCCAGCCGCTCGAACAGCAGGAAGAGCGTCATAATCTTGGTCAGCGAAGCGGGGTGGCGCAGGCTGTCGGGATTGGCCTCGTGCAGGGGGGCGCCGGTCTTGGCGTCCAGCACGATGGCAGCGTAGCGCGGGCTAAAGCTCTCAATCTGGACGTAGCGCTTGACGTAATAGCGATAGCGACGTCCGCGCGCGTCGGCTGGCTCCGTGGTGACCGTCAGCAGGGTCACAATGCCGGCAAGAGTCAAAACGCCCCAACGAAGCCCCCATGAGGCTCCGGCGCCCGGTACGCGATACATGATCCGTTCCCCGTCCTCAGCCTGTTTGGCGCCCTCGTGGGCGCCTTAAGCCCTGTCTTTCTCTGGTTCACCGCCCGGTGCTCGCCCCCGAGGCAAGCAATTGTGGCGGTGAGGGCACACTGCCCAAAACTATGCTCACGGGGTTGCCAACAAGTTAAAGCAAATCCAAGGCAGCTCTGGTCTTTCGAGCTGACCGGTTAATTTTTAGTGCATTGCAAAATAATAACTTGCCTTTTTTGTGCAGTGCAATATATTGCTGCTCATGCGAGCGGTTGAGCTGCGCAAGGTCTAGGCAAACCCCCAAGGGCCCGGCCCGCTAGTGGCAGGGCAGCAGAGAGAGACGACGATGATCAAGAATTTCGACGACGTGCAGAAGATGAGCAAAGACAACATGGACGCAACGATGAAGTCGTTCGGCGCGTTCTCCAAGGCTGGCCAGGCGATCGCCGCCGAGGTCGCCGACTACTCGAAGAAGTCCTTCGAGGATAGCAGCAAGGTGATGGAGAAGCTGCTCGGCGCCAAGTCGTTCGACAAGGCGGTCGAGATCCAGACCGAGTACGCCAAGTCGGCCTACGAAGAGTTCATGGCTCAGGCGACCAAGATGGGCGAGCTCTATGCCAGCTTCGCCAAGGAAGCCTACAAGCCGTTCGAGGCTTATGTCGCCAAGGCGAGCCCGTCGAAGTAACGCCACGCACTTTCGCGCTTTGATACGAAGCCCGGCCGGTCGGCCGGGCTTTTTGTTTGCGTGAGCGATCGTCCTCCCGGCCGGCAGCAATATGGCTGGCCGCTGTTAGTTGCAAATGACTTGCAATTGCGAAAAGCTCAGGTAGGTTGGGCGTGAGGCCCGTTACATAATCCCGTCGTCCAGCGTCAGTTGTACTCAGCCAGTCCGGCAGCCGAAGTTCATGTGGCATCTGCGTCTCTGTGTTGTGTTGTTCGGTGCTACCGGTGCGCTCGCGAATTGGTCTTGCGCGGCCGCTGATGTGCCTCTTGGCACGCGAACTCAGTCCCTAGATTGGACTGGGTTCTACGCCGGCGGTCATGTCGGCTACAGCCGCGGCCATGTGCGGAACACGCTCTCCGATCCCGCGCCGAGCGGATTGAACCAGCCGTTCGGCGCGCTCTATGGCGGTCTTCAGTTCGGCTACAATACCGTGCTGCCGTCGCGTCTGCTGCTCGGCGTCGAGGCGGATTTTTCAGTTCCGAATTTTCTCGACAGCGACAACGGCGTGGTGGTGCGAACCACCGCGCGCGGCAGCACCGCCACCGAATCCCTCGACTATGTGGGCAGGCTGCGAGGCCGCGTCGGCTACGCGTTCGACCGCTTCATGATCTATGGCACCGGCGGCTTTGCCTGGTCGCAGGCACGCTTTATCGATAGTCCCGGCGTCGGCGCAGAGGACGACAAGATTTTGCGCACGCGCACCGGCTGGACGCTTGGCGTCGGCACCGAGATCGCGGTGGCGCGGCAGTGGACCGCGCGGTTTGAATATCTCTACGACCAGTTCGGCCGCGCCAGCGTCACGTTTCCATCCGGCGCGCAGATGGAATCGACCGCGAACCTGCACAGCCTTCGCATTGGCCTCAACCGCAAGCTCGGGGACTGGGCATCGGAGACGCCGGCTGGCCAGATCACGCCGTGGTCTTCGCGTGAGGCGGGTCTCTGGAACTTCCACGGTCAGGTGACGGTGATCGGGCAGGGGTATCGCGCGTTCCGCTCGCCCTACGAAGGCGCCAACAGTCTCTCGGGCGCCAATCAGTTCCGCAACACCGGCAGCGCGACCGCCTTCATCGGACTGAAGGCCTGGGAGGGTGCCGAAATCTATATCAATCCCGAGCTGATGCAGGGCTTCGGCCTGAGCGACGTGCACGGCGTCGCGGCGTTCCCGAATGGCGAAGCGCAGAAGTCGAACTTCCCGACGCCGCGCATCAACATTGCGCGGATCTTCGTGCGCCAGGTCATCGGCCTCGGCGGCGAAAAGGAAACCATCGAGGACGGCCCGAACCAGATCGCCGCCAAATACGATGTGTCGCGTATCACTGTCACGGCCGGCAAACTTGCGGTGCCGGATTTCTTCGGCGGTAACAGCTACGCCAACGACCCGCGCAGCAACTTTCTCAACTGGAACATGTACGGCAACGGTTCCTATGACTGGACCATGGACAAGCTGTCGTGGACCTGGGGCGCGGTCGCCGAGCTGAACCAGAAGCATTGGGCGTTTCGCGTTGGCTACTTCATGGTGCCGACGGAATCCAACAGCAACTACTTTGATCGCCGCGTGCCGCAGCGCGGCGAGTACGCCGCCGAGCTTGAGCTGCGCTACGCGCTGCTCGCGCAACCCGGCAAGCTGCGCTTTTTCGGTTGGGTGAACCGCGCCAACATGGGCAGTTATGCCGAGACCGTCGCGCTGCCTACGACCAGCGCCAATTATCCGGACATCGCGCTGACGCGGCAGACCCGGACCAATTACGGCGTCGTGGTTGGCATGGAACAGGCGATCACCAGCGATCTCGGCGTGTTCTCACGGGCCAGTTGGAGCCCGGGCCAGACCGAAGTCATTGGCTGGACCGACGTCAGCAACAGCGTTTCATTGGGGGCCGTGCTGAAGGGCGCCTCGTGGGGAAGGCCGAATGACAAGATCGGCCTCGCCGGGGTGACGCAGGGGCTGTCGGCGCAGGCGCGGGCCTATTTCGCGGCAGGCGGCCTCGGCATCCTGATCGGCGACGGGGCGCTCAACTACCGGCGTGAGAACGTGCTCGAGGTTTATTACGCCTACAGCATCAACAAGTGGGCGACGCTGACTTTCGACTATCAGTTCTTCGCCAACCCCGGCTACAACGCCGATCGCGGGCCGATTTCTGTCTATTCGACGAGGCTGCACGCCGAGTTCTGATCCGGCCTGCGGGGGCCGTGTACTCATAAAATCGGCGTGTCCGCTTCGGCGCGGTGCAGACAGCCTTAGCCTTGTCTCGCGCGTCGAGTGCCGCCGATACGTGTCGCTAGTATCTTGTCCACTCGCCGGCCGTCCAAATCGACGATCTCGAAGCGCCAGCTATGGGCGTCGAATGTCTCCCCGATGGTAGGCAGGTAGCCGAGCTGGTCGAGAACAAAGCCGGCCACCGTGTTGTATGGACGTTCCTCCGGCGTCGGTATCCCAAGGCGTTCGGCGAATTCGTCCACCGCCATGCTCCCCGCAATGAGCCAAGAGCCATCTTCGCGCCGCACGGCATCTGGTTCCCCAGGTCCAGCATCCGTCTGGAATTCGCCGATGATTGCTTCGAGAATATCAGCGTTCGTTACAACGCCTTCGAAATGGCCATACTCGTCATGGACAAGCACCATGTGGAGGGGCGTTTCCCGAATGAGCTCCACCAGTGCGAGGGCATCGGCGGTATCGGGAGCGGTTGGAGCCTCCCGAATGTGGGCGCGCACATCCGGCCTCGCCCCGCTCAAACAGACATTGAGAAGGTCCTTTGCTTGCACGACACCAAGAATTTCATCGGGTGCGCCGTCATGCACGGGCAGACGGGAGTGAATGCTGTCGATGATTGCCGTTCGGATCGCTTCGTCGTCCTGCGACAGGTCGATCATGTCTACTTCTCGACGTGACGTCATGATGGCCCGCACTGGCCGATCTCCGAGCCGCATGACTCCGGCAATCATCGATCGTTCGCCTGGCTCGATGACCCCTGCGGTTTCCGCTTCCGCCACCAGTGAGCGGATTTCTTCATCGGTCACTTTGCCCGCCGGCTGGGCTTGCTGTCCGAGTGCGCGGAGAAGCGCGCGTCCAGAAATGTCCAGAAGCCACACCAGGGGAGAGCCGATTCGGGCAATGACCGTCATCGCCGGTGCGACGCGGACCGCGATCGCCTCAGGATTTCGCAGTGCAATCTGTTTCGGCACGAGTTCGCCGACGATCAACGACAGATATGTGATTGCGGCGACGACCAGCGCTACGCCAATCGGCTCCGCATACCCTTGCGGAAGACCAAGCTCGGCGAGCCAGTGTCCGATTCGCAGTCCGATCGTTGCGCCGGAAAAAGCGCCGGACAGCACGCCGACCAGCGTAATGCCGATCTGAACCGTGGACAGGAACCTGCCAGGGTCGTTGTGCCACACGAGGGCGCGACGGGCCCCGACGACTTCGCGGTCCACCAAAACTTGAAGCCGTCCGCGTCGCGAGGAAACAACGGCGAGTTCCGCCATAGCAAGAAGGCCGTTGATCAGGATGAGAGCAACGACAGTCGCAAGCTCAAGATAGACCATCGACCATATATAAGGAATTCAACGCCCATTTGGAGGTGAGGCGTGCCGTCGCGCCTTCCCAGATGATGTCTACTTTGGGTCAAACAACCATGCCCGCAACTTGGTCGAGCGGTTCTTCGATAAGATCAAACGGTGTCGGCGCATTGCCACACGTTACGGCAAGCTTGCGGCCAACTATCTCGCCTTCTTCCAGTTGGCATCAATACGGCTATGGCTGCGCGTTAATGTCCCCGCACGATCCCGCCGGGACGGTGTTTTCAAACTGTCATAGTTTGCCGATACGTGCCGGAGGGTTACCAACCCCGCCGCGTGTCTCTCGTTTGTGTGTGCGATGCCGCGCCTTCGTCGACATCCGTTGCTTTGGCTTGCGTTCGGTGCGTCGATCAAAGGCAGCAAGTGGGGACGCGCGGACGATCGGATCGGCATCGGCATGGCGTTCAACGCGCTGTCGAAGGACCACCGTGATTTCATCGCAGCCGGCGGCCTTGGCGTGCTGATCGGCGACGGGCAGCTCAACTACCGGCGGGAGCAGGTGCTGGAAACCCACTACGCTTATGCGCTTAACAAGGAAACATCGTTGACCTTCGATTATCAGCTCCTGGTCAATCCCGCCTTTAACGCTGACTGCGACCCGGTTTCGATCTTCGGCCTGCGCGTCCACGGCGAATGGTGATGGGGACGTTCTCGCGGTTCTCGTGATTGCGAGTTTTGCGCACGAATGATTGCGGGGTAGTCTCCGCGGCCGGCCCGGGCCAGGTACGTCTTTTTTTGTCATGGGCCTGTGTTCGCCGTCAGCACCCCTGAGACCATTTGAGGGACTTCACGAAGGGAGGATTTCTGGTTCATCGTAGCCGCAAGGAGCGAAGATGAAACAGAAACCCGGACCGGGCAAAGCGCCCGCAGAACAAGTGCTGAAGGACATTCGGCGT
>CAMDDZ010000071.1 GCA_945893145.1 Rhodoplanes serenus | reverse complement strand
TGGTGTTCATCAACTCGTTCTCCGACGAGACGGCCGGCCTTTCCCGGCACCCGATGGCGCCGACCTGGCCGCTCGAGATGCTCTCGACCTTCACCCTCGAGGAACAGCCGGGCGGCAAGACCAAGCTCACGATCCGCTGGTCGCCGCACAACGCGACCGAGGAAGAGCGCAAGACCTTCGACGCCGGCCACGACAGCATGAACAAGGGCTGGGGCGGCACGCTGGAGATGCTCGAAGCCTATCTGGCGAAGGCGAAATAGCAGGTCTCTGTCATTCCGGACGCCGCCCATAGGCGGCGATCCGGAATCCAGAACCACCCGCTGAATCTGCATCTGGATTCCGGGCTCGCACCCATAAGCGCGTTTACGAGCTAATGGGGGCGCCCCGGAATGATGCCCAACCAATGTAAGGAGATTGCCATGAGTTACGTCGATGGATTCGTGCTGCCGGTGCCGAAGAAAAAGGTCGCCACCTATCGCAAGATGGCGAAGCAGGCGAGCAAGGTCTGGAAAGAACACGGCGCGCTGGAGTTCCGGGAATCCGTGGCCGACGACGTCAAAGTCGGCAAGTGGACGTCGTTCCCGCGCAGCGTGAAGCTCAAGAAGAGCGAAACCGTGGTGTTCTCGTGGATCGTCTATAAATCGCGCGCCCATCGCGATCGCGTCATGGCGAGCGTGATGAAGGACAAGCGCATTGCGAAGATGATGACCGGCACACCGCCGTTCGACCCCAAGCGCATGATCTACGGCGGCTTCAAGATCATCGTCGAAGCGTAAGGAGAAACCCGATGCGTAAAATTTTGGCCGTAATCGGCGGCGCGCTGGTGCTGTGCGTCGCCGTGGTCCTGGTCCTCGCCGCGATGAAGCCGGACGTCTTCCGCATCCAGCGCTCCGTCGCAATCAAGGCACCGCCGGCAAAGATCTATCCGCTCATCGGCGATCTGCGCGCCTTCGCGCAGTGGTCGCCGTTCGAGAAGAAAGACCCCGACATGAAGCGCGCCTACACGGGCGCGCCGACCGGCAAAGGCCAGGTCTATGAGTGGGACGGCAACAACAACATCGGCGCGGGCCGCCTGATCATCGCCGATACGGCCGAGCCGTCCAAGGTGACCATGCAGCTCGAAATGATCAGGCCGATGGAGGCCCACAACATGGTGGACTTCACGCTGGCACCCAACGGCGACACCACCACTGTGACCTGGGCGATGCGCGGGCAAACGCCGTTCCTCGGCAAGATCCTCCATGTCTTCATGGATATGGACCGCATGGTCGGCCGCGACTTCGAAGCCGGCCTCACCGATCTGAAAACCATTGCTGAAAAGTAAGGAGTGCCGCCATGCCAGCCGGACCGATCCCCGCGACCGATACGCTGCCCAACGAGCGGACCGTTACTCTCACCCGCGTCTATGATGCGCCGCGCGAGCTGGTGTGGCGGTGCTGGACCGAACCCAAACACATGGCGCAGTGGTGGGGGCCGAAGGTGTTCACCAATCCGGTGTGCGAGTTGGACGTGCGCCCCGGCGGCCACATCTGGATCGTCATGCGTGGGCCGAAGGACACCGCCTTCGACAAAGACTTCCCGATGTCGGGGACGTTCCACGAGGTGAAGCGGCCGGAGCGCCTGGTGTTCACGGCTGTGGCCGAGGACAAGGACGGCAATCCGCAGCTGCGCGCCCACACCACCGTCACGTTCGAGGATCAGAACGGCAAAACAAAGCTCACCGTCAACGCCAAGGGCGTCGGCATCACGGCGATGGCGCCGCAAATGCTGGCCGGCATGCAGGACGGCTGGAGCCAGAGCCTCGACAAGCTCGCCGACCTGGTCGCTCAAGTCCGTTCATAGGAGACCGTCATGTCTCTCACGCTGCATTACCATCCGCTGTCGTCGTTCTGCCACAAGGTGCTGGTCGCGCTTTACGAGAACGGCACGCCGTTCACGCCGCTGCTCGTCAATCTCGGAGAGCAAGCGTCACGCGAGGCCTTCCTGAAGGTCTGGCCGGTCGGCAAGTTTCCGGTGCTGCGCGACGATGCGAGGAATCAAACCGTACCGGAATCGAGCGTCATCATCGATTATCTCGACGCGCATTATCCGGGCAAAACCCGGTTCGTTCCGGAAGACCGCGAGCTCGCCTGGCAGGTGCGGCTGCGCGACCGGCTCTACGATCTCCACATTCACGATCCGATGCAGAAGATCGTCGGCGACCGGCTGCGGCCCGCCGGCAGCAAGGACCCGTTCGGCGTCGAGCAGGCCAAGACGCGGATGCGAACAGCCTACGGTCTGATGGACAAAGAAATGGCAACGCGAACCTGGGCCGCGGGCGAGACATTCACCTTAGCGGACTGCGCCGCTTGCCCGGCGCTGTTCTACGCCGACCTCACCGTGCCGTTCAAAGACACCCACAAGCATCTGGCGGCGTACTTCGGCCGCCTGATGAGCCGTCCATCATTCGCGCGCGCGATCGAGGAAGCCGGGCCGTACTTCCATATGTTCCCCAAGTGAATGTTCCCAAAGTGGCGCGCGCGCTCGCCAAACCGTCTCATCACAAGACGATGAGCGCGCCGCCCGCGGCGTGGCCAATGCGGCGGCATGGTGCTATCTCACGGGCCATGCCGATCGCCACCGATCTCCGGCCGCCCGAAGAGGCTGTTATCATCATCCGCCGCGTCATCGACGCGCCGCGCGAACTGGTGTTCGAAGCCTTCACCGACCCTAAGCACCTGCCGCACTTCTGGGGGCCGAAGGGGTTTTCCTGCCCGGCCTGCGAGGTGGATTTGCGGGTCGGCGGCGCGTTTAACCTCCAGATGCGCGGACCGGATGGTGTCGACTATCCGTGCAGCGGGGTCTACCGCGAGATCGTGCCGCCGGAGCGCATCGTCTATGCGGGGACCGCCAGCGAGGGGCATCCATGCGGCAGCGGCATTCCGCCGCGCTCTCTGGTGACGCTGACGTTTGCTGAGGAAGGCGAAAAAACGCGTCTCACCATTCACACCCAGTTGCAGTCTGCGGCGGCGCGCGACGCGGCGATCGCTGGCGGCTTCAACCAGGGTTGGAACGACAGCATCGACCGGCTGGAAACGCTGCTGGAACGGGGAGCGCGGTAGCTACTTCCCTGCCCGCATCGCGTCGCGCACCGACTTCACCGCACTCACGATGTTCGTATAGCCGGTACATCGGCAGAGGTTGGACGACAGCACGTCGAGCAATTCGTCGTCGCTGATGTCGGGGCGCGTCTCGAGCGTGTTGGCGGCAAGCATCAAAAAGCCCGGCGTGCAGAAGCCGCACTGCAAACCATGATGCGCCATGAAGGCGCGCTGCAGCGGATGCAGCGTCGTGCCGTCGGCCAGCCCCTCGACCGTGCGGATGCGTTTGCCCTGGGCCTGGACCGCGAACATCAGACACGAGCGCACCGCTTCGCCATCAAGGATCACGGTACAGGCACCGCACACGCCGTGCTCGCAGCCGATGTGCGTACCGGTGAGCCCGCAGTCCTCGCGGATCGTGTCCACCAGCGTCTTGCGCGGCTCGACGCGGACCGCGTGGTCGCCGCCATTGACGTTGAGCGTGAATTCGATTTTTTCGGTCATGGAACAACAGCCGTTCGCAACGCACCTTCTGCTCCCCTCCCCCCGCGAGCGAAGCGAGTGGTGGGGAGGGTAAGAGCGGCGCCGTTGTGCATTTCAAAATTCATTTCGATTTACTTCGGCAGAAACGCGCCGAACTTGCTGCGCACCAAGTCCTCGACCTCCTGGCTGGCGCGCACCACGATCGGGAACGTGTCGCGCCGGCTGAACGGCTTGCAGGCGTCGATGACGACGCGGGCGTTGCGCGGGTCCTTCTCGGAATACGCCATCGGATCGAGCGCTGATGACCAGCAACCGCGCAAAATTTCCATGCCCTCGCGCGGATCGCAGCGCGTGCACATCGCCCAGATCACCTTGTCCATGTCGGCCGGATCGATGTCCTCGTCCACCACCACGACGAACCGGTTGACGTAAGCGCCAGCGTGACACTGCGATGCGATCAGCCCGGCCTGCTTGGCGTGGCCGGCGTACATCTGCTTGATCGCTACCGTGAGCCAGAGCCGGCTGCCGCCGGCCGCGTGCGACCACACGCCCTTTACTTCGGGCACGCCGGCGGCTTCGAGCTGGTTCCACACCGCGCCGGAGCGATACGAGCCGCGATAGAACGAGTCATCGTCGGGCGGGATGCCCGGAATAGCGCCGAGCAGGATCGGGTCGTCACGATACATCATCGTTTCGATGCGGATTGCCGGCTCCTTCTTCAAGCCGCCGGCATAGTAGCCGGTCCACTCGCCAAGCGGGCCTTCGTCGATGCGGTCGTTCGGATGGATGAAGCCCTCGAACGCGATCTCGGCGTGGGCCGGGATCGGCAGGCCGGTTTTCGGCCCGAGGATCACCTCCACGGGTTCGCCGAGCAATCCGCCGGCCGCATCGTATTCGTTCTTGCCGTGCGGAATTTCCAAACCGGCGATCATGAATAGCGCCGGGTGCATGCCGCACACCACCGCCACCGGGCACGGCTGGCCGCGCTCGAAATACTTCTTCTGGATCATGTCGCCGTGCTTGCCCTTGGAACACATCACGGTGGCGAGCTTCTTGTCGTGCGCCTGCACCCGATAGGCGCCGTAATTGATCCAGCCGGTGTCCGGATCCTTCATGATCACCATGTCGCCGGTGCCGATGTAGTAGCCGCCGTCGTGCTCGTGCCAGCGCGGCACCGGGATCTTGAACAGGTCGATGTCGTCGCCGGTCTTGACGTTGTCGAGCAGCGCGCCGGTTGGCACGGTCACGGGCGGGATGGTCTTCGCCTCTTTCATATATTTGCGCCAATAGCGCACCAGATCGAGTTCCGTGCCGTCGGCGGCGTTGCCGAGCGTCAGATGGATGCGGCGGATCGAGGTCAGGATGTTCGCGAGAATGCGGTGGCCCTTCGGGAAACCCGGGATGTCGTCGAACAGCACCGCGGGGTTGCCGGTCTTGCGCTGGTAGATATCGACGATGCCGCCGATCTCGCGTTCGCGCTCGGCGCCACTGATGCGGGTCACCTCGCCGGCGGCCTCCATCTGCGCGAGCCAGGCACGCAGATCCTGCCGCGGCGCATTGGAGACGCGGCTCGCGGCGCGCGGATCGACGTTCTGGTTCATGACGAAGGTTCCATCGTGGCTTAACGCGCAGTATAGCCCCGGTCACTCCGGGGCGCGAGCGAAGCCGGAATGGCAAGAAAGCGCTATCAGCTCACTCGACAGTGAAGTTGTGCGCAGCCAGCATGCGGTCGTCCTGCCAGATTTCCAGGGTCCACACGCCGCGCACCACCTCCCACTCCTCGTCGAACGTATAGCCCCGCATGTGTACGTCTCCGACGCGGGTTTTGAACTCAACGACCGATTGCCGATAGGTGTTGCCGCTCCTCGGATTGGTGACGCCAGGCGCGGGAATTTTCCACACCGATCGGATTGTCGTTTCTTCGCCACGGCTGCGGCCCACGGACTCAAAACGGATGCCGATGCCAACGCCGGAACCGGCGGCGACCTTCGACGGGGCCTTCAGGAAGCGGACGTTGGTGATTGTATCCGTGCGCCCGGCGGCAGCGCCGGGCGCGGTGGTCGATGTACCGGTCTTGTCGGAGGTATAGAAGCCAAACTCCAGCACTTCGACCCGATCGATGCGCGCATCCTGCGCGGCGGCCTGCACCGCAAACATCAAAAGCGCAAGCGCGCTCATCGCAGCCGCAAATGTCATCGCTCGAAACATCGGTACGCTCCTTTGTGTGCGAATCCCTGCTTGGTCAACATGGCGACTCGCAATCGCGGTTTCACCGGATCGTAAAGCTGTGCTCAAGAAGCTTACGATTGCCCTGCCAGACTTGTAGCAGCCAAACCCCGAGCACTGCTTCCCATTGATTGTCGAATCCGTAGCCGCTGAGATAGCCGGTACCGATCCGGGTGGTCACGTCCGAGGCCGATTCGTGATAGGTCCTGCCGTTCTGCGGATTGGTCATGCCGGGCGGCGGAATTTTCCAGACCGTATGGAGCCTGACCGGCGCGTTGCGCGGTTCACCCACGGTGAGAAACCGGACACCGAAGGACACGCCGACCTTCGCGGTTACTGCTGGCGTCTCGGTGAGAAAGCGCATGTTTTTCGGCGTGACCAGGACACCTTCCACCGACTGCGGCGAGTCGGTGCGGGTGCTGGCCGCCTCATAGACGAAAAACCCCGCTTCGATGACTTCGATCCGGTCCACGCGCGGCTCTTGGGCGTGCTCTTGGGCCTGCACCACCGGCACGAACAGCCAGAGACAACTCGCCGCGATAAGCAATAGAGGCCGCGCTGTCATGAACCACCACCTCACTGGATCGTAAAACTTTGCTCCAGCAGTTTGCGATCGCCCTGCCAGAGTTCGAACGTCCAAGTTCCCCGCGCGATTTCCCAAGCCTCTTCGAAACCATAGGCCCGCGTGCGAACTTCACCGATCTTCACGACAACCTCGGAGACATTCTCGCGATAGGTATTGCCGGTCTTGGGGTTGGTAATGCCCGGTGCCGGAACTTTCCAAACGGTGCGGAGTGTGACATTGGCGCCGGGCGGTTGGCCATCAACACGGAAGCGCGCGCCGAACAGGGTGCCAACGCGCGCGGTGTCGGCCGGCGCCTCGGCCAGAAACTCCGGATCGGCGGCTATCACGGTATAGCCCGTGGCGGTGCCCGGCGCTTCTACAGTTCTGCCGGTCTTGCGCGCCGTCATGAACCCAGACTGGACGACTTCGAGCCGGTCGATGCGCGGCTCCTGCGCGAACGTCCGCCCCGGGAACGACAGCAGCAGGATCGCGCTAGCGATGAATAGGCTCGCTGCCATTTTCAGATTCATCGCAAGGCCCTGCGGACAATCAGCGTTTGTTCGCATCGATGATGGCCTTGAGCTTCTGCGGCGTCACCGGCAGCTCAGTGACAGCGCCCGGAATGCCGATGGCGTTGTCGATCGCACCCGCGATCGCGCCACCGACACCGTTGACGCCGCTTTCGCCCGCACCCTTGATGCCAAGCGGGTTGAGCGGCGACGGATAATCTTCCGTCAGCAGGATTTCGACATCCGGCGTCTCGCGCACGGTTGGCAGCAGATAATCGGCGAAGGTGGTGGCGAGCGGATCGCCGCGCTCGTTGTAGGTGAACTCCTCGAGCAGCGCGCCGCCAAGTCCCTGCGCAAAGCCGCCGGAAATCTGACCTTTCACCAGCATCGGATTGATGGCGCGGCCGATGTCGTAGGCGATGATATAGCGCTCGACCTTCACGCCGCCGGTCGCCGGATCGACCTTCACCACCGCCATATGGTCACCGTAGGGATAGACCTGATGCTCGGTGAAGAACCACCCTTCGCCCGACAGGCCAGGTTCGCGGCCGCCGAGCGCCTTCGAGGTGTTGGAGAGCTTGGCGGCGATCTGGCCGAGGCTGATCGAGGGCCCGCCTGGACGATCGCGGCACACCACCTCGCCGTTCACGATGTCGAGCGTATCGATCGGCGCCTGCATCAACTCGGCCGCCATATCCAGCGCCTTGGCGCGCACCTTCAGCGCGGCCTCGCGTGTGGCTGAGGCCGTCATCACGGTGGCGCGCGACGCGTGGGCGCCAATGCCATACTCGATCCGGTCGGTCTGGCCGTGCACCACGCGCATCTTGTTGTAGTCGGCGCCGAGCGTCTCGGCTGCCACTTGCCCCATTACGGTCTCGAAGCCCTGCCCGAGCGAAGCGCCGCCGGTGATGACTTCGACGAAGCCCGAGGTATCGACCTGGATGCGCACGCCATCCGCCGGCCCGAGGCCGGCCTTCTCGACGAACATCGCAAGCCCGACGCCGACCATTTCGCCGTTGGCGCGGCGCTGCGCGAGGCTCGCGTTCAGCTCGTCCCATTTGACGTAGTCCATCAGCTTGTCGAGCAGCGCGTGGTAATCGCCAGAGTCGAAATGAATCTCCTCGCCCAGCGCCTCGAGCGGACGCTTAAAGGGCATTTCCTTGACCGTGACGGCGTTGCGCCTGCGCACCTCGATCGGATCGAGCTTCAGCTGATGCGCGATAGCGTCGACCAGCCGCTCGCGCACGAAGGTGGTTTCATAGCGGCCGGGCGCGCGGTAGGTGGCGGCTGGCGTCTTGTTGGTCAGCCGGAAATGGCAAATCGCACGATAGGCCTGCGGCACGCGGTACGGCCCCGGCAGCACACCGCAGGTCATCATGGCGACGCGCGTCGCGTGCGTGCGCACATAGGCGCCGTTGTCATGGTGGATCACGTCGTCGATGGCGAGGATTTCGCCGTCGTTAGCGACCGCGGCGCGGATCTTGTGGTGCTGGTTGCGCGAATGGTTGGCGGCGATCAGGTGTTCGCGCCGGTCCTCGATCCACTTCACCGGCCGGCCGAGCCGCAACGCGCCGACGCAGACCAGCACGTCCTCGGGATAAAGCTCGCCGCGGATGCCAAAACCGCCGCCGACATGCGACTCATAAACCGCCACCGACGAAGGCGGACGCTTGAGCATCCGCGCGATCAATTCCTTGTTGCGGTGGGGCACCTTGGCGGCGCCGTGCAATTCCAGCACGTCGCGCGAGGCATCGTAGCGGCCGAGCGCGCCGCGCGTTTCCAACGGCACGCCCGAGTGCCGGCCGCAGGTCAGCTCCAGCTCGACGATATGCGGTGCGTCGCGGAACGCGGCCTCCACGTCGCCGTAGCCCTGGCGCAGCAGATCGGCCTCGGTGTTGCGGCCGGGCGAGAACTCGCCGGGCGCGTGACGGGCGTCGAGCAACGGCGGTAGCTCTTCGATTTCCATGGTGACGAGATCGGCGGCGTCCTCGGCCACATAGGGGTCTTCCGCAAACACCGCGGCGACCGGGTCGCCGACATAGCGCACCGTGCCGGTCGCCAGCACCGGCTGACGGTAGGGCGCGAGCTTCTCGATCGGCCCCTCACGAAAATCCACCGGCGGCACATCGGCGATGTCCTGCGCGGTCCAGACCGCCACCACGCCAGGCAGCGCGCGCGCCGCGCTCGCATCGACCGAAATGATTTTCCCGTGGGCGTGGTTGGAGCGCACCATGCGCATGTGGAGCTGGCGCGGAAAGTTGATGTCGGCGGCAAAGCGCCCGCGGCCGGTCACCAGCGGCGGGTCCTCCAGCCGCTCGACCGACTGGCCGATCCATTTGCTGCCGCGCGACGTCTCGTTCATGCCGCCTCGCTCAACGCGCGGATCACCATGGCGCGCGCCACGTCGCGGCGATAGGCCGCCGTGTTCTGCTGGTCCTCAATCGGATCGAGCGCGCGCGAGGCTGCCTCCGCCGCCACTGCGAACGCCTCTGCCGAGGGCGCGCGGCCCTTAAGCGCATATTCGGCCTGCTCGATACGCCGGGGCGCAGCCTCCGCTCCGCCGACCGCAATCCGCGCATCAGCAATGGCCCCGTCCTGCAAACGATAGACCACGACTGCCATTGCGACGGCGAAATCGCCGGCCCGCCGGTTGAACTCGGCAAAGCCCGTGCGCACGCCGGCCCGCAGCGTCGGCAGCCGCACCTCGATCAGCAGTTCGTCCTCGGCCAGCGCCGTTGTCATAATGCCCTTGAAGAAATCGTGCGCCGTGATGGCGCGTTCGCCGCGCGTCGAGCGCGCTACCATTTCGGCGTCGAGCGCGGCCGCGACCGCGCACCATTCGGACGCCGGATCGGCATGGGCGATGCTTCCGCAGAACGTGCCGCGCGTGCGAATGGGATGATGCGCAATGTGGCGAACCACTTGGGACAGCAGCGCGCCGAGCGGCCCCGGATCGACCGGCCGCTCGAACGCCGCGTGCCGCACGCGTGCGCCAATGCAAAGCCTGCCGTCCGCGGTTTCGAGCCGGTCGAGACCGCTCACGCCGTTGATGTCCACCAGATGCCGCGGCCGGGCCAGCCGGAACGCCATGGTCGGCACCAGACTCTGGCCGCCGGCGAGCACGCGGCCATCGTCCGGCGCGACGCGCGCCAACAGGCTGACCGCCTCCTCGATCGTCTTCGGCGCGTAATAGCTGAACGGCGCGGGTTTCATACGGTTACGGGCGCCATCATTTCTGCAGACCGGCGCGCTTGAGCGCTTCGGTGCGAAGCTCGGTGTTGACCAGCCGGCCAAGGTCGTACTTGTCCCTGAGATTGCCAGCCTTGATCAACTCATCCTGCAACCACGCGAGCTTGCCCATATCGATCGGCATGGTGGGATCGATGCCGGTCTTGGGATCGGACGCTTCCTTAAAAATGAACTCCGGCCGCAGATCGTCCGCTTTCGCGCCGGTGATCTCACGGGTGATGCGCAGTTCCTCGTCGCGGTTGGCGAGCGCGTGTCGATAGGCCTGCATCTGCGCCGTGAGGAAGTGGATCACGTCGTCACGCCGTGTCTGAATGAGCCTGCCGGTGGTGATCGTGCAAAGCCGATAGTAGTTCGGCATCACGTCGCTGCCGCGCGCCACGAGCTTGATGCCTTGCTTCTCCGCCAGGAGCTGGAACTCGATCGAGATCACGGTCGCAAGCGCCACGTTGCTGATCAGCGCCTTGAAACGCTCCGGGTCGTTGCCAAGGCTTGCGAACTTCACCTCCGCGAGCGGAATGTTGTTCTGTGCGAGCCAGGCCTTGCCGATCAGATCCGGCGTGGCGTTGGGCGCCGAAATCGCCATGGTGGCGCCCTTGATGTCGGCCGCGCTTTTCAATTCGTTGCGCGCGAACACGCTATGCACCACGGTCTGCCAATGGCAGCCGATGATTTTGACGTCGGCGCCGCGCGCCGCCGCGATCATGGCGGTCGCGGCCCCGCCCTCGTAGCTGTCGAGTTCGCCCGCCAACAGCCCGCGCAGCATAATGACATCGTTCTGGAAGTACGGCAGCTTCAGGTCGATGCCCTGCTTGGCGGCAAAGCCGCCGCGGATCGACATGACCTGAAAGCCGGCGTCGGACTTGGGCTCGATGATTGCGTGACGCCAGACCTGGCCCTGGCCCTGGCCCTGGGCCTGGGCCGTCACAGGGCAGGCCAGCGCGGCAGCGAACGCGAGGCAGGCGCTGGCGACCCGCAACCCGACCGTGTTTGTCATCCCGGCCTCCCATGCCGCCGCGTTATGTGTTTCAAGCATAGGGCGCGCCGCCACGCGCATCAACGCTGGCGTCCCGGTCTAGCTTCCGGTGCCGGCGGAACGGTATGCTTGCCCCGGCGAATGATCGCTGAACCCGATTGCCAGAGCTCGTCGCGCGTCGCCATGCCCGCACAAATCGGAAAACCGCTGACCCGCAAGGAAGACCTGCGGCTGCTGACGGGCGCGGGCAAATACACCGACGATTTCAACGAACCCGGCCAAGCCTATGCGGTGTTCGTGCGTTCGCCGCACGCCTTCGCACGCATCCGCGCAATCGAAGCCTCGGCGGCGCGTGCCATGCCGGGCGTGCTCGCGGTGCTGACCGGCGCCGATGTCGTGGCGGATGGGCTCAAGCCCGTGCCGCACACGCCGATCCCGATGAAGCCGCCAGCCGACATTGCGCTGGTCAACCGCGATGGGTCGCCGCATGGCTACGCCCCGCAAGCGCTGTTGCCGGCCGACCGCGTGCGCTACGTCGGCCAGCAGGTCGTCATGGTGGTGGCCGAGACGCTAGCGGCGGCGCATGACGCAGCCGAGTGCGTCGAGATCGAATACGACGTGCTGAAAGCCGTGACGGCGACCGCAGCAGCGGTCGAGCCGCAGGCGGCGCGACTCTACGACGACATTGCCAATGTCTGCGTCGATGCCGACGTCGGCGATGTTGCGGCCACCAAAGCCGCGTTCGCCCGCGCCGCGCAGGTGGTGAAATTCGACACCTGGGTGCAACGCGTGACCGGCGTGCCGCTCGATGCGCGCGCCGCGCTCGGCGTGCATGACAAGACAACCGGCCGCTACACGCTGTTTGCCGGCAGCGGCGGCGTGGTGCGGCAGAAGCAGGAGCTGGCCGGCGTGCTCGGCGTGCCGCCCGCGGATGTGCGCGTCGTCTCTGGCGACGTCGGCGGCAATTTCGGCACCCGCAACGCGTTCTATCCGGAATTCGCGCTGGTGGTGTGGGCGGCCAAGCGTATCGGCCGGCCGGTGAAATGGACCTGCGAGCGTTCGGAGGCCTTCGCCAGCGACTACCAGGGCCGTGACCAGGTCATCTCGGCCGAGCTCGCGCTCGACGACAAAGGCCGCTTCCTCGCGTTGCGCGGCTCGGTGATCTGCAATGCCGGCGCGCATAGCGTGATGTATGTGCCGCTGGTGAAGTGCGCCGAGTTGCTCAGCACGGTCTATCGCGTGCCGGCGGCGCATGTGCGGGCCCGCGCCGTCTTGAGTAATACGCCGCCGACCAATCCGTATCGCAGCGCGGGCCGCCCCGAAGCCATGTACGTGATGGAGCGGCTGATCGACCGCGCCGCGCGGCAATGCGGCTATGACCGCATTGACCTGCGGCGGCGTAATCTCATTCCGCCGTCGGCGCAGCCCTACGCCAATCCGCTCGGCATGACTTACGACAGCGGCGACTACGAAAAGGCCATGGACCGGGCGCTGGCGATGGCCGACTGGAAGGGCTTTACCAAGCGCAAGCGCGAATCCAAGCGCAACGGGAAGCTGCGCGGCATCGGGCTTGCCAACTACATCGAGGCGACCAGCGGCGCGCCGCGCGAATATTCCAAGATCGATGTGCTGCCGGAAGGCCGCATCGACGTCGTGGTCGGCACGCTCTCGAGCGGTCAGGGCCACGAGACGAGCTTCGCGCAATGCGTCGCCGAATGGCTTGGCGCGCCGGTCGACAGCATCAGGCTGATCCAAGGCGACACCGACATCGTGCCGATCGGCGGCGGCACCCATTCGGATCGCTCGATGCGCATGGCCGGCGTGGTGATGGGCAAGGCCTCGCAGGCGGTAATCCAGAAGGCCACGCGGATCGCGGCCCACGTGCTGGAGGCCGACACGGCCGATATCGCGTTCGCGGACGGGGTGCTCATTGTCAAAGGCACCGACCGCTCCATCGGGCTGTTCGAGACAGCCCGCGCGGCGCGCGAGCGCAACGACCTGCCCGACGACCTGCGTGGTGCGCTCTCGGCCGATTGCGACGATTTCATCCGCAGCGCGGGATTTCCGTTCGGCAGTCACGTCTGCGAGGTCGAGATCGATCCGGACACCGGGTTTATCGAGATCTTGCGCCACACCGCCGTCGATGACGTCGGCCGGGCGGTCAATCCGCTCATTCTTCATGGCCAGACCCACGGCGCGATCGCCCAGGGCGTTGGGCAGGCGCTGTGGGAGCATTGCTGCTACGAGCCGACGACTGGACAGCTGCTGTCCGGATCGCTCATGGATTACGCCATGCCGCGCGCCGGCCGGCTGCCGTCGTTCACCGCGGAGCTTTCCGAAACGCCGGCGCCGGGCAATCCGCTCGGCGTGCGCGGCGGCGGCGAAGGCGGCACCACGCCGTCGCTCGCCGTGGTGGTCAACGCGGTGGTCGATGCGCTATCGGACTATGGGGTAACGCATATCGAGATGCCGGTGACGCCGGAAAAGATCTGGCGCGCCATCCAAAGCGGAACAGCCAACGCCGCATGACGGCGCAACGGGAGAACGAAATGGCCGACGACATTCTGGTGAAGCAGGACGGAGCGATCCTGCGCATCACGCTGAACCAGCCCAAGCGCGGCAACGCCGTGACCGACGACATGGTGCGCGAGCTGACCCGGCTGATCAGCGAAGCGCCGAAGAAATCCGACATCGTGGTGCTGCGCGGCGCCGGCAAGGACTTCTGCGTCGGCCGCGCCGGAATGGGCGCACGGCCCGCCGTCGAGCCGACCGCCTATGCGCGGCGCAACTTCTCCGACGTGGTGTTCGACGCCTATGGCGCGATGCGCGACTGCCCGATCCCGATCGTCTGCGTGGTGCAGGGCGGCGCGCATGGCTTTGGCTGCGCCATCGCGGCCGCCTGCGACATCACGATCGCAAGCGATAAAGCAAGTTTCTCGGTGCCCGAGATGGCGCACCAAATCATGCCCACCATGGTGATGTCGTCGTTCGTCGATCGGGTTCCGCGCAAAGCCATGGCCTATCTGGTCTATTCGATGTTCGAGGTGTCGCCTGAGCGCGCGCTGTCCTACGGCATCGTCAGCGACGTGGTGCCGGCAGCCAAGCTCGACGCCACCGTAAACAAGCTTACGGACGCCATGCTGAAGGCGCCGAGCATTTCGCTGCGCAGCGCCAAGGAATACATCCGCACCGCGCCCGACATGCCGGTCGCCGGCGCGGTCGAATACGCCCGCAACTTGCACGCCACGATCAACTCCGCAGCCGAAATCAGAAAGCCCCGCTCGTGAAAGTCTTCATCTTCGACCTGCTGCCCTACGACCACCATTTCGAGAACTACAAGCGCGACAAACTGATCCCCTACCCGCTGTCGCGCGACCACTGGGACCCAGAGATCGGCGCCCGGACCTATGAAGATCATTTCGAGATCTGGGAGGAGATGGAGAAGCTCGGCTTCGACGGTGTCGGCCTGAACGAGCACCACACCACGCCGCACGGGCTGATGATTTCGCCGAACATGATCGCCGCAGCGGCGGCGCAGCGCACCAAGAAGCTGAAGTTCCTGATCCTCGGCAACCTGTTGCCGGTCCACAACCCGCTCCGCATCGCCGAGGAGCTGGCGATGGCCGACTGCATATCCCGCGGGCGCATCATGTCGGGCTTCGCCCGTGGCGTGCCGCGCGAATACAACGTCTACAACGTGCCAATGGCGGAATCGCGCGCCCGCTTCGAGGAAGCCGTCGACATCATCTTGAAAGCCTGGAAGGAGCCGCAGTTCTCGCACGACGGCAAATTCTGGCAGATGAAGGATATCGCGATCTGGCCGCGGCCTTACCAGCAGCCGCATCCGCCGGTTTGGGTGCCGTTCACCGGCTCGAAAGAAACCATCGAGTGGGCCGGCAAGCACAATTTCTCGGCCGTGCTGCCGGACTTCAAGCGGGGCCTGACCGAGGATATCGTCGGCTATTTCGCCAAGCAGCTTGCGAAGAACGGCCACGCCATCAAGCCGGAGCAACTCTGTTTCTTCACCGACGCCTTCGTCTCCGACGACAGCGCGACCGCGATCAAGGAATACGGGCCGTATTACTTCTACTTCGTCCACACGCTCTGGCATCATGGCTCATCCAAGGAGAAGGAGGCCGCGATCAAGACCTCGGGCTATGTCAGCTCATCCTCGTTCGACTATGTGCGGGAGGAAAACCGCGCCGCCGCGGGTCTCGACCGCGAGAAGATGAAGTCGATGACACCCGCAGACGTGGAGAAGCGGATCTCAGACGGGCTCTTGGCCTTCGGCAACGCCAAGCATGTGACCGACAAGCTGATCGCCGATGCTGAGCGCTATGGCGCGAATTCGCTGCTGCTGATGATGAGCCTCGGCGCCATGCCGAAGGACGTGTTCCTGAAGCAGCTCCGCCGCTTCGCCAAGGAGGTGCTGCCCAAGCTCCAGGCGCACCAGATCAAGAAGGTGCCGGCGGCGGCGTAGCCGTCCCCAAACGGCTTTCGATCTGGAACACCGAACCGGCCCGCCCCTCCGGGGGCGGAACGCGCGGTACGCGTTGCTGCCATTCCGCCCGATCCTGAGCCTTGAATCCACCCAGCCCGAACGGGCACAGTAGGCTTTAGGAAGCGCACCCCATCATCGCAGAACAGGTCAAAACCCCATGTCGGAAGCCACTGCCGCCCGCCAGATCAGCAACGCGCCCGAGCATTCGACGGCCTACTACTTTATCGAGGGCCTGAACGAGCTCGGCATCGAGCATCTGTTCTGCAACTTCGGCACCGACCACGCGCCGACCATCGAGGCGATGGCGGACCGCGAGAAGCGCGGCGAGAAGGTTCCGAACGTCGTGCTCTGCCCGCACGAGAACACCGCCGCCCACATGGCGATGGGTTATGCGGCGGTGACTGGCCGCGGCCAGGCCGTGCTGGTGCATGTCGATGTCGGCACCGCCAACACCGCGAACGCGATGCACAACCTGTTCCGCAGCCGCGTTCCGGTGCTGCTGATGTCCGGCAAGGCGCCTTACACCTCGTCCAATGAATTGGTCGGCTCGCGCGACACCTACGTGCACTTCGTGCAGGAGCCGATCGACCAGGGCGCGCTGGTGCGGCCCTACATGAAATGGGAATGGACGCTGCCGTCAGGCGTGGTGGTGAAGGAGGCGCTGCGCCGCGCCCACACCATCATGGAAACCAAACCCGCGGGCCCGGTCTATTTCATGGCGCAGCGCGAGACGCTGACGCAAAAATGGGCGAGCGATCAGGTGCGCAGCTATGCGGCGAACCAGTTCTCGCAGCCGCAGGCCGGCGGCGCCGATCCTGCAACGATCGCGCAATTGGCCGATAAGATCCTCGCCGCCGAGCATCCTGTGCTGGTCTGCGGCTACGCCGGTCAATCGAAGAACGCGCCGAAGCTGATCGAGGAGCTCGCGATGTTCGCCGGCATCGCGGTGTTCGAAGGCAACCAGACCTTCAACATCTCGCACGAATTCCCATGCTTCCTCGGCTACTCGCCGAACAAGCACCTGCCCCGCGCCGACGTCGGCATCCTCGTCGACGTGGACGTGCCGTGGTTCCCGGCCGACGTGTCTCACAAGGACAAGTCGTTCTGGGCGCACATCGACGTCGATACGCTGAAATCCGCTTCGCCAATGTGGACCTTCCCGGGCAACATCCGGATGCAGGGCGACTCCGGCGTCATTCTGGGCCAGCTCATGGAAGAGCTGAAAAAAAAGGCCACGCCGAAGTTCAAGGAAGCCGCGCAAAAACGCGTCGAGGCGCACACCGCCGAGCGCAAGGCGTGGCGCGAACAGGCCGTGAAGATGGCGACCAACAAGGGCAAGCCTGACGAGATCAACCCGCACTATCTGTTCGCCGAGCTGAACAAGCTGCTGAAAGCTGACGACATCGTGCTGAACGAAGGCGTGCGCAACGCCGGCGCGTGCCTGCTTCAGCTCGAGCGGCCGCAGCCGAACACCTGCGTGCGTTCGGGCGGCGGCGGGCTGGGTTGGTCCGGCGGCATGGCGCTGGGCTGCAAGCTCGCGGCGCCGGACAAGCTCGTGGTGCAGGTGGTCGGCGACGGTGGCTTCTATTTTGGCGGGCCGAGTTCGGTGTTCTCGGTCGCTCAGCAATACAAGCTGCCGATCCTGGTGCTGCTGCTCGACAACGCCGGCTGGTCGGCGGTGAAGGAATCAACGCTCCGCGTATTCCCGGAGGGCGAAGCCAAGTCGGTTGGCAAGTTCCAGGCGAGCCTGATGCCGAACGCCGAATTCTCCAAGATCGCTGAGGCGTTTGGCGCCTACGGCGAAAAGGTCACCAACCCGGACGACGTGCCGGCGGCGCTGGCGCGCGCCGTGAAAGAGGTGCGCGGCGGCCGCGCCGCGCTTCTGCATCTGCGGGTGACGAAGCTTTGAATCGAAGCGCGAGGACGCTGCGCTTACCCTCCCCCCGCGAAGCGAGCCGGGGTGGGGGGCGCTTGGGGCGGCGCTTCGGCCTAGCTTTCGTCCTTCTGAGCGCGTTAGCGGCAACTCCCGCCAACGCCGCCCCCTACCCCACTCGCAATGTCGAGATCATCGTCTCCTACGCTCCCGGCGGCTCGACGGATTTTGTCGCGCGGGTGGTGGCACAAAAACTCACCGAGCGGCTCGGCCAGCCATTCGTGATCCTGAATCGGCCAGGCGCCAGCGGCACCATCGGCATCAATCTGGCGATGCGCGCGAGCCCCGACGGCCACACGCTCTACGTCGGCTACACCTCCGAAACCGTGGTGGTGCCGCAAATCTCCAAGAAACAGAACTATTCAACGGCGGACGATTTCGAGCCGATCGCGGTCACTGGTCTTGTGCCGGTGGTGCTGATGGTCTCCAAGAACGTCAAAGCCGACAACTTGCGGGACCTGCTCGCTGAGATCCGCGCCAATCCCGGCAAATACACCTACGGCGGCAGCGTCGGCAGCCCGCCGCACGTCATGGGCGCCTGGATGAACAAGCTGCGCGGGCTCAACGTCCAGCACATTCCCTATCGCGGCGGTGCGCAAGGCGTGAACGATGTCATCGGCGGCCATCTCGACATGTTCTACGGCGGCGTGGCGGTGGGGATGCCGGCCATCGCCTCGGGCGCCGTGAAGGCGATCGCCGTGACCGGCGACACGCGCTCGCAAGCCTTGCCCAACGTGCCGACGTTCAAGGAGGCAGGCGTGCCGGAATTCGATCTGGCGAGCTGGACCGTAATGCTGGCGCCGAAAGGCACTCCGGCGGACATCATCGCGCTGCTGAAGCGGGAAACGCTGTTCGCGCTCAATGAGCCCAGCACGCGCGAGGCGCTGGCCAAGCAAGGCGTCGAGCCCAGCGCCAATCAGGACGTGCGGGCGTTTCTGTCGAGCGAACGTGAAAAATTCGGCCGCGCCGTGCGCGAACTCGGCATCACGATGGGCGAATGACGCGCCCTCACTTCAAAATGAAGATCGTCTCGATCTCGTCATCGGAATTAGCGCGGAACACGACCGTCGTCACGTCGTCGAGATAATAGACATACGAGCGCGGCTGCAGCGTGCTCTGGGTCGGCGGAATTTTCGCGGGCTTCCCCAGCACCTTCTGCATCTGCACGACGCTGTCGTTAATCTTGACACCGCCGACGTTGCCGGGGAACGGCGCGTCGAGCCGGATGGTGTAAACTTTGCTCTCACGGTTGAAGAAGAACCAGACGCCCTTGGTCTTCAACCGCACCGCGGTCGAGCCCGGCGTGGTGGTCTTGACCGGCTCCGGTTCCAGCGAAGTTTTGTAGGCGTCTTTGACCTGCTGGTAGGCATCGCCGAGCTTGATCGGCATTTGATCGATGTCGAGCGCCAGCGCTTGCGTCGAAATCAACCCGCAGAACAACGCAACGAAAAGCCCGGTCAGCCGCATGGCAACGATCCTTCGCGAGACGACGCGGCAGGACTATGACGAATTTCCCAAAATGCTATGAATCCAATGCTCGAAATTTCGACGATCCGGGAACTCCGGCCCGCAAGGCTTTCCACTTGCGGGCGATTTACCGCTTGCGCCTTGAGATCTAATACCGATTGTTGGGCGCATCTGCGAACGGGAATGCGCTGAACACATGCGGCTGTGTCACCGGGGCCGCGGCGCGCAGGTACGACGGGTTGAGTTCGTCGAGCCGGTTGACGCCGAGCAGGCTCAGGCAGCACTCGATCTCGTCCTGCAGGATTTCCAGCACGCGCTCGACGCCGTCGCGGCCGGCCGCGGCGAGGCCCAGGCAATAGAGCCTGCCGATGCAAACAGCATTCGCCCCAAGCGCGATCGCCTTGACGATGTCGGTGCCGCGCACAAAGCCGCCGTCGATGATGATCTGCGCGCGGCCCTTCACCTCGGCCACGATCTCCGGCAGCGTTTCGATGGCGCCAAGCCCATGATCGAGCTGGCGGCCGCCGTGGTTCGAAACATGGATCACGTCGATGCCATGTTCGATGCAAAGCTTGGCGTCCTCGGCGGTGGCGACGCCTTTGACGATCAGCGGCACCTTGTAGCGTTTGCGGAGCTTGTCCATCTGCGCCCAGTCGAGCTGCATCTGATGGCTGCTTTGCTCGATCGAACGGGCGGACGCGGCGCGAAACCGCTTGGCGATGTCGCGCTCGCGCCGGCTGTAGTGGTGAGTATCGACCGTGAGGCAGAGCGCGCCAAAGCCGGACGCCACCGCGCGGTCGAGAAAGGCTTCGACCCAGGCGTGATCGCCACGCACGTAAAGCTGGAAAATTTTCAAGCTCTCGGGTGAGTGCTTGCCGGTCTCCTCGACCTCGGGCTTGGCCACCGAGCTCTGGTACATGGCGACGCCGAAGTGGCCCGCAGCGTCAGCGACGTCGGCGCAGCCACCCGGCGAAAACCGCTCGATGCTGCCGATCGGGGCGAGCGCGACCGGAAGCTTGAGCTTGCGGCCGAGGAACGTGCCGCTGGTGTCGGTCGTGGAGACGTCGCGCAGGATGCGCGGGCGGAACGCAATCGAGTCGAGGGCCTGGCGATTGCGGCGCAGCGTGGTTTCGGTTTCCGAGCCGCCGACCAGATAGTCCCAGTAATTGCGGCTGAGATTGTCGCGCGCGACCGAAATGAACTCGTGCAAATTCTGAAAGCGTTCTCGTACTTGGTCCATGTCCCCACCCCGATTGGCGGGGGCGACCTTGCCTCATGCAGCGGGCGCTGCCAAGGCAGGTGAAACGCGAGCCAGAGTGTTAGTTCACCGCCCGGTTGGTCGCTTCGGCGCGATAATTGATGACGTTTGACGACGCGAGATATCGCCCGAACAGCCGCTGCAGTGCTTCGGGCTCGATTGGCTTTTGCAGGACCGGCACATGGGCGAACCGCGGCTCGACGCCCTCCGCGCCGTAACCGGTGACAAAGACAAACGGCACCTTGTCGGACATCAGAATGTCGGCCAGCGGGTAAACCATCTCACCGCCGAGATTGATGTCGAGGATCACCGCATCGATGCGGGACGTGGCCATCGCCTTGAGCGCCTCCTTGATCCGGCTGAACGGGCCGACCACCGAATAGCCGAGTTCGGTGAGCGACTCGGTGACCGCCATGGCGACGAGAGCCTCGTCCTCAACCACCATGATGCGATTGCCCGCCGCATTGATGACACGACCGCCCGGCTCGCTTTGCGAAGCCTTGCGGACTTTGCCGGAGCCGTTGGACGGCACGATGTCGCTGGTGCGCGGAACCGTTAGCACGCAGCGCAGCCCTTCGGGCCGCCAGTCGAACGCAGCTTGGCCGCCAAGTTGACCTTCGACACTGGCGAGGATGATACGAGTGCCGAAACCCGGCGATGACGGCGGCTTGGTCGGCGGGCCGCCGGTCTCGTCCCATTGCAGTAAAAGTGTACCGGGCTTGAGCTCCCAGTTCAGTGCGACGCGGCCGGGACCGGAGGACAGCGCACCGTATTTGGCCGCGTTGGTGACAAGCTCGTGCAGCGCCAGCGCGAGCGATTGCGCGACCGCCGGTTCGAGCAGCGCGCTCGGTCCGGTCGCCGTCACCTTGTCGGCGCTGCGATAGGGCGCAAGCTCCTCTTCGACCAGGCCGCGCAGATCGGCGCCCTGCCAGCGTGCCATAGACAGCACCGTGTGGGCGCGCGACAGCGCCTTGATGCGGCCTTCGACCGCCGTGGTGTAGGCGGCGACATCCTTGGCGCGGGTGAGCCGCAGGATCGATTGCACCAGCGCAAGCGCGTTCTTGGCGCGATGATCGACCTCGCGCGCAAGCAACGCCTGGCGCTCCTCGGCCTCCTTGCGGTCGGTGATGTCGATGGTGACGCCGCTGACCCGGACGACGCGGCCCGCAGCATCGAGGGTTGGCGCCGCCGTGCCGTAGCACCAGCGGATTTCGCCGTCGGGAAGGCGAAGGCGGAATTCGGCCTGCGAGGGTTGCTTGTCCTTCAGGAGCTGCTCGAGGCCCGTTTGCAGGCGCTTCCAGTCGTCGGCATGGATCAAGGCCCGCACATTTTCCGCCGTCACCGCGAAACGCTGCCGGTCGACGCCGAAGATGTGGCACTGGCCGTCATCCCACAGGCAGTCGCCGTTGCTGCGGTCCCAATCCCACGAGCCCATCTTGCCGGCGACCAGCGCGAGGCTGCGGCGCTGCTCGCTCTGGCGCAGCCGCTCTGTCGAGGCCTCGAGCTCGGCGGTGCGCGCGGACACGCGCTGCTCAAGCTCGGCGTTCATGCGCTCCAATTGCCGCGTCTTGCGGTAGAGCTCGGCGAACACCTTGACCTTGGCCCGCAGCACCTCCGGAATGACCGGCACCGGCACATAATCCACCGCGCCCATCTCGTAACCGCGCAGGCGGTCCATGTCGGTCAGGTGAATGGCCGAGATGAAAATCATCGCGGTCTTCTGGAACCGCGGATGCTCGCGGATCATCGCCGCAAGCTGGAACCCGTCGAGGTCCGGCATGCAGACGTCCACCAGCACAACCGCGATCTCGGACTTGAGCAGATGCTCAAGCGCCTCGCGGCCGGACTGCGCCTTGAGCAGGTTCTCGCCGAGTTCATGCAGGATGACCTCGTAGCTCAAGAGCTTGGACGGCTGGTCGTCGACCAGCAGGATGTTGACCTTCTTGTGTTCCGTCATCTTGCGCCCCAAAAGCTAGCGGTGCAGCCACATGCGCAACGCGGACAAAAGCTGCTCGGTATTGACCGGCTTGGCGAGATAGTCGGAGGCGCCGGCCTCCAGGCATTTCTCGCGGTCGCCCTTCATCGCCTTCGCGGTCAGCGCCACGATCGGCAGCCGCCGGAACTCGGGCTTCTGCCGGATCACCTGCATGGTCTGATAGCCGTCCATCTCCGGCATCATGATGTCCATGAGCACGATGGAGATGTCCGCTGTCGATTCGAGCATCGCAATGGCTTCGCGGCCGGTGGTGGCGGTGAGCACGTGCATCCCGCGGCGTTCGAGCACGCTCGACAGCGCAAAGATGTTGCGGGCGTCGTCGTCGACCAGCAGCGCGGTGCGGCCGACCAGATCCTCGTCCGAGCTGTTCAGCCGTTCCAGCATGCGCTGCTTTTCGGCCGGCATGTCGGTGACGATGCGGTGCAGGAACAGCGAGGTCTCGTCGAGCAAGCGCTCTGGCGATTCCACGCCCTTCACCACGATGCTGCGCGCCATGGTGTGTAGCTGGGCGTCCTCCTCGGCCGACAATTCACGGCCGGTGAACACCACCACGGGCACGTCCGACAACGAACTGTCCTCGCGGATGCGTTCGAGCACCTCAAAGCCCGTCATGTCGGGCAGCCGGAGATCGAGCACCACGCAATCGCACGTCTGCTCCCGCAGCTTAGCCAGCGCATCCGCGCCGGTACCGGTCGTGACGATCTCGATGTCGTCGGAGCCAAGCAATTCCCGAATGCTCATCTGCTCGGCCTCATTGTCTTCGACCACAAGGAGCCGTTTGCGCCGCGGCGCCGCATATTCCTTGATGCGCGCGAGCGCGGCGTCGACGCCTTCGGTGGTGGTCGGCTTGGTGACGAACGAGAACGCGCCGCGCGCGAGTGCGTGCTGACGGTCCTCGTCGAGCGTAATGATCTGCACCGGAATGTGCCGCGTCAGCGGGTTCTGCTTGAGCTGGCTCAGCACCGTCCAACCCAGCATGTCGGGCAGGAAGACATCGAGCGACACCGCCGTCGGCTGGAACTGCTTGGCGAGGTCGAGTGCGTCGGCGCCACGCATCGCGGAGAGCACCTTGAAGCCCTTGTCGCGGGCAAGGTCCATGATGACGCGCGCGTAGTGCGGATCGTCCTCGACAACCAGCAAGATAGTATCGCCGGGCTCGATGGAGAGCCGGTCATCCGGGATCTGTTCGATCGGACGGTCCACGACGGCAGTCGCAGCCAGCACGGCTGGCGATTGCCCCGATGACCATCGCGCTTCGCCGGCCGGCCGGGCACTGTTGGTCGGGCCGACGTATTTGATCGGCAGATAAAGCACGAACGTGCTGCCCTTGCCGGGCGTGCTGCGGAGCTGGATTTCGCCGCCCAGCAGGTTGGCAAGCTCACGGCTGATGGCGAGGCCGAGGCCGGTACCGCCGTATTTGCGGCTGGTCGACGCGTCGGCCTGCTGGAACGCTTCGAAGATGATCTTCTGCTTTTCCAACGGAATTCCGATGCCGGTATCCGACACCTCGAACGCCACCACAGCAGGGGATGCGGTGAGCACCGGATGCTCCGGGTTCCATCCGCCGACCGCCGCGGTAACGCTCAGGCGTACGCCACCGTTCTCGGTAAACTTGAAGGCATTGGAGAGCAGGTTCTTGAGCACCTGCTGCAGGCGTTTGGAGTCGGTCGTGATGCTGCGGCCGAGGTGCTGATCGATCTCGACGTCGAACGCCAGAAGGCGATTTTCCGCCTCGTGGCGGAACGGCCGCGCGATGGCGTCGAGCAGATTCGCGACGAACACCTCCTGTGCGTCCACCGTGACGGTGCCGGACTCGATCTTAGACAGGTCGAGAATGTCACTGATGAGGTTGAGCAGGTCGGTGCCGGCGCCGTGAATGGTGCGGGCGAATTCGACCTGCTTGGCCGACAGGTTGCCGTCCGGGTTGTCGGTGAGCTGCTGACCCAGGATGAGGATCGAGTTGAGCGGTGTGCGCAGCTCGTGCGACATGTTGGCGAGGAATTCCGACTTGTACTTCGAGGTCAGCGCAAGTTCGGAGGCTTTTTCTTCGAGCGCCCGGCGGGCCTGCTCGATTTCCTGGTTCTTGCGTTCCACTTCCACGTTGCGTTCGGCGAGTTGCTGCGCCTTCTGTTCGAGCTGCTCGTTGGTCTGCTGCAACTCGCGTTGCTGGGTTTGCAACTCGGCAGCAAGCTGTTGCGACTGCTTGAGCAGACCTTCGGTCTGCATGGTGGCTTCGATCGAGTTCAGCACGATGCCGATCGAGTCGGTGAGCTGCTCGAGGAACATGCTCTGCAGCGCCGTGAACTGCGTCACCGAGGCGAGCTCGATGACGGCCTTGACTTGGTTTTCGAACAGCACCGGCAGCACGATGATATTGCGCGGCACCACCTTGAACAGCGCGGAACCGATCGGCACCGCGTAGGTCGGCAGCTCGGTGATCAGCATGCGCCGCTTGTCGACGGCGCACTGACCGATCAGACCTTCGCCGAACCGCACCCGCAACGGGTGGCCGTTGGCGCCATCGTCGGCATAGGCCGAGAGCAGCCGCATGCTCTGCGATTCGTCGCCTTCCACCTGATAGATCACGGCAAGTTGGGCATTGATCAGCGGCGTCAGCTCGCTGAGCAGCAGTCGGCCCACCGTGGCCAGATCGCGCTGGCCCTGCAGCATGTTGGTGAACTTGGCGAGGTTGGTCTTAAGCCAATCCTGCTCGGTGTTGCGGTCGGTGGTGAGCCGCAGATTGTCGATCATGGTGTTGATGTTGTCTTTGAGCTCGGCCACCTCGCCGCGCGCATCGACCTGAATCGACCGGGTCAAGTCGCCCTTGGTCACGGCGGTCGCCACTTCGGCGATGGCGCGGACCTGTGTGGTCAGGTTCGCGGCCAAGAGGTTCACGTTGCCGGTCAAATCCTTCCAGGTGCCGGCAGCGCCGGGCACGTTGGCCTGACCGCCGAGGCGGCCTTCGACACCGACTTCGCGCGCCACGGTGGTCACCTGATCGGCGAACGTCGCGAGCGTATCGGTCATGTTGTTGATGGTTTCGGCGAGCGCCGCCACCTCGCCGCGCGATTTCACGGTGAGGTTCTGCTTGAGATCGCCGTCCGCCACCGCGGTCACGACCTTCACGATGCCGCGCACCTGTTCGGTCAGGTTCGCCGCCATGACGTTCACGGTGTCGGTCAGGTCCTTCCAGGTGCCGGCGACGCCCGGCACTTGCGCTTGGCCGCCGAGCTTGCCTTCGGTGCCGACCTCGCGGGCGACGCGCGTCACTTCCGAGGCGAAGCCGTTGAGCTGGTCCACCATGGTGTTGATGGTGTTCTTCAGCTCGAGAATTTCGCCCTTCACGTCCACGGTGATCTTGCGGGACAAGTCGCCGCGCGCCACGGCGGTGGTCACCTCGGCGATGTTGCGGACCTGGGTGGTGAGGTTCGCGGCCAAGAGATTGACGTTATCGGTCAAGTCCTTCCAGGTGCCGGCGACGCCTGGCACGTTGGCTTGGCCACCCAGACGCCCTTCGGTGCCGACCTCGCGCGCCACGCGCGTCACCTCGCCGGCGAACGAGCGCAGCTGGTCGGTCGTGGTGTTGAGCGTCTCCTTGAGCTGGAGCAGCTCGCCGCGCACGTCCACGGTGATCTTTTTCGACAGGTCACCGCCCGCGATGGCGGTGGCGACATCGGCGATGTTGCGCACCTGCGCAGTCAGGTTCGACGCCATGAAGTTGACGTTGTCGGTGAGGTCCTTCCAGGTGCCGGCCACTTCCGGCACCTGCGCCTGGCCGCCGAGCTTGCCTTCGGTGCCGACCTCGCGCGCCACGCGCGTCACTTCCGAGGCAAACGAGTTGAGCTGGTCCACCATGGTGTTGATGGTGTTCTTCAGCTCCAGAATTTCGCCCTTCACGTCCACGGTGATCTTGCGGGACAAGTCGCCGCGCGCCACCGCGGTGGTCACCTCCGCGATGTTGCGGACCTGAGCAGTCAGGTTGCCGGCCATCGAGTTCACGCTGTCGGTCAAGTCTTTCCAGGTGCCGGCGACGCCCGGCACGTTGGCCTGGCCGCCGAGACGGCCCTCGGTGCCGACCTCGCGCGCCACGCGCGTCACCTCGCCGGCGAAGCGGTTGAGCTGGTCCACCATGGTGTTGAGCGTTTCCTTCAGCTGAAGGATTTCGCCGCGCACATCCACCGTGATCTTGCGCGACAAGTCGCCGTTGGCGATGGCGGTCGCCACCTCGGCGATGTTGCGAACCTGGCCGGTCAGGTTGCCGGCCATCGAGTTCACGCTGTCGGTCAAGTCCTTCCAGGTGCCGGCGACGCCCGGCACGGCGGCCTGGCCGCCGAGCTTGCCTTCGGTGCCGACCTCGCGCGCCACGCGCGTCACTTCCGAGGCGAACGAGTTGAGCTGGTCCACCATGGTGTTGAGCGTTTCCTTCAGCTGAAGGATTTCGCCCGACACGTTCACGGTGATCTTCTTCGAAAGGTCGCCCTGCGCCACCGCGGTCGCCCCCTCGGCGATGTTGCGGACCTGGCCAGTCAGGTTCGACGCCATCGAGTTGACGTTATCGGTCAAATCCTTCCAGGTGCCGGCGACGCCGCGCACCATGGCCTGGCCGCCAAGCTTGCCTTCGGTGCCGACCTCACGCGCCACACGGGTCACCTCGCCCGCGAAGGCATTGAGCTGGTCCACCATGGTGTTGATGGTGTCTTTCAGCTCGAGAATTTCACCGCGCACGTCCACTGTGATCTTCTTCGACAAGTCGCCGCCGGCGACCGCGGTGGTCACCTCGGCGATGTTGCGAACCTGAGCGGTCAGGTTCGACGCCATCGAGTTCACCGAGTCGGTCAAGTCCTTCCAGGTGCCAGCGACGCCAAGCACGTTGGCCTGACCGCCGAGGCGGCCTTCGGTGCCGACCTCGCGCGCGACGCGCGTCACTTCGCCCGCGAAGGCGTTGAGCTGGTCCACCATGGTGTTGATGGTTTCCTTCAACTGAAGGATCTCGCCCGACACGTTCACGGTGATCTTCTTCGACAAGTCGCCGCCCGCGATGGCGGTGGCGACGTCGGCGATGTTGCGCACCTGAGCGGTCAGGTTGCCGGCCATGAAGTTGACGCTGTCGGTCAAGTCCTTCCAGGTGCCGGCGACGCCCGGCACCTGCGCTTGGCCGCCAAGCTTGCCTTCGGTGCCGACCTCGCGCGCCACGCGCGTCACTTCGGAGGCGAAGCCGTTGAGCTGGTCCACCATGGTGTTGATGGTGTCTTTCAGTTCGAGAATTTCGCCGCGCACGTCCACGGTGATCTTGCGGGACAAGTCGCCGCGCGCCACCGCGGTGGTCACCTGCGCGATGTTGCGCACCTGCGCGGTCAGGTTTCCGCACATGGCGTTGACCGAGTCGGTCAAGTCCTTCCAGGTGCCGGCGACGCCCGGCACGATCGCCTGGCCGCCAAGCTTGCCGTCGGTGCCGACCTCGCGCGCGACGCGCGTCACTTCCGAAGCGAACGAACGCAGCTGATCGACCATCGTGTTGATGGCTTCCTTCAACTGAAGGATTTCGCCGCGCACGTCGACGGTGATCTTTTTCGACAAGTCGCCGTTGGCCACTGCGATGGTCACGTCGGCGATGTTGCGAACCTGGGCAGTCAGGTTCGACGCCATGGAGTTCACGGATTCAGTCAGGTCCTTCCACACGCCGGTCACTTCCGGCACCTGGGCCTGGCCGCCGAGCTTGCCTTCGGTGCCGACCTCGCGCGCCACGCGCGTCACCTCGGAGGTGAACACGCCAAGCTGCTTGATCATGGTGTTGACGATGGTGGCGGAGCGCAGGAATTCGCCCTGCAACGGCCGGCCATCGACGTCGAGGCGGACGGTTTCGAGGAGGTCGCCCTGCGCCACTGCCGAAATGGCCCGCGTCACCTCGGTGGTCGGCCAGAGCAGATCGTCGATCAGGGTGTTGACCGAGCTTTCCATCTCGGCCCAGGCGCCGCTCGACAGGCCGAACCGGACGCGCTGCTGGGTGCGGCCCTCCTTGCCGACGCGCTGGCCGACCCGTTCAAGCTGCTGGGCCATGCGCTGGTTGGCGGCGACAATCTCGTTAAAGGTGTCGGCGATCTTGCCTTCGATGCCGGTCCGGTCGCCCGAAAGGCGGACCGAGAAATCGCCCACCCGCATCGCCTGTAGGGCGGACAGAAGCTCATGGGGCTGGAAGCTTGCGGTATCGCCCGGTGCGCGGGCTTCTACGACGACCGGCGCCGTGCCGTTTCCGTTGCCTTGCGCGAGTGCCTCAGCGGCAGGCTGCATGACGCGTCTCCCAAAATGCGTATCTGCTTGTGAAATCTGCGTATTTGATGAGCGCAGTGTGATGGTTGCTGGGCAAAATGGGGCCTGCGGAACCGCGCATGCGGAACGCCGCCGGGATGCCCGCGAGCAACTGCCAGACCATCTGCAACCCCCCAGGCCGGGTCCGAATCCGATCGGCAGGCGACCCAGTTCGGACCTCAACCGAACCGTTCAATGCAGCCGTTTGGCTTTGGTTCCGCCGGAGAAGCGCCGAAAGCAGAAATGTTTGCCAGGAGGTAAAATTTGACACACCGCCAAGCGCGGCGGTGGGGACTAAGAGCCAATTCGAGTCAAATTCAATCCGATTTTCGGTATTGGCAAGACGCGCCGTGAGGCCGGGAATGAACGCGGCGTGGAAGTGTTGGCGCGCCCGGCAGGATTCGAATCTCCGACCCCCAGATTGGTATACCCCGATTCATCGATAGTCCGAAAAACCGCTTGCCACGGGACGATTTTGGGATTCGTGATGGGGCATGATTTGCGCCGGCTTT